>NZ_JBNCLI010000008.1:274423-442847 GCF_049844595.1 Streptomyces sp. DT224
CAGGGTGGGGGTGTATAACTCCCCGGGGTGCCGGGGCGGCCGGCCGCCCCGGGGCTCACCCCCCGGGGGGGGGGGGGGGCCCCCCGCCCCCCCCGCCACAGCGCCGACCTCCCAGCCGGGAACGACTGCGTATGATCGAACACCGAACACACATGACAGGACACGCGACAGAGACTGGCCACACATGACGACCACACAGCTACGCAAGGACGCTGCCCGCAACTGGGACCGGATCGTCGCCATCGCCCGCGTCCTGGTCGATCAGGGCGTCACGCTACAGCTCAACGATGTCGCCCGCCGTGCTGGACTCGGAGTCGGCACTGTCTACCGGCACTTCGCCACCCCCGAGGCGCTGCTGGAGACCGTGGCCACCCCCTGCCTGGAAGCCCTGGCCGCCCACGGCGAACAGGCGCTGGCCGACACGGATCCCTGGAGCGCACTCGAAAGCTTCTTGACGCGGACCCTCGACGCGCAGATCACCGACGCCTCCCTGGCCCTGGTCACCGCCGCACCGACCGACGCCCTCCCCCGCACCACGGAGCTCAGGCAGTCGCTGACAACGACCGGCACCGAACTCCTCAACCGGGCCCGCGAGGCCGCAGTGGTCCGCCCCGATCTGTCCGCTGCCGATCTCGTCCCGCTGATGTGCGGCATCGCCCACGCGGTCACCATCCACGGCGGCACTCCTGCCGAACGGATCAACACAGCACACCGGTACCTCGCCGCACTGCTCGGCGGTCTGCGAGCCATCCCGTCGAGCACATGACACGCCTCTTGCCACTGGCGTGATCCCCGCCGTACAGCTCCGCCTCCTGGTACCTGCACCGCCAGTTCGCCCGGCTCGGATCGAAAAGTCTCTCGGCGCGGCTCACCTGCATGAACCGGTATCCCTCGCTCGTGTCCACCGCCCGACGGGCCGGGGTTGTTCGTGGATGCCTCACATTGTGGCTGTTCACGTTGACCGCGTTGTGGACGTTCCCGACGTGGAAGTCGATCAGCCGGCACAGCAGGCAGCCCGGATTGTCTGCTGGGGACGACGGGGCTCGGGACACCGTGAGGGTGGTGCCGTTCGAAGCGTCGCAACTGTCGTCGCCGTTCTACGCGGCGGTGACGGTGTGTGTTCCGTCGGTCGTGAAACCGGTGGTCAGTGAGGAACGTCCGTTGGCGGAGACGGGTGCGGTCGCCAGGAGGTCCGGGCCGTCGAAGAGTTCGGGGATCTGAGCGGGGGAGACGGTGACGGCAGCCTGCACGCGGGAAGGCCCTTCGGATCTCGGGAGTCGGCGACCGCCAGTATGCGGAGGCGTGAGGGCGCGCGCAGCCGCATTTCGACCGGCACCGGGACCGGTCTCCGAGCCCCGGGGCGACGTGCGAACGCGCCCGCGAGGCGGCCCCACCGGAGACGTCAGGCCGATGACAACTGCTCTGCGATCTCCTTCACCCACGCAGCGCTCCTGGCAGGGTCGTCGAGGGACTCCACCCACTCGTCCGGGGTCAGCTTGTGGTGCACGGGGCCCGCTTTGAGAGCGATGAGGAGGGCCCGGGCCGAGTCCCGCATCGCGGGCGACGTCTGGCCGCTCCCCTCGATTCCCGCTCCCGCCGCGAGCCCGTAGATCTTGCGTGCCATGGCCTGGCGTTCACCGTTCTCGACTTTCTTCCAGAACTTCAAGGCTTCCTTCAGCGCATCGGGCCGGGACGCGGGTTCGGCCGAGCTTTCGTCCGCCCCCCAGCGTTCCGGACGGCGGGCCCCGTCGTAGCGCTTCATCCCGGCACGGCCCGCCTTGTACGCGGTGACGCCGAGGATGAGGCCGGCTGCCCCGGCGGCCAGGCCCCAGCCGACGGGATTGCTCGCCAGCCCGGCACCTCCCGCCGTGGCGGCGACCGCCGTCACGATGCCGCCGGCGGCCTTGGCCGACTCGCCCACGGCGGTGAACGCCTGCTTGCCCATTTTGTTGCGCTGCTTGCCCAGCGCGTACGTGTGCACGGTGTTCATCGTGTTCGCGTCTTCGGCGCTCCGGATGTCGGCGGCCGCGGCACGGGCGGCGCCCGTCGCCGCCCAGGCGGCATCAATGGCCTGGGAGACGCGCGCGATCCGGTCCTCGCCCTCGTGGTCCCAGTGGCCGTCCAGCGCGACGTATGCGTCATCGGCTGCCTGTTCGGCTTCCCGCCGGGCCTGGTCCAGCCGGGCCATGGCCTCCTCATCGGTGCGCTCGTGCCTTTCAAGCCCCTTCAGGGCGTGGTACTTGCGAGCGGTCAGACCGACCCGCGCCGCCGCGCGAGCGCCCTTCACCGCTCCGACCACGCTGGAGCCGATACCGCTGGCCTCGGATGCCGTCGCGGCGTGCGCCGCCATCTGCGCCTTGGTGAGTTCCTTGGCGATGCCGAGCGCGTAGTTCCCCGCTCCGGCGGCACCGATGACCGCATCGGCCTTCTTGGAGTTGGCCTTCTTGTCCGCCGTGTGGAAGGCGGACCCGGTCTCGTGCTTTGCGGCGTCCCTCCTGGCTTTGACCGCCTCCATCCCGCTGAGTAGGGCGCCGGCGGTCTCCGTGACGAGGTTCTCCGACGCGGCGGCGGTCCCCGATGCGCCGGTTGAGTGCTTGAGACCCTCGCTCGCCGTCGCAGACGCCTGCTGGGCGAAGCCTGCGTTGGCGGGAACGTGGACGCCCTTGACGAAGGTGTCGATGACTTCGAGGTTCTTCTTGACCTTGTCGAGAACTGCGGCGATCCGGTCGCGGTAACTCCTGGGGGCGGGGGGTGGGCCGGCGTTCTCCGGTTCTCTGCTCCTGGCGGTTTCCTCGGCACGCTGCACCGCGGCGACCGCGGCCCGATTGCCGAGGCCGGCCTGGATCGCGAGGAGCGGGTGGCCGGGGGAGGTGAGGGACGGGTCTCCGGTCCGTCCCCGCTCTCGGTGCTGCCGGGCCGGGGGCAGGACCGACTGCCGAGTCGGGGTGCGGTGGACCGGGGTGCTCATGACGTACCTCTCCTGTGCCGGGCCGGGCGACTGGAGAGTAGTCAGCCCGGGCCAACAGAAGGAGTACGGCGGGAAGATCTTCGGTGCGATCTGCGAAGGCCGTCCAGTCCCAGGGCCCGTTGAACTGCCAGGCCGGTCCGAATAGACGGCCGACGTCGGGGCCGGGGAGGGAGACATCCGCTGTGACCGCGCTCCGCCGAACTGGCGGTCGGTGAACGGCTGTCAGGCTTGGCGTGCATAGGACGCGAGGCGCTGGGAGAGCGCGTCGACGAGGGTGCGCAGTTCGTCGGGGCGCTCGATGACGAACGGCCGGTCGAGCGAGGCGAGGACCCCGGGCAGCCAGTCGAGCCGCTGCACCCGCAGCTCGACGCGTAGCCAGCGCTCGGCCGCCGGGGCCCCGCCTGCGGCAGGCTCGTCCTCCTCCAGGCGCGCGACGCTGGCAGGAAGGTGCGCGCGGATCTGCTCGGACGTCCCGTGGATGCGCAGGGTCACCTCGTGCCGGTACTCGGCCGTGGCGAACCCTGACAGCAGGCGCTGCGCCGGATCGGTCTCCACGGGCGCTTCGAACGAACCGGGCAGGACCCGCGCGGTTTCCATGCGATCGAGCCGGAAGGTCCGGTCCTCGCCGGCCCGGGCGTCCCTTCCGGTCACGTACCACCGGCCCGCATGGGCGACGATCGCGTACGCGTGCAGCGTGCGTTCGCTGTGCCGTCCGTCGCGATCGGTGTAGTCGACCGAGACCGGTCGGCTGTGGCGCACCGCATCGGCGATGGTGAGCAGGACCTCGGCATCCGGGGGGTCCGGTTCGCGGGGCTCGTCGGTGAGGGCGACAGCTGCCAGGAGTGCGTCGAGCCGGCCGGCGATGTGCTGGGGCAGTACCCTCCGGATCTTCGCCGACGCGGTCTCGCTTGCCGTGCGCTCCGCCGTCGTCAGTCCTGCCCTGCGGCCGGCGGCCAGGCCGAGCAGCACGGCCAGTGCCTCGTCGTTGCTGAGCATGAGCGGAGGCAAGCGGTACCCGGGAGCCAGCCGGTAGCCGCCGTAGCGGCCACGCACCGACTCCACCGGCACGTCCAGATCGATCAGCCGGCTCACATACCGCCGCACGGTGCGCCCTTCGACACCGAGACGGTCGGCGAGCTCGGCCACCGTCCGGGTGCCGCCCGACTGCAGCAGTTCCAGGAGTGCCAGCACGCGGCCGGTGGGTCCAGGCATCCGTGCAGTTTAACGCGATCATTCGAATAGAGGACCGATTCCGTCCACTATCTTTCCTAGCCTGTGGCGTATCCGCTTTCGGCACAGCCAAGGAGATTCCCATGCATTTCGTCTCGATCCGCATCATCACCGGCGACGTCGCACGCCTCGTCGAGTTCTACGAGCGAGCCACAGGGGTGCGGGCGACGTGGGCCACCGAGGACTTCGCCGAACTCCGGACCGCGGGCGCGACCCTCGCGATCGCCGGCACCCGCACGGTCCCGCTGTTCGCCCCGGACTCGGCCCGGCCGGCGGACAACCGCAGCGTGATCACCGAGTTCCTCGTCGACGACGTGGACCAGGTGCACCAGAACCTCGCCGGCTTCGTCACCGACTTCGTCAACCAGCCCACCACGATGCCGTGGGGCAACCGGTCGCTGCTCTTCCGCGACCCCGACGGCAACCTCGTCAACTTCTTCACCCCCGTCACCGCGGAGGCCGTCGAAAAGTACGCCGGCCCTGCTGCTTCGGATGTCAGGACTGTGCGTTGATGGGCGCGCCCTGCCGCGGATTCCCGGTGTCCGGGGCGATGTTCTGCCAGCCGTGTTCGAGAAGGTCGAAGGCGGCGTTGAGGGCTGCGGCGCTGTCGGGCTGATCGCGGGCGATGCGCGGTGCTTCGAGGGCGAAGCGGGCGAGGGCGGTGCTGGCAGGGTCGTCGGAGGAAAGACCGCTCTCCTCGGAGATGACCTGGGCCAGGGGAGCGGTGTTCTCCAACCAGGTGTTGTGCTGGTGGTCCAGCAGCACAGGGGTGCCGGTGACCAGGCTGAGGAAGGCGTTGACGTCGGGATCCGTGCCGGGGAGGAGCAGCCGGTGGCGCAGAGCGTGTTCGCGCAGAGCGGCTGGTAGGGACTGCCCATCCGGACGGTTGCGTACGGCGTGCAACTGGTGGGCCTTCATCTCGTCCTGCTGGTCGAAGACGAGTGCTTCCTTGCTCGGGAAGTGCTTGAACAGCGTGGTGGTGGACACGTCGGCGGCGTCGGCGATCTCGCGGATCCCGACGTCGTCGTAGCCGCGCTCCAGGAACAGGCGCAGGGCCGCATCGGCGATGGCCTGGCGGGTGGCGGCCTTCTTGCGTTCGCGACGGCCCATGGGAGTGCGCGCGGCGCTGGTGGCATCGGGCATGCCGTCAATTTACCTCACTTGTGGCACCGCTCAAAAAGTGCAACCGTTGCACTTGTTGATCCGGTGTGTTTTTCTGGTGCGGCGGGTCCGTGGATCGACCCGCCCCTGCCTCGATCACGCCTTGTCGCTGTCCCACTCGTGCCGGTCCACAGGAACGGAGCATCACCATGTCCACTCCCTCACCCGCCCCCCGCATCGCGATCGTGGGAGCGGGCCCCGGCGGCCTCACCTGCGCCCGCGTCCTTCAGCGCAACGGGGTGGACGTCGCTGTCTACGACCTGGCCTCCGGCCCCGACGACGGCAATCAGGGCGGCACGCTGGACCTGCACGAGGAGGACGGTCAGGCCGCGCTGAAGGAGGCCGGCCTGCTGGAGGAGTTCACCCGCCTCGCCCGTCCCGAAGGCCAGGAGATGCGGCAGTTCGATGCCGCCGACGGAACCCTCCGCTTCCACCACCAGCCCGCCGGTGACCAGTTCGCCGCCCCGGAGATCGACCGCGGCCAGCTGCGTGACCTCCTGCTGAACTTTCTCATCCCCGGCACCGTCCACTGGGGCCGCACGCTCAAGAGCGTCGAAGGGCCCGACGAGGGCCCGCGCCGGCTGCACTTCGCCGACGGCAGCGTCGTCCGGGCCGACCTCGTCATCGGCGCCGACGGCGCCTGGTCCAGAGTCCGACGTGTGCTCTCACCTGCCATACCCGAGCACATCGGCATCAACTTCCTCGAAGCCTGGTTCCATGACGTCGAGACCGCACACCCCTCCGTCGCCGATCTCGTCGGGCAGGGCAGCGCCATGGCAGCCGACGGTGAACGCTGCCTGTTCGCCCAGCGCAACAGCGGCGGTCACGTACGCGTCTACATCATCCAGCCCGGCCCCGCCGACTGGCTCACCCGAGCGGGACTGACCAGCCAGGACACCGAACAGATTCGCACCCTGCTCCTGGACCGCTACCGGGGCTGGGCACCCGGCCTGCGCCGACTCATCACCGACAACGACGGCCCCTACATCCACCGCCCCCTCTACGCCCTGCCGGTCCCGCACACCTGGCAGACCAACCCCAGCGTCACCCTGCTCGGTGACGCCGCGCATCTCATGCCCCCGCTCGGCGTCGGCGTCAACCTCGCCATGCTCGACGCCGCCGAACTCGCCATCGCCATCACCAGTCACGACGCCATCGCCGACGCCATCCGCGCGTACGAGAAGACCATGGTGCCCCGTTCCCGCGACAAGCAGACAGCGCTGGACGGCGCCGCCGCCGGACTGCTCTCGAACGAACCCTTCGACCCCGACCAGGGCGACGCCGGCTGAGGGCGTACCCCTCATGGCCGCAGGGCGCCACGAGGGTGCGGTCCAGATGGCCGAGACCGAGAGCGCCGACGGCGTCCACGGGCCTGCCAGGACGATGGCCGCAGCGATCACCACCTCCCGGACCGCTGAGATCAACACAGAGGGAAGTGCTGCTCGGCCATCCGGTGGACGGCGAGGCGCGTCGGACCAGGGAGCCTTCGGCGGCTCGGGCCAGCCTGCAGGGCCAGAGGTGGTCGGCCGCGCACTATGGGGGACGACGGTGACGCCGCGGGCGGAGGGTGGGCGGGATGGACGCATGGCAGCCGCTGCTGGTCCTGCTCGGCGTGGTCGGTGCCGGCGTGGCAGCCCTGTACGGCCTGGGCCTGTACCTGGCCGCCGTGCGAACTCCCCTGGAAACCGGCGCGTTCTCCGGGGGCTTGGGGCCGGGCCGGCACGCTGTGTCACGGTTCCACGTGCGCTGGTACCCGGTGACCATGATCTTTCTGGCCTTCGACATGGAGATGCTCTTCATGTACCCGTGGGTGAAGGTCGTCTCCAGGGTGGGCACCACGGCCGTCGTGGAGATGTTCCTCTTCCTCGGCGTGCTGTTCGCCGCAGTGGCCTACGCCTGGCGCGAGGGGGCTCTGCGGTGGGCGTGAGAGGACTGCTGCGGCGTACGGCGATGAACCGCCCGGCAGTGCTGATGGTCACGGTGCCCGGAGCGACAGCCCTGCGGCTGGAGGCGGAGGCGGAGCTGCGCCGCCGTGGATGGCCCGTCGTGGCCGTTCCGGCGGCCGCGGACCTCCTTCTCGTCTGTGGCGTTCCCGTCCTCACGGCATCGGAATGGGTGGACGGCATCGAGCAGTCGGTGCCGGAACCTGCCGTCCGCATCGCGGTGGACCGAAGCGGCCAGGTCGCACACGTACTCGACGTGGCGCGCCGGGAACTGACCCGCGAAGCGGTGAACTCGCGCGGCGCGAGGGCGGCGGACCGTCCTGCCCACCACCGCGAGGCAACGAATCGGCCAGATGCCCCGCGCAACGGACGCGCGGGGCGCGAGCCCGCAACGCACCACGGT
The DNA here is from genome assembly GCF_049844595.1 of Streptomyces sp. DT224. NCBI lineage: Bacteria > Bacillati > Actinomycetota > Actinomycetes > Kitasatosporales > Streptomycetaceae > Streptomyces > Streptomyces sp. DT224. Next base: position 282,129 of record NZ_JBNCLI010000008.1, read on the forward strand.
CACGGGGGCCGTGGGGGCCACACGGGTCACGCCATGGGGGAGGTGGCCGGCCTGCCGATGGCCGAGCGGGCCGATGACCGGGACGCACTGAAGCTCGACCAGTTGCACGTGCCGTTCGGTCCCGGGCTGAGCGACTGGCCCGTGGGGCTGATCCTCCGTCTCACGCTCCAAGGAGACGTCGTGCAGGGCGTCGAGGTGGACCACCTCCCCGTACCGTCCGGCCATCGGCCGCCCTTCTGGGACGAGCCGTGGTTGCGGGCCGTCCGGGGCGAGCACGTCACCAGGGGCAGCGCGGCGCGCCGGCGCTGTGCGGCCCATCTGGACAGCGCGGGACGGCTCCTCGCAGTCGCAGGCTGGGACGATGCCGCCGCGCGGTGCCGTCTGCTCAGGGACGATGTGCTGTCGGGGGCATCGCGTGAGGCGATCGGCGGTGTGCTCGGTGGAACGGTGCGCAGAATCGGGCGGTCCCGGGCCCTGCGCTGGTCGATCGCCGGACTCGGGGGGCTGACGGCCGGTGAAGCCCAAGCGGCCGGAGTGTCCGGGCCGGCGCTGGCCGCGGACGGAGACGCCCACGACCGGTTGCTGACGTGGCTGAAGGAAACGGAGCGCGGTCTCGACTCCCTCGATGACACGCGGCCGTTGACGTGTGCCGATCGGAACGGACCGCGCGGCCTGCTGGACACGCCGACGCCGCCGTCGCGGGCGTTGCTCGACATTCTTCCCGGCCTGCTGACCGGCGCCGAGTACGCCTGCGCGCGGATCATCCTGGCCAGTCTGGACCCGGACGTCGATGAACTCGCCTCTGCACCCGTGGCCGGAGCGTTCCATGCCTGATGCCGCACCCTGGTGGGCGGCCGTCGTCCTCCCCCTGGCGCTGTCAGCGGCGGCCGTCGTCACGGCGGGGTTCTCCGCGGTGCTTTCGGGGGAGGCCGAGCGCGGCCGGGCCGGGAGTGTCCGGGAGGCCGGGGTACGGGCGCTGTCACCGTTGCGTGAAGCCCTGCGGCTGCTCGTCCAGCAGCCGCGCCGTACGACGGCCGCCGACCGGCTGCTGGGCCGGCTGGGCGTGGTACTGGTGCCCGTGGCGGCGGTGCTGGCGGGCGGCGTACTGCCGTGGGGCTTTCGCGCGGTGAGCGATCCGCCGGTCGGCGTCGTGTGGTTCAACGCTATGGAGGCGCTGGCCTGGGCAGCGGTGTGGCTGGCCGGCTGGGGGCCGAACTCGGCTCTGTCGCTGATGGGCGGCTACCGGTTCCTGGCGCAGGGTCTGGCCTACGAACTGCCGCACATGTTCGCGCTCACCACCGCCGCCCTCGGGGCCGAGTCCCTGCGCGTCGGAGACGTGGTCGCCGCCCAGGACGGTGTGTGGTTCGTGGTCTGGATGCCGGTCGCGTTCGCCGCCTACCTGCTGAGTGCGCTCGCGATGTCCTTCTGGGGGCCGTTCTCCCACCCGCTGTCCCGGGACGCTGCCGGTGGCGCGTCGGCCGAACTCGCGGGCGTGGACCGGTTGGTGTTCCTCGGCGGCCGGTGGCTGCTGCTCGTGGTGACCGCCGGTTTCAGCGTGCCGCTGTTTCTCGGAGGAGGCCATGGTCCGTTGCTGCCGGGCTGGGCGTGGACGCTCCTCAAGACCGCGGCCGTCGTGGCTCTGCTGGTGGCCGGGCGCCGGGCGCTGCCCGTACTGCGGATGGAGCGGTACATGGAAGTGGCCTGGATAGTGCTGGTGCCGTTGACGCTGCTGCAGGCGCTGTTCGTCGCCGTCGTCGTACTGAACCGATGAAAGGCAAGGTGCGTTGCCGATGCTCGACGACGTGATCTTCTGGGTGCTGGCCCTTCCGGCGGTGGCCGGTGGAGCCATGGTGTTCCGGTTCGACTCCATGGCCCGGGCGACGTACGCGCTGCTGGCGTCGCTGCTGTGCGTCGGAGGCGAGGTGCTGGTGCTCGGGCTGGACTACCTCGGGGTCGTGATCGTGCTGATGATGACCATCGAGATGGCCATCATGGCCGTGTTCATGCTCATGTACATGATGAATCCGGCCGGGCTGATGCCGATGAGCATGGTGCACAACAAGAAGGGCGCGACCGTGATCTGCGCGGCGCTCTTCGCTGTCCTGGCCGCGGGCGTGTTCCTCGCTCCGTGGCCGTCCCGGCGCGGTCGGCCGTCGGCCGATCCGACCGTGGACCTCGGTATGTCGCTGATGGGTCCGCAGATGCTCACGATGATGACCCTGGGGCTGGCGCTGTTCGCGACCATGGTCGCCACCGTCGTCCTGGCCACCCGCCGGGGCCGGTACGACCGGTTCGGGCACGACCTGAGGTCCCCTACCGCTGACGACCCGGTACGGGGAGGGGTGGGCCGATGAGTCTGGAGCTCTTCCTGCTGCTGGCCGCGGCCCTGTTCAGCATCGGCCTCTTCGGGGCGCTCACCCAGCAGTCGGTTGTGATGCTCATGATGGGGTTCGAACTGATGCTGGGCGGCGTCATCGTCGGCGCGGCGGCTGCCTGGCACTACATCGCCCCGGCCGCCGCCGACGGGCAGGTGCTCGTGGTCCTGGCGGTCACGGTCATGGCCGTGGAGATGTCCATCGGGTTCGCTGTGGTCACCGCGCTCTTCCGAGCCCGAGACATCGACATGACCGACATGGCGGCGGAGCTGAAGGAATGAGCGCGCTGCTGTGGGTGCTCATCGCCCTGCCGCTGACCGTGGGGACACTGCTCGCGGTCGCCGGCCGGCCGGTGGACCGCTGCGCTCCCGCCGTCGCGGTCGGCACGGCCACCGCCGGGCTCGGCCTCGCCGTCGCGGTTGCGTTCGAGCACCCGCGAGTCGAAGCGCCACTGCTGGAAGGGCTTCCCGCCGGCCTCGCGGTGGACGGACTGTCGGGCCTCATGGCCGTGACTGTCACCGCGGTGACCACGGCCGTCCTCGTGTTCAGCGTCGCGGACATCGGTCCGGGAGAGGCACGCGCCCGATTCTTCGGGCTGATGCTGTTGTTCGGCGGCGCGATGCTGGCGACGGTGACCGCGACCACCTTGCCGGTCCTGCTGATGGCGTGGGAGGTGATGGGCGCCACCTCCTGGGCGCTGATCGGCTATGGGTGGCGCGACAGCGCACGCGGTGACGCTGCCGCCACCGCCTTCCTCACCACCCGCGCCGCCGACCTCGGCCTCTACCTCGCCGCCGGGGCAGCGCTGGCCAGCGGTCAGGCCGGCTCCCTCGCCCTCGACGACCTCGCGGCCACGACCGGTGCGTGGTCCGACCTCGTCACCGCGGGTGTCATCACGGCTGCGTTCGGCAAGTCCGCCCAGCTGCCGTTCAGTTTCTGGCTGTCCGGGGCCATGCAGGGACCCAGTCCCGTCTCCGCCCTGCTCCACTCGGCGACCATGGTCGCGGCCGGGGCGTATCTGCTGCTTCGGCTGGAGCCGCTCCTCATGCGGTCCGGCTGGGGCGGCCACGCGGTGGCGTGGACGGGTGCCGTGACGGCGGTCGTGCTCGGCCTGGTCGCCGTGGCCCAGAGCGACCTCAAGCAGCTCCTCGCCGCCTCGACCTGCGCCCAGATCGGCTTCATGGTGCTGGCTGCCGGCGTCGGCGCGGTGACCGGTGGCACCCTGCAACTCATCGCCCATGCCGCCGCGAAGAGCCTGGCCTTTCTCGTCGCGGGCCTCTGGCTGACGGTCCTCGGCACCAAAGACCTCCCCGCTCTGTGTGGCGCGGCGCGGCGATACCGAACCGCCGGTGTCACCTTCGGCGTCGCCGCCCTGGCGCTGGCCGGCGTCCCGCCCCTGGCCCTGTGGCCGGCCAAAGACGTACTCCTCGCCGGTGTCCTCGAGAGCAGTACGGCTCTGTACGCCGTCGGGCTGGCCGGCGCTGCGATCTCCGCCGTCTACAGCGTCAAGGCCCTGTGGTTCGTCTGGCAGCCCCGGCCCGCGCCTGCGGCGGACGCCCGCGAGCCGCAGCCGCAGCCGTACGCGTCCCGGCTGCCGCTCGTGATCCTGGCCGTCGCCTGTGCCGCCCTGACCGTCACCTCCTTCCCGCCTGCACGGGACGCGGTGGGGCGGGTGCTCGGCGCCGAGGCGCAACCGGTGCCGCACGTCTGGGAGTTCGCCCTCACCGCCGCGCTGGCGGTCGCCGTCTCCACCGGGGTCTGGATCCGAGGTCCACGGCCTTTCGCCCCACCGGGCCGGATCACCGCCGCGATGTCGCAGTGGCTCGGCCTGGAATCCGCCGCGCGCACGCTCCTCGTAGCCCCCGTGCTGCGCCTGGCCGACGCACTCGCCGTCTTCGACGACCGGGTGCTCAATCGTGCCGTTGACGCCTCCGCCCGCGGATCGGTCCGGCTGGCCAAGTGGACCAACGCACACGTGGAACGGTTCGTCGACGGTGCCGCGGAGGGCGTGGCCGAAGGTGCCAGGGCGCTCGGCCACTGGGCGCGCCGACCGCAGACCGGGCAGCTGCACCAGTACCTCGCTCAGGCGGTCGCCGCCTTCACCGTCCTCGCCGTCGTGCTCGTCCTCGTGAGGTGACCGTCGTGCTCACGGCCATCGTTCTGCTCCCGGCCGTCATGGCGGCCGCCCTGCTGTGCGTGCCGAGCAGGGCGCCCCAACGCCTCTTCCTGACGGCCTGGGCGGCCACCACCGCCGCCGAACTGGCCCTGACGGTGACCGTCTGGACGGGCTACGAGCCCGGAGCGGGCATGCGGTACGAGACGCGGGCACGCTGGATCCCCAGCGCCGGCATCAGCTACCACATCGGAGTCGACGGCCTGTCCCTGCCGATGGTGGCCGTCACCTGTGTGCTGTTCCTGGCGTGCGCCCTGTACTCCTGGCGCTCGACCCGGCGGGTTCGGGAGTTCGCGGCCCTGTTCCTCTTCCTGCAAACCACCTGCCTGGGTCTTTTCGTCGCCCTCGACCTGATCCTGTTCTTCGTGTTCTTCGACCTGTCCATCGTCGCGATGTACTTCGTCATCGCCGGCTGGGGACACAAGGACGCCGCCCGCGCCGCCCTGAAATTCTTCCTCTACACCTTCCTCGGCTCCCTCGCCCTGCTGCTCGGTTTCATCGGCCTGTACCTGGCAGCCGACCCCCACACCTTCGACATCATGGAACTGACCACCGCCGACCCGCTGGCCGGCCGTGCCACGTACGGCGCCCTCGTCCTCCTCGCCATCGGCGTCGGACTGGCGGTCAAGACCCCTGCGGTGCCCTTCCACACCTGGCTGCCGCCCGCGCACACCGATGCCCCGGCCACCGGATCGGCGATCCTCGCCGGGGTGCTGCTGAAGATGGGCACGTACGGTTTCCTGCGCATCGCCATGCCCATCCTGCCTGGCGCCTGGCGCGAGTACGCCGCCGTCTTCGTCACCATCGGTGTGGTCTCCGTGCTGTACGGCGCGCTGGTCGCCCTGGCGCAGAGCGACTTCAAACGGATGGTGGCGTACACCTCCGTCAACCACATGGGATACATCGTCCTGGCGATCGGCGCGGCCGGTGCCGTCGGCACCGGCCAGGAGGAGGCCCGCCACCTGGCCGTCACCGGAGCGGTCTTCCAGATGGTCAGCCACGGGCTTCTGACCGGGGCGCTGTTCCTGCTGTCCGGCGTGCTGTACGAGCGCGGCCGTACGTATGAGATGTCCGCCTACTCCGGGGTCGCGGGGCGGGCGCCGGTCTTCGCCGCGCTGACCGGTGTCGCCGCCTTCGCCTCCCTCGGGCTGCCCGGCTTCTCCGGCTTCATCGCCGAGTTCCAGGTGCTCACCGGCAGCCTCGGCCCGCAGCCGGTGGCCACCGGACTGGCGGTGCTCGGCATCCTGCTCACCGCGGGTCTGTTCCTGCGCGCCCTGCAACAGATCTTCCTCGGGCCGCTGCGGTTGCCGCTCGCCGCGCCGGGCGCCGCCCGGCCGTTCCCCGACATCCGCCTCCATGAGGGGCTCGCGGTCGTTCCGCTGCTCATCCTGGCCCTCCTTCTCGGCCTTGCTCCCCGATTCGTCCTGGACGTCATCGAACCCGCCTCGCGTACCGTGCTGGAGCTGCTCGCGCGATGACCGGGATGAACGAGAACCCCCTCGACCTCCTGCCCGAGGTGCTCCTCGCCGGCTCCGCCGTGCTCGGTCTGCTGCTCGGTGCTTGGCTGCCGCGCCACCGCCAGTGGCTGACCGGAGTCCTGGCGAGCTCGGCCTGCGCCGGAGGGACCGTGGCCGCCGCCCTCGCCGCCGGCAACCCCGTGAAGACGGCCTTCGGCCAGTCCTTCGCGCTCGACACCCTTACGGCGACCAGCACGATCGTCATCCTCGGGGCCACCCTGCTGGTCCTCGCGCTCGCCATGCCACGCCTGCACGGCGACCCGCGCGAGACCGAGTTCTACGTCCTGCTCCAGCTCGCAGCCGCCGGCGCCCTGATGCTGGCGGGAGCCCAGGATCTGCTCCTGCTCGCCTCCGGCTATGTGCTGGCCAGCGTGCCGGCCTACGCGCTCGCCGGTTTCCGCAAGGACGGCCCGGGCACCGAGGCCGCCCTGAAGTTCTACGTCGTGGGCGCACTCTTCGGCGTACTCATGCTCACCGGCATCACCATCCTGCTGGCCGCCGGGCGCACCACGTCGTACGTCACGCTGCGCACCGAACTCGCCCAGGCGCCGTCCGGACCGGTGGCGGCCGGCACGCTCGCCCTGCTCGCCGGAGTCCTCTTCAAAGCCGGGGGCGTGCCCGGCCACTTCTGGGTTCCGGACACGATCCAGGGCAGCTCGGCGCCGGTCGCCGCGTTCCTCACCACTATTCCGAAGACCGGCGCCCTGGCGGCGTTCTACCGGCTCGCCGCCGTGCCCCTCAGGGACGCCGGCCTGCCCTGGGCCGACCTGGTGGCGGTGCTCTCCATGGCATCGATGACTCTGGGCAACCTGGCGGCCTTCTTCCAGCAGGACGTCAAACGGCTCCTCGCCTACTCCACCATCAGCCAGGTCGGCTATCTCATGCTCCCGGTGGCCGTCGCCGGACGCACCGGCCTCGACCAGCAGGCACTGCTGTACTACCTGGCCGGGTTCGCACTGACCAATCTCGGGGCCTTCGCCGTCGTCTGCGCACTCGGCCAGGCCCGCACCATCGACGACTACCGGGGCTCGGCCCGGGCGCATCCGGCCCTGCTGGCCTGCCTCGTCGTCTGCCTGCTGGGCCTGGTGGGCACGCCCCCCACCGCCGTCTTCCTCGGCAAACTGGAAGTGTTCACCGCGGCCATCGACGGAGGCTACGCATGGCTCGCCGTCGTCGCCGCGGTCAACACGGTGGCGTCCCTCTTCTATTACCTGCGCTGGATCGCCCCCGCGTTCCTGGCACGCGAGCCTGCCGGCGTCTCGCAGACAACATCAAGGACCGCCGCCGCGATCGCCTACGGAGCGGCCACGGGTTCCGTCCTGCTCGGCCTGCTGGGCGGCACCTTCCTGGACGCGCTGTCCGGTCCGCTCGCCCGCTGACCAGGCGTCTGAGCCGTGGGCCCCAGACGAAATGCGGCCGGCAAACGGACCCGGCCGAGGGACACGCACCGGAGTGAGCCTCGCCTCATCGGCGTCGAACCCCTCACAGTCCCCACGAGCGACAACCGTCTCACCGGCAGGCTTGGCGTCTCGGACGCGGCGGCGACGGAGCGGTCTGACGCCGGCCCGGATGCCCCTGGCGTGTGCGTGTAGCAGCCCGCAGCCTGGTCACCCGATCGGGAAGGAATGGCGGGGGTCGCGGGAAGCCCTGCGAGGGGGGCGCACAGACGTTCATCCTGCGTTCTGTCCTTTGTCGCCCGGCTGTGCTCACTCCTGGCGAGTGGATCTTGTGAAGGGCATGGGTTGTGAGGAGCGCCGGACAGGTCTTAAGGGTGCACGAGGGCGGAAACGCCGTCTCGGATAACGGCACCAGTGGGGTGCCTGCGGCCAGGCTGCGGGCGGGATCATGATGAACTCGTTCTCGACGGGGCCAGTCGGGCGAGGCGTTTCTGACACCGACCTCGGTGGAATGTGTTCGATCCCGGTGACGATCGCGATTTTCAGTTCCTGGCGAGGGGCCCGGACACGGCGGTCGAAAACGTTCTTCCGCAGCAGCGCGGAGAAGCCTCCCCGGGCCGCGTGCGTGAGGGTGACGCCTCGTGGTCATGAGCAGGAAGAACGCACCGAACCGGCACTCCCTCGGCTGCCGAGAGGCGTACCCGAAGAAATGGCTGGCAGATGGACGACGACACAACCGCGACACCCGTGCACCCTCCCTTGCGGCTGGTGCTCGTCTCGGACACCCATGTGCCCCGGCGTGCCAGGCACCTTCCCGATGAACTGCTGGACGATGTGCACCGTGCGGACGTCGTCGTCCATGCGGGGGACTGGGTCGACGTCGCTACCCTCGAATTGCTGGAGCACCGCGCTCGGCGCCTGGTCGGCGTGTACGGAAACAACGACGGTCCGGAACTGCGGGCCAGGCTGCCGGAGGTGGCCCGCGTCCGGCTGGGAGGCGTGCGTTTCGGCGTCGTCCACGAGACAGGGGCGGCCCCAGGGCGGGAGGCGCGCTGCGCCGCGCTCTACCCGGACTTGGACGTCCTGGTCTTCGGCCACAGCCACATCCCCTGGGACACCGAGGCTCCGGGTGGGCTGCGCCTGCTGAATCCCGGATCGCCGACGGATCGCCGACAGCAGCCGTACTGCACCTACATGACGTGCACCGTGACGGACCGCACGCTCACCGAGGTCACCCTGCACCGCCTACCCAGACGCTGAGCGGCGGCGACGCCTGCCGCGCCACCGGTCCGGGGAGCCCGGGTGCTCATGTCGAGGCCGGCGAGCACGCGCATCACACAGCCATGACGGTTGCAGGGGTCCCGCAGGCGACCCGGATCACCGGCACTGTCATCGGCGTCTTCGGTGTCAGGCTGGCACTCAGCAACGGATGACGCCCCGAGGTGGCGGAGCTGTGCTCACCTGCCGCCGGCGATCCTCATCACCGTGCCGGTGGCGTAGGAGGCGTCGTCCGAGAGCAGCCAGGCGACCGCTCCGGTGATCTCCTTTGGCCGGCCGGCGCGGCCCATCGGGACGAGCGGCGCGATCTCGGCGAGCCGCTGCGGGTCGGTGTGGAAGTCAGCCCGACGGCGACGTCGTGTCCCTCGGCCGCCGGCCGCAGGCAGATCGCCGCGCCGATACCCCGGCCCCCGCCGGTGACCACGGTCGCCCGCTGCCGCTTTTCCTGTTCTGCCATGGCCGGACCTCCGAGCTCGATCCGGCCCCCCATCGCATCTGTGATCACTAACCGGGTAGGCCAGTCCGATCAACTGACGAACCCATCGGTGAGACCCACGCTGCCGTCGTAGCCGGCCCCCCGCCTGACTGGTCGCAGTCACACGCGGTGGGGCGCAGGAGGGCGAGGGTCAGGGGTGCCCACTTTCGGTGGAAGCCGCCCCTGAGCCGGAATCGACGTTTGTGCCGGGTGCCGGCCCGGTGCCGGCGAGTCGAGGTTCGCATGGTGTGGCGTACATGGTCAGGCCCTTGGGCGTCGGTGTCAGCTCCAGGCTCATGCCGATCTTGCGGCCCGACCGCGCCGGACGCAGGGTGCGCGAGCCGGCCAGGGTCGCCAGGGCGACGGGCAGCATGGCGTCGGCAGCGGCTGCGCCGGGGCAGTACCGGGGCCCCAGGCCGTAGGCGAGCAGCGCTGCCGGGACGGGGGGCGGCTCGGCGTGGGGGAGCCAGCGCTGTGGGTCGAACACGTCCGGGTCGGGATAGCGGCTCCGGTCGCGGCGCAGGGCCCCCAGAGGCAGGGTCACCACGGCTCCGGCAGGCATTCGTACACCGCCCTGGCTGGTCTGATAGCGGGTGCGGCGGACCAGGAACGGGATGCCGTGGAGACGGATGACCTCTTGGATGAAGGCGGTCGCGAGCGGGAGCTGGTGTGCTTGCAGGCGACTCGCATCGGGCGCGGTGTCGGCTTCGTCCCGGAGCGCTTGCTGGTAGTGCGGGTGGCGGCCCAGTTCGTAGCAGGCCCAGGCCAGAGTGGAGGCGCTGGTCTCCATCCCGGCGATCAGCAGAGCACGAATATCGCGCTGCACCGCGTGGGGGTTCCCGGGAGCGGCGGCACTGAGCAGGGACACCAGGTCCTGACCGTCCGGGTCGGGCCGGTGGCCGGCCTGCACCTGGCGGACGGCCTCGTCCAGTTCGGCCAGCGCGCGGCGGCAGGCGCGACGCCGAGGCACGGGCACCCAGGGCCAGGGTGAGAGCGCGTAGCGCCAGAAGGTGCCGCCGGACAGGGTGGAGCGGGCGGCCGCGATCCTCGACAGCGTCTCGGGTTCGAGCTCGCTGTTGAAAATGCAGCTGACGAGGAGGCCGCAGGCGAGTCTGCTCATCTCCATCCGGATGTCGAGAGGCCGGTCCGAGGGCAGGTCGGCCAGAAGTCGCCGGGTACACGTTTGGACGCTGGGCCCGAGAGTGATGAGCCGGGACGCGGCGAACGCGGGCCTCATCACGGCGCGCCGCTCCCGGTGGGCGTCCCCCTCGAGGCCGACCACTCCGTTCCCGTTGAAGTCGCGCAGGCTCGGGTCCGGGCCCCAGAACCGGAAGGTGTCTTCGTCACTGCCGACCTTGCGCAGCAGCGATGGGTCGTTGACCTGGAAGGCGGTCGCCGGGCCTGTCCTGGTCCGGACGACCGGGCCCGCCTGATCGAGGCGGGCCGCGAGGTTGGCCGGGTCCAGCCAGAACCGCAGGGCCCGGGAGCGCGTGAGTGCTCCCGGGCCGGGCGGCATGGGCGATTGTCCGGGGCAGGCAGTCCTGTTCACACGCATCAGCTTCGCTGTCCTGTTCGCATTCGTCGGCCTTTGCGGTTCTGGCCGCCAGTACGGATGCGCAACGATCAACAGCGGGAGTGGTCACGTAGGGGCCGGCTCTGTCCGTCGTGGAACCTTCGTCGGCGACGACGGCCGCTCTGCAGCGGAATGCCTCCTGCGCGTCCCCGGCGACAGCGCGGGACGCAGTGATGGCGCGGAACGGCACCACCCCGGACCGCTCTCCTCCCGCCCGGGGCTGTCGAACCATTCCATGCCCTGGGACATCGGGCGCGGCCCTCGAACGAGCTCGCTGAGCAGGACGTCGCGTCCGGCACGGGTGCCGTTCATCACTCGCCGTAGGTGGCGTGGGTTGTGAGCGGGTCTTCGTCTCCTTGTCCAGGACGATCACGAGCGGGGCGCTTCGGGAACCTCGTGGGCTGCGCGCCGCGACGGGCGTGGCATCGTCGTACGGATGAGCCACCTGAACAACGCTGCCCGTTCCTCCGAAGGCACCTGGGTCTTCGGTCTGGAGGAGATCCCCGCCGCTGACGCGAGCGAGGACGGCTCGATGCGACAGGTCCCTCCCGCCCTCGGCAGGACTTTGATCAGGGCCCCCGAGGGCACGCCACAGGCTTTGCGATGGGCGGCTGAGGAGTTCGTTGACCAGTGCGGGTCTGACTGGGCAGTTTCGTCCGTGCTTCTGCAATGGCTCAAGATCGAGGCCGGTGACGAGCTGCTGCTGGGCGTGGAAAGCTACGTCATGGAGCGCGTCTCCGACGATCGGATTCGCCTTCACGCCCACTACGGCCAATGGGACGATCTGGTCGTTCCTGTCTCAGTTGTTCGACGCATGCTGGTCGACATGGCGCACTTCATCGTCACGGAGGCCCGCCACCCGCTCCCTGCCTGGCGCATCAGGCGGCTGGAAGAGCGGGACCGGAGCCGCAGGCGCGATGCCGAGTAGGCCGGCACGCGCGGCCTTGGCATCCGAGCACCTGCGCCGCGCGATGGTGGCCCGCTCCGGTGCCCCGCCCAGGCCGAGTCGCGAGCCCCTCCGACGTTTCCGACGGAGGTTGACCATGCACGGCTCGGATGGGTACGGGAGCAGTGCCGGCACGGCCGTTCCAGAACGCGTCGTGCCGGGCGAAAAGCGCCCGATGGCCGGCCGGTACGAGCGCCGGGGACCAGCTTGGGTCTTCGTCCCTCTTCGCCTGGCTTTCGGACCATCCCGGCCTCCGGCAATTCGGGCAGCAGCCCCCGCGGTGGTGCCGGCCGACGCGCTTCGCAAGTGAGGGCTGTTCAGCCGTTCGCCGCCGCGTTCTGCCGGCGCAGGTCTGCGTCGAAGGACTGCGAGGTGCCGTGTTTCCCGTACAACGCGAAGTATCCGAGGGACTTCCCTTCGCCGATACGGCTGGTGCTGTCCGCCGCCGCCTCGAAGGTGAGGGTGTCGTCGCCGTCCCGCATGATCACCGCGCCGAAATGGTTGTTCCATCGACCGGACGTGTCGCTGAGGTTCACGTAGTGGTTCTGGCCGACCGCGGGTTCGGCCCGTGCTTGTTGCAGCTCGCCCATCCTGGTGCCGAGCAGCCTCTGCGCGGCGGCTTGGCAGTCGTTGGGCATCGTGATGAGGAGGTCCTGCATCACACGCTCCGGCTCCCGGGAGGGGGCGTACTCCATGACGATCACGCCGATGAGCCGCCCCGCCGTCCTGAGGTAATCGGCCGGGTCGAGCAGAGGGTTCAGCGGCACGTTGTCGGAGGCCCACGTTGCTCCCTGGGTTTCCATCGCGAGTGCGAGCAGCCGTTGGTGCACGCTGTTGACGCTCCGGTCGCTGGGGCGGCCCCCGCCCGCCAGCCTGGCGATGTCCTGGAGGAGCAGTCCGAGTGCGGCGGGCGGCTGAACCACGCTCTGCCGGTAGGAGTCGAGCTTCGTCGCCCTGTCCTGCGCGCTCTCACCCGCTATGGGCTCGTGTTCGCTGTTCGTCTGTGCTGCTTCGGCGGCCTCCCTCGACGCGAAGACAGGCAGCACCCGGTGCAGCACCCGGCCGCCGATCACCACCTCGCGGCCCGCTTCGAGGCGGATGCGGACCTGCTCCGAGGCGGCCAACGCTGCGTTCGCCGATGCGATCAATCCGGCTTCCGCGAAGGCATCCTGACGGCCGGAGATCGCGATCCTCCCGTTCTGCGAGATCCGGTCGTACGACACGGTGTCCTGCTCCGCGTCCGGCTCGGTGTAACGCTGTACGGGGGCGCCGGCCAGCGCACGGGTGACCGCCGCGTTGCCGAAGCTGCGCTGCAGGGCGGCCAGCCGGGGACCAGGAGCAGAGGGCCGCCTGCTCACCACTGCCGCCCGTTCGGGGAGCGGACAGTGCTCCGGCAGCTTCGCGTGCATCACGTCACCCACATTCCCGGCCGCCTCCGGGCGGCCCTCACCGTCAAGGTTCGGACCCGGCAGCGCGAGCGGAAAGGCCGCTCGGGGAAGATCAGGGGCAGCGCCCCGTGCCCGCGCAGGCCCGAACGGCCCTCCCTCGCACTCCTCGCGTACATCGAGGGAGCTTCCGCAACCGCCCGGCGCAGGATCAGAGTGCGGAATACCCGCCACGGCGCCGAGGGTATCCACGAGTACACCCGACCCCAGAACCGCCCACCGGCGGATCCGGGGCTTCACCCCGCCGAGCCGTATCCCCCGAGCCCTGGGCGGTCCTCCTCGCCGGAGGGCTCAATGCGCTCCAAGCGCTCGGTGTCCACGGGCGGGGACGCGTTGTCAGTCCTTGAGCGCGTCGGCGAGGAAGTCGACGGCGAGCTTGCGGGCGACCTTGGCGGCGCGGGTGTCGCGGAGGCTGTCGAGGAGCAGGAAGTCGTGGACCATGCCGGCGACGCGGACGGCGCGGGCGACGAGGTGCGCCGAGGCGTCGCCCCGGCCCGGAACACATGATCTCGAGCCACGAGATGTACGGCACGGCGCCATCCGCCGGGGTTCCTGGGGCGAGGAACTCGCGATGCCTCATGCACCTCGCCGGCCCGGGGCCGCCCGGGCGGCTGTCCGGTGAGCCCGACCGGTGGCCCCGTCTCACCTCTGCTCGGGGCCCGGCCGGTCGGTGGCGCCCGGACGGCGGTGCAATGGCTGCTCGGGCGTGGGCCTCCGCTTCGGCGGCGAGATCGCGAGGGTGACGGGCCCCTCACCGTTCACGTGCGCCTGCGTGCCGTGGTGGTGGATGGTCAGGGGATCGCCGAGCAGCAGCGAGTACGTCGCCTTGTCCGGACTGATCTCCACCTGGAGGCACCGGCCGCGGAACTGGAGCCGGAAGGCCAGGCGGCTGAACTTCTCGGGCAGCCGGGGCGTGAAGCGCAGGCTGTCGCCGTCCCTTCGGGTGCCGCCGAATCCGGCGACCAGCGCCATCCACGTACCGGCCAGCGAGGCGATGTGCAGTCCGTCGCGAGTGTTGTGCTCCAGGTCGGCCAGGTCCATCAGCGCGGCCTCGGCGGTGTAGTCGTAGGCCAGCCGCAGATGCCCGGTCCGGGCGGCGACGACGGCCTGGCAGCACGCCGACAGGGAGGAGTCCCGTACGGTCAGCGGCTCGTAGTAGGCGAAGTTCGCGGCCAGTTGGTCGTCGTCGCAGTGGGATTCGAACCAGCTGCCGCAGGTGTACATGGCCAGCACGAGGTCGGACTGCTTGATCACCTGCTTGCGGTAGATGTCGAAGTAGGGGAAGTGCAGCATCAGCGGGTACTGGTCGGCGCGGGTGTTCGCGAAATCCCAGCGCTGGTGGTGGGTGAAGCCGGCGTGCTGCTCGTGCACGCCGATCTCCTTGTTGTACGGGATGTGCACCGCCTCGGCGGCGTCCCTCCAGGCGGCGCTCTCCTCCTCGTCCACACCCAGCCGGGCCGCCTCCTCCGGGTGGCGCTCGCACACATCGGCCGCGGCGATCAGATTGGAGCGGGCCATGAGGTTGGTGTACGTGTTGTCGTCCACGACGGCGCTGTACTCGTCCGGACCCGTGATGCCGTCGATGTGGAACACACCGTGAGGGTCGTGATGGCCCAGGGAGCGCCACAACCGCGCTGTTTCCACCAGGAGTTCCAGGGCGGTCTCGCGTTCGAAGGCCGTGTCGCCGGTCACCGCCGTGTGGCGCACCGCGGCGTGCGCGATGTCGGCGGCCACGTGGAAGGCGGCGGTGCCGGCCGGCCAGTAGGCGGAGCCCTCCGAACCGTCGATGGTTCGCCAAGGGAACGCGGCGCCGCGCAGTCCGAGCTGGGTGGCCCGGTCCCGGGCGGCGGGCAGGGTGGCCTGCCGCCAGCGCAGCGCCTCGGCGACCGCCTTGGGCTCGGTGTAGGAGAGGAGGGGCAGCACGAACATCTCGGTGTCCCAGAAGGCGTGGCCGTCGTACCCGGAACCGGTCAGCCCTTTGGCCGGGATCGCCCGCTGTTCGGCGCGGGCACCGGCCTGGAGCACATGGAAGAGGGCGAAGCGGACGGCCTGCTGGATCTCCTCGTCGCCGTGCACCTCGACGTCGGCACGGGCCCAGAAGTCATCGAGGTAGGCCCGCTGCTGGGCCACCAGTTCGTCCCAGCCGCCGTGAGCGGCGGCAGCCAGTGCGGCCTCGACCTGATCGCTCATCGCGGGCCGGGAACGGGCCCCCGACCAGCCGTGGGCGACGGTCTTCTGCACCCGCAGCCGCTGTCCCGGGTCCAGGACGGAGGTGATGGTCAGGCGGGCGACATCCGGGTTGCTCTCGCTGCTGGTGGTGATCTCCCCGGGGGCGTCCACGACGTGGTCGGCGGCCACGGCGACCCTGAGGCCGCTGCGCCGGGTGCGGTGGACCAGTCGCAGTCGCGACCCGACGGCCTGGTCCTCCTCCGGCTCCAGTGGGGACTGCAACGCCTTGGCCGTCCGAGGGTCACCGTCCGACGAGGGCAGACTCTCGTTGGTGACCAGCTCCGACTGGATGACCACCCTGGTCCGGCTGTCGACGGGCTCCACCTCGTACTGCACGGCGGCGATGGCGCGCTGGGTGAGGGAGACGAGGCGGGTGGAACGCACCCGGACGGTCGTACCCGCCGGAGAGGTCCACTCGCAGCTCCGCTCCAGCACACCGCGCCGGAAGTCCAGGGTGCGTTCGTGCTTGCCGAGCCGCCCGTAGCGCAGGTCGAAGGGCTCGTCGTCCACCAGCAGCCGCAGCAGCTTGCCGTTGGTGACGTTGATGACCGTCTGGCCCGACTCCGGGTAGCCGTAGCCCGCCTCGGCGTAGGGCAGCGGATGCAGTTCGTACACGCCGTTGAGGTAACTGCCGGGCAGGCCGTGCGGTTCGCCCTCGTCGAGGTTGCCGCGCCAGCCGACATGCCCGTTGGACAGGGCGAAGACGGATTCGCTCTGCGCCAGGAGACCGAGGTCCAGAGCCGTCTCGCGCACGCGCCAGGGCTCCACGGTGTACGTCCGGTTGGTGATCACGTGTTGCCTCCGAGTTCGGCGAGGTCCTTGACGACACGGTCGGCGCCGTGGGCGTACAGGGCGTCGGTCTGCCCGACGCGGTCGACGCCGACGACGAAGCCGAAGTGCCCGGACCTGCCCGCGTCCATGCCGGCCAGCGCGTCTTCGAAGACGGCTGCCCGGGACGGCTCGACGCCGAGGTCCCGGGCGGCGGCCAGGAAGGTGTCGGGGTGCGGTTTGCCCGGCAGTTTCCGCTCTCGGGCCACCACGCCGTCGATCCGTACGTCGAACAACTGCTCGGCGGCGATGGAGTGCAGCACATCGCGGGTGTTGGCGCTGGAGGAGACGATCGCGGTGGAGAGCCCGGCGGCGCGGACCGCGTCGATGTAGCGCAGCGTGCCCTCGTACGGCTCCACACCGTCGGTACGGATCTTTTCCAGAAGGAGCTCGTTCTTGCGGTTGCCGACACCGTTGACACTCCGCGTGTCCGGTGGGTCCCCGGGGGTGCCCTCGGGCAGTTCGATGCCCCGGGAGGCGAGGAAGGAGCGGACGCCGTCGGCGCGGGGGCGGCCGTCGACGAACTGGTCGTAGTCGGAGTCGGAGAAGGGGCGGAAGTCCGCTCCGTCACGCTCGCGCAGGAAGGCGTCGAAGGTCGCCTTCCAGGCGGCGGCGTGCACCACGGCCGTCCTGGTGACCACCCCGTCGAGATCGAAGAGACATGCCTGGATGCCTTCGGGAAGTCCGAGCTGTGTCGTCATGACCCCACAGTTCCCCGCCGAAGCGGGTCCGACCGGATGACACGCTGTGAGGTGCGTCGCCGACCTCCCCGGACTCGAAACGGCCGGCGGACTCCGCGCCTGTTCCACTCGGAGGAGGGCGGGTGCCGTCGGTCTGCGCGTCCTTTACGTCCACGCATCGTTGGCCCGCGGGTTGACCAGGTCGTGGGCGGCGCTCAGCACGAACTGCTGGGCCGGGTCACCGCCGCACCACGCGACGTGGAGCGGGAGGCAGCAGCACCCATGCGGTGGCGAGGTCCCACGCTGAACGCCTTCGGCATCACCTTCGACGGCCGACTCTCCGCAGCCCGTCAGTAACCCCAACCACCCTCGTCACACCGCTTGACCGACAGGCCCTCCCGCTCCACCGGCGGGGCATTGCCGGCCCTCGTGGGTGGGGAGGGCCGATAGACGGGTGGGGGCAGTAGCCCGGGTGGTTGCTAGTGTCGCCTGATGGGCTGTTGGTCTGCGTACCTCGTACGCCTGGAGGACGGCTCCGTGCGGGAGTGGGAGGAGAAATACGGCCGGTGGCACCTGACCGGGGCCGAGGACCGCGCATCTCTGGTGGAGAGAGTCCTGGGCGAGGGCCGACCCGTCGTCGGGGATCCGAAGACGGCGCGGTCCTGCCAGGGCATCGCCCTTGACCTGGCCAGGCGTCGCTACCGCTTTTACAGCTGCGCCCTGGGCATGCCGCGCGCGGGCGCCGCGCACCGGGAGAGCATGGCCCTGCACCTGGCGGGATCGCCGGGCTGGGAGGGCTGGGACGTCGCTCATGCCTGGGGTGGCGACGAGGAGCTTCGCAGCCTCGTCGTCCCCGGACTGCCGCCAGGACCCGTGGCGCACTACCCGGTCGAGGTGTACGTGGCCTCGCGCGACTACTGGTTCGTCGGCTGGGACCCGGAAGGCCGTACGATCACGGTCCGCCACGACGAGTCGATAGCCGACACCCTTGCCGGCGCGACGTGCCTGGTCAGCGTCATCGACGCCGACGGGGCCCTCACCCACTGGCAACTGAACAACACCATCGCCCCGCTGCTCGCACACCAGGGGGAGTTTTTGGCCCGCACCCTGGCCGCGGAGCTGCCCTATCCCCTTGCCGCCGAGGGCGCTGTGGCCCATGGTGCGGTCATCGACGTGCGTACACGTCGCTTGCGCTACTGGACCACCGACATCGTCCCGCCGGGATGCCTGGCACGTATGCGCAAGACCTGGCCGGGCTGGCAGGTTGAACGGCTGCCCTGGGGTCACCTGGGACACCTCGCCGCTATCGGACAACCCCCCGGCGAACTGATCATGACGGATGCCGAACTGCTCGACGCCCGCTGGGACGACGAGCTGATCACCATCAGAAACCATGCCCGCGATACCTTGCCCACCGGACCCGACGGCCTGACCGCAGCGCAGGTGCACGTGGTCGACCGATGGTGAGGGTCCAGGGGCCTTCATCCACCACCCTCACGTTCACGAGGTCGGTGCGGCAGTAGACGGCTACCAGCGGGTTCCGGTCCGCCCAGGTCGCCGCCGCCGCGGCACGTCTTGGCTCCACCTCACCGTCCGCACCAACGACGTGATCGCGTCCGCTGCGGCCCGTCGCGGATATCGAACGGCTGTGGATCGGGGATGCAACCCTGTCCCGGTGTCGCGACCGTGCGGTCGCCGCACCCTCCCGCAACTCCAGGTTCTGGGTGAATGCGGGGGCCGTCATCGATCGGTGGTCGGGAGAGCAGTCGGCCAGGATGGGGCGGGTAGCCGGGCGGCGGGGAAGCTCGGGTCAGTACGATGGCCGCGGTCCAGGCACGGCCGCGGTCCTCTGTGGCGACGTCGAGGAGCCGAAGGCTGCCGGCCGCAGCCAGCGGCAGCTGATGCCGCCCTGGAACACCACATCGAGCATGGCACCCGGGGCTGGATGGCTGAGCGTGAGCGCCGAGGGCTGCTGCGGTGCCGCCCCTGGTCACATCCTGATGTCCCTTGCTCGAGGCCGCCCGGTACGAACGCGGACCGGTGAGGTTTGTCCACGGCGCCCGTACAACGAGCACTTTCGATGCACGCCCGATCGGGCAACGTCGTCGGCCGCCCCGGGGTCCGAGGTTGATCGTGTGGCCGGTAAGGCCGTGGAGCGCTTCGCCGAGGCAGTGAAGCTGGTCAGCCTCGGAGGCGCCCTCGTCATTGTCCTCGCCGTCGCCGGCGGTTCCTTCTGGCTCGACAATATCTCCGAGCCCAAGGTCCTCGGCGGGGGCGGAGTGCGCCGCTATCATCCCGTCCCGCGTCGGCACCCCGTCCGGCAAAGCGGCGGCCGGCGGCCAGCGCGGGGGCGGAATGGCGTGCGGCTCGGGCGGTGCGAGAGCGCGGGATGCCGTCGGGCTTCGTACGGGCGGGGGAAGCGCGGGATGCCGTCGGGCTTTGCGGTCGGGGGAGAGGCCGCCGCTTTCTGTGCCGGTGCAACATGAGGAGGCCGGTGGTGTCAGCGGATGCCGTCAACGGCTGGGACCGCCTGCGTGGGGAGCCACCTGTGTTCACGGGATGCCAGGCGGGCCGGGCGGTGGTTCAGAAGTGCGCGCAGTGGGCGCGGACCAGGGCGAGGGCGAAGTCCTCCTCCATGAGGGCGCCGATCTGGGCGTGCGGCTCGTCCCCCTGCGGCTCGCATAGGCTGGCCGGTCTCACCCGACACACCGCCATGGGGATCAGCACATGCGCAACAGCACCAGAATCCGCCTGGTAGAGCCCAGCGACGCCGCCCCGATCGCCGCGCATAGGATGCGGGACTTCGAGGCATTTCGGCCATGGGAACCCGCCCAGCCAAACGAATTCTTCACCCCGGAGGGCCAGGCAGAGCGAATCGACAGGCTGCTGGCCGGATTCCGGGCCGGCACGGTCTGGCCGGGTGTGGTGCTGGCCGACGACCAGGTGATCGGGCAGGTCACCGTCGGAGGCATCCTGCCGCAGCCGCACCTTCGCCGCGGTTCCGTCGGGTACTGGATCGCCGGCGTTGCCCAGAACCAAGGGCACGCCGGGCGTGCAGTCGGGCTTGTACTCCAGGTCATGACGGATGAACTCGGGCTGCACCGCGCTGAGGCGTCCACCAATTTGGAGAATGTGCCCTCGCAACGGGTGCTGCGCCGCAACGGATTCAGTCCGTACGGTGTCGCCCACTCCTCGATCTTTCTCGACGGGGACTGGCGGGACGGGCTGCTGTGGGAGCGGGTTCTGGGCGACTGACTGACCGCTTCACTTCGAGGTCCTCAGGCGGCGGAGGCATATGAGGCTGCAGGCCACTTCGAGCAGGCTCTGGTGGAGGTCAGGGCGCCCTTCGTGGTGAGTGCGGAGCCGTTTGACCTGGTGAAGCCGGGCGAAGGCGCGCTCGACTACCCAGCGGTCCTTGCCCAGTCCGGAGCCGTGGGCTGTCCCGCGTCGGGCGATCGTGGGTTTGATGCCGCGTTTCCGCAGCAGGCGGCGGTACTTGTCGAAGTCGTAGCCCCGGTCGGCGTACAACCGTCGAGGCTTGCGCCGAGGGCGTCCCCGCAGGCCCGGGCACCCCGCCCACCAAGATCGCCGAACCCAAGGCCCACAGCGCAGCTCATTCTGAAACGTTCACTTAGCTTGTTCTTTATCTACCAAGATCTTCCGGGCTTGCCGATGGCCTTGAGGGTCTCGGGGCGTTTGACGGTCTTACCGACGTCGTAGCGGGGTGCCCGGTGTCTGTTCTTTGCGCCGGGTAATCGTCCGGGGCCGGTGCCGCGGGGTTTGGGAACGCGGGCAGGGCTGCGTGGCGGAGACCGTGGCGATGTTGGTGCGTCCGGTGCGCCGGAGTCGCGGCGTGCCGTCGGGTCACGCCAGCAATGGTGCGAGGGTGCTGCGCAGCTGGTCGACGTGCTGGTAGTGGAGCCCGGTCAGGCCGGTCTCCCGGGCAGCTGTCACATGAGCGGGGGTGTCGTCGATGAACAGGCACCTATGCAGGTCGGCCGCCACACTGCGGGCAGCCGCCTCGAAGACGCGGCGGTCGGGTTTGGCCACTCCGATACGGGCGGTGTTGATCACCGCGTCGAAGGCGTCTGCCAGCCCCAGAGCGGCGAGGTCGTCTTCCAGCCGTGTGGTGGCGTTGGAGACCAGGACCACTGGCACGCGGCGACGGACCGCGGCCAGGAGCTCCAGGACGTCCGTGTCGACCCGGCCCGTGAGCGCGGACCATGCGTGGACGAGGGCCTGAGCCCGAGCCGACCCGCAGGTAGCGGTGAGGTCGTCCGTGACTCGCTCCCGCCACTGGGCGTCGCTGATCTGACCGGTGACTGCCGCATCCAGAAGGCCCGGACGGAACGCTGCGGACGCCAGAGCCCCTGCAGACAGCCCCAGTTCATGATCGAGCGCGGTCATCCCGTCCGGATCCCAAAGACGCAGGACGCCGTCGAAGTCGCACAGGACCGCATCGAAAGGCGAGTCGCTCATGGCCCCGATCCTGTCAGTTCGCCTCTGCGTAGAGCGGGGCAGGGCTCAGGTGTTCACGAAGAGGCGGATTCTCTCGAGACCGGCACCGAGTCCTACCGCCCCGACCGAGGCCAAGCAACAGACGAGGAAGTGGCGGCCACGGACCGGCCGCCCGTGCTGCGGAGGGGCGCCCCTCACGAGCGCTCCCTTACACACCTCTGATCCGCAGGAGCCAGGCCAACGCGCCTGATGCGGCGACGAGCACAACGGCGCATTCGCTCGGCCAGTCGTCGGGTACGTCACCGGGCGGCTTTTTCGCGGGGTGTGGCTGTGTGCCGGGCGCGGGCCAGGTCCGGGTACCGGGCGGTGAAGAGGGCCGGCAGTGCGAAGGCGGCCACCGTCAGCAGCGTGCGCGCCGTGTCGGCCTCCGGCCGGTAGTGGTGCAGGAGCGCGGAGCCGGCGCCGGAGGCGGTGAAGGCGAGCGCCCAGACCGCCGTGATGACCCGGTTGACGTGGCGGAACAGCGGGCTGTTCCAGTGCTGTTCGGGTACCTGGGCGCGGGCGATGCCGAGGGTGAAGGGCCGTCGGAGGGCCAGTGAGGCCCAGGCGGTCACCGCGAGCCAGAGGGAGGAGGCCGGTCCGCCGTAGTGGGCGACGGTGGCCGAGTCGGGCGCGGTGAAGGCCACGGCGGTGTAGCCGGCCAGGAAGACGAGGGCGCTGCACTCGATGGCCAGTGCACCCCAGGCGCTGCCGGCGCGGCGTCTGCCGACGATCAGACCGGCTGCCAGGGCCAGGGCGATGGTCGCGGCCCAGCCGACGTCGACGACGCCGGTGAGCAGGGTGAGCGCGATCCACGGGATGAAGCTGCGGAGATAGACCATGACGGTGGTGGTTCCCTCTCGGTGAGCCGCGGGCGAATTCCCGGCCCGGCGCCGCCATTCTTTGCCGGTCGATGGTCGTCACGGGACCCGGACCGCCTGTAGACCTGTGGTGCAGGAAGCTGCACGGAACGGGGGACCGGTGAGCCTGGAGAGCCTGGGGCTGACCGCCCAGCAAGAAAGCGTCTATCGCTACCTGTTGCGGACTTCGGCCACCGATCCGGACTCGATGTCGGCGGAGCTGGGCCTTCCCGGGCTCAAGGAGACCCTCGACGCCCTGCGAGAGCTGGGGTTGATCGACGAACTGCTCGCCCCGCTGCCGCCCGCGGCCGCCGTCGACCTCCTGATCCGCCGCCGGGTGGAGCGCACCACACAGGAACTGGCCAGCATGGACAGCGCCTTCGACGCGGTGCGCAGCCTGGCCGAGGAGGCCCGCCGGGGCAGCCCTGTCGAGCTCGTCGAACGTATCGGCCTCGCCGACCTCGGCCGGAGGATCGATGCCGTGCGCGGCCGGGTCGAGACGATGAACGCCAAGCCGCTCCCGCGCGGCGCGGACCACTCCGAGGCCCAGGTGCGCCGCTATCGGAGGCTGCTCGCCGACGGGATGAGGAGCCGCACCCTCGTGCAGACGGCCACCCGGGATGTTCCGGAGCAGCTGGCCTACGCCCGGTATCTGCACCAGCTCGGTGATCTGCACCGGGTGACGGCCGAGCCTTTTCTGCCCCTGCTCATCCTCGACCGGCGGTTGGCCTTCGTCCGTCTTCACCCCGACCGCCGGGACACCGATGTGCTGATGATCCGCCAGCCGGGCCTGGTCGCGGTGCTGATCGACCTGTTCGAACGGCTGTGGGCCGGCGCCTCGGATCTGGACGAGCATGACCTGACGGCGACCGAGGTGAAGGTCTTGTGGGCGCTGGCGGAGCACGACAAGGACGAGTCGGCCGCGCGGACCCTGGGCATGTCCGTACGCAAGTACCGTGCCCACGTCGCCGCGTTGATGTCCCAGCTCGGCGCCGCCAACCGCTTCCAGGCGGCGCTGCGGGCCAAGGCGCGGGGCTGGCTGTAACGTCCGCACCGTTGAGCTCCCGTAGGGGGAGGCATGAGAGTGTGGGCATGGACGGAGACGGCGACGCGCTCTTCACGATCGGTGACCTGGCCCGGCGGACCGGGCTGACGGTCAAGACCATCCGGTTCTACTCCGGCACCGGGATCGTGCCGCCGACGGACCGCAGCCCCGCCGGCTACCGCCTCTACGACAACGGCGCGCTCACCCGTCCGGATCTGGTGCGTACTCTGCGTGACCTGGGACTGGAGCTTGCCGTCATCCGGCAGGTACTGGACCGGGAAGTCTCGGTTCCCGAGGTCGCCGCAGCACACGCCGACGCCCTGGATGTGCAGATCCGCACGCTGCGACTGAGGCGAGCGGTGCTGAGCGGTGGCCAAACGTGGCTCCAGCCCGGCGGAAATGTCGGACGGCGCCCCGTGATGCCCGGCCGGGCACGGTGTAGGGGACACCTGTGGACGCTGCCGCACTCCGCGCACTCCGAACGGACGCGGTCGGTTGGTCGGTTTGTTCGGCCGGATGTGCACTGGAACGAGCGGCCCCTGCTCGGCGGCCCGCGTGCTGCTCACGCAGCGGCAGACGATCATGGAGAACCTCATGAATCGGCACTTCGGGACTGTCACCACGTTTGCCTCCGCTCTGCTGATCGCCACTGCGGCGACCGGGTGTTCGGAGGACCGCGGGGAAGCCGGCGTCAGTGACGCGGAGACCCATGTCGCCGCGGACAAGGTCGATCCCGGCGTGGTGCCGGCGGCGAGCTCGTCGGCCGACCCCGCGGTCGACGTCAAGGACGGCACCTACGGCAAGATGCTGGTCGACCAGAAGGGCAGGACGCTGTACCTCTTCGAGAAGGACGCGAAGAGCAAGTCGCAGTGCAAGGGCGACTGCGCCAAGGCGTGGCCGCCGTTCATCGCCGAGTCGACCCCGACCGCCGGCAACGGGCTGAAGAAGGACCTGCTCAAGACCACCAAGCGGGACGACGGCGCCAAGCAGGTGACGTACAACGGGCACCCGCTGTACCGGTTCGCCGACGACCAGAAAGCCGGCGAAACCAACGGGCAGGACGTCGACGCCTTCGGCGCCAAGTGGTTCGTCGTCGGCCCCGACGGCAAGAAGATCACCACCAGGCCCCGGACGAACGACAGCGGCTACTGACCTGCGGCCGGTCCGGCCCCCATACCGCTCGGAGGCTCCATGCCCCGCTCCTTCCCTGCCGGCGCGGCCCGGTTCATCGTGGCCACCGCCTGTGCCCTCGTCCTTGCGGCCTCAACCGCGTGCTCGAACGGGGGAGGGGGCGGCGGTGACCGCCCGACCGAATCGGCCACCAGCCCGGCCACGGACATCGGCGGAACAAAGATCACGATCAAGGACTTCAAGTTCCGGCCGGCCTCTCTGACCGTCCGGCCCGGGGCGAAGGTCACCGTCATCAACAGCGACACCACCGCGCACACTCTGACCGCGTCCAAGGGAAGCCTCTTCGACACCGAAGACATCGCCCCCGGCAAGAGTGCCACCATCACGGCCCCGGCGCGGTCGGGCGATTTCCCCTACACCTGCACGATCCACCCGTTCATGAAAGGCACGCTCACCGTCAACTGAGCCCCGGCCGTCGCGCCAGCCGCGGCGCGACCAGAGAGACCCGCCATGTCCACACAGCCGACCGACCCGCCCACACGCCAAGGCGCTCTCGGCCCTTTCGCGTGGGCTGCCACACGGGTACTCGCCGCAGCTGGTCTCGCGGTCGACGCCTACCTGCACGCGCACTTGGCCGCCCGGTACGACACCATCACGTCGGGCATCAGCCAGGGCACCCTTTTCCGCCTCGAGGCGGCCCTCGCGGCTCTCGCCGCGCTGCTCGTCCTCTTCTGGCGGCGGCTGCCGGGAGACCTCTTCGCCGCGGCAGTTGCGATCGGGGGACTCGCGTTGCTCCTCGTCTACCGCTACGTCAACGTCGGCGAGCTGGGACCGATCCCGGACATGTACGAGCCCGTCTGGTACGGCGAGAAGCAAGCCACCGCAATGGCCCAGGCCGTTGCCGCGCTCGCCATGCTGTACCTGCTGCTCACCCGCCTCCGCCGCAGACGCGCACACTGAACGGCCGCGCGGCCTCCCGTCCGGAGGCGGAACCGCAAACGGCGGCGCTGATCGTGCCGGGCCCGAGTTCACCTGATCGAAAGCACCACCAAGCCGCGGGGCAAGCCGCGAACCTCGCCTACCCGGTACCTGACTTCCACAACCCGACCGGGATGCGCATGCCCACCTGCGTGTGCCGACAGCCCAGGCCCGCGTGTCCCACAGTCGTTGACGAGGCATGGCCGATCTGTCGCTGGACGTGCCGAGCCGCGAACTCCTCGCGCTGGACATGCCAGCACCATCGGCTCAGTGTCCAGGAGGGGACTGTCAAACGAGCGGTATTCTCGAGTTGTTGAGGGCTACTGGCGTGCTGAGGAGAGTCGGCCGTCGAAGGTGATGTCGAGGAAAGAATGGCTCACAGGACCAATGACCAGCTGATTCGCAACCACTGATGGAAACCGCCCCGAGTCCAGGGGCCTGTTCGGCCACTCGGCCATGCCCTCGAGGACCTTGTCGGTGATCGTGGAGATCGTCTGACGCGACACGTCGGCACCACAGCCTCAGACGGTGCGACGGGCTCGGTCCACGTTGTTGCTGGTCATCGATGCATCTTCCATGATCGGGAGTTGCACCGAACGTTTTACAGTCCCCGTGGTGGAGTGGCTTCGGCACCAAGCCTCACACCTCGATCGCGGTTGAGCGCGCCCGAAGTGACCATCGTTTTCAGGGCGATCTGCACCGGCCGCGTCTGCTGACCGCTATTCAGCGACTCGACCCGCCAGGCGTCGTGCTCGCGTCTCGTCCAAGCCGGAGCAGTGCGGAGCGCCGCGGCGGGCGATCCGGGGTGATCCCACGCGCCGGACGAGACGGGACCGGGGCCCGCAGGCAGTTGAGGCCGCGCGCGTCGGGTCGTTGTTCTTCAGTGAGTAGGTGGTGTCGTTCATGCCGTGGGAGCGCAGGTCGGTGATGGTGCCGCCGTCGCGTCCGACGCAGACGTGGGTTCCGTCACGGGATCACCGGTTCACCGGCACCGCGTCGTACGCGTCATCCGGGGTGGCTTCTCGGGCATCGCGCTTCTCCTCGTCCAGGCACGTCGATGGGCTGAGTGTGCCGGGAACGGGAGCGCCCCGTGTTGTGTGACAGCCAACTTGAATCGTTCGCCATCGGACCTTGACGGTTCTCGTTACGGCCGAGGACTTGTGGCCAGTCCTCGAATCTGCGCTGGTCTGCTCAGTTCCTCGGTACGCCAAATGCCCATACGATCGGATCACACTGGTGTTGGAAGGATCGGAATGCAGGCTTCAGAGTTACCCGCTGCGGCGATCAGGGTGCTGACCGGAGGCACGTCGGCGTCGGCAGAGCAGACCGCGGCGGTGCGAGAACTGGTATGGGGCCGGCTCGGAAGGAGCGCGCTGGGGTCGTCCGCCCTCGCCCGCCTGCATGAGCAGCCCGGCGAGGGATCAGCGGGCATCGTCAGCTCCGTGATCGCCGACGAGGTGCAGGCGGACCCGAAGTTCGCTGAACGGCTGCGCACAGCCCTTGAGCCGCTCTCCACCCCAGCGACGCATGCCCCTGCCTCCAACATCGCCGCAGGTCCTCCACCGCCGGTCACGCCGCCCATGCCCGCTGTGACTCCGCCGCCGGCCGCCCCAGACGGGGCAGAGGTGAGGAAGGTTTGGCTTCTGGGGCTCCCGCAGTTCCTGGTGGGCTACGTCATTCTCAGCGTCCTGGGCGGGGGCGGACTGGCGGGCAGTCTTGTGTTTCTGCTCATCTCCGGCGGCCTGGCCGTCTACGGAGTCCGGTGCGGCATCCGTCTCCTCCGCCACACCCGCAGCCCGCTGCTCATCGCTGGAACTGTGCTTACTGGCCTTGTGCTGATCAGGCTGGTTCTCTATCTGCTGGTCGGCTGAGCTCCTCGTCAGCACAGACCTGATCAGCTACCCGCAATCCACGTTCGGTGGCGACCACTCCAGATTGGCTGTCATAGGACACCCGCAGTCATTTCACCCGGTGTCACCGCTGTGAGCGCTCTGAGCCTCACAGCCCGTTTTCTGGGGTGCCGGTAAGAACCGTGTCACCAGCCGCAAACGGGCAGTCAGGGCTTCGTGGTCCTGGCCTCCTTGGGCTGACAGGGGAAGGTTCTGGCCTTGTTGAGGTGTCCGTACACCGTCGAGCACGGCGCGCCGCACTTGTCGGGGATCTGCTGGACGGACTTCTCCCGCTCGTCGTAGAGCCGGTGGGCGGGCGCGGCCTGGCCCTCTTCGGTAACAGCGGCTCCTGCACCGGGTTCAGCTACCCGGCGAGGTGGCGGAACAGACTCTCGAGGTCCTGTTCGCCGTCCCGAGTCTGGGCGTCGTTGGCCAGCCCGGCGTCCATGAGCTGTGCTGTGGCGGGTCGGAATACGAGCCCGGCCCAGGCGGCGTTCTCCCGCGCCAGGCCATCAGAATGATCGTGGGGAACGATGGCATGCTTGGCTGCCGTCACAACGCCGTCGGGCAGCGCGGCGATGTTACGGGCGAGGCGGTTGACGAACTCGTCGAGCTGGTCGGCTGGGACGGCTCGGTTGACCCAGCCATACCGCTCGGCGGTCTCGGCGTCCATCAGGTCGGCGCCGAGCACGATCTCCAAGGCGCGGTTACGGCCGACGCGCTCGGTGAGGTACTGCGTGGCGCCACCGCCAGGGACTATGCCCATGAGAGCTTCGATCTGGCCGAGCCCGGCCGTGCCGGTCGCTGCGAACGCCATGTCCGCGGCTACGACGAACTCGGCTCCGCCACCGCGCGCCTTGCCGGCGAGCTTGACGATGGTCACCTGAGGTTGGCGGCGTAGCTGCTCCCCGACGGCCTGGAAGACGTTGACGCCGTCCGGCAGGTCGGCCATGAGCCCGGCGAGGGCGTTCGGGGTGGCGGTCATGTCGACGTGGGCGAGGAAGAAGTCCGGGTCCGCGCTGTCGAACACGATCACGCGTACGGTGTCGTCGCCGGCCAGCGTGGTGAGCAGGCGCCGCAGGTCGGTCATGACCGCGACGCTGAGTACGTTGATCGGCGGGTTGTCGATCGTGACGTGTGTGACCGCATCCTTCCGGCTGACGCGCAAGGTCTGGTAGGCGTCGTGGCCCATGGCTTTTCCCCTCGGTACCTGGCAGGATTCTGGTTCCTGTTGCATACCTACAGTGAAACCGGCTGTGACCTGCGTCAATAAGGCACTTCAGGCATCCCGGGGATCGTGGAGGATACCGCTATGGCCACTTCTGAGGCCGTCTACCGGGCCGTCGCCGAGCACGACGTAGTGTTTCGGGCCGACTGTCCGAGCCGGCCCATCCTCGATCAGATCGCCGACAAGTGGTCGATGATGGTGATGGCAGTCCTGGTCGAACCGCGCCGGTTCAACGAGATCAAGCGCCGCCTCGACGGCGTCACGCAACGTGTCCTCACGCAGACCCTGCGCCGGCTCGAACGCAACGGGATGGTCGAGCGCCGCGTGCTGCCGACCTCGCCGGTCGGCGTCGAATACTCGCTGACCGCTCTCGGCGAATCCCTGCGCGAGCCGTTCGCCCACCTCTACGACTGGACCGTCGCGAACGCCTCCGAGATCCAAGCACGCCAGCGCGACTACGACCAGCGAGCCCCGCGCTGACACGACGACCATGAGGCGAGCCGTAACGAGCGGTACCCACCCCAGGGGATGCTTGCTGCGCTCGGCGCCTAATCCGAGCTGACCGTGAAGGGGCGGTACTGCCGCGCGGTGGCGGTTCCCTTGGGGAGTGCTGCGTCCGCGGTGCCGACCTCGATATCCAGGGAAGGGACCCTCGCGCTGCCCTGCCGTTGAGCCAGAGGCACGTGATGGCTGGCTCTGGAGCCGGGGGAGTCGGCCGACCGTATCGTGCGCCGTGTACAAGTGGCCGAGGAAGGGATGAGGGATGGCCAGTTGGGCTTCGACACGATGGGGACGCAGCGTCATCTTCAGCGTCGTCGCCTGCATGGTCGGCGGAAGCGTCGTCGCTGTGAACGAGGGCTGGATGCCCTGGCAGTCAGAGTCCGAGGGGCAGCTCCACGTGCGTGTCGGGAGCCTGCCCGTCGGCAAGATCGGCGACGTGACGGTGCGGGGGCCGGAGGGCATGACAGAGCATGTCTCCCGAACCAGCACCCTCGCCGGTGTGAAGCCGGGCCGCTACACCATTACGGCGGGCAGGGTGCGCGGCACCGACCATGACCTGTACCCCCCGACGGTGGAGCAGACTGCCACGGTGCCTGCCGGCGGTAGAGCATCGGTGACGGCCGACTACAACCGGGGTACGTTCCGACGCCGTCCGACACGGAACTGAAGGCACTCCCTGGCCCATTGCGTGCTGTGCAGGCCTGCGGGAACTGCGGCCCCGGTGACGGGTCCGCGCAAATGTGGACAAGGGCGTCCGACTCGCCGTGCTCGTCGTCGCCTCCCTGGTCCGGGCACGCGTCCAGGCCTGGTACGCGCGGCTGAGGCACAGGAACTGACACCCACCGTGCCGGGCCGCGGCACGAGGAGGGCTCCGCGTCGACGCCGGACAAGATGCGGAGCCCGCCAGCGGCGGGGCCGTACGCGATCGCTCTCCTGCTCCCGGACGCATCGCCAGCCACTGGAGCACCATCGTCCGCGAACCCGACCCCGCCGCCTGGGCCTGGCAACGCCATACCCAGACCCGTCGCCCGCCGAAGCGGACAGGCCCTGACTCGGATGGAGGAACTCGGGCTCGGCATCGACAAGATCGCCACCGTGACCGGCACCGAGCCCGCGGCTGTCAGCACACGTCTGGCCGCCGCCCGCCGCCGACACCACAAGACCCCGGAACGCCGACGTCCGTCAGCAGCGGCCGAAGGAGGCCGCTGCTGACGAGCACACCCAGGGGGGTGCCCCTCCACCGCTTTGCCAGGTCGGACGGGCGCGGGCGCAACGGGCCGGTCGGGGGCATCCACTTACGGCGGGGTGCGGCGCATCGGCTCGTACGGGACGGCGGTCCCGCTCCGGGTCTCCGGCTCCTGGAGCACGCCAGGCCGGGAAGGCGCCCAGGCCGACATCGTCCTCACCGCACCCAAGGGCCACCTCTCGCCGCTGTTCACCGTTCTCGACGGGCCGCCCGGAGACAAGGGTGGGCAGAGCGCGGGCGGTTCGGGTCAGGTGTTCCGAGGCGGTGCCGGAGCGGTGGAGTCCGCGTCGACGGTGAATGTCCCGCCGGCGGCGGGCACGCCGACTCCGCTCCAGGTGAAGGGAATCCCGCGCGCTGTCTCCAGGTCGGGTCCGTCCATCAGCTGGAAGTGCACATGGGGCTGGGTCGAGTTGCCCGAGTTGCCGCAGCGGCCGAGCGGTTGACCGGCCCCGACCTCGTCGCCCGGGCGGACACGGAGTGAGCCTCGCTGAACGTGCGCGTACACCGCGTACGTTCCGTCGCCCAGGTCGAGGACGATGTGGTTGCCCACGATGCGACGGCTACCTCCTAGGGTTCTGCAGGCCCCTTCGACGAGCCAGAAGTACAGGACCCCGGCGAGCGAGCTGCGGCTCAGGTGGTCGCGCTGGCCGTCTTCCGCGTGCACGACGGTCGCGTCGGCGACGGCGTACAACGGTGCGCCGAAGGCGGGGTAGTCCCGGTTGCGCCGGGCGACGGGCCAGAACCAGACGGGGGCGGGACGGGCGGGCCCGCCCGCCGGCTCGGCCACGATGTCGATGGCGTAGGTCTGCGCCAGGCTGTGCGTTCCGTGGCTCGGGACCTTGTCGGCGGGGCTGTTGGGCGCGGACCAGCGGCCGGTGACCGGGGGTGCAACGGCGACGGGTGCCAGGGGCCGGGTCCCGGTCCGCTGGCGTGCGGAGCGTGCGACGACCAGGCCGATCCCGAGCGCGCCGAGCGCCGGGAGCCAGCTCACCCAGTAGTTGTACGGCAGCTCTATGAAGAACCGGGCGGCGATCTGCGCGAAGAAGACCACCCACAAGGCGTACTGGACCTTTGCGGCGATCTTCCGTCGGTCAACGGACATGCTTTCCCCCTTGTCCGTGAATCGGTCATGCGACGGGGCGCGCGGCGGTGAGCACGACGAGGAGTGGCACGACTCGCCCCGTCGGGATCTCGTAGCGGCCGCGCTCCGGGGAGTGCAGCCAGCCCGTGCCCGTCAGCTGACGCAGATGGTGGTAGATCTGGCCGGTCGTCCCTACGCCGTCGAGTGCGGCCAGTTCGGCCGCGGTGCGCAGGCCTCCCAGGACCTCACGCAGCAGCGTCAGCCGCACGGGATGGCCGAGCGCGGCGAATGACGCGGCCGCCTCCGACCAGTTGTCGTCGAACAGCGTCTCGGTCAGCAGCCCGTACTGCCATTCGTAGCGGTGCCCGGTCGGGACGCGCACCGCGCCGGTGAACAGCACGGCGCCATCCGCCTCCTGCGTCACCGGATGGCGCGCCTTCAGCGCGTCGAGCGCCCAGAAGTCACCCTCCCCCACGGGCGGGGCGGGCGGCGCCGCCTCCAGTTCCGCCATGCGCCGTTCGAGTTCGGCGACACGCTCTTCGAGATCCATGGAGCGAGATTACGCAATTACGGAGTTACGTGCAAGCGTGCATCTGTCCCCACAGAGGTCCCGGCATTGTTGACCAGCACGTCCAGGCGGCCACCTGGGCCGCGGCCCGTGCGGCGCCGTCGGGATCTGTCACGTCGAGGACCAGCAGGCGGGCGCCGTCCCCCAGCTCCTCGACGGCCTGCTGTCCGAGCCCGCGGCCGCAGGAGCCTTTCGAAAGTTTCGGTCGCCAAGCGCACGAGTGGGAAGTTCTCTCTTCCTGGTTCAGTCGTGCCACCGCGACCGCGTGCGTGAATAGCGGCCTGAGCTGCGGATGTCTCCTTGCCGGGGCGTCCTTCGAGAAGAGAATTCTTTCCGAAAGAATGGCGAAGAGTTGACATGAGCATGGCCCTCTACGAAAACTGTGGCCCATCGGATGACGGAAGTCCGTCGGTCGGCCGCGCGCCGCGTGGCCGGGACGACGGTGGATCGTTGCGGTTGCGACGACCACCGGGCGGTCTCGCCGTGGTTCGTGCAAGGCCGCGGGTGGCAGAAGCCGCCCGCCCCCCACCAGCCTTCATCGGGAGATCCCATGCAGCAGGACGGCTCGCAACAGGACCAGATCAGGCAGGACCCCGCTCCCTTCGTCGGCATGAGCCGACGAAACTTTCTCGGCGGCGCCGGCACGGTCGCGCTCGCTACCGCGTCCGGGCTGCTGCTGCCCGGAACCGCCCACGCCGCCACCACCATCACCACCAGCCGGACCGGCACCGACGGTATGTACTACTCGTTCTGGACCGACGGCGGCGGCTCCGTCTCCATGACCCTCAAAGGTGGCGGCAGCTACAGCACCCAGTGGACCAACTGCGGCAACTTCGTCGCCGGCAAGGGCTGGAACACCGGTGGGCGCAGGACGGTCCGCTACAACGGCTACTTCAACCCGTCGGGCAACGGCTACGGCTGCCTCTACGGCTGGACGTCGAACCCGCTTGTGGAGTACTACATCGTCGACAACTGGGGCAGCTACCGGCCCACCGGTGAGTACAGGGGCACCGTTTCCAGTGACGGCGGCACGTACGACATCTACAAGACGACGCGGTACAACGCACCCTCCGTCGAGGGCACCCGCACCTTCGACCAGTACTGGAGTGTCCGGCAGTCGAAGGTGACCAGTGGCTCCGGCACCATCACCACCGGCAACCACTTCGACGCCTGGGCGCGCGCGGGCATGAGCATGGGCCAGTTCAAGTACTACATGATCATGGCCACCGAGGGGTACCAGAGCAGCGGGAGTTCGAACATCACGGTCAGCGGCTGAACCTCTGGCAGGCGAACGACCGGTTGCGCGTCCCGTCTCGCGGCGGAGTGCGCAACCATGGTCAACGCGTCACCGCGGGAGCGGCCCGGCCGGTGCGGAACCCAGCCCCTCCCGCAGCGGCCGGCCGCCTTCCGCCCCGCGGGTACGGGTTCCGCCACCGCGCTCGCACAGGCCTCGACCGGTCGCGGGGGCCGGTGCACAGGGCGTCTCAGCCGCTACATGGAGCACAATCAGGTCATCGGAGTCCACGGAAGCCAGTACGTCTTCACGCCGCCGACCCAGGAGCGGCCAGTTCGGCGGCCAGTATGTAAGCGCCTGCCAGGGCCTGGGATCTACGGCCCGGTTCCCGCCGCTCCGGCCCCATCCGACGCCTGACGCTCTGCGTCGGGCGTCCCCGGGGATGGCTCGCCCCGGCTGCCCGCCCCAGTTCCGCGGCTTCATCGCCTCCTTCGTACCCGGACGGCTCCCACGGGGGCTTCCCTAGGCCCGACAGCCGTGCGTTTCAGGTCATCGGCACGGTCCGGGGCCGTCGCCATCGTCACCGGGGCAACCGTCAACCTCCGGGATGTTGTGGCGGTCGGCGTCGTCTGGGGAGCCGGGAAACGCCCGGATTCCGGGAGTTAGCCGCAGGTCAGCGGTGTGTTCCGGTGCCCCCGGCTGGTGGCTCTCCTGGACTCGGCGGCCGCGTGCACCGGGAACCCTGGGATCTCAGGGCTCCCCGCGTGAGCGGCTGTGCGTGGCGTCAGCGTGCGAACTTTTCGATAGCCGCCGGGGTGACGGGGGTGAAGAAGTTGACGAGGTTGCCGTCGGGGTCACGGAACAGCAGCGACCGGTTGCCCCAGGGCATCGTGGTGGGCTCGGTGACGAAGCCGGTCAGGTTCTGGTGCACACGGTCGACGTCGTCGACGAGGAACTCGGTGATCACGCTGTGGTTGTCCGCCGGACGGGCAGAGCCTGGGGCGAACAGCGGGACGGTGCGGGTGCCGGCGATCGCGAGGGTGGCGCCCGGGGTCTTGAGCTCGCCGATCGCCTCGCGTCCTACGCCCGCCAAGCCTGACAGCGAGGGACCGATGTCAAGAGACGGCGCAACCAGGCCCCATTCGACCGGCCAGTAGCGACTCGGCCATGGGCAGATTGGTACCGTCGCTGAGCGCTCGACGGCGAAGTCGGCCCCCGGGCAGACTCACGGCACGCGCCTGCCCGTCTTTCACTCGCTCGCCCCCACCGGGACACGCACGCGGTGAGCGATCTCCTGGAGCGCGCCGCTTCATCCAGCCAAGGCAGCTGACAACCTGCGGCAGTTTCTGGAACTACGAGAGGGAACCCTGACCCGGTTCATCGCCGACCGCGAGCCAGGATCCCTGTAGGTCAGCCCGCAGGGATCATTCTGTTACGAGTAGGACCGCCGAGCGGAGGCGCGGTGCCTCTGGGGGCGCTGTGATCGTCTGGTGGGCACGCGGATAATCTCCTGCTGTGATCGGTTCTTTTCCTCCGCGTGCCGTGGTGGTCCTGCCGGGTGGGTTGGGCGGCCCGTTCGCCCCGTTGCCACTGTTCGCTGGTTCGGCTGCCGAGGCTCGAGGCGCGCAGGTGCACCGTGCGTGGTGGCAAGCACCGGCCGACCTCCAGCCTTCGAAGCGTGCTGAGTGGGTCCTGCCGCGAGCGGCCGAGGTGGTCGACGTCGCGGCAGCCGCTGTCCCCAGGGGATCAGTGCTCGTTGTCGGTAAGTCGCTCGGGAGCGTTGCAGCCTCCCTCGTGGGCGAGCGTGGATTCCCAGCCGTATGGCTCACCCCCCTGCTTACCGACCCGCAGGTAGTGGCGGGGCTTCGCGCCGCCCGAGCTCCGTTCCTGCTCGTCGGGGGAACTGCGGATGTGTTGTGGGAGGGAAGGCTCGCCCGCGAGCTCACGCCCTTCGTTCTCGAAGTCGACGGCGCGGACCACGGGATGGAAGTCCCGGGGCCCCTTGCTGCTTCCGCAGCTGTGCTCGGCCATGTAGCGACCAGAATTGAGCAGTTCCTCGACGAAACCGTATGGCCCGGAGCGAGCTGAAGCCCTCCAGAGGCCGCTACGATTCGCCCCGGTGCTGCGGGCATGGCCCTGCAAGCCATGATCCCCTCGACGAGCCCGGTACCGGGGTGGTCCGAGGCACCCGCAGGGGTGTCCAGCAGGGCGTAGCCGACGATTGTGTCGCGCAGCGGTGCCGACACCCACAGCTGATCGATCCGGTCGTCCGTCGCGGTCTTGCGCAGCAGCTCCTTGTCTCCGCGCTCCTCGTACAGCTTCTGTGCGGCGTCGCGACGAACGGGTTCAGGCGCGCGCTGGTGAGCGTGAGTGGAGCGGGCAGGCCCACGTCGAATACCGCGACACCGAAGCCATGGAGCGTCTCCTGCGCGAAGTCCGTGTTCCAGAACTTCCACCGGCCCATCGTCTCGCGGCGGTAGAGCAGCGCCGGCGGATAGCCAGAGCTGGACGGCGGGATCGGCATCGCGTCCATGTC
Source organism: Streptomyces sp. DT224 (assembly GCF_049844595.1). Lineage (NCBI taxonomy): Bacteria > Bacillati > Actinomycetota > Actinomycetes > Kitasatosporales > Streptomycetaceae > Streptomyces > Streptomyces sp. DT224. Next base: position 317,839 of record NZ_JBNCLI010000008.1, read on the forward strand.
CAGGTCGGCCATCGCCTGCCCGAGTTGCCGGTGCTTTCCCCAGTCGACAGCCTCCTGGACCAGGAGGGAGTTGACTTGACGGGCGCCGACCCGCTCCGCGGCGCTGCTGATGCGCTGAGATCGGCGCGTCGCCCGTTGCGGGCGTGGAGCGACGCCGCGTACTCGTACCGGAACCCGCCCGGCCTTCTCGTACGGCTCCCGGTTCACGGTGAGCCCGGGAATGATCCGGACCGGCTCCCTGTGCGTCATCCCTCTCGCCTCGGTGGGCCGTCAGCGTAGACGGGCGCGGCGTCCGGCCCAACCGGTTCGCACGGTCCGCTCCGTCAGGTGATCAGCCGGTCCGGCCGACCCGGAACGTCGTCGTGTACAGGCGTTCCTCACCCGGCTGCAGGAACGTCATGGATCCGCTCTCCCGGGCCGCGGCCTCACCCTGCACATGGTGCGTGGAGGGCTCGAAGCCCACGGCGTAGGCGCCCTCGCGCAGGTGCATCCACTGGAAGAAGGACGGGAACTGCGCCTGGTCGTACTCCAGCTCGAAGTACATCCCCAGGCGGTCGTTGACCAGCCGGGGCCGTACCGAGCCGTCGGCGTCCGGTTCCAGTTCATGCTCGTAGACCTGCTCGACGAATCCGGACAGCGGGCCCGGCATCTCGGTGTTCAGCACCCCCTGTTCGGCGACGCTGTCGCTCTGCCAGAGCGTGCGGCGCAGCGGCATCTCGTAGCGCGCTCCCTCGTCCAGGAAGGGCCAGCCGACGTTGATGTGGTAGAGGAACATGTGCGGTGTGGGGTCGAAGCCGGCGTTGCGCACCCGGTCGATGAGCCGGATCTCCGTGCCGCCGAGATCGGCCTCGATGCGGCGGGTGAGCCGCAGGTGCTCACCGAAGATCGCGGCCTGGCGGACCTCGCCCTCCGCCCAGAGGACGCAGTGGTCCTCGTCCTGCCACTGCTCGCCGTAGCCGGTGAGCCGGGCGGGCAGGTTGCCGACCCGGCCGTGCAGCGCGTGGGAGGCGGTGCGGCGCGGCGGGTAGCGGTACTGCGAGGCGTCCACCTCGGCGCCGAACAGCGTGTGGTCGAGACCGGCGGTGAGCAGCAGTCCCGAGAAGCTGCGCATCATCGACAGGCCGTCGTCGTCGCGGTACTCGTGCAGGCCGGGGTGGCGGAACCCCGTCGCGGAGCGCCAGCCGAACCCGCGGCCCAGGAACTCCGCCCCGCCGATGTCCATGGCCCGGTCCACGAGCACATCGAAGGAGAGTCCGGCGCCGGTACGGAACTCCAGCGTGCGGATGCCGCGTTCGGAGCCGTCGTCCAGGACGACGGACCGCACACCGCCGGCGGCCGAGACGTCGCCCGCGTGCCGGGCGAGGGCGTGACGGTCGTAGTCGCGTCCGTTCAGCTTCACGCCATCACCCACCCTCCGTTGACCTCCAGGCACTGGCCGGTGACGAACGAGGAGTCCGGTCCGGTGAGGAAGGAGACGGCCGAGGCCAGCTCCTCCGGGCGGCCGCGCCGCTTGAGGGCCTGATGGTCGAGCACATGCCGGGTGTAGGCCTCGGGATCGTCGTGGATCTCCTCGGCCGCCGTGGGGAACGCGCCGGGGGAGACGCAGTTGACGCGGATCTCCGCAGGCCCGAGCTCGCGGGCCAGTGCGCGGGTGAAGGCGACGGCCGCACCCTTGGTGGAGATGTAGGCGGCGAGCGAGTCCCAGCCCCCGTGCATGGTGATCGAGGCCACGTTCACGATCGCCCCGCCGCCCGTGCCGGTCATACGGCGCGCTGCCGCCTGAGCGGCGACCCAGTAGGCGCGCTGATTCACCGCGACCACATTGTCGTACTCCGCCAGCGGCACATCAAGGAAGGGCCGGCTCGGGTACACGGCCGCGTTGTTCACCAGGACGCGCAGGGTGCCCAGCTCGGACGTGGTCCGTTCGACGGCCGCTTCGACCGCCTGTGCGTCGCGCAGGTCGGTGGTCAGAGCCAGGACACGGGCACCCGACTTCCGTACCTCCTCGACCGTCTGCTCCAGCGACGCGGCGTCGCGGTCGAGCAGGGCCACATCGTGCCCGTCGGCGGCCAGGCGGGAGGCTATGGCGCGTCCCAGGGCGCCGCCGGCGCCGGTCACGAGTGCTGCTTGCGGTTGACTCATCGGTGGTTCCCATCTTCCCGGTGCCGGCCGGGCGCCGCGGGGCGGATCGAGGCGTTGACACTGCGAGCGGGGCCCGCATAGCGTGAATGTTAGCGCTGCCGGTAGCGCTAACAACAGGGCTCGGAACAACAAATGCGGCGGCGGCGCGGCGAGTTCCCCTCTCTCGCTCCTCTTCTCCTCCCTCCTCTTTCAAGGAGTCCCATGACGACGCCTGACAAGCCCGGGATACTCAGCGGGTACCGGGTCCTCGACTGCTCCATCGCCATGGCCGGCCCGTTCGCGGCCCAGCGGCTCGGCGACCTCGGGGCCGACGTGGTCAAGGTCGAGCCGGTCACCGGGGAGTGGCAGCGTCATGCGGCAGCGGGAGGCGCGGGCGGCAACCGGATCAACGTCTCCTTCCTCTCGCTGAACCGCAACAAGCGCTCCCTCGCCGTCGACCTCAAGGACCCGGACGGCAAAGAGGTGCTCCGCCGGCTCGTGGCCGACGCCGACGTCTTCCTGCAGAACTACCGCCCCGGTGTCGCCGACCGACTCGGCGTCGACTACTCGTCGCTGGCGGAGATCAACCCGTCGCTCGTGTACGTCTCCATCTCCGGCTACGGCGAGGACGGACCCTACGCTCAGCGCCCCGGCCAGGACCTGCTGCTCCAGGCGATGTCCGGCGCCATGCTCTCCGCGGGCCGCGCCGGCGAGGCACCGCAGGCCGCGGGCCAGTACCTCGTGGACGCGGTCACCGCGTCCACCGCCTTCGAGGGGGTGCTCGCCGCGCTGCTCCACCGCGAACGCACCGGTGAGGGACAGCTCGTGACGGTGAACATGCTGGATGCCGTCACCACACTCCAAATGCAGGAACTGTCGGTGCACACCGTGGGCGGCCTGGAGCAGAACCGCTCCGGCGAACCGCACGCACATGTCTACATTCGCGCACCCTACGGCGCGTTCGAAACCGCCGACGGCTACATCGTCCTCGCCTTCCCGCCGCTGAAGACACTCGGCGAACTCCTCGGCGAGGACAGCTTCCTGTCCATGGAGGACGAGGAGCACGGCTGGACCCACCGCGACGAGCTCTTCTCGCGCACCGCCTCCCAACTCCGCACCCGTACCTCGCGCCACTGGCTCGACGCCTTCGAGGCCGCGGGCGTATGGGCCGGACCGGTCTACGGCTACGCGGATCTGGTCGACGACCCGCAGATCCGCCACAACGGCACCTTCATCACCTACGACCACCCCACCGAGGGCCGTGTGAAGGTGCCCGGATTCCCTTACAAGTTCTCCGCCACGCCGCCCCGCATCGACCGCGGCGCCCCGCTCACCGGCCAGCACTCGCGCGAGATCCTGGCCGAGGCCGGCCTCGGCCAGGAGGAGATCGAGGCGCTGTTCGCCTCCGGCACCGTGACGGAGACCCAGTGACCTACGCCGGACTGACCTGGGACCACCCGCGCGGCCACGACGCCCTCGCCGCGGCGGCCGGCGGCCTCGTGCACTGGTCCGTCCAGCCGCTGGAGGGTTTCGAGTCCCATCCCGTCGACGAGCTCTGCGCCCGGTACGACCTCGTCGTGCTGGACCATCCGCACCTGGGGGAGGCACTCGCCTCGGGCTGCCTCCGCCCGCTGGATGATCTCTTCGGCAGGGACGAACTGGACGGCTGGCGTGCCGGCTCGATCGGCCCCACCATGCACTCGTACGCGATGGACGGCAGGCAGTGGGCCCTGCCCCTGGACGCGGCCACCCAGGTCTCCGCGACCCGCGCCGATCTCGCCGGGGAGCCGCCCACCACCTGGGAGGAGGTGCTCGGCCTCGCGAGCCGCGCGCCGGTGGCCCTGTCGCTCGCCGGACCGCACGCCTTCCTCACCTTCGCCTCCGTCGCGGTCGCCCTCGGCGAGGAGCCGGCCACTGGCCCCGGTGAACTGATCAGCGACGCGACGGGACGTGCCGTCCTGGACCTCATGGCCGGCATCGACGCCCGCGCACCCGCCGGTACGCGCACGCTCAACCCGATCGGTCTGCTGGAGCTGATGGCGGGCACCGACCGCCTGGCGCACTGCCCGTTGGTGTACGGCTACGTCACCTACGCGGACCGGCTGACGTTCACCGACGCCCCGGCCGCCCGGCCGGGGGGACGGCCGGGCTCCACCCTCGGCGGCACCGGACTCGCCGTCAGTTCCCGCTGTACCCCCACCTCGGAACTCCTTGACCACATCCGCTGGCTGATGTCGCCCTCCGCCCAGTGCGGTTTCCTGCCCCGGCACAGCGGGCAGCCCAGCGCACGCGCCGCTTGGACCGACCCGGCGATCGTCGCAGCGGACTTCTACCGCCGGACCACCCGCACCTGTGAGCAGGCGTGGGTCCGCCCCCGCCATGCCGGCTACATCGCCTTCCAGAGCGCCGCCTCCGCCGTCGTCCGGGACGCACTGGCCGGCGGGACCGGCCATGGGGCGGCAGTCGGCCGGCTACGAGCCCTCTACCGCGCGAGCCGGACCACGAAGGAAGCAGGACGAGCATGACCGACACCACCAGCACCCCGCCCGACCTCGGCACCGGACACGTCCTGCTCAACGTCGCCGACCGGGTCGCCACCCTCACGCTGAACCGGCCCGAGAAACTGAACGCCGTTACCCCCGAGATGTCCCGCGCCCTGGTCCAGGCCGTGCAATGGTGCGACACCACGGACGACGTTCGCGCGGTGATCCTCACCGGTGCGGGCGGGCGCGCCTTCAGTGCCGGATCTGACATCCGCGAACTCGACGGATACCGCACCCCGTGGGAGTTCCGCAATCGCGTCGACTACTGCGACGCCATCCGCGAGGCCCGGACGCCCACGATCGCAGCCGTCGGCGGCTACGCCCTCGGCGGCGGGCTGGAGACCGCGCTCTCCTGCGACATCCGGATCGCCTCACGGACGGCGTCCTTCGGAGCGCCGGAGATCACACTGGGCTGGATCGGGGGCGGCGGCATGGCGGCCTTCCTCAGCCGCGCCGCCGGGCCGAGCAACGCGGCACTCATGCTGCTCACCGGCGACCGCATCGATGCCGCACGGGCGCTGGAGTGGCACCTGGTCAGCGAGGTGGTCGCCCCCGACGAACTGCTCGACCGGGCCCGGGCCCTCGCCGCGGTAATCGCCTCCCAGGCCCCCGTGGCGGCGGAAACGGCCAAGATCAACCTTCGGGCGGCCGGGAATCTGCCCGAGGACCAGGCTCTCGCCTACGAACGGGACCTGCAGACCATCTGCTTCGCCACCGAGGACGCCGCCGAAGGCCGCCGCGCGTTCGCCGAGAAGCGCCCGCCCGTTTTCCGCAAGGCCTGAGAGCGCCCACATTCCGCAAAGCCTGAGAGGAACGACATGACCCAGTGGCCCGACGCCGCCACCACCCTGCCCGACGACGGCACGGAGGGGGCCCTCGTCGGCCGGGTCTGGCAGCCCGGCACCGGTCCCTGCGTCGTCGCCGTCCGCGACAGCGGTGTGCACGACGTGACGGCGGCCTTCCCGACCGTACGCGACCTCTGCGAAACCCCCGATCCGGCGGCGCAGCTGCGCACGGCCGACGGCGAGCGCCTCGCCGGACTCGACGAACTGCTGGGCAACACGCCGCCCGAGACACGTGATCCGGCACGTCCCTGGCTGCTCGCCCCCGTGGACCTTCAAGCGGTCAAGGCCGCCGGCGTGACCTTCGTGGTGTCCATGCTGGAGAGGGTGATCGAGGAACGTGTGCGGGGCGAGGCCTCCGGCGCCGCCGAGGTGCGCGAGCGGATACGCGGCCTCGTCGGGGACGATCCGGCATCCCTGCGGCCCGGCTCCGCGGAGGCCGCCGCGCTCAAGGAACTCCTGGTCGCCCGGGGGATGTGGAGTCAGTACCTGGAGGTGGGCATCGGGCCCGACGCCGAGATCTTCACCAAGGCCCCCGTGCTGGCCGCTGTCGGCACCGCGACCGATGCCGGGGTCCTCTCCACCTCACGGTGGAACAACCCCGAACCGGAGATGGTGCTGGTCGTCTCCTCCGCGGGGGAGGTCGTGGGCGCGACTCTCGGAAACGACGTCAACCTCCGTGATGTGGAAGGACGTTCGGCACTCCTCCTGTCGAAGGCGAAGGACAACAACGCCTCGGCCGTCCTGGGGCCCTTCGTGCGGCTCTTCGACGCGTCCTTCGGGATGGACGACGTGCGGAAGGCGGCGGTGACCTTGACCGTCGAGGGCGAGGAAGGTTACCGACTCGACGCCGTGTCCTCCATGTCCGCCATCAGCCGCGACCCACTGGACCTCGTCGGTCAGCTGATCGGACCGCACCACCGGTACCCCGACGGTGCGGTGCTCTACCTGGGCACGATGTTCGCCCCCGTCGAGGACCGTGACGCCCCGGGCCAGGGCTTCACCCATCACGACGGAGACCTGGTCACCGTCGCCACGCCCCGGCTCGGTTCACTCGTCAGCCGGATCAGGCCGAGCGACGCCTGCGAGCCGTGGACCTTCGGAATCTCCGATCTGATGCGCTCCCTGGCCGCACGAGGAGCCCTGTGACGCCCGGCGAGCCGTCCGCCCGGCGCGGCCGGGCGGACGGCCCGCCGGCGGACGCAATGGATATCGTTTCGGATGTGACCCAGCCACCCCGCCGCCCACGCAAGCGTTCCGCCACCCGTTCGGTGACCCTGTCGGACGTGGCGGCGGCGGCCGGGGTGTCCCCGCAGACGGTCTCGCGGGTCGTGCGCGACCCGCGGTCGGTGCCGGACGAGACCCGGGCCAACGTCGAAGCGGCCATCGCGGCGACCGGCTACGTGCCCAACCTCGCCGCCAGCAACCTGGCGTCGAACCGCAGCCGCACGGTCGGTGTCCTGGTCCCGCAGATCAACGCGTCGGTCTTCGCGGACACCGTTCACGCCTTCTCGACCGCCCTGGCGGCCCATGGCTACCAGATCTTCGTCGGCACGACCGACTACCGGGCGGAGCACGAGGAGGACGTGCTGCGGAGCTTCCTCGGCAGGCGGCCGGACGGACTGCTCATGGTGGGAACCGACCACACCCCCGGAACCCGTGCCCTGCTGGCCGCCGCGGGAGTACCCGTCGTGGAGACCTGGGGCTGGTCGGACGATCCGGTGGACCTGCTGGTCGGCTTCTCCAACGCGGCGGCCGCCGCCGCGATGGTCGGACACCTCGTCGAGCGGGGCCGGCGCCGGATCACGTTCGCCGGGCGGCACACCTCCGGCGACCTCCGGGCCGCCGAGCGGCTCGACGGCTACGCGACCGCTGTCCGTGAGCTGCTGGGCACGGCTCCGCGCACGGTGGACGCGGGCCCGGAGCCGGTCACCATGGACACCGGCGTCACGCTCCTGGACCTTGTGCTGGAACGGCATCCGGACTCCGACGCCGTGATGTTCTCCAGCGACGTCTTCGCCGCCGGCGCCCTGCAGGCGTGCGTACGGCGGGGGATCGACGTCCCCGGCACGCTGGCCCTGGCCGGCTTCGGCGACTTCGAGCTGGCCCGGCATCTCGTCCCCTCGCTCACCACGGTGGCGGTGCCCGGCACCCTCATCGGTGAGCTGGGGGCCGAGTTGCTGCTGGAGAGGATGCGAGGCAACCCGGTCGGCGATCCGCACCGCGACGTGGGCTACCGGGTCGTCGCCCGCGGCAGCTCCTGACGCGCGGTGTGCCGCCCGGGCCCGGGCGGATTCTGCTGAGGCGGGGGGCGGCCGCTCGCCGGCGCGCCGGCCGCCCCCGGCCTCAGCGTGCCGCCCAGACCAGGCCCCGCTCGACCATCTTCGCGGTCTGCGGCACCTCCAGGTCCGCGACGCGGTGGCCGAGGGTGCAGACGAAGACCCGGCCGGCGCCCCAGTGGCGCGTCCACACGACGGGAAACTCGACCGGCTCGTCCCACTGGCCGCCGTCGGGGGAGAGGACCGAGGTGGCCAGCACCGTGTTCAGAGTGTCCGTCAGCACCCAGTAGTGCTCGGTGAGGACGTCGAAGTCCCCGATCCCCTGGGTGATCTCGCCGTCCCGCTCCGGCAGCGCCGTGATGCGGACGGTGAAGTCCTGGAACCCGTCCGGGTGCCACAGGAACCGTCCCCCCACCATGCGCAGATAGCGAGCGGCGGCGACATTCGTTCCGATGACGCCGCCGTGCCAGCCGGCGAAACCCGTTCCCGCCTCCACGGCCGAGACGAGTGTGTTTTCCTGAAGGGGTGTCAGCTCGCCGCCGGACCAGGAGTGGACGACGAGGTCGGTTGCGGCGAGCAGGTCCGCGTCCTCGTACACCGAGAGGTCCTCGGCGACGGATACGTCGAAGCCCGCGCGTTCGAGCCGGGGAATGAACATCCCGGTGCAGCCGACCGGGTCGTGCCCCTCCCAGCCGCCGCGTACCACCAGGGCGTTGCGCTGACTCACTTGGGATTGCCTCCGTACGGTGTCGGTTGTCCCTGCGGCTCTCATGGCTCCGCTCGGCCGCTGCCGGGTGGAACCGCGTTCGGTCGATTACTGCTGGATCCCTCAACATCCCATCCCTGAGTGCGAATTGAGCACCGGGGAGTAACCTGGCGCCAAGCGCTCCGGGCCTTCCTGTGGTCACGCTCCTCGGCCGGGTGTTCCCGTCGTGGCCGTGAACCGGGACCCAGCGACATGCGTCGCACCCCGCCTTCGGTTGGAGCGTGTCGCACGGTGGTGACGGGCGAATCCGGCCCCCCGGAGCTCTGACCGGGCACGTCCCGAAGTGCCTTTCGCGGGCGCTCCGTTCGGCCCCGGGCGTGCTTTCGCCTCCGGAGTGGTGGCGTGACCGGAAACCTTGGTCATCACTTATGATACGAGTGATGACCTTAGCATGTTCCGCTAGCCTTGAGCCCTCGGACAGCGGGGACCGGGCACACCTGCACACACATTGGGAGTCGCTGACCAGATGAGTAACCCATCCGCGGACGCCGTTGCCGTGTCCCCCCGACAACGGCGTCGGCCTCCCCTCGCCGCCGCCGTCGTGCAGAGCCTGGCGACGGCCATCGTGCTCGGCGAGTACCCGCCCGGAACGGCGCTGCCTTCGGCGGGCGTCCTGTGCGAAGAGTACGAGGTGAGCCGCACCGTCATCCGCGAGGCGACCATGGCCCTCTCCGAGAAGGGGCTCGTCGCGACGCGCCAGGGTTGGGGGACGGTCGTGCTCGACCAGGAGCAGTGGAGTCTGCTCGACCCCCTGATCCTCGACGCGCTCTTCCAGCGGAAGGACCGGCTGGTCTTCCTCGACAACCTGATCGAGATCCGGACGACGCTCGAGTGCGCCATGTCCGCCCGCGCCGCCCGTCTCATGGACGACACGCAGGCGGCGGCGCTCTCGGCCAAGCTCGACGAACTCGCGGCCCTGCGAGGCGACCCGGAGGCCTACTCCCGTGCCGACATCGAGTTCCACGAGATCATCCACCGTGCGTCGCGGGACGCGTTCGGGCGGGCCATCGTGTCGAGCATCCAGGGCAAAGCCGTGCGCTACCCCCAATACAGTGGCGATCCCACACGTGAGCACATCGAGCTGACGCACGAGGCGCACGCACGGCTCGCGGCCGCCCTGCTCGCCCAGGACGCCGACGAGGCGGCCGAAGCGATGCGGGACCACATCACGTCCTCCTGGGAGCGCCGGCGACCGCCCGGCACGTCCGGCGCGTGACGTGCGCCGGGGCATCCGCGAGCGGTGGATGCCCCGGCGCGAGGAGACGGTGTCACCCGGCGGCTACCGGCGAACGGCGTCCGTCTCGCGGTTGGCCGGCCGGCCGATGCCCTGCGTCGTGACGCTGCGGTTCCACTCCCGGACCCACGCGGCCCCGTACGACCGCGCCACCGAGCCGGAGGACGAGAACGTGAGCGTGTCGGGGTCGAGGCCGGTCTCCGCCACCGAGGAGGCCAGGACGGGGTTGGTGTTGACCCGGTCGCTCCACCGCGACAGGCTGTACCGCGAGGCCGGCTCGGCGAAGTCGACCTTCGTCTCGATGAAGCTGCAGCAGCCGACGATCACCGCGTGGTCGATCTCGACCCGCGACGGCACCCAGACCGAGTCGGGATCCTCCCACACCGTCGCGCGGCTGCAGCCGTTGGTCCCGGCCGTGGTGTAGACGGCGGTCGTGCACTCCTGCCCCGTCGCGGTCACGCGTGGCACGTACCAGTCGGTGATCTCCGGATACGTGATCGGCCTTCCGTCGGAGTACTTCTGCTTCCCGTTCGTGTAGTGCGCGTGCCACGCGGCGACGGTCCGGGAAGTCGCGCTGTACTTCTCGCCCTCGCGGACGTCGAGGAACGTGTTGTAACGGCTCTCCAACACCCAGCTGTTGTCCGGCGGAAGGTGTGTCTCGCCGTTCTTGTGGTATATGCCGCCGTGGCCCACGTGGTCCACCCCGATGAACACGTTGTCGTCCGCGGTATTGCTGTGGCCGGAGTTGAAGTTGACGCCGGACTTCGCGTCGCTCACGACATTGTGGTGGAAGCGGACCCCGGTCGCGCCGTCGTCCATGTACAGGGCGTCGTTGGAACCCCCGATCTTCTCGAAGCGGTTGTAGGCGATCTCGTTGCCCAGGTAGGTGAAGTCGCGGCCGGCGTAGACGACCCCCATGTCGCCCGCGTTCTTCACCACGTCGTAGAAGTGGTTGTGGTTGACGCGCATGTCATTGCCCATGATCTGCACGGCCATGTGCGGGGCGTGGTGGACGTAGTTGTACTCGAACGTGTTCCCCACGCCGTACATGTAGCCGGCCGGGGTGTATGTGGCGAGTTTGGAGAAGCGTGTGATCTCGTTGTGCCGGGCGACGTTGTTTCCGCGTGCGAGCGTGGCACGGTCGCCGCCGCCGAGCAGGACGCCTCCGCCGCCGAGATCGTGGAGGTAGGAGTTCTGCACGACGTTGTCGTGCCCGCCCTGCACGGTCTCGTAGTCCGGCATGCTGGTGATCGTGTCCGTGGTACGCCCGATCCGGATCGCGTCCATGCTCACGTTGGAGATGTCGACCCCGTCGATGAGGGTCCCGACGGCGTCCAGCAACTGCACACCGCTGATCAGCGACCCGGTCATGGCCAGGCCCCGGACCGTCACGCCGCGGGTGCCGTCGAGCAGCATGAAGTTCTTGTCGAACGTCTGCAGCGTGGTGGTCCTGCCCTCGACCGTCCCGTCCTGGGGCCGGTAGTAGAGGACGTCGTTGTCGTGGTAGCGGTCGATGTAGTATTCGCCGGCCGTGTCCATCTCCGACAGGACGTTGAGCACCTTGACCTTGGTCCAGGAGTCCTGCGGGATGTACATGGAGGGGTACTTCGTGTACAGCTTGTCGCCACTCCACGACAGGATGCGCACCATGTCGTTGGCGTAGTTGTTTCCGAGGTAGCCCGAGAGCCAGCCCTCCGTCTCGGACCTGGTGTTGTCGATGTCCTCGATCCAGCGCGGATCCAGCTGGACCGGAACGTCGGAGTACTCGCCGAATCCGCGGGTGCCGGGATCATCCACCGCGGGCACCGCCTCGGGTCCCCAGGTGCGGTAGCGGTCGCCACTGGCGGCGCGGCCGCCGACCGTGAAGACGGACGGGGTCATGCGCCGCATCTCCTCCGGGCTCCAGGTGTCCCGCTGCCCGGTGTCGGGGACGAGCTGCTTCTTGTCCTCGAACTGGGCGCGGGGCGTCGTGCCGGAGGTGTTCCAGTCGTCCTCCGGACCGAAGCGGGCGTCGGTATCCACGTTCATCAGGTCCCGGGGGCCGTCGGCCTTCCACTTGGCTCCCGTCCCCCACAGGTGGCAGGCGGTCTCCGTGGTGGTGCACGAGGCGCCGTTCGGGTACTCGGCCAGGGTCTGGGTGCCGCCGTCGACGACGAGTTCCGGAGCGAACGGCTGCTGCACCCAGTTGAAGCCGTTCTTGTAGAGCGTTCCCGGGTCGATCCCGTGCGCGCCAAGGTCGAACACCCATACGCCGTCACGCAGTTCCGGTGTGTTCAGGCGGGTGTTGGAGGAGTACCGGGGCTCGGCGAGCGTATCGGCCGAGAGGTCGGTGAGCCGCTGCCACCCGTCCGCCGGAAGTTCGTGCGACCCGGTCAGCGTGACCTTCTCATCGTGGTACGCGGCGTACGTCACCCATGAGTTCTCCTTGCCGCTGAGGCGGATGGTGTCGTCCAGTACATACGTCCCGCCCCGGATGTACACCGTGCCCCGCGCCCCGGGGGAGGTGCGGCCGGCCAGTGCGTCCCGCGCCGCCGTGATCGTCCGCAACGGGGCATCGAGACTCCCGCTGTTCGCGTCGTCGCCGTCGGAGGCCGACACGTAGACCGTGAGGGCCGCGGAGGAGGCCGTCGGGCCGGACGGGGTGGCCGATGCGGTGCCGGCCGCCGGCACGCCGGCGGTCGTCACCAGCGCCAGAGCGACGGAGGCCAGTACGGTCCGTGCCGGTCGTCTCCCAGTTCTCGACATGGAGGAGCCTTTCGTTGGATTCCGTGATTCCGTCCCGGCCGCGATACCCGATCCGCTTCGAGGCGCCCCGGCGTCCGTGAGCGGAGGCCGAGGGGGGCGTCCGGCAGCCCCTGTGCCGCCCGGGTCGGCCCCGCAGGCAAACAAAACATGTATGACATGTGCAGAGTATGACGCCACGTTGACCCCGCACAAGCGTCGCGACGGAACCGGGCGCCGGAGAGCCGTCGCACGAGGACGCGGCGGTGAAGGGCAGCCGGGCGGGGCCGGCGGACGACGGGTCAGTCCAGATGGAAGACCTCCTCCGCGTCCACCCAGCGCTCACCGGGCTCCGCCGAGCCGAGCGGCTGCTGGCAGGGATCGGTGAGGGTCCACCACCGCTGGGTCTCCGGGTCGGCGGCGACGGCGGCCATGTCGGCGTCGTAGTCGTCGCCGGTGTACTCGTAGTAGGCGAACAGCGTGTGGTCGCGCAGGAAGATCGAGTACGAGGTGATGTGGGCGCGGGACAGGGTGTCCAGGACCGGCTGCGGGACCGATCGGTGCAACACCCGGTACTTCTCTTCCTGTTCCGGACGCAGGCGGATCACGGACGCGACACGGCGCGGGGTGCGGGGTGCGGGCATGGCACAGACTCCTTCGTGAGGCGGGCCGCCCGGCCCGCCAACGGCCTCTACCGGCCAGGCGGAAGCGCCGGGCCGGTCGGATCTGGGGAGTGGAATGGGACGGGCGGGCCGGCCGGGGGTGTCCGGCCGGCCCCGCCATCGGGGATCAGCCCTTCACGGCTCCTGCCGCGAGGCCGCTCATGACGTGACGCTGCATCACGACGAAGATCACCAGAATGGGGATCACGGCGAGCAGCAGGGTCGGGAACACCTTGGTGTAGTCCGTCGAGTACTGGCCGACGGCGGCGTACACACCGGTGGTGACGGTGTAGACGTCACTACCGGGGCCGAGGATCATCTGCGGACTGGCGAAGTCGTTCCACACGCTCAGCGAGTTCAGGATGAACACGGTGGCGATGATCGGCCGCATCAGAGGCACGATGATCCGCCACAGCGTGTAGTACTTGCCGGCCCCGTCGATGGCCGCGGCCTCGTCCAGCGACCTCGGCAGCACACGGATGTAGCCGAAGAAGACGAACAGCGTGAACGGGATGGTGGTGGCTGTCATGAAGAGGATGAGGCCGGGCATCGTTCCCATGAGTCCCACGGCGCGGAGTACGAAGATGACCGGCACCAGGATCACCTGGGTCGGGATGAACATCCCCGCGATGAAGAAGAACAGCAGCAGCCGTGAGATCACCTTCGGGGTGCGGGCCAGTACGTAGGCCGCGGGCGCGCACACCACCATGGCCAGCGCGTTCACGCAGAGCACCAGCGCGAGCGTGGTGCCGTACCCCTTGAGAATGCTGAAGTCGGGGTTGTTCCACGCGTCCGCGAGGTGCTTGAACGTCGCGGTGCCGAGGTCCAGGGTGAACGGGTTGCTGAGGATCTCCCGCTGGCTCTTGAAGGCGTTGACCACCAGGAGGTACATCGGCACGAGCATGCCGACGGACGCCAGGGTGACGAACACGACGCGCAGGGCGGCGGCCGTGGTGAGTGTCTTCTTCATCCGATGGACTCCGCGTCGTTCTCGGCGCGCCTGCGCAGGAAGAGGACCGTGAGGGACAAGGCCGCGGCCGCGAGGATCAGCAGCACGGCCTGGGCCGACGCCAGGCCGATCTTCCGCTGGGGGAACGAGGCCGCGAGGATCGAGTAGGCGAGGGTCTTGGTCGACCCCGCGGGACCGCCCCCGGTCAGCGACACGACGACGTCGTACGTCTTCAGCAGCGAGATGCCCGAGGTGATGACGGCGACCGTCACCGTGGAGGCCAGCGACGGCCACGTGACGGCACGGAAGGTCTGCCACCGGCCGGCTCCGTCGAGCTTCGCCGCCTCCAGCAGATCCTCCGGAACGGCCTGGAGCCCCGCCAGGTACAGGATCAACTGCACACCGAACAGGGACCAGACGATGACGAGGATCATCGACCACAGGGCCCAGTCGGGGTCGCTGAGGAAGGGCAGGCTGTCGGTTCCGACCTTCTCCAGCATGGTGTTGACCACGCCCTGGGGCCCGAGGATCGCCTGCCACAGGAAGCCGACGACCAGCGCGCTCAGGACATGCGGGTAGAACATGACCACCCGGCCGAAGGTGTTGAACCGGTTGGTGCGCTTCAGCAGCAGCGCGAGTCCGAGCGCCGCGACGTTGACGACGACCGCGCCCACCACGGCCACCACGGCGGTGATCACCATGGTGCCCGTCATGTCGTCGGAGCCGAAGATGGTGCGGTAATTTTCCAGCCCGATGAACTCAGGGACGCGAGTGGGGAATCCGTTGTACTCGGTGAAGCTGTAGTAGAACGCGTAGATCACCGGTACGACCAGGAGTGCGGCGTAGATCAGCACCGCGGGGACGACCATGCTGATACTGGCGCCCGCGTTGCGCCATCGCCGCGGCTTCGAGGGGAGTGTGCGTGCCATGGTCAGCGGTTCTCGTCGGTCCACTGGTCGATGGCCTTGGCGGCGTCGGCCGGGCTCGCCCCCGTGTAGAGGCTCTGAGCGACCTCGGTGAACTTGGGGTTGAAGCCCGTCACTGGCAGCCGGACGTTGCCCTGGCCCTCGCCCACGGCGACGAGCGCGGGAGCATGGTCGAGAATGTCCTGGATCAGGGCTTCGGTGCCGGTCTGCTCGACGCCGGAATCCTGCCGGAACACTCCGTCGGAGCCGAGCTGAGCCTTGATGGCCGCCGGGTCGGTCACGAGGAACTCCACCAGCTGCTTCGCGCCGGCCTCGTCCGACGCGCCCTTGTGCACCATGTACGGGTTGGCCATGGTGGCGCCCTGCGGGCCGGGATAGCTCTTGCCGTCGGCGGCCGGCGGGGAGAACACGCCCACCTCGAAGGGCAGCTTCCCGGCCTTGGCCAGCGTGGCGGCGAACCAGCTGCCGTTGGTGTAGAGACCGGCCTTGCCGGCGATGAAGTTGCCGTCCGCCTGCGAGGGGTTGAGCCCGGCGTCGCTCTTGGCTATGTAACCGGCGTCGATCCAGTCCGCGTACATCTGGAAGGCTGGCTTGTATGCCTCGCCCACGGTGAGTTTCTTGTCCGTGACGGCGCTCTGCCACTTCGGGTGGAGCTCGTTGAGCGTCGGGTGGTAGATCTGCTGGAGCTGGAGGCCGGTCTGGTAGTCGCCCGCGGTCTGCATCGGCGTGTAGCCGGCCTTCTTGAGCTTGCCCAGATCCGCGGTCATCTCCTTCCACGTGGTCGGAGTCCCGGCGATGCCGGCCTTCTTGAACGCGGTCTTGTTGTAGTAGACGAGCGACTGGGTCTGGGTGCCGACGCCGACGGCGAAGTGCGTGTCGCCGATGGCGTACGCGTCGAACATCGGGGTTCCCTTGGCCCAGGCCTCACCGCTGAGGTCGACCAGTTCCGGAGCCGTGTCGTCGTCCGGGAAGATGGACTGGATGACATCGGGTGCGGTCCCCGCGGCCAGTTGCTGGGGGAAGGACTCGGCGACGGACTTGCCGGTCGGGCCCTCGATCTTCACCTTCAGACCGGTCTTGTCCTCGAACGGCTTGACCAGCTTCTCCCAGTAGGCCCGGTCGAGGTTGTCGGTCAGGTTGACCATCATCCGGATCTCGCCGTCCTTGCTGCCGGACGTGCCGGAGCCCGAAGAGCAGGCCGCGAGGAGCAGCAGCGGAACCACGGCGGCAAGGGCGGCTCCGCGTGCCTTGACCCCTCGGTTGGCAGACATCATTGTCGACTCTCTTTTCCTCGGTAGGGAAAGCTGGTGATCAACGTTCTCTGGACTGCGGGGCGTGCTCCGGTGTCACAGCCGTCCCCGGTAGGGCAGCGGACCGACGGCGGTGATGTCGGTGGGTGCCTCGTCGGCGTCGACGCGGTAGATGCCGTCGTTGGCCACGAAGAACTCGAGCGTGTCCGGATACCGCAGGTCCTCGGGCAGCGGCTCGCGGTCGGTCCAGGCGAAGAACTCCCGGGTGAAGGTGTCCTTGTCCTTGCGGCCGTAGATGTGCAGGTCCCCTGCCGTCAGCGGCGAGCGCACGCACCAGTGGACGCCGGACTCGGCCCAGAAGGCGCGGTCGCTGATCAGAACCGACTGCCGGTCCCTGGGGGCGAGCACCTTGTCCCAGAAGCCGTCGCCCGGTCCCAGCCGCGCCATCAGGAACATCAGGTCGTGGGCGTGCCAGGCGGTGCTGGGTGCGATGTCGGCCTCGTTGTGCCAGCCGCTGGCGGAGGCGAAGTAGCCGGCGGGCGTCTGGTAGCCCGCGTAGGTGGCCAGGCACGCCTCGGTGAACGCCTCCAGCTCGGCGTCGGGGCCCTCGGCCAGCACCTCGTGGATGCCGTAGAGCGTCAGGCCCATGCCCGCGATCAGCATGGGCGTGTCCGTCTTCAGGGCACGGTCGCCCTGGACGTACCAGTAGCGGTGGTAGCGGACGGCGCCGGTTTCGTCGGTCCACGCCGAGCGGGCCACGTGCCGGCACAGCCGCCTCGCCTCGGCCAGCAGCTCCGGATCGCCCTGTGCGCGGTAGCCGAGCACGAGGGGAACGATCATGAGGCCGTAGTACTCGGCCGGCTCCAGGATGCCGCCCTCGGTGCGGTCCCGCACGGTGCGGAAAGTGCCGGAGCTGTCCGCGTCGGGTACGCCGCTGTGGTGGAAAAGGCGGACCAGGGTGGCCAGATCCTCGGGTATCTGCTCCGCGTAGGTCTTGTCGTCGGCCAGCTCCGTGTAGAGCTGCTTGACCCACACCCGGGCGTACTCCTGGTTGCAGGTACCGTCCTCACCGGCCCGGCCGCCCCCGTACATCTCGCACGCGTCGAGATTGCGGCGTACGGCCGCGAGCGCGGCGTCCACCTCGTCGTCGGGCAGCAGATGACGTGCGTGCTTCAGCGCGAGCATCACGCCGAGGCTCCCGACGGCGTTGTGGATGAGTCCGGTGGTCGCCGACTCACCGACCTGGAAGCCGATGTGCCGGTACTGGCCGTCGTCCTGGAACTCTGTGGCCTGGTAGCGCACCAGTCGCCGCAGCAGTGCGACGCCCCGCTCGTCGGGCTGCTGGGCCAGGGCCTGTGCGAAGGCGCCGACGGCAGGGCCGGCGAACGTGGTGTGCCCGCTGGTGAAGTCGAGGAAGGTGAAGGGGTTCGTGCCCCACACGCTGTGGTTGTGGAAGCCGTTGACCGCGCCCTCCTCCGTGATCCAGCTGTGCAGCCAGCCGGCGAGTGCGGCCGTGTCCGGCTCGGTCGTGCGGTGTTCCATGGCGTTCCTTCCGTAGTGGTTGCACGGCCGTGCGGCATCCGACCGCGCGGAGTCGGTGACGTTCATGTCCGTCCCTCCGCGGGAAGCAGGGACAGCGCGGCCAGTTCGTCCCAGAGCGCGTCGGGGACGGTGGCGGTCAGCCGGTCGGCGTTGGTGCGGGACTGGTGGGCGTTCCGTGCGCCGAGAACCACCGAGGTGACCGCCGGGTGCCGCAGGGGGTGGGCGATGGCGGCCTCCGGGAGGCTGCTGCCGTGCCGCTCGCAGACGTCCGCTATCGCTGCGGCCCGGCCGAGCAGTTCACGGGAGGCCGGCCGGTAGTCGTAGGTGGCGTGCATCGGCGGGCGGGGGGCCGCGAGCAGCCCGGAGTTGTACACCGCGGCGGCGACGACGCCGACACCCTTCTCCAGGGCGAGCGGGAGCAGTTCGTCCGCGGCGGAGTGGTCGAGCAGGGTGTGGCGGCCGGCCACCATGACGATGTCCACGTCGCAGCGGCGGACGAACTCGGTGAGCATGCCGGTCCGGTTCATTCCGGCGCCCACGGCCCTGACCACCCCCTGGTCGCGCAGTTCGACGAGGGTGTCGATGCCCGTCGTGGACGCCTCCTGCCAGTGGTCGTCGGGGTCGTGGAGATAGACGATGTCGACGTGGTCCAGGCCGAGACGTTCCAGACTGCCCTCAAGGGACCGCAGGATTCCGTCCCGGCTGAAGTCCCAGCTGCGGCGGGACGCCGCGGGCACCACGAATCCGCCGTCGTCCCCGAGGTGCGCCGTCTGCGGACTCGGCACCAGCAGCCGGCCCACTTTGGTGGACACGGTGTACTGGGACCGGGGGCGCCCCGAGAGAGCCACGCCGAGGCGGCGCTCGGACAGCCCGAGCCCGTAGTGCGGGGCCGTGTCGAAGTAGCGGACGCCGCTTCGCCAGGCCGCGTCGACGGCGCCCGCCGCGTCCTCGTCGCTCGTGACACGCCCGAGGTTGCCCAACTGGGCCGCGCCGAAGCCGAGTTCTGTCAGAGTCGGGGTGCGGGCGGCGGTTCGCGTACGCATGCGCCTCACCGGACCCTGGTACGCGCGGAGGCCGCGAGGTCCTCCGGGTGGGCGAACGGACGGCCCGACGCGAAGCGCTCCACCTCGTCGACCACGGCGTCTCCGATGCGGTGCAGCTCACCGCCCATGGAGCCGGCCAGGTGCGGGGTGAGCACGACGTTGTCCAGCGACCACAGGCCGCTGTCCGCGGGGAGCGGTTCCGGGTCGGTGACGTCCAGCACGGCGTCGATCCGGCCGCTGCGCAGCTCCGCGGTCAGGGCGTCCTGGTCGACGACGGCTCCACGGGCGGTGTTCACCAGCGTCGCCCCGTCGCGCATGAGGGCGAGCAGGCCCGCGTCGATCTGCCCCCGCGTTCGTGGCGTCAGCGGCTGGTGCAGTGACACCACGTGACTGCTTCCCATGAGTTCGTCGAGCGCCACCTGCCGTGCGCCGAGGCCGCCGGCCTCCTCCGCGGTGAGGGTGGGGTCGTACAGGAGCACCTCGACATCGAAGGAGCGGAGCAGGGCGAGGACCGCGCGGCCCACGGTGGAGGCGCCGACAATGCCCACCGTCTGCCGGTAGTTGCCGGGCACGGAGTGCGTGGCCGGATGGTCCGGAACGCTCCTGGACCGCCGGTACGCCCGCGCGGTGGGCAGCGCCCGCTTGCCGGCCAGAAGGATCATGGCGAGTGTGTACTCGGCGACCGGGATGGAGTTGGCGGCCCGGGCATTGGCGGCGACCACCCCACGGGCGGCGAAGGACTCGGGGTCCTCCAGGCAGGTCGCGGCGACACCGCCCGCGTAGACCACGGCCCGCAGCCGGGAAACGTACGGGAGGTGGGCGGCGCGGACGACGGGTGCGTTCCAGCCCGCGACGAGGATGTCGGCCCCGGCCAGAATCTCCTGTGAGCGGGCGGATTCCAGCTCGGTGAGAACGAGGCCGGTGTCGATGTCGGCGGCCCGGCGAAGGCGGGCGAAGGCGTCCTCGTCGAAGAGGGAGCCGGGCAGACCGGGTGGGTTCATCGCGAGGACGGCACGTGGTCGTGTCACGGGGCCATCCCCTTCCGGGTGCGCCCGGCGGCGGCGGCGCCGTCGGCGGACCGGCCGTCGTGTCCGGACTCGGCCACGAGGCGCAGGCCGGCATCGCGCGGCCGGACGTGGGGTCCGGCCGGCTGGGCCCAGCCGGCCGTCTCCTCGAGACGCGCGATCGCGGCCTCGTCGACGGTGATGCCGAGCCCCACGGAGTCACCGAGGACGATGCCGCCGTCGGCGATCTCCTGGTCCACGGTGAGGCCCACCGGGGCCGAGGTGTCCTGCACTTCGGTGACCAGGTGGTTGGGGGTCGCGGCGGCGGCGTGGGCGAGCGGGTTGGTCTCGTATCCGACCGGGCTGACGGGCAGGTCCTGGCCGTGGGCGAGAGTGGCGACCCGGAGGAAGTGGGTAATGCCCCAGACGCTGCCGGTCTGCACCACCTGCACGGCGTCCCCGGCCAGCAAGGGCCGGAACTGCTCCAGCCCGGTCAGGTTCTCCCCGGTGGCGACGGCGGCGCGTGCGGCTCGCCCCACGGCCCGGTTGCCTGCCACATCCCACCGGCGGACCGGTTCCTCGATCCAGGTGAGATCGACGTGCTTCTCGATGCGGGCCAGCAGCCGTACGGCCTGGTGTCTGCCCCAGGTCTCGTTGACGTCGAGCATCAGGGCGGGGGAGCGGGTGGTGGCTCGTAGGGCGTCCGCCACCGCGTTCAGCCGCGTGATGTCGCGGTCGGTGTCGAGTCCGCCCTTGATCTTGCCTCCGGTGAAGCCGCGTTCGGCCCAGTCGGTGTACAGCGCGACGAGTTGCTCGTCGTCCAGGGCGATGTCCAGGCCGGAGGCGTAACCGGGAACGAAGCGGTCGGCGGCGCCGAGTGTGCGCCAGAGTGGCTCGCCCGCCATCTTCGCCTTGAGGTCCCACAGCGCCATGTCGAAGGCGCCGATGGAGCCGAACACGGACCCACCGTGTCCGGCCTTGAACGTGTGGGCCAGCATCCGGTCGTAGAGGGCGGTGACGGCCCGGGGGTCCTGACCCTCGATGGCGGGGAAGATCCGATGGGCCTCGGTGTGGGCCCCCAGGCCCACGCCGGTGAGACCGTCGTCGGTCTCGACCAGGACGACCGGGACTTCGGTGACCCCGCTTGCGACGAAGCCGTTCGCGTCCCCGACGGGGCGGCCCCAGTTGTGCACGGTCCGCAGGGACCGGTATCCGGTGATCTTCATCTGCTCCCCCTCTGAGTGCTCGTTAGCAGCCCCTGGACGGAGGCGCGGGAGGCCTCCGAGGTGGGTGGTGCGTCCCTGGACCGGTGACCCGTGGTCCGGGAAGGCCGGGCGCGGGCCGCGGGGGATGGTGCCGGGGCACGCGGCTCGCGCTCGACGACCGCGCCGTTTGCTGATGGTTCGGGGGTGTTTCCTCTTGGCGCAAGCCAGGGCGTCGCACCGTCGAGGGGGAGGCCCCGTGCCACCCCTTCAACACTCGTAACGTATCATACAAGTGACGACCTGGAAGCTCTGCGGTTACGCCGAACTCGCCTGCGCTGCACGGTTCGTGGACGACAAAAGGGCATGTCGGAGCACATGTCGTGCCCGATGCGCCCGGATCCGGCCCAGTGGGTCCGTCGCCCGCACCAAGGGGCGAGCCCGCACGCGTGGGCCGTTCGTACACGGACCGTCCCGGCCGGCCCGCCGTCCGTCCGCCGGTTCGGCTGCGCCCGGGACGTCCTGCCCACGCCTTCCGTGTTCTGCTCAGCGCCGTACGGACCGACGGGCCGGAGCATCGCGTGGGCAGCCCGGCCGTCAGCCCGAGGTGGCCGGGCCTGTGGGACCGGCGAGGTAGCCGTCCACCTCGCCCGCGGCGTGGGCGGCGAACATCGGCCCGGCGGTCTCCGGGTCCCCGGAGCGCAGGACCTCCAGCAGCTCCGAGTGGTGCTCGGCCAGCGCGCCCCAGTTGCCGTCGTAGCGGGGGTCGCCCAGTACGTGGAGATCCCAGAGGCTCGACTCGATCACGCGCCACAGCCGCAGCAGCGCGTCGTTGCCGGCGGCCGCGCAGACATGCCGGTGGAATGACATGTCTGCGCCGCGGAAGGCCGCGATGTCGCCCTTGTCCACGGCGAGGCGCAGCCGTGCCACATCGTCCGTCAGGAGCCGTGTGTGCTCGGCGTCCAGGCGGCCGGCCGTGCGACGGGCCACGTACTCCTCGAACATGACCCGGATGTCCCGCACGTCCTGGGCCTGCTGCTCGGGGATCCGCGCCACGCGCGTGCCGCGGTGCGGCTGGGAGGTCACCAGGCCCTCGTGCGCCAGTCGCTTGATCGCCTCGCGCGGCGGTGCCTGACCCGTGCCCACCCGGCGGGCGATGTCCGCCTCCACGAGGCGCTGACCCGGCGCGAGTTCACCGCTGACGATCCAGTCACGCAGCAGCGCGTACACGTGCTCCGAGGGCGGCCGGTGCGGGAGGCGGGCCGGGGACGGGACCGCGGCCGCCGTGCCTCGGCCGCCCCCGCGGCGGCGCCCGCCGCTCGGCGGCCGCGCCCCCTCGGGCAGCTCGGCGGCCTGCTCGCGCCGGATGCGCGCCACGGTGGACTGCGACAGGCCCAGGGCGTCCGACAGTGTGCGGGTGGACGGCACCGGAGTGCCGTCGCCGGACTGCGCGAGCACCTCCGCGATGCGCGCCTCCGCCTCCCGTCTGGTGACGCTGCGCGGCCGGCCCGAGCGGGGAGCGTCCCGCAGTCCGGCCACGCCCCGGCGGACGTAGCGGTCCCGCCACTTGGCCACCGTGGCGCGACTGACCTGGAACCGCTGGGCCACCTCGGCGTTGGTCAGCCCTTCGGCCAGGGCCAGGACCATGCTGCTGCGCAAACGTACGGCCCCGGGCAGCTGACGCGAGTAGTCGGACAGCGCGGCCCGGTCCTCCTCGCTGAGCTGGGGAAACACCTGCGGATCTGAAAAAGTCACGGCTCTGCCACTCCATGGTTGGGTGAATTTATGACTCGGAGGGCCACGGGAATGACGTCCCGCACACATCAACTTATTGTTCGCTCCGGCGTATTGACGGCGACCGGGCGCGAACATCTTACTTATCGTGCTCAGCCAGTGACCCACCAGATCGTGCTCCGCGAAGCCCCCCAAGGAGGAAACGCTGCGTGAACGAAGGACCGGAGGGGTGGGGTCCGGAAGAACCGGCGCCGTGTCTCCCGTCCGAACCTGAACAGCCTCCCCGGCCCGGCCAGGGACACCAGGTCCCCCGGGGACAACCGCCCCCGGTCATGACGGCCCGCGCGACGGCACCCCGTGCCCGCGCTCACCCGGCCGAACCCTTCCTGCGCCCTCCCGCGCACGTACGGCCCGGGCGGAGCCTTCCTGCTCCCTGGTGACCGGCGGGCGATGACAGACCGAACGTGAAGCCGCGATGACGTGCTCGGACGTCGTCATCGTGTGCAGGAGCACGCCCCGGTGCGGCACGGCCCGTGCCCCGCCCGGCGGCCGCACGTCCACGGCCGAACGACACAGCCACACAACGCACGTGGCAAGGAGACCTCATGCCCCTCACCACCCTCGTACGAAACAGGTCAAGACTTCCCCTGCTGCTGGCCGCCGGCGCCCTGCTGGTCACCGGAGCGACACTGAACATCCCCGACGCGCAGGCGCAGGCGACCGGTTGCACGGCAACCGACATCTTCGTCGCGCCCGACGGAAGCGACCGGGCCAAGGGCACCGAGGACAGCCCCTTCAAGACCATCGAAGGCGCCCGCGACCACATCCGCGACAAGGGCCTCAACCGCCCCGGGCGCATGCGGTGCGACATCAACGTCAATCTCCGCGCGGGCGACTACCCGGTCTCCACCACGATCGACTTCGACGACCGGGACTCGGGTGCCGACGGGCACCGGGTCGTCTACCGCTCCTACGACGGCGCGGGCAAGGCCCGTGTGATGGGCGCGGCCCCGGTCACCGGCTGGCAGGAGTACAAAGACGGCATCTACCGTGCGGACGTCGGCACGGACAAGCCCTTCTACACGCTCTTCGAGGACGGCAAGCGCGCCACCACGGCCCGCTACCCCAACCGCAAGTCCGACGACGAGTGGGCCCCCTACATGACCTCCGTGCTCGCCGAGCCGGAGAAGGAGGCCGTGCGCCAATGGCTGTACTCCAGCCCCGGCGACTGGGACGCGAGCTGGAATCTCGACCAGGCCTCGGCCGTCGTCTGGTCGGGCGGCAGCTGGAGCTGGTTCACCGACACCGTCCCGATCCGGGACTGGAACCCGGCGAAGAACCAGATGACCCTGAAGTACTGGACCCGCTATGCCCTGATGAACTCCCGCGGGGGCTCCCGGTACTTCCTGCAGAACTCGCTGGACTTCCTGGACCAGGCGGGCGAGTACTACATGGACTTCAAGAAGGGCCAGGTGTACTACAAGCCGCGTGGTGACATCAACGACGTCACCGTTCTGCGGCCCACCGTGAAGACCCTGTTCAACCTGGCCGGACCCAGCCCGGACCGGCGCGTGCGGAACCTCTCCCTCGACGGGCTCTCGCTCCAGTACACCGACTTCGTCGACTGGTACCGCTACGGCTGGATCAGCGACGGCGACTCCGGCGAAGCGCACAAGTACCCGGAGTACGACCGGCAGATCGAGCTTCCCCGCAACCGCTTCGGCGCCGTCACCGTGACCAACAGCAAGGACATCACCCTGTCCCGGCTGCACATCTCCGACACCGGTTACCACGCGGTTTACGCGCTCTTCGCCAACGACGGACTGACGGTCAGGGACAGCCTGCTGGAGAACATCGGCGGCGACGGCATCAAGGTCGAGGGCCCGTACCCGGGCGAGGGCAACACTTCCAACGGACACCTGCTGACCAACAACTACATCACCCACTACGGCGAACTGGTCCCGGGCGACGCGTCCGGCATCGAGCTCCAGAACACCGGTCACAACACCATCAGTCACAGCCACATCAAGCACAGCGCGCGCTACGGCGTGAGCCTCGAAGTGCGGCCCGAGGTCGATCCCACGGACGACTACGCCCGCGACAACACCTTCGAGTACCTGCGCATCGACCAGGCCGGACTGGACAGCGGTGACATGGGCGCCTTCTACACCTACGGAGTCAGCAACGTCGAACCGCACACGATCGACAACCACGTCCGCCAGATGGTCATCGGTGATGTGATCCCGGACAGCTCCATGCCGGACAGCGGTACCCGCGGTGTCCACATGGACGCCGGCGGCTGCGGGTTCAGCTTCGAGGACATCGAGGTCGGGAAGACCACCGACCAGAGCTACCAGAGCTACCAGTGCAACGACGTGAAGAACGCCAACTGGGAAGACGGCTACGACGCCTCGAAGATGCAGTACGACAAGATCGGTGTCTCCGCCGACTTCCCGTACCCGCTGCCCGAGGGCGACACCCAGTGACCGGTCGCTGACCGGACACCCCGAGAGGTACGGGCCCGTCCGCGGGACCGGCGACAGCCCCGCCCGGACGGCCCGTACCTCCGCACTCCCGGGGCGGGACGCGGCCGCGCCCCCGCCCCGCGACCGGCACGTCACCGCACCACACATCTGGAGGCACCCCATGTCCGAGTTGTCCCGGCGCAACCTCCTGGCCGTTGCCGGAGCATCCGCGGCGTCGATGGCCCTGAGCGGCGGAAACGCACAGGCGGCCGGAGCGGCCGGTGCCAACGCACCGGTGACCGACGGCTCCGCGCACGGTCCCCGTCCCATGCGCCTGTGGTACACGTCGCCGGCGGCGGAATGGCTGGAGGCACTGCCGGTCGGCAACGGCCGGATCGGCGCCATGGTCTTCGGCGGCACCGACACCGAGCGGCTCCAGCTGAACGAGGACAGCCTGTGGGCCGGCGGCCCCCACGACTACGTCCGTCCCGGTGCCGGAACACACCTGGACGAGATCCGCCGCCTGGTGGTGGAGGAGAAGTGGAACCAGGCGCAGCGGCTCATCGACACCTCCTTCATCGGCAGCCCCTCCGAGCAGGTCGCCTACCAGGTGCTCGGTGACCTCGAACTCGCCTTCGCCGGCACGGGCGAGGTGACCGACTACGAACGCGAGCTGGACCTGGAGACCGCGGTCACGCGCACCGGCTACACACGCGCCGGAGTCCGCCACGTTCGGGAGGTCTTCGCCAGCAGCCCCGACCAGGTCATCGTCGTACGGATGACCGCCGACACACCGGGCGCCATCGGTTTCACCGCCCGCTTCACCACTCCCCAGCGGGCGACCGGCTCCAGCGTGGACGCGCACACCGTCGCGCTCGACGGCGTCAGCGGCGACTGGTACGGCCTGCCCGGGTCCGTCCACTTCCGTGCGCTCGCCGACGCGCGGACCGAGGGCGGGCGCGTGTCCACCGCCGACGGCGTGCTGACCGTCGAGGACGCCGACAGCGTGACCCTGCTGATCTCGATGGCGACCAGTTACCGCAACTACCTGGATGCCGGAGCCGATCCCAAGGACAGGGCCCGCCGGCACCTGGCCCCGGCGGCCGCACGCCCGTACCAGCACCTGCGCGCCCGGCACGTGGCCGACTACCGGCGGCTGTTCTCCCGGGTCGCGATCGACCTGGGTCCCTCGGAGCGGACCGCTCTGCCCACCGATCAGCGCATCCCCCTCTTCGCGGACGGCAAGGACCCGCAGTTCGCCGCCCTGTACTACCAGTACGGGCGCTACCTGCTGGCCTCCTGCTCCCGGACGCCGGGCCAGGCCGCCAACCTCCAGGGCCTGTGGAACGACAGCCTCAACCCGGCCTGGGAGTCCAAGTACACCGTCAACATCAACTTCGAGATGAACTATTGGCCGGCCGGACCCGCCAACCTGGCGGAGTGCTGGGACCCGGCCGTGCAGATGGTCCACGAACTCGCCGAGTCGGGAACCCGTACCGCCAAGGCGATGTACGACGCACCCGGCTGGGTGCTGCACCACAACACGGACGGCTGGCGGGGGACCGCGCCCGTGGACGCAGCGCAGTACGGCATGTGGCCGACCGGTGGCGCATGGCTCAGCCTGATGCTCTGGGACCACTACCGCTTCACGGGTGACCGGGGTGAGCTGAGCCGCAACTACCCGGTGATGAAGGGGGCGGTCGAGTTCTTCGTCAACACGCTCGTCGTGGATGCGAAGACCGGCTGGCTCGTCACCAACCCCTCGCAGTCCCCCGAGGTCACCCATCACCAGGACGAGGGTGAGAGCGTCAGCATCTGCGCCGGACCCACCATCGACATGCAGATCCTGCGGGACCTGTTCGACGCCTACCGGAAGGCGGCACGGGAACTGGGGCGTGACGCCGGACTCGTCGAGCGGGTCAGCGAGATCCGTGACCGTCTCGCGCCCACGCGGATCGGATACCTCGGCCAGATCCAGGAGTGGCTGGAGGACTGGGAGGAGGCCGCGCTGGTCCGCAGCCGCCATGTGTCCCACCTGTACGGCGTCTTCCCGAGCGCCCAGATCAATCCGCGCACGACTCCCGAACTCGCCGCTGCCGCGGTGAAGAGCCTGGAACTGCGCGGAACGGCCGGTCAGGGATGGTCCCTCGCCTGGAAGATCAACATGTGGGCCAGGCTCCTGGAACCGGCGCAGGCCTACAAGCACCTGGCGGACCTGCTCACCCCCGCGCGCACCGCCCCCAATCTCTTCGACCTGCACCCGCCGTTCCAGATCGACGGCAATTTCGGCGGGATCTCCGGCATGACGGAGATGCTGCTGCAGAGCCACGCCGACGAGATCGCCCTGCTGCCGGCGCTTCCCGATTCCTGGCCCACCGGCTCCTTCAGCGGACTGCGGGCCAGGGGCGGATTCGAGGTCGACCTCGAATGGACGGCGGACGGGATCACGCACGCCGAGGTGCGCTCTCTGCTCGGCAACCCGGTGCGCGTCCGGACCCCCCACCCGGTGGACGTCGACGGTGCCGGTGCCGACCGGCCCGAGGAGTGCGTGGTGTCCTTCGACACCCGCCGCGGCGGACGGTACCTGCTGACCGCCCGGCCCGCGGGGCGCTGACGCGGGGGAGCAGCGCGACGACGGGCTGCGCCGCGGTTCCCGACCCCGGTGGTCGGGAGCCGCGGCGGCAGCCCGTGGGTTCGAACGCGGCGACCCGCCGGGTCACTTGAGGATTGCCCTCGCCACGTCGACATCGGTGATCAGGATGTTGGCCCATCTGCCGAGCATCGCACCGCGGATCGCGGCAGCCTTGTCCATGCCTCCGGCGACCGCGATCCGGCGTTCCACCGCCCGCAGCCGGTCGGGCTCGATACCGATAAGGCGGTCGTTGAAGCGTGCGTCGACGGCATGCCCGTCGGCATCGAAGTACCGGGCGCACACGTCACCGACCGCCCCCAGATCGCTGAGGTGCCGCTGGTCCTCGTGGGTGATCGCGTTGCCGGAGCGGCGCAGCAGAGGCGACGGGTCGAGGGTGCCGACACCGAGCAGGGCCAGCGTGAGCCGGGACCACGCCTGCATGGTCTCGGCCATCGCCGGTTCCTCCGAGAGGAGGTCACGCAGCTGCGGGCTGCCGACCAGCGCGGCGGACGGAGCGAACACCGGTCGAGCGCCTGTCAGTTCGGCGAGGCGGCTGGTCAGGCGTGTGGCGTGCAACTGTACTTCCGGACTGCCTGATCCGCCGAGGAGCTGGACGACCTCGTGGGCGACGGACGTCGTCCTGGCCCGCATGATCTTCACGGACTCCAGGAGCGTCGCGCTCCAGGAGGAGACCCCGATGGTCTCGCCCCCTTTGAGCGTGGCGTCGAGGTAGGTGGCGGTCGCGGCGGCGAGGGCCGGGATCACGTCCGTGCCCGGGCCCTCCACCTCGACCACGACGGCGTCCCGGAGCGCGAAGCGTTCGACGAGGGCCTCCTCCAGCTCGGCGTGGACGCCGTCGGGGGAGACCACCACCGTGCGCACCACACCGCGCTCGACCGCTTCCTTGAGGAGCCGGGAGACGCGGGGCTGCGACATGCTGAGCTGCGCGGCGATCTCGGGCTGCCGTACACCGCGCTCGTGGTACATGCGGGCCACCTTGACCAGCAAGCGCACATGGTCGGGTCCGGGATCCGACGATCCTGCCGCCATCGTGTCTCTCCTCTCCAGGTCCAATGTGTCCGTCGCGGTCAATGTATCGCCGGGTGAGTGCCCCGGTGAGCAGACCCTTTGCCGCGTGACTCGCCGGCACGCGCGTCGGCCGGCCACGGCGCCGCGAGCCTCCGGTGTGCGGAACGGCCCCGAAGTGCTGGCGGAGCGGGGCATACGGACGAGAATGACCCGGCACGTAGGCAAGAGGGCACCACACCAAGGTGGTTGGTATGCCGAGGACTCTGATCGGGGGACGGAACGGGCTGGATGAGCCGCTCGGCGCGGAGGCATGGGCACCGTGTGGCGGACCACGGACACCTACCGCCGGTGCCGTGTCGCGGTGAAGACGGTGACGGGTCCGGCCGAGGGCGTGACCTCGGAGCCGGCCAGCCGGTTCCGGCGCGAGTTACGGGTCGCCCCCCTTCGGCGCAACCCGCACATCGTGGAGATGCGGGACGCCGGTGAGGCGGTCGTGGGCGGGCGCCCGGTGCTCTGCCCGGTGACTGCGGAGATCCTGATGGAGCCGTTGAGCCGGGTGCTCACCGTACGAAGACCCTCGCCGGCCGAGGCTGCCCGGTGGGGCGGCGAGATCTGCGAGGCGCTCGCGGCCATGCACGGGGCGGGCATCGTGCACCGGGGCCTGAAGCCGGCGAACGTGATGATCGGCCCCGACGCGCATGTCACCGTGCTGGACTTCGGCATCGCGCGGCTCGACGCCACCGGCATCGACCCGACGACACTCGGCCGCACCGGCCACGTCCTCGGTCGGAACGACGCAGTCGGGGGAGGAGCTCCTGCTTCCCGATGCCCAGCCGGTCACGGTCAAGGCCGTCCGGGAGGCCGCCTGACGGCGCTCCCTCACGCCCTCTCGGTCATCACTCACCGGGCGGGCGGATCGACCCCAGATCGCGGGCAGCGCCGAGCCTGCGTCGCCACCGGGCCCGGGCGGCGTCACGCCGCACACGGTCCCATGCGGGTCGGCTGATCCGCACGCGGCTGTCGGCCCGTTCCGACAGTTCGTCGAGCGTCCACAGACCCAGGGCGAGCCCGGCGAGATGGGCCGCTCCCGCGGCGGACATCTCATGGTGCGCGGTGCGGGCCACGGTCACGCCCGAGACATCGGCCTGGAGCTGCATGAGGGCGTCGCTGCGACTGAGCCCGCCGTCGGCCACCACGTATCGTGTCGCAGGGAGGGCAGCGAGTACGTCCCCGACCTGGAAGGCAACTGACTCCAGCGCCGCGCGCGCCAGTTGAGCGCGGCCGGTCCCCAGATCGAACCCGGCCAGCACGGGTACCGCCCGCGCGTCCCACCAGGGAGCGCCGATTCCGCCGAAGGCCGGGACCAGCGTCACGTCACCCGCGTCGGCGCCGGCCGCGAGCCGGATCAGTTCGTCGGGGGAGGTGCCGAGGACATCTGCCAGCCAGGTGACGGTGCGCCCGGTTGAGCGGATGTTGGCCTCGTGGGCGTAGGCGGGCCGGCCGGTGGACCAGGCGATGGTGGTGCACAGGTTCTCGGCCACCCGTGGTTCCTCGGTGACGGTCATGACGGAGGAGCCGGTGCCGTAGGTGGCCTTCACGATGCCGGGACGCCATCCACCGTGTGCGAACAGCGCGGCGTGCGAGTCGCCCATCACCGCGAGCACAGGGATGCCGTCCGGCAGCGGGTCCAGCCGCCGTACCCTTCCGAACGGCCCGGTGGAGGGCACGACCCGGGGCAGCGCCCGGCGCGGTATGCCGAACAGCCCGAGCAGCCCGTCGTCCCATTCGCCGGTGGCGAGGTCGAGCAGCTGGGTCCTGGAGGCGTTGCCGATCTCGGTGACCGGCTCTCCAGTGAGCGCCTGCAGGAGGAACGCGTCCACCGTGCCCAGTCGCAGCCCGCGCGTGCGGCCGGGGTCGTGCTCGTCGAGTAGCGCAGCCATCTTCAGGGCCGAGAACATGGGGTCGAGGGGCAGGCCGGTACGCCGCCGGATGTCGTCGCCGTGACCCTCGCGCTCCAGGCGGGCCGCCAGCTCGCCACCCCGCTGGTCCTGCCAGCTGACCAGCGGGGCCACGGGCTCTCCCGTCGCCGCGTCCCACAGGACGACCGACTCGCGCTGCGTGCTGAGCGCGATACCGGCCACGCTGCGCGGATCGGCGCCCCACAGGCAGTCTGCGACGGCGGCCCGCACACCCTCCAGGAGCGCCCGGGCGTCCTGCTCCACGAGGCCGGGGCCGGGGTGCGATTGGGCCAGCGGGATCACGGCCCGGGCGACGACGTCTCCGACCGCGTCGAGGAGCAGGGCCTTGGTGGAACCGGTGCCCTGGTCGACAGCGAGCAGATGCGGTTTCATCGGGTCCGTCCCAGGACCGATCGCGCGGCGCCGGCGATCCCCTCGGCGTTGAGGCCGAAGTGGTCGAGCAGGAACGCCGCACTGCCCGTCGGCGCGAAGCCCGGAACACCCAGCATCCTCACGGGTACGGGATGATGTTCGGCCGTCACTTTCGTGACCGCGGCGCCGAGCCCGCCGGAGAGCAGTCCTTCCTCCGCGGTGACGATGGCCCCGGTCTCCCGCGCGGCGGCGACCACGGCGGCCTCGTCGAGCGGTTCGACGGACGCCATGTTGAGAACGCGGGCCGACACGCCCTCCGCGCCGAGGACGCGGGCGGCCTCCAGCGCACGCGAGACCATGGTGCCGACGGCGATCAGAGTGACGTCCCCGCCCTCGGTGAGGCGCGTGGCCCGACCGGCGTCGAACCCCGTGCCCTCCGGCATGACGGCGGGCACCTTGAACCGGGGGACGCGAATGTACACGGGCCTGCCCGACGCGGCGGCGTAGCGCATCGCGCCACGGGTCTCGGACGGGTCGGCCGGAACGAGGATCTCCAGGCCGGAGACCGCGCGCATCCACGACAGGTCCTCGATCGAATGGTGGGTGGGTCCCAGTTCGCCGTACGCCATGCCCGGGCTCTGGCCGCACAGGACGACATGCCGTCGCGTGTAGGCGATGTCCGCCTTGATCTGTTCCAGCGCGCGACCCGTGAGGAACGGCGCGGCTGCGGACACGAACGGGACGAATCCCGCATTGGCGAGCCCCGCGGCTACACCGACCATGTCCTGCTCGGCGATACCGACATTGATCAGCCGGGTCGGGAACTCCTCCCGGAACCGTACGAGGTTGCTGGAGCCGACCGAGTCGTTGCACACCGCCACGATCCGCTCGTCCGCATGCGCCAGGGCGGTCAGCTCGGCAGCGAAGTCCACACGGCAGTCGTACAGCACCTTCTCCCGCGCGAGGCTGTTCACCGGCCCAGCTCCGCAAGTCCGATGCGTACCTGTTCGTCGGTGGGTACTTTGTGGTGCCACTCGACCCGGTCCTCCATGAACGAGACGCCCTTGCCCTTCACCGTCTGCGCGATGACCGCGACGGGGCGCCCCGTGGTCGACGGTGCGTACGCCTCTTTGATCGCCCGGTGGTCGTGACCGTCGATGACGCGGACCTCCCACCCGAAGCTCTCCCACTTCGCGCCGAGGGGTTCCAGGGCCGAGGTGTCCTCCGTGCGGGCCCCCTGCTGGAGTCTGTTCCGGTCCACCACGGCGGTGAGGTTCGCGAGGCCGTAGTGGGCGGCCGTCATGGCCGCCTCCCAGTTGCTGCCTTCCTGCATCTCACCGTCTCCGAGGACGACGACGGTTCGCCAGCTCTCCCCCCGCAGGAGCGAACCCAGCGCGATGCCGGTGGCGACGGGCAATCCATGACCGAGCGGACCGGTGTTGGTCTCCACGCCGGGCACCTTGAGCCGGGCGGGGTGGCCGTTCAGGGGCGACAGCGGTGCCATGAACTCGCGCAGCCGAGCCCGTGGGAAGAACCCGCAGGAGGCGAGGGTCGAGTACAGGGCCGCGGTGCAGTGTCCCTTGCTGAGCACGAAGCGGTCGCGCCGCGGGTGGCCCGGCTCGTCCGGGTGCATGCGCAGGGTCCCCCACACCGCGGTGACCAGCAGATCGGTGACGGAGAGGTCGCCGCCGACATGCCCCATCCCCGCCGCCTGGATCGTGGTCAGGACATCGCTTCGTACGGAGGCGGAGAGTGCGGCGAGTTCGGTGGCTGCCTCGGTGGGCGAGGCGGCGCGCAGGCGCGCGCCGATCCGGTGGTACGCGCGGGCCGCGGGTGCGTCGACAGCGAGCGGGGCGGTGGGCTGTGCTGCGGCGGTCACGCGGGCTCGCTCTCCGACTCGGCGAGGGCACGGAACAGTGCCCGCTTCGCGAGGCGCTGGGCGCCGAGCGCGTCCTGCGAGGCCTGAGCGGCGGCCAACGCCTCGCGGTCGAGGTAGCCGAGGGCGTGGTGGAAGGCGCGCATGGTGCGGATACCGGCGCGCGCGGCCTCGACGGGGTCCTCGCGGAAGGGGAACTGGTCCAGCTGCCACACCCCGTCCCACCCGGCGTCGTGCAGGGCGAAGAAGAACTCGAACGTCTCGAGAAGGTGGACGGATCCGACGACCATGTCGTCGTCCCAGCCACGGAAGTTGTCGTTGACGTCGATGGCGAAGAGCTTCGAGCGGGCGATCGCCATCCGGGCGGCCTCCGCGGGGGTCTCGCCCCCGTACAGGGAGTGCCCGAAGTCGAGCAGCACCCCCACGTTGTCCACTCCCATGTCCTCGATGGCGAGAAGGGTCCGCGCGACGGACGAGAACACCATCCGGTTGCGGGGCTCACGCGGCTTGTACTCGATGGCGAACTTCATGTCGGGGAAGGTCTGGGCGAGTTCGCGCAGCGCTCCCACCGACTTGGCCCACAGGTCCGTGTAGTCGGCCTGGAAGGGGTAGTCGTACCCGTCCTGCCCCGGCCAGATCTTCACGTACTCGACACCGAGTTCGCGCCCCACCTCGGCGGAGGCGGCGACCAGGTCGATGGCCTGGCGGCGCACGGCCGGGTCCGGGTTGGTGAAGCCACCCCGGGCGAACCTGCCGGTGTAGAACTCAGGGGTCACGGCGATGGCCCGCAGCTTCTGTTCGGCCAGTGCGTCGCGTACCTCGGCGGTGCTGATGTCCCCAGGCGGGAAGGGCCAGTTGAGGTCCAGCACGGACAGGTCGCCGACGGCGCCGGCCAGCTTGATGGCGTCCAGGACGGTGCGGGGTTCGCCGTATCCGTCGGTGGCGTACCGGTCGACGTACGTGGCGAAGTGCCAGACGCCGGCGCCGTAGACCGGTTCACCCGGACTCGGTGTGTGAATATCCATGCGAGGGTGAGTGGACATGCGCATCAACGTACGAAGGTGCCTCAAGTGCGTCAACCCCCCGTGCAGCGAAAGCTGTTGGGCAGGGCCGGGGAGGCCTCCAGGGTTGAGCGCCGTCCTGGAGGCGGCCGTTGACCATGACGTGCCGCATGGTCAGGTCGTCCACGGACTCGAGCAGGATGTCCTGCGCGGTGTCGTCGAGAACCAGGTGCTCCAGGGTGACGTCGCTGACAGGCGCCTCGGGCCGGGCCCCTACGCGCACCGGGTATTCGCAGGGGCCGCTCGCGCCGCGGTCGGCGGCTGCCGCGCCGCCGGAGTGGGCCAGCGGGAGCGCGGCGGCGGCCAGGGCGCCGAAGCGGAGGAGTTGTCTGCGTACCGGAACACATCATGGATGTCTCCCTCGGTGAGCTGGGTGGGGTCCGCGGTCGCTTCACCGCCCCCGAGAGGCGTCCGCCCCGGCTGTCCGGTCGGGGCCCGCCCCCGCGACAGCGCTGCGTACCGGAGGGACGCCTGGTGCCCTTCGGTGCTGCCCGCACGCCGGCCACCGACCGGCCGGGGTTCAGGCGGAGGCCGGCCCCGTGTCTCCGACGTGCAGCGGCGTCCAGACCCGCATCGCGCCGTCACCGCGGTTGTCCCACAGGTGGTAGGGCACCGCGGTGGCGATGACGGGCCGTGCGGTGTCCGCCGCGGCCGGGCCGCCCA
This sequence comes from Streptomyces sp. DT224, assembly GCF_049844595.1. Taxonomy (NCBI): domain Bacteria; kingdom Bacillati; phylum Actinomycetota; class Actinomycetes; order Kitasatosporales; family Streptomycetaceae; genus Streptomyces; species Streptomyces sp. DT224. Next base: position 352,713 of record NZ_JBNCLI010000008.1, read on the forward strand.
GCGTGCGGTAGGGGAGCCCCGCCTCATGGGCCCCCGACACGGCGACGGCGGGGGCCCGCAGGGTGACCGCAGGGCCCAGACCGTCCAGATCGCCGTGCGTGACCTCCTCGAAGACCGTGCCGGGGAGGATCGCCAGGTCGTCCACCTCGACGCCGTCCTGCTGGTCCGTCTGCTCGAAGCAGTAGACCAGCGGTCCGCGTTCGACGGCGGCGCAGCCACGCACCGCGTCGACGCGCGGGTGCGGGAGGGTCAGCCGGGGGGTCATGTCGAGATGCAGCACCACGGTGTCCCCGGTCCGCCACTCACGCTCCACCAGCGCGTACCCGTCCCGGTCGGCTGTGACCGCGACGTCCGTGTGGTCCGGAGTGTCCAGCCGGGTCGGGGCGGACCATGGCGGCACCCGCAGCGCCAGCGCCCACGGTCCTTCGGGTGCCTCGGCGACGGTGATCGCGACACGGCCCTGCCAGGGGTAGTCCGTCTCGACCCGCAGCGCGATCCGGCCGCCGGCGAACGGAGCGGCCAGGGAGAGCGGCGCGTACTGGTGCAGATGCACGGTCGGCACACCGGCGTGCTCGGAGACCGTCGCGGCGTAGTGTTCGAGGGAGGCGACCAGCCGGGTGACCGCCGGCGGACAGCAGGCGGAGAAGAACCACTCGTCGCGGCAGCGTGGATCGCCGACCGCCTCGGCGTGGTCGACCCGGCGCTGGAGCGGGTTGCCCTTGTAGTAGGTCCGGCCGTCGGCCGAGCGTGCGGCGGCGAAGGCGTTGTAGAGGGTGCGCTCGATCAGGTCGGCGTACCGTGCCCGGCCGGTGGCCAGCAGCAGCCGCCAGCTCCACTGGATGCTCGCGGCCGACGCGCACGTCTCGTTGTACGAGAGGTCCGGCGGGAGTTCGTACCGTTCGCCGAACACCTCGCCGACCTGGCGGGAGCCGAGGCCACCGGTCAGGGACGTCCGGGCGGCGACCATGTCCAGCCAGCGGCGCTCCGAGGCATCCAGGAGGGAGGCGTCGCCCGTCTCCGAAGCGAGGTCGACGACCCCCGCCTCCAGGTAGAGGCCCCGCACCGCGTGACCGGTGACCGTCGGCGCCTCGCGCACCGGCAGATGGTCCTGACGGTGCCTCGCGCCGTGCTTGTGCGCGCCGACCAGCCCGCGTCCGCGCCGCTCCACGAAGACGGAGGCCAGCGCGAGATGGCGTTCCTCGCCCGTCGTCCGGTACAGCTCGACGAGCGCGGTCTCGATCTCGGGATGGCCGTCCAGTCCGGGTCCCTCGTCCTCCAGGAACACATCGGCGAGGTGGTCCGCGAACCGGCGCGCGACGTCGAGCAGCGCGGTGTCGCCGGTGGCGCGGTGGGCGGCCACGGCGGCCTGTATCAGATGGCCGGCGCAGTACATCTCATGGCTGTCGACCAGCCGGGTGTAGCGCTGATCCGGCTGCTGCACGGCGTAGGCGGAGTCGAGATAGCCGTCGTCCCGCTGGGCGCGGGCCAGCAGCCGGGTCGTGTCCGCGAGGAACCCGGCCAGATCGGGGTCGTCGACGGACGCGAGTTCCCAGGCCGCCGTTTCGAGGACCTTGTACACGTCCGAGTCCATGTAGACGGGACCGCGGTGCTCACCGGCAGCCTCCCCCGCGGCGATCCGGAGATTGTCCAGATTGCCGGCGCGCTCCAGCCACTCCCGGGCGAGCGGCAGACTGACGGCGCGGTTGACGTCGCGCCACCGGCGCCACGGTCCGCCGGTCAGCTCTGCTCGCTCCAGCCGGAGCGGATGGTGTGCGGTGCGCGCGTTGCTGGTGGGTACCGCAGGTCCCGACATGGTCTCCCCTAGATGGTGGGACGGGCTAGGAAGGCGATGGTCTGGTCACGCACCCGCAGGATGTGCGCCTCCAACAGGTCCCGGGCCGCCGACCGGTCGCCCCGTTCCAGCGCGTCGACCACGGCGCGGTGTTCCGAGACGGCACTGTTCAGCCTGGACGCGGTGATGGGGGCCTCCATGCCGGTGCGGGTCACATGGATGCTGAGATGCAGATCGTCATGGAGCTCCAACAGCCGAGGGATTCCCCCCAGTTCCACCATGGCGCGGTGGAACCGGCCGTCGTTCTCCCGGAAGTCGATGTAGCGCGTGTGGTCCTCCACCGACTCTCGGGCCAGGACCTCGGCCTCGTCCACGAGTTCGCGCAGCCGGCGCGGCGGCTGCCGGTCGGTGCGCTCCCCGAAGAGGCGTAGGGCGTGCGACTCGAGCATCAGCCGCAGCTCGAACAGTTCGTAGATGCTGGACAACGAGGGAATGGCGACGGTGAAGCCGGCGACGGGGTCGTAGGCGAGCAGGCCGCGCTCGTAGAGACGGCCGACCGCGCTGCGCACCGGGGTGCGGCTCATCCCCAGCCGCCGGGCGAACTCCCGCACAGGGACCGGCTGGCCGGGAGCGGGGTGCTCCTTCGTCAGCCAGTCCACCAATGCTTTGCGCGCCCGGTTCTCCAGGCTCTCCTCTGCCGCGACGGCAATCGACGACGTGGCCGGTTCGCGTGGGGTCGAATCCGCCTTCGGTGGGGTCATGCCGTCCTCCTGGCACTCCGTGACTGTGGTCCGGGCCACCGTACCGTTCGCCCCGCACGCCCGGGACGAATGGTATGCCACTGGTAGGCCAAGTGTCCGCCCGTTGGGCGAGATCGCTACCGCGGAAACCTCGACGGGGGCGTCGGGCCCACCGGGGCGGACTCCCGCGGTTGCCGGGCGCCGGGGGAGTACTGCTCCGCGGGATGCGGTCGGACCAGACGGCGGAGGGTGCCTCGCACCGCCACGACCAGCGGTTCCCAGGGGAGGCGTCCGTCCGGGCAGGTGCCGGACCGTGGCAAAGAGGCCCGGTCGGTCCGGCTGGTCCGCCTTGTCCGCGTCGGTCCCCAGTCGTCGTGCGGGCCGTCGTTCCGGCGCTGTACAAGGGGTGTTCACCCTGCGGGTCATGTGCTTCCATCGCTGGCATGCCATAGGTATGCCGGGATGAGGAGCCGCTCCCATGCGAACGAAATTACGTCAGCTCGTTGCCCTCGTACGACCGGTGCTCCGCGCCGGTTCCGTCCTCGCCGTCCTGCTCGCCCCGACGGCCGTGCCCCTGCCCGCGGTGGCCGGGGTCCTGCCCGACACCCCAGGAGCGCCCGCCGCGGTCGCCCCCAGCGGGACCGAACGCGCCGTCTGCGCCGACACACCCCTGCGTCTCACCTTCGACTCGCACGTCCGGGTCGGAGCCGCGGGCCGCCTGACCGTGCACCGCCCCGACGGCAGTGCCGTCGACACTATCGATCTCGCCGACCCGGCGACGTACCAGCGTCTCATCGGCGGGGCGCGCTCCGACTACGGCGAACCGCATCGCTGGACCTACGAGCCGGTCGTCGTCGAGGGCCGCACCGCCACCGTCCTGCTGCACCGCCCCCTGGAACCGGGGAAGCAGTACTACGTCACCATGGACCCGGGCTTCTTCGAAGGGCGCGCGGGTGTCGCCTCGCCCCGCACCTGGCGGTTCCGCACCTCCGCCACGCCCCGCCCCGGCACCGCGGAACTGCACGTGGACGCAGACGGCGGCGGCGACTTCTGCACCGTGCAGGGCGCCGTCGATTTCGTCCCGGAGGGGAACGAACAGGAGACCACGATCGAGGTGGCCTCCGGCACCTACCGGGAGATCGTCTACATCGGCCCGAGCCGGCCGCACCTGCGGGTGAACGGCTCCGGAGCGGGTCGCACCGTCGTCGCCTACCCCAACAACAGCGTGCTGAACGGCGACTCAGCCATGGCCGACGTGCCCCCGGAGCAGAGCTACTGCCCGCGACGGGTACTGCCGCAACCGGACCGGTTCAATTGCTGGCGTGCCGCGTTCGGCGTGGACGCCGACGACTTCCGGCTGCGGAACATCACCGTGCACAACCTCACCCCCGACGGCGGCTCGCAGTCCGAGGCGTTCCGGGGCAACGGCGACCGCATCATCCTGGACCGGGTGCGCATCCTCAGCCACCAGGACAGCCTCCGTCTCCAGGGGCGCGCGTACGTGACCGACTCGTACATCGAGGGAGACGTCGACTTCGTCTGGGGGACCGGCGGTGTGTTCGTTCGTGACTCCGAACTCAAGGCGCTCGACCTCGGATACATCAGCCAGGTCCGCAACGCTCCCGACGGGCCGGGCGTGGTCTTCTCCGGCACCCGGCTCACCCGCGCGCCGGGCGTGGCCGACGGCAGCGTCCTGCTCAGCCGTATCGACAGCCGTTTCCCCGCCAGCCAGGCCGTCTTCATCGACACCGCCATGGACGCCCATGTGGCGCCCGTCGGCTGGGGCCTGACCGGCTTCGACTGCACGACCGGTCAGCAACTGCGCTTCTGGGAATACGGCAGCACAGACCTGCGCGGGGCTCCGAAGGACACCTCGCAGCGACTGTCCTGCTCACGGCAACTGACCGACGCCGAGGCGCTCACCTGGCGCGACCCGGCGACCCTGCTGGACGGCTGGGACCCGTCCGCCACGACCGGCCGCGGCCGGGGAAACTGAGGTGCCCACCATGACGAACGTCAGCCGCAGAGCCCTCCTGGGAACGGTGGGCGCCGCCGCGACCACCGCAGCCCTCGGAACCGGCACCGCCCGGGCGCAGAGCGCCGCGCCGGCGGCCGGCCCCGCGCGCCCCCGCCCGGTGGCGCCCGTCAACCAAGAGGTGGCCGCCGCCCACAGCATCGACTACAAGGCCCTGCCCCAGCAGGTCGTCGGGGTCGACGTCGAGCAGTTGATGACCGTGCACACCGAGGCGGACGTGGAACGGCTCCGCGCCCAACTAGTCGCCGAGGTCTGGAAGTCCGCCGACGGCCGGCTGCCCGACACGCTGCCCGAGGTCGAACACGGCGTCGTCGTACCCGAACTGCCCGCCTTCACCGGGCTCCGGCGCGTCGACCGCCTCACCGTCACCCTGCCGTACGACCTGAAATCCATCGTCTACCTGCTGCTGCCGCGCCGCCCCGCCGCCCACGGGCGCTTCGCCCTGTACCACAACGGACACGGCGAGACGCCCGAGACCATGCAGCGCACCGCACAAGCCCTGGTGGACGCCGGATACGGCGTACTGCTGTGCGCCATGCCGCTCTACCACTGGAACCCCAAGCAACTGCGCAGTCCCACGGACCCGGACACCTTCGTGACCCCGGAGAACCACAACGACTTCGGCACCTGGGAGAGCGCGGAGTTCTCCACCCTCCGGTTCTTCCTGGAACCTCTCACGGTCGCCGTCAACCACGTCACCCGGACCTACCGGCCCCCCTCCCTCCAGATGATCGGCTTGTCCGGCGGCGGCTGGACCACCACGATCTATCCCGCGCTCGACCCGCGCATCACCCGCAGCTACCCGACGGCCGGGTCACTGCCGTTCTTCCTGCGCTCCGCACCGCCCAAGCCGAGCCCGACCACGGGTGACTGGGAGCAGCGGCTCGACCGGCACCCGGTCTTCTACGGGATCAGCGACTTCCCCGACATCTACGCGCTGGCCTCCGTCGGGCGGCACCGCCGGCAGATGCAGGTCCTCAACCGGTTCGACGCCTGCTGCTTCAACGGCGTCGGCCACCGCAGCTACGAACCCGTCGTGCGCCAACGCATCGAGGTGGTCGGCAACGGCCACTGGGAGCTTCTGGAGGACGCCACACACGGCGAGCACGCCATCAGCCCGCACGCGCTCGACGTCATTCTCTGGGACCTCGACGTGAACTGCTCCGACGAGCCCTGATCCGTGCCCGCCCCCGCGGCGCACCGGGGCCCCGTGCCCGGTGCGCCGGACCACCTTCCACTCACCGAGGAGAGCAACGTCATGACCCCACTGAACGGAACCGCAGCCACGGGCAAGGAGAAGGGCGATGCGATGGCCCGCCGTGCCTTCGTGGTCGGAGCCGGCGCGCTCCTGGGCACCGCGGCGCTTCGCGTGCCGACGGCGCAGGCGTCGGAGAAGCTCGCCGCGGCGGCCGAGGCGGCAGGCGATGTCCTCGCCTTCCCCGGGGCCGCGGGCGGCGGTCGCTACGCCACCGGCGGCCGCGGCGGCTCGGTCTACGAGGTAACCACTCTCGCCGACTCCGGACCCGGCTCGCTGCGCGACGCAGTGTCCGGAAGCGACCGCACCGTCGTCTTCCGCGTGTCCGGCAACATCGAGCTCAAGGGCGGACTCGACATCACCGGGTCCAACCTCACCATCGCGGGCCAGACGGCCCCGGGCGACGGCATCTGTGTGGTCGGCAACGAGACCAAGGCCAACGGGGTCGAGAACATCATCATCCGGCACATGCGCTTCCGCGGAACGGACATGCTCGGCACCGCGATCGACACCTTTGGGATGGAGAGCTGCCGCAACGTCATGATCGACCACTGCTCCTTCAGCTGGGCGGTGGACGAGTGCTGCTCCGTCTACGGCAACGAGAACCTCTCACTCCAGTGGTGCATCATCGCGGAGGGGCTGGCGGTCTCCGTCCATCCGAAGGGCCGGCACGGCTACGGCGGGCTGTGGGGCGGAGACAACGTCACCTACCACCACAACCTGCTGATCCACCAGGGCGGTCGCAACCCGCGCTTCAGCTTCGTCGAGGACGTCCCCATGCGGACCGACCACCGCAACAACGTCATCTACAACCACGGCTACACCTCCTGCTACGGCGGCGAGTGGGCCGACGGGGTCAACATCGTCGGCAACTACTACAAGCCGGGTCCCAACACCCTGGCCGAGATCGCGCCCGTCATCGTCTCGCCCGACCGCGGCGGGAGCTGGCACGTCGAAGGCAATGTGGTGGAGGGGCAGGCGGAGGTCACCGGCGACAACGGCCGGGGCGTCAAGTTCCCGCTCGGCGGCGTCACGTTGCGCGAGGAGCCCTTCGAGGTCCTGGACCCGATCCCGTCGCAGACCGCCAAAGAGGCGTACAAGGCGGTGCTCGACGGCGTCGGCGCCCTGCTGCCGCGCCGCGACGCGACCGACGCCCGTCTCGTCGCCGATGTACGCAACGGGACCGGTCGCATGATCAATTCCCAGAAGGAGGTCGGCGGCGTTCCCCCGCTCGCGTCCGCCGGTGCTCCGAAGGACTCCGACAAGGACGGCATCCCCGACGCCTGGGAGAAGCAGCACGGCCTGAAGGGCAACGACGCCGCCGACGGCAGCGCCCTCGACCCGGCCACCGGCTACAGCAACCTGGAGCTGTACCTGAACTCCCTGACCCGTACCGGGGCCGCCAACCCGGTGGTGAGTCTGACCGCCCCGGCGATCGACGCGGTCCACACCTCGGACACCGGGGCCCACGACATCACCTTCCGTGCCGAGGCGGAGGCCCAGGACGGTGCGACCATCGCCTCCGTGGCCTTCTTCGCCGACGACAAGCAGGTCGGCGAGGCGACCTCGGCCCCCTTCGAGGCGGTCTGGAAGAACGCCCCCGAGGGCACCCACCACCTCACCGCGCGCGCCACCGACTCCACCGGTACGTCCACCACCTCCAGCATGGTGCCCGTCCACGTCGACCGGGTCGGACCGCTCGGCAACTGGACGGCCGTCGACATCGGCTCGGTGCCCATCCCGGGCGGATCGGTTCTGGCCGGCGGCTCGTTCACGCTGCGCGGCTCGGGCAAGATCCGCGGCCGTTCGGACTCCTGTCACTTCGTGTACCAGCAGGTCGACGCCCCCGGCGACGAGGTGGTGGAGCTGATCGCCCGCCTCGACTCGGTCAGCGACGTCTACCAGGAGGTGCTCGGCGGCATCATGATCCGGGAGAACCTCACACCGGACTCGCCGTTCAACCTCATCGGTGTCCATCTCGGCGACGGCGGCCACAAGGGAGTCGTCAAACGCATCCATTCCCACGGCACCGAGATGAGCGTCGGTACGTGGCCCTACGAGGAGGACGAGGTGCTCGACGCGAAGCCGTACTGGCTGCGCATCACTCTGCGCGGCGACGAGTTCACCTCGGAGATCTCGCCCGACTCGCTCCAGTGGACCCGCATCGGCTACGAACGCATCCCCATGGGCGACCAGGTCTATGTGGGCATGTTCGTGGACGGCAACAAGGAAGCCAACGGTGTCGCCCACTACACGACCGCCAAGTTCAGCCAGGTGAAGATCAACCACTGACCCTGCGCCCGGTCTTCCGGGGCGCGGAGGGGTGTCCGGACGTCTGTGAGAACACCTGGTATGCCGCAGGTGGACCACTGCTGATGGAACATCACATGCATGAACTATTGCCTTTGTCGAAAGGGTTGACGACCGATGTCACACTCAAGAGACTCGTGGCATTCCACCGACATACCGCGAGGAATCGATGGCGACACATGAGCTCCACGGGATCATCGCTCCCACCGTTCTGCCCATGGACGAGAATGGGTGCCTCGCGCGGAAGTCACTGGAACGCCACCTGACCGGACTCATCGAGGCCGGGATCCACGGACTGTGGATCAACGGAACCACGGGCGAGTTCCACGCCCTGGACCACCACGAACGGGCGCTCGCCGTGGCCGTCGCCGCCGAGGTGGCGGACGGCCGGGTACCGGTCATCGCCCATGTGGGCGACGCGGCCACCGCTGTGACGGTACGTCACGCACGCGCCGCCATGGCCGCCGGAGCCGACGAGGTCGCCGTCATCGCCCCGTACTTCGCCGGCTACGGCAAGGAGGAGCTCCGCGACCACTACCGGGCCGTGGCCGCGGCCGTGGGCGTCCCCGTCCTCGCGTACCACATGCCCCAGCTCACCCGGTCCGCCCTGACCGTCGACTGCGTCGTCGAACTCACCCGAGAGGGCGTGCTCTGCGGCATCAAGGACAGCGCGGGCGACATGAGCTGGCTGCGGCAACTGCTGCGCCGCGGCGCGCGGCAGGGAGTGGAGGTGCGCTGTTTCGCCGGTGGGAGCAGTCTGACCGACGTCTCGCTCTTCGCGGGGGTGGCAGGTGCCACCACCTCACTCGCCAACGTCACCCCCCGTCTGCTGGTCGACCTCTACGAGTCCGCCCGTGCCGGGAACTGGCAACACGCCCGGAGCCTCCAGGAAATGCTGGAGGACCTGCTTGACTTCATGCGCGAGGCCCGCCGCGAGCCGACGCTCGCCTCCCTCGTCGCCACCTTCAAGTTCGTCCTGGCGGCCCTCGGCCGCATCGACGAAGCCCACGCTGCCGAGCCGCTGGCACGCCTGGACGACGAGGAGCGGGGCCGGCTGGCCGCGACCGTCGTCCCCATGGTCCGCGAGCTGGAAGAGGCGGCACGTACACGCAAAGGAGCGTGGACCTGATGACTGACCGCACGCCATCCCCCGACCGGCGCGCCGTGCTCGACCGGCGATCGCTCCTGCGGGCGGGCGGTGGCCTGTTGGTGGCCGCCTCGCTCTCCGGCTGCGGGTTCTTCGACACCGAGCCGAGCGGCTCGGGAGCGGCGACCGGTGCCAAGGGCAAGGAAGCACCCGCGCTGAAAAAGCTCGCGGACGCGGGGAAACTGCCCAAGGTCGCCGACCGGCTTCCGGCCGCCCCACTGAAGGTGACGCCGCTGGAGAAGTCCGGCACCTACGGCGGCACCTGGCACTCGGCCATGATCACGCAGGAGGACGTGATGTGGCTGCACTACAGCATGGGTTACGAGCCGCTCGTCGCCTGGGGCCCCACCTGGCAGGGCATGACGAAGACCGAGCTCCTGCCGAACGTCTGCGAGAAGTACGAGGTCAAGCGGGGCGGTGCGGAGTTCGTCTTCACCCTGCGCAAGGGTCTGAAGTGGTCTGACGGCCGGCCGGTGACCACGGACGACTTCGCCTTCGCCTTCCACGACTACAACGTCGACCCGGACCTCCACCCGGGCGGTGTCTACGACCTGTGGATGTCGAAGTCCGGGAAGAGCGCGACGTTCGAGGTGGTCGACGACCACACCGTCCGTTACGTGTACGAGGAACCCAAGCCCGGTTTCCTGGAGGAGATGGCGGGCACCTCCGGCATCGTCATGCTGCTGCCTGCCCACTACATGAAGCAGTTCCACCCCAAGTACGGAAAGACCGCGGACGCGCTCGCGAAGAAGGCGGGCCTGAGCAGTTGGACCGACTACCTTCCGCTGCGCGCCGACTGCTGGGCGAACCCTCAACTGCCCACCCTCAACGCCTGGTTGTCCAAGAACGAGGTGGGCAAGGGCAGCAGCCTGGTCGCCGAGCGCAACCCGTACTACTGGAAGGTCGACCCGGACGGGAGCCAGCTCCCGTACATCGACAAGGTCGTCGTGGAGAACATCCAGGACGTCGAGGTCGAGGTGCTCAAGGTCACCAACGGTGACCTCGACATGCAGCTCACCCACTTCGGGACGATCCGCAACAAGCCGGTGATCTCCCGCAACCGGAAGAAGGGCGCCTACCGCCTGATCGAAGTGAAGTCGGCCCTCGCCAACACGATGATCATCGGGTTCAACCAGACCCACCCCGACCCCAAGAAGCGCAAGCTCTTCGCCAACAAGGACTTCCGGATCGGCCTGTCCTACGCCATCGACCGGAAGAAGATCATCGACACCATCTACGGCGGTCAGGGCATCCCCTGGCAGTGCGGGCCCGCGGAGGGCGACGAGCTCTATGACAAGCAACTCGGCAGCCAGTACACCGAGTACAGCGTCGACCGTGCCGCCGAGTACCTCGACAAGGCCGGTTTCACCCGCCGCAACGGCGACGGCATCCGACTCACGAAGGACGGCGACACGGTCTCCTTCACCGTGCTGGTCGTCTCCGACCAGCCGGACCAGGTGGACGCCTGCGACCTGATCCGCGGCGACTGGGCGAAGGTCGGCGTCAAGGCCAACATCCAGCGGCTCGCCGAGACCCTGTACTGGGAGCGCGTCGAGGCCGGCGAATCCGAGGCCGCGACCTGGCAGGGCGGCTCGTTCGACCTGCGCACCGGCGCCGGTGGCAACCACTACTACCTGCCGACCAACCCCCGCGGCTCCTCCCGCTTCGGCGGCAAGTGGGCCGAGTGGTACACCAGCGAGGGCAAGTCGGGCGAGAGGCCGCCGGCCCGCATACGCGAGCAGCTCGAACTCAACGACAGGCTGCGGGGCACCTTCGACGCCGACGAGGCGCTGGACCTGGCCAAGAAGGTCCTGGCGATCACCCAGGAGGAGTTCTACTACATCGGGATCTCCACCCCGCCGTCGGAGTACGGCATCGTCCGCAACAACATGTTCAACGTGCCCAAGGAGTTCAGCGCGGCAGTGGCGCACCAGGCCCCCGGGCCGAGCAATCCCGCGACCTACTTCTTCTCCGGCAAGGCCTGACCCGGACGGGGGACACCCATGCTCTCGTTCCTCTCCCGCCGTGTCATGTGGATGATCGTCACCCTGTGGGCGGTCTCCCTGGCCTCCTTCTTCATCATCAGTCTGCCTCCCGGCGACTACGTCTCGACTCTCCAGGCCGAGGCGGAGAGCCGCGGCGAGATGATGAGCACCTCCCAGCTGTCCGCCCTGCGCTCCCGCTACGGCCTGGACCAGTCCTTTCTCGCCCAGTACTGGAAGTGGATCTCCAACATCGTCTTCCACGGGGACTTCGGGCAGGCGTTCGCCTGGAACAGCCGCCCGGTCTCCGACCTCATCTGGGACCGCGTCGGACTCTCCTTCTTCCTCTCCGTCTCCACCCTGCTGTTCGTCTGGGCCATCGCCTTCCCGATCGGAATATTCTCCGCGGTGCGCCAGTACTCGGCCGGCGACTACCTGGCCACCTTCTTCGGCTTCTTCGGCATGGCCGTGCCCGAGTTCCTGCTCGCCCTGGTCTTCATGTGGGCCGGTATGCGATTCTTCGGGACGAGCCCCGGCGGCCTGTTCTCCCCCGAGTACCAGGACGCCGCCTGGAACCTCGGCAAGGTGATCGACCTGGGCGCCCACCTGTGGCTCCCCATCGTCATCATCGGGCTGTCCGGTACCGCCGGCCTGATCCGCATCACGCGCGCCAACCTCCTGGACGAACTGTACAAACCGTACGTCGTCGCGGCGCGCGCCCGCGGGATGCCCGAATGGAAACTGCTGCTCAAGTATCCGGTCCGGATGTCCATGAGCCCGTTCTTCTCCACCGTCGGATGGCTGCTCCCGGGCCTCATCAGCGGCGAGACCATCATCTCCATCGTCATGAGCCTGCCCACCACCGGACCGCTCCTGCTGAGCGGGGTGGAGAACCAGGACATGTACCTCGTGGGCAGCTTCATCCTGATCCTTTCCACGCTCACCGTCATCGGGACTCTGATCAGCGACCTCGCCCTCGCCTGGTGGGACCCCAGAATCCGGCACCGCTACGAGGGAGGGTGAGCCGCCGTGCTGACCAGGAACCACAAGTCGGCCGCACCGCCGGCCGAGGCGGACCCGGAGCTCGAATTCGATGCCGTGGCCGCCAGGAGTTCCCCCTGGCGGCTCGTGTGGCGCAAGTTCCGCAAGCACAAGCTGGCCGTGGCGGGCGCCGTGGTCGTACTCCTCGCGTACGTCGTCGTCGTCTTCGCCGAGTTCCTCGCGCCCAGCTCCTCGGGCACCAGTGACTCCACGCTCACCTATGCCCCGCCCCAGATGGTCAAGGTCGACCTGAGCTGGTCCGACGGCCTGCAGATGTATGTCAACGGCTACCGCACCGAGCGGGACCCCGAGACCTTCGAGCAGATCCACACCCTCGACCCCGACCTGCGCGTCCCCCTGAGGTTCCTCCCGCGCGGGGACTCCTACGAGATGTGGGGGATCATCCCCTGGGACCGCCATCTCTTCGGTGCGGTCCATCCCAAGGACAAGGTCTTCCTGCTGGGCAGCGACCGGCAGGGCCGTGACCTGCTGTCCCTGATCATCCAGGGCTCGCGGGTCTCGCTCTCCATCGGCCTCATCGGGGTCGCGGTGAGCTTCCTGCTGGGGCTGCTGTTCGGCGGCATCTCCGGCTACTACGGAGGTGCCCCCGACACGCTCATCCAGCGCGTCATCGAGTTCCTGATGGCGATCCCCACCCTGCCTCTGTGGCTCTCGCTCTCCGCCGCCGTGCCGGCCGACTGGGGGCCCATGATGCGGTACTTCGCCATCACCACCATCCTGTCCGTCCTCGGCTGGACGGGACTCGCCCGCGTCGTGCGCGGACGGTTCCTCTCGCTGCGTGAGGAGGACTTCGTGACGGCTGCGCGGCTGGACGGATGCGGCCGCATCCGGATCATCTTCCGGCACATGGTCCCGTCGATGTCCAGCCATGTCATCGCCTCGCTCACCATGGCGGTACCGGCGATGATCCTCGGCGAGACAGCCATGAGCTTCCTCGGCCTGGGCCTCCAGTCGCCCGCCGTGAGCTGGGGCGTCCTGCTCCAGGAGGCCCAGAACGTGCGAACGCTGGAGACGGCGCCGTGGCTGCTGATACCCGGCGTCGCGGTTTTCGTGACCGTGCTCGCCATGAACTTCGTCGGTGACGGGCTGCGGGACTCCGCGGACCCGTACAAACAGTAAGGGGGCGTGATGCCGACGACAGAGGCATCGCGGGAGCGTCGGCAGACGTCACCGCAGCAGAACATTCTCGAAATCGAGGGCCTGCACACGCAGTTCGAACTCGATGACGGCGTCGTGCAGGCCGTCAGTGGCGTCGACCTCGCCATCGCCCGGGGTGAAGTCCTCGCCGTGGTCGGGGAGTCGGGCTGCGGCAAGAGCGTCATGGCGCGCTCCGTGCTCCGTCTCGTGGACCGGCCCGGAAGGATCACCGGCGGGCAGATCCGGGTGCGCACCGACGAGGGCACGGCCGACATGGTGAGCGCCGCCCCCGGGATCGTCCGGGAGGTGCGGGGCAAGCGGGTCGCCATGGTCTTCCAGGAACCGATGTCCTCGATGAGCCCCATGCACACGATCGGCAACCAGATCGGCGAGGCGATCCGGCTCCACGAGCGTGTCACCCAGGCCGAGGCCCGTGCCCGCGCCGTCGAACTCCTCGGCCGCGTCGGCATCCCCGCACCCGAACGGCGCGTCGACGAGTACCCGTTCCAGATGAGCGGCGGCATGCTGCAGCGCGTCATGATCGCCATGGCGCTCTCCTGCGGTCCGCAGCTGCTCATCGCCGACGAGCCGACGACCGCGCTCGACGTCACCACCCAGGCCCAGATCCTGGACCTGCTGCGCGGTCTCCAGGAGGAGACCGCGATGGCGGTCATGCTGATCACCCACGACCTCGGGGTCGCCGCCCAGATGGCCGACCGCGTCGCCGTGATGTACCTGGGCACCGTCGTAGAGGAGGGGCGCGTCGAGGACGTGTTCCGGGCGCCGCGCCATCCGTACACCAGAGCGTTGCTGCGCTCGGTGCCCAGGCTCGGGTCCGGATCGCGTGAACGGCTCCGGCCGGTACGGGGCATGGTGCCCCATTCCTACCGCAGGCCGTCAGGATGTTCCTTCCACCCGCGCTGCGACGAGTTCATGGCCGGCCGTTGCGACGTGACGGTCCCGGTGCCGCAGCGGGACCGGGACCGTCCGGGCGCGGTGAGCTGCCTGCTGTACGAGGAGCACGAGGAGCACGAGGAGACCACCCCATGACGGCACCGCCTTCCGAAGTCACGGCCACGGCCCCGGCCACGGCCACCGGGACCGCCCCGCTGCTGCGGACCCACGGCCTCACCAAGCACTTTCCCATCCGGCGAGGACTGCTGGGCCGCGCCGTCGGCCGGGTACGCGCGGTCGACGGAGTGGACCTGACCGTCCCGGCAGGGCGCACGGTGGCGCTGGTGGGGGAGTCGGGCTGCGGCAAGAGCACCCTGGGCCGCTGCCTGATGCGGGTTTTCGAACCCACCTCGGGCGAGATCTCCTACCGTCGCACCGACGGCACGGTGGTCGACCTGGCCAAGCTCGACGAGCGGGCCCTCAAGCCGTACCGCAGCGAGATCCGGCTGGTCTTCCAGGACCCGTTCGCCTCGCTCAACCCCCGCATGACGCTGCTCCAGATCATCGGCGAACCTCTGCGTGTCAACCTCGGCATCGGCACCGCCGAGACCGAGGAGCGGGTCGCCGAGCTCCTGCGTCGCGTCGGGCTGCGCCCCGAGTACCTGCGGCGCTACCCCAACGCCTTCAGCGGGGGCCAGCGCCAGCGCGTCGGCATCGCCCGTGCCCTCGCCCTCGCCCCGCGCATGGTCGTGGCGGACGAGGCCGTCAGCGCCCTCGACGTGTCGGTGCGGGCACAGATCCTCAACCTGCTGAAGGACCTCCAGGACGAGTCCGACCTGACGTACCTGTTCATCTCCCACGACCTGGGCGTCGTGGAGTACATGGCCGACGAGATCGCGGTGATGTACGTGGGCAAGGTCGTGGAGACGGGGGCGACCGACGAGCTGTACGGGCAGCCCCTGCACCCCTACACCGAGGCCCTGCTGTCCGCGGTGCCCGAACCCGACCCGGGGGCGCGCCGCCGGGAGCGCGTGGTGCTGCGCGGTGAGGTTGCCGACGCCTCGAACGTGCCGCAGGGCTGCCCGTTCCACCCGCGCTGCTTCTACGCGCGCGACCGCTGCCGCACGGAGGTGCCTGCGCTGCGGGAGATCGCACCCGGCAGGACGTCGGCCTGCCACTTCGCCGGAGAACTGGAACTGAAGGGATGCCGGGCATGACGGAAAGCGAACAGGGGAGGGGGCCGGCGCGCGACCCGAGATTCGATGGCGTGCTGCGTGCCCGGCCGGGCGATCCCGGTGTGCGGGAGGCGCTGCTGCCCGCCCCGCACCCGGGCGACAGCCACTCCGCGAGCCTCCTCGAACTCGACGACGGCGACCTGCTCTGCGCCTGGTTCAACGGCCCCGACGAGGGCGACCGCGACACCAATGTGGTGCTGTCCCGGCTGCCGCTCGGCGGCGACCGCTGGACCGGGGCCATGGCCATGTCCGCCGACCCGGACCGCTCCGAGCAGAACCCGGTGCTCGACCAGCGGCCGGACGGCACCGTGTGGCTGTTCCACCCGTCCAACGAGCCGCACGACCAGAAGACCGCGCACCTGGTCGCCCGCACCTCGCACGACGGCGGCCGCACCTGGGACCCCCCGCACATCGCCCACGAGGGACCGGGCATCTTCGTGCGCAACCCGCCGCTCGACCCCGGTGACGGAAGCCTGCTGCTGCCCACCTACCGCTGCCGCGCCGAGGGGGAGCACAGCACCGTCCTGATCAGCGAGGACGAGGGCGCCTCCTGGAAGGAGTACGACGTGGAGGGGAGCGACCACCTGGTCCAGATGAGCGTCGTCCGGCGCGTCGACGGTTCGCTGCTCGGCCTGCTGCGCAGCCGCGCCGCCGACCGCATCCACACCACCGTGTCCACCGACTCCGGACGCACCTGGAGCAGGGCGGCGCCGACCGAACTGCCCAACAACAACTCCGGCGTCCAGGTCACCCGGCTCGACAGCGGTGCCCTGGCTCTGGTCTACAACCACGCGAGCCTGGAACGTGGCGAGTTCCGCTGGGTCGGCGAGGGCGAGGGCCGTCGCCGGAAGGCGCTGCGCACCCCGCTCACGGTGGCCCTCTCCGACGACGACGGCCGCACCTGGCCGGTGCGCCGCGACCTCCAGCGCGCCGACGACGAGTACTGGGAGGCCGGTGAGTTCGGCTACTCCTACCCCTGCGTCATGCAGAGCCGCCGGGACGGACTGCTGCATATCGCCTACTCCTACCTCCGCAGGACGATCAAGCACGTCACCGTCTCCGAGGACTGGGTCAGGGAAGGACACTCATGACCACCGGTACGACGGTGGAGCGCTGGGGCACCTTCGAGCTGACGCTCGACGGCCCGGCCGACGGGAACCCCTTCCGCGACGTCGAGTTCGGCGCGGAGTTCCGCCACGGCCACCGGGTGGTGCCCGTCGACGGCTTCTACGACGGAGACGGCGTCTACCGCGTCCGGTTCATGCCGGACCGGGAAGGCCCCTGGACGTACACCACGCGCTCCGGCACCCCGGCCCTCGACGGCACCGCAGGCGGATTCACCTGCACCCCGGCCGGCCCGGGCAACCACGGCCCGGTCCGGGTCGCGGGCCCGAGAACCTTCCAGTTCGCCGACGGCACCCGGTACCTGCCGTTCGGCACCACCTGCTACCACTGGACCCACGACGAGGACCTCAAGGCGGAGGAGGAGACACTGCGCACCCTCGCCGCGTCCCCCTTCAACAAGGTCCGCATGTGTCTGCTGCCGACGCTCGACATGGCACCGCCCCGGCTGGTCTTCCCCGGCCTCGGACCGGGCCGGCCCCGGCCCGGCGAGCTGGACAGGTCCCGTTTCGACCCGGCGTTCTTCGCCCACTTCGAAGCACGGGTGCGCGACCTGTTGGAGCTGGGCGTGGAGGCCGACGTCATCATCCTGCACCCGTACGACAAGGGGCACTGGGGTGTCGACGACATGAGCCCCGGGGAGGACCTGTTCCTCGTCCGGTACGTCGTCGCCCGCCTCGCCGCCTACCGCAACGTCTGGTGGTCGGTCGCCAACGAGTACGACTTCAACAAGGCCAAGACCGTCGAGGACTGGACCCGCATCGGCCAGTACGTCCAGCGCCGCGACCCGTACCAGCACCTGCGGTCCATCCACAACGGTACCCGGATGTACGAGTACGAGCAGATCTACGACTTCCGCCACGCCTGGACCACCCACCAGTCCATCCAGCACTGGGACGCCCGGGAGGCCCCCGAGTGGCTGGACCGGGTGCGAAAGCCGGTGGTGATCGACGAGATCGGCTACGAGGGGGTGCTCGGACGCCGCTGGGGCAACCTGTCGGGCCGGGTGCTGCTGCGCCAGTTCTGGCACGGCATGGCTGCGGGCGCCTACGTCGGACACGGCGAGTGCTTTCCCGAGCAGGATCCGGACGGCTGGGCCTGGATCTCCCGGGGTGGCCGGCTGCACGGCGAGATCCCGGCACGCATCGCGTTCCAGCGCCGGCTGTGGGAGGAGTCGCCCGACGCGCGGTTCCGGTACTTCGGCGACCGGCTGCACCGCCATCACGACGTGGAACTGCCCGACGACGGTGTCCCCCGGGCCCTGGACCTGATCGACACGTGGAACATGACGGTGAGTCCGCTGCCCGGCGGGCCGCACCGCGGCACGGTCCGCGTTCCGACGGACCACCGGCCGGACCTGGCCCTGCGCATCCGGAAGGCGACATGACAACGCACTCTGCGGCTCCGCACAGGGACCACGGGCCCGTGCGCGTACACGGAACCCGCTTCCGGCACGAGGACGGAACCCCCTTCCATCCCTTGGCCACCAGCGTCCCGCAGGCCGACGAGACGACCCTGCGGGCCCTCAAGGACGCCCCGTTCACCAAGGTGCGGCTGCTCGACCGCGCCCTTCCGCTGGACGTCCTCGATCACCAGGTCGTGGCGCTCGGCGCACTCGGCCTCCAGGCGGAGGTGATGCTGGACGGCCGGGACATCCCCAGGACCGTCGCCCGGCTGGCGGGTCGGCCCAACGTCTGGTGGTGCGCGCCCTCCGACCACGAGGCGCAGACCGATGTGCAGGAGCACGACCACGGACACCATCCGCTCACCGTGCACGGCCCGCCAGGGACCGACTTCGGCGCCCCGTGGATCACGCACGCCTCGGTCGCGCACCCGCAGACGCGGGCCGTGTCGGGCCTGGTGCGGGATCTGCGCAAGCCGGTCCTGGTCGACGACTGCGGCGCCGAGGGCGACGACCCGGAGGATCCGGAGCGTGCCCTGCCCGGAACAGAACTGCTCTGCCGCCTCTGGGAGGCGGTGTGCCGCGGTGGCTACGGCGGGCACGCCGAGGCGTGGGGCGAGGACGCCTGGAGCGACGGCGGCGGCCGGCTGAGCGGCACAGCCGTGGAGCGGGTCGCCTTCCTCGGGGATGTGCTCGGCACGGCCCCGGCGGGCCTCGGCCACACTCCCGAGACGTACGACGCCTCGACCTTGGAGGCGCCCGGCGAGTACGTCCTGCAGTACCTCGGGCCGCACCGCTACCCCAGGCGTTCCTTCGCACTGCCCGGAGGCACCTGGAGCGTGGAGGTCCTGGACACCTGGAACATGTCGGTGCGGGCGCTCGACGACGCCGACGGCGACCGGGTGACGGTCGAACTGCCCGCGGAGCCGTACCTCGCGATACGGCTCCGCAGGCGGTGACTCACCAGTCGAAGCCGGCCGCCACCTGGGACTTGATGTAGGCGGGGATGTCGGTCTTCTCGGTGATCTCCAGCGCCGAGGAGACCTTCAGCCCGTCCCGCAGGACGTGCTGCCGGAACACCATGTACAGCGGCAGGTCCCAGAACTCCGTGTTCTCGTAGTCCTGCACGACGGCGTTGTCACTCCAGAAGACAGCCGAGGTGTCGATCCTGTCCAGCTCGGGGATCGCGGTGCCGAAGGCGGCCTCGACGGCGCCCGAGCGCAGCGCGGGCTTCAGGGCGTGCCGGGACAGCTCGGTCTGGCCCTCCTGGGACACCAGCCACTTGAGGACCTGGAGTGCCTGGGCCTTCTTGGAGGACTGCGGCGGCAGGAACGCGGCGATGGTGTTGGGCTGGTAGCCGGCGTTGTCGCCGCTGCCGAGCACCGGCACGGACGTGATGCCCAGGTCGATCTTCTTGGCCAGCTCGCGCCACTCGTCCGCGTCGTCCTCCTCCAGGTACAGCGAGCTTCCCGCGTACGCGGGAAGCTTGCGGAGGTTGTCCACCGCCATCGCAACGCTTCCGGTGGTGAGGTAGTCGTCCACCGTCGTGAAGATGTTGTGCGGGTGGAGCAGGAAGCGCTCCAGGTTGCTGCCGAGCCGCTGCCAGCCCTCTGAGGTGATGTCCACCTTCACGTCCTCGGGCGCGGGCGTGCCGCCCTGCCCGGGCACGAACGGATACAGGCCGAGCTGGTTGAGCTCCAGGTACTGGTCCGGATGCTGGAGGTACCCCTTGTACGCGACCAGGTCCTGCTCGAAGGTCAGCTTCTTGGCGAGGCGGAAGGCCTCGTCGTAGGTGACGCCGTTGGCCGGGGTCCTCAGACCCTTCTTGTCGAAGACCTTCTTGTTGTGGAACAGGATGTATTCGTCCAGGAACACCGGCACCCCGTACAGACCGCCGTCCGAACGGGCCCTGATCTGGGCGACGGCGCCCGGGTTGAGGGAGCCGAGGTCGATGCCGGTGGCCCGCAGGTCGTCGGTGAGGTCGCGGGTCCAGCCGCGTGGTTCCAGATCGCGGTCGATGCGCCGGCGTGGGTCCTCCAGGATGAGATCGGGAACGATGCCCGCCTTGTCCAGGTCCTCGTACCGGATCGGCTGGTCCCAGGCCACGGCCTTGATCTTGAGGCCGGGGAAGGCCGCGCGCATCGCGTCGCCCACGACCGTGTCGAAGAAGCCGGGGTACTCGAACGGCTTGTAGTTGGCCATGAAGACGAACAGCTCGTCGTCGCAGACCTCGAACGGCTCACCGTACTTGTTCGGGATGGTGGTGCAGGAGGCGCCGGACGCGGAGGTGGTGACCCGCGCGGTGGTGGTGCGGGCCTGGGCCGGAGTGGACGCGCCGATGCCGACTCCGGTGAGCGTCGCGGCGCCGATCGCGGCGGCTGCTCCGCCGACGAACTTCCGCCGGTTCGGCGGCTGCTGTTCACTCTGCTGCGGGTGCGGGGTCATACGTGTGCCTCTTCCTTCTAGGGGGAATCGCCGACGGCCCGGACGACGGGCCGGACGATGGGGCCGGCGAGGAACGCCACTGGTATGCCAGGCGAATGCCACAATGGTTCACCTGACAGTTCGAACGGTCAACAGTGCTTACAGAAAAGGGAGTTGTTAATGTTGAGGATCAGTGGCGGAGCCAGGTACGCCGAGTTCGCCGAAGGCGACGGAAAGAGCCCGTCGCGACTGGTGCTCGGCCACGACGACGAGGGGGAGCCGGCCCGGCTCGCCATCCCGCTGGATGACCTCCTCGTCGTTTCCGCCGGCCGCCCCTGGGCCCCCACCCGGCCCGGCGTCGGAGCCTTCGAGGCGCGGTCCGCCGGGGACCTGCTGGAGATCCACTGCACCTTCGCAGACCCGTCCGAGCTGGAGGTCCGGCTCTCCCTGCTCTTCGAGGACGACCTGCTGCACCTCCGTACCACCTGGCGCTGGAACGGTGGCACCCCCTGCCGGGACGTCGTCCTGGGCATCGCCCTGCCGCTGCCCGCCCTGCGGCCGGAAGCGGTCACGCTGCCCCAGGTCCTCTACCGGGGCAATCCCTCGGCCGACCCCGGCCGCGTCGTCCCGCGCCTGGCGGCGGACACCGGCGGACTCGTCGTCGAGGACCACCGGCTGCCCGTCCCCTGCGCACACGCCGAGTGGGAGAGCGGCGGCCAGGACCGGTATGCCACTCTCTTCACGGCCCGGCCGGGCCCGGGCTCCCTCGGCGCCATCCACCGGCCCCGGGGGGTCACCCTGCTCGGCGTGAGCGGCGCCCTGCTCCTCAACGGCGAGCCCGACGTGGCCTACGTCCACAAGGCCCGTACCGCCCCGTGCACGGCCGGCTACCGCGACCTGGCCCCGGGCGAGGAGCACCATGCCCACCACGCCCTGGACTGGGGCCGCGCCAGCCGGCCGGGACACGGCTTCCGCACCCTCGTCCACCGCGGTCTGGCCCTGTACCGGCCGCGCGGCGCAAATCCCCTCTCCCCGGACGCAACGGTCCGCCTCAAGACCGAGGCCCTCGACCGGCGCTGGTACGACGACGGCGACGCCGCCGGCTACCTCAAGTTCACCGGCCCCGGCCACCGGGCCGGGTTCATGTACGGATGGACGGGCCAGAGCCTCCGGCTCGCCTGGTGCGACGCCCGCCTGGGCATCGAGAACGAAGAACCCCGACGCGTCGAACGCTGCCGCAAGGCCGTGGAGTTCCATCTGGCCGGCAGCGCGGTCCCCGGCGCGCCCGGACTGCACTTCAGCTTCTACGCCACCGGTGAGCGCCTCTGGACCGGGTTCGACGGGGAGGAGGGCCCGTACGTCTCGGCGCGGGCCTTCGGCGACAACCTCTGCGATCTCGCCGACATCGTGCGGCTGTTCCGCCGGCACGGCCTCGACGTCCCCGACACGTGGGTGCGGACGCTCACCGCGGGCGTCGCGGCGGCCTGCGGCGACGGCAGGCCGCCCTTCGGCTGGCTCACCGACGGCACGCCCCTGACCTCCTTCGCCGGGACGGCCGGGCTGCCGTGTGTCCTCGCGATGCTCAAGACGTACCGCGTCACCGGCGAACCGCACCTGCTCCGTGACGCCGGGGCGCTCGTGGAGGAGTACCACCGGCGCTTCGCCGACGACTACACCACCCCCTTCGCCCGTGCCACGCTCGACGCCGCCTGCGAGGACAAGGAAGGAGGCATGGCCTTCTTCCTGTGCACCTACGAGCTGCTGCGGCTCACCGGCGATCAGCGGTGGGCCGACCGCGCCCAGGAGGCCGCCGACTGGCTCCTCACCTGGGTCTACCAGTGGGACACGCCCTTCCGACACGGCTTCTCCACCACCGGCTGGCCCGGTGTCAGCGTCCAGAACCACCACATCGACGTGTTCTTCCCGGCGTACGAACTCGCCCGGCTGGGCAGCCTCGTGGACCGGCCGGTCTACCGCGAGCTCGGCGAACTCATCCTGAACGCCCTCGGCCAGGGCATCTGCACCCGGCCGGGGGAGTGGGGCTTCGACGACCCGGGAGAGCAGGCCGAGGGCTTCTTCCCCACCAACTGGCAGGACCGCGGAAGCAGCAACACCTGGAACCCCTCCTGGGTGACGGCCCAGGTGTTGTCCCAGGTGCTGCGCATGCGGTCCGGCCGGTCCCCTCAGCCGGCGCCGACGGGCGCCGGCTCCGGCCGGTGGACGCCCCGCGGGCGGTAGCCGAGCGCCTCGCCGACCCCGAGCAGGTCGGCGAGCAGCCAGGTCACCGCGAGCCACATCTCGGTTCCCTGAAGTCCGGGGACACGGTCCTTGCTCTCCCCGGGCTCCAGGGCGAAGGAGAACCCGGCGCCGTCCTGCCACCTGGTCAGCACCCGCTCCAACTGCCCCCGCGCCCAGTCCCGGCCCTCACCGGCCCGGTGCCCGGTGCTCCGGGCACAGAGCCACAGCGGATGGACCACGTCCAGGACGTCGCACGCCGTACCCCGGTACGGACCGAACCACGCCGGATCGAGGCTGTGCGCCAGCACCGTGTCCACCACCCGCTCCGGATACGGAACCGGCAGCCCGAACTGCGCGAACGACCCGCGCGAGACCCGGTAGAAGCCGTTGACCGGCTGTCGCCAGCCCTCCCTGGCATCCGGTTCGCCCCACAGGCCGTGCCGTGGGTCGGCCCGCGTCAGCAGCCAGCCGAACAACGCCTCCGCCTGCGGCGACGCGCCGGGGGAGGCGAAGTGCAGCGCCGTCCCCACCCCGTCGACCCAGTTCCCGCTGCGCCACGCCTCGGTCCGCCACGGCAGCGCGTCCAGGCGCTCCACCAGCCGCTCGGCCGGCAGTTCGGTGACGGCCCGCACCGGGTGCGCGAAGCGCGAGCCGAGCAGGCCGAGCGCGTAGCCGACACAGAGGATGTGATACATCGCCGCGTGGTCGTCCAGCGTCGGGGCGGAGCCACCGACCTCCGGCACCAGTCCCGTCACAGGGTCCTGCAGCGCCCGCAACCGCTCCACCAGTGCGTCGCGGTCCTCACCGGGCGGCGGGCCGCCCAGCAGCAGGTCCGCGATCTCCACCGCGTCGCAGCCGGCGCGCACTGTGGGCGTGGCCCCCGGCCGGTCGGCCGGCACACCCTCCGTACGGCAGCGGCCCAGCACCTCGGCCGCCTGTTCCCGGGCCCGCCGCGCGAACGCCTCGAGCCGTCCGTCGAGAGCGCCCGCCGACGGACGGAGAGAGGAAGGGACCGGACCCGGCGCGGTGTCCCGCCGGTCCCGCAGCCTCCGTGCGGGGCTGCCCGCCGCCACCGACCAGGCCGGCAGGTCCTTGGTGACCACCGCCCCGGCCCCGACGACGCAGTGGTCGCCGATGGTCACCCCGTCCACGACCACCACGTGGGAACCGATCCACACGTCGTCTCCCAGGACGATCCCCTTCGAGGTCAAGGGCTGCTTGTGGACCGGCGCGCCCGGGGCGAAGCCGTGGTTGAACCCCAGCAGCGAGGTGTGCGCGCCCACCCGCACCCCGTCCCCCATCAGCACCCTGCCCCGGGCCGTGGTGAACGGGTTGAGCGTGCAGTTGCGGCCCATCGACACCTCGTCGGTGACGACCGCGTGCGCGCCGACGTACGACCGGTCGCCCATCCGCAGGGAATCGGTGTGGATCCCCGCCCATGGAGACACGAACACCCGGTCGCCGAACTCGGCCGTCCCGCCGTCCGCGCGCAGGCGCTCCGCGAGCGCCTCCTGGTGGGCGAGCTGCGCGGCACGCTCCTCGTCGTCGCTCCTGCTCCAGAACTCCCAAGGGCAGTGATCGAACCGCCCTGGGCGTGCCTCACCGTCCGTCACGGCCACCGGTCACCTTCTCCCTCGCGTATCCGGACACGTGCGTGACGATGTCCTCCTCCGCCAGTTCCTGGAACTTCACATCATGCAGGAGCAGTTTCCGGATCGGCGCGTGGGCGTAACCCCGGGCGAGCACGCCCCGGCGGGCCCGGCCGACCGTCGCCCGGCTGACGCTGACGTTCTCCACCCGGGGCGGGTAGGCACCCGTGTCACCCTCGCCCCGGTCGAAGTCGCAGGTGATGAACTCCTTGGTCAGGTGGGTGACCGTCAGGTCCGTCAGGTGGACGTTCTCCGCGAAGCCGCCGCGCACCGAGTTGGTCTTGATGTACAGGCCGAAGTACAGGCCCGGTCCGCCGATGCGGCAACGCCGTACGTACACGTTGCGGATGCCCCCGGTCATGTCACTGCCCAGGGTGATCGCTCCGTAGCGGTGACGCAGCACGCAGTCCTCGATCACGATGTTCTCGCTCGGCGTGGCGACCCGGCGGCCGTCGGCCTCGCGCCCCGACTTGATGGCGATGCAGTCGTCGCCGGCCGTGATGTCGCAGCGCCGGATCACCACGTCCCGGCACGACTCGGGGTCGATCCCGTCGTTGTTGGGGCCGATGCTGTCGATCACCACATCCTGGACGGTGACGTTGGTGCACAGCACCGGGTGGATCTCCCACATGGGGGAGCGGATGATCGTCACCCCCTCGATCAGCACGCCGTGACACCGCCGGAACTCGATGAAGTCGGGGCGGAAGTACCGTCCGTCGGCGTACACGCGCTGTTCGACCGGGTCGTTGTCCTCGGCCTGCCGCCACAGCTCGGGCCAGTCCTGCTCCTGGTGCGGCATGCCCGGCCGCCAGCCGAACTCCTCCTGCCCGGCCCAGGGCCACCAGTGCTCCTCGTCGGCCTGGCCGTCCAGCACCCCGGAACCGGTGACCGCGATGTCACGCTCGTCATGGGCATGGATGAACGGGGCGTAGCCGTAGCACTCGACGCCCTGGAACCGGGTGAGCACGGGCGGCAGGTACCGGGCCGGTTCCTGGACGAAGCGCAGCGTGGCGCCCTCCTCCAGGTGCAGCTCCACCTGGCTGCGCAGTCTCACCGGACCCGTGAGGAAGACCCCGGGCGGGACGGTGACCCGGCCGCCCCCCGCCGAGTGGCAGGCCGTGACGGCCTGCCTGATCGCGTGGGTGCAGTCGGTCCTCCCGTCGCCGGCAGCGCCGTACGCGGTCACCGGGAACTCGCGGCCGGGGAACCGTGGCGGCACCACCCGGGCCGCCACCGCGTCCGCCTCCGCCCACGGGTCCGCGACCGGAGGGTCTGCCGGCTTTCTCATCTGCCGGCCGGTCAAGGCGACGCCTCCTGGCCGTTGATGGTGACGTCGCGGAGCACGAGGCCCTCGATGTTGCGCTGCTCGTTCGGACCGGTCATGCCGTTGAAGGCGCATTCGCTCAGCAGGACGTCGTGGATCGGGTTGGCGTCGTTGCCGATGAAGGTCCAGGCGCGCGGCCCCGCGGTGGTGGTGACCCGGTGGATCTCGATCCGCCGCACGTCCGGGTAGAAATCACCGGTCTCCACCCGTTCGTAGTCCAGCGCGATTTCCACGACCGCGTCCCCGACCTCGCCTACGGTGATGTCGTGGCACAGCACGTCGCGCAGGTAACCGCCGCGCAGCGGGTTCGACTTGAGGCGGATCGCCCGGTCCAGGCGCGGGCTGTCCATCACGCAGTGCCGGGCGACGATGTCGGAGATGCCGCCGGAGTTCTCGCTGCCCAGGGTGACGCCGCCGTGCCCGTCGCGCATCTCGCAGCGCTCGACCAGGGCGTGCTCCATCGGCACACCCACCCGCCGCCCGTCGGCGTTCTTGCCGGCCTTGAAGGCGATGCAGTCGTCACCGGTGTCGAAGAGGCAGTCCTGGATGAGGACGTAAGAGCAGGACTCGGGGTCCACCCCGTCGTTGTTCGGCCCGACCGGGCTGTCCACGGTGACACCGCGCACAGTGACGTTGGTGGACAGCACCGGGTGGATGTTCCACATCGGCGAGTTGCTCACCGTGACGCCTTCGACGAGCACGTCCTGGCAGCGGTAGAACTGGATCATGTTGGGCCGCAGGAAGTGCCCCGCGCCGAAGACGCGTTCCGTGACGGGGGTGCCCGCGTCGCCCATCGCCAGCAACTGCTTGATGTCGGGGTTCTGCGGCGAAGGGCCCCCGCCCACCCCCTTGGTCCAGTCCCACCAGTGCGTCCAGTCGGCCTGCCCGTCGAGGGTGCCCCGCCCGGTGACCGCCACCGTGCGGCACTCGAAGGCGTACACCAGCGGCGAGTAGTTGAAGCACTCGACGCCCTCGTACCGCGTGTAGACGGCCGGGAGATACGCCTCCGGCTCCTGCTGGAACCGCAGGGTGGCCCCCTCCTCCACGTGGAGGTCGATCCGGTCCCGGAGGTGGATCGCCCCTGTCAGCCACTCGCCGGGCGGCACCACGACGTGGCCGCCGCCGGCCCGCGCACATGTCTCGATGGCGTCCCGGATGGCGTCCGTGCAGTCGTGCACGCCGTCCCCGACGGCTCCGTGGTCGGCGATCGACACCCGCCGCTCCGGGAAGCGCGGGTCGTGGATCTTGGCGAGAATGCGGGCGGCCCGGCGCTGCGCCCCAGGCACTGTGGACCCGTCCGCGTGCGCGGCGGAGGTGCCGGCCGCCATCCCGGCGGCGGCGAGACCCGCCGTGGCGAGGAAGGTCCTGCGGTCGGGAGTCTTCACCAGGACCACTCCTTCGCGGGAACGTGCAGCGTGTGCTCGCGCAGCGGGGCCTGCGGCGAGGGGGTGCGGTTCGGATACATGGGTCGGGTGATTCCTTCCGGGGTGATGCCGATGACGTCGTCGCCGCGCCAGCGCGTGCGGTAGACACGTCCGGCGGCGGTCTCGTCGGTGACGTTCTCGGGCAGGGGAAAGGTGACGGTGACACGCTCGCCCGCGCGGGGCTCGCGCACGGAGAGCGATCCGTCACAGGCCCACAGACCGGGTTCGTGCCCGTGCAGGGTGCGCTCGCTCCCGCCGGGAGCGGTGCGCACCACCCGCACCTGCGCGTAGCCCGCCCAGGCGGGGACCCGCAGCCGCAGTTCGCGGCAGTCCTCGCGGACGTCGAGGTCCACCCTCCCGGTGTGCGGGAGGTGGCTGAGCACATGGACGAACCGGCTGCCTCGGTTGAGCAGCAGGTTGACGCGGAACAGCCGCTCGTCGCCGGTGACGGCGAGCGACCAGCCGGTGAACAGGCCGCGGACGCCGGATCCGACGCAGCAGGCCTGTACGTCCGCGGTGTGGCCCCGGCCCAGGACGCTGTCGCTGACGTAGTCGTTGGGTGCGCCGTACCCGGCGAACGCGCCGCGCAGCCGCTCGCCGACCCGGTGGTGAGTGACCCACCCCGGCTCGTCCAGCGTACGGTCGGGCGCCGAGCGGACCCAGGAGACGTCCAGGAGCTGAGCGGAGGTCAGATGGCCTCGCAGGAAACGCTCCAGCAC
Organism: Streptomyces sp. DT224; assembly: GCF_049844595.1. Lineage (NCBI taxonomy): Bacteria > Bacillati > Actinomycetota > Actinomycetes > Kitasatosporales > Streptomycetaceae > Streptomyces > Streptomyces sp. DT224. Next base: position 380,604 of record NZ_JBNCLI010000008.1, read on the forward strand.
GCCCCAGTAGTGGTGGTGGCCCGCGCCGGCCAGGGTGCCCGCGATGGCGATCAGGTCCACCAGCGAGCAGGTCTCGTGCTCGTAGCGCTGGCCGGCCAGGTCGCCCGGTGTCCACCCGAAGGCGGTGCACCGGCCGAGCGCCCAGTCGAAGGAGCGACGCACGAACTCGGTCAGGGCGTGGTCGCCCGAGTCCACCGCGTACCGCGCCAGGCCGTCCAGGGTGCCGAGCCGGGTGTGGAAGTGCCCGCTGCGGTAGGCGAGTGCCGAGTTGAACGAGCCGTCGGCAAGGAACACCCCGCTGTGCTCGGTGATCAGCCGGGCGAACCACCCGCACAGTTCCCAGGCCTGCTCGTTGCCGGTCAGCCTGTGCCAGCGCAGCAGCGGCATGATGAGCCGCCCGCAGAACGAGGCCGGATCCGGGGCCAGATGGAGTTGTACCGCGTTGGCCGATGGCCAGCCGCGGTCGGTGTACTCGGACGCCGGGTAATACCAGACGTCGCGTTCCTTGACCGCGATCCGGTGCAGTGCCGCCACCAGCCGGTCGGCCGCGACCGCGGCCTCCTCGTCGCCGCTCTCCTGGTACCAGGTGGTGAGCGCGAGCAGGGTGGCGCGCTGGTCGATCATGTTCGCGTTCGGCTCCCAGTGGCCGCGCGGATGGCTGCGCCGCCGGGTGAGCCCGTCGTCGCCGATCAGGGCGAGCAGTGTCTTCCTGTACACCGCCTCGACGTCGCTCCACGAAGAGACGCCGCTCATCTGCCGGGCGAGCACGCAGGCGTCGGTGAGCCGGCCATGGCTGGAGCCGTAGTCCCAGTCGCCGTGCCGCAGCGCGGCCGGCTCGGCGGTCAGGTCGGCCCCGAAGAAGGGGATGCCGCCGAGATCGGGGTCGGCCAGCCCCACCACGGCGTTCATGGCCAGCTCGGCCCGTTCTTCCAAGAGCAGGGTTGCTGGTATGCCAGTCATCGTTTTCACGCCGTCTCTGAGTCCGATGAATCAGTGGTGCGCGCGTCGGGAAAAGACGCTAAGCGCGCCAGTGAAGGGCGTCAAGAGTCGCGAAAGTGCTGCACATGAGCCGATGTTGGGGAAGTTGAGGGTGTTGACGCCGCCTTTCAGGGGTTCTACGGTTCCGGACGTTCGCCCCTCTCAAGGTGGCATGCCAGCAACGGAGAGGAAGGGGTGAGGGAGTGGGCGGAGGGCTGATGCGCAGTGCCGTGCTGAAGCGGGCCGGCGGGATCGAGATCGTGGAGTCCGAGGTTCCGGCATTCGGTGAGGGGGAGGCCCTGGTCGAGATGCGGGCGGTGGGCCTGTGCGGCAGCGACACCGCGGCCTTCCGCGGCCGCCATCCGTTCCGGGAGCCACCGGTGGTTCTGGGCCACGAAGGCGCGGGCCGGGTGGCGGAGGCCGCTGACGGCACGATCGCGCAGGGCACCAAGGTCGCTGTGCTGCCACTGGCGTCCTGCGGGCGGTGCGGACACTGCGAGCGAGGGCTGTCGCACCTGTGCGCGTACCGGCGGCTGCCCGGCGCGGGCCTCCCCGGGCTGCTCGCCCAGTACGTCGTGCTGCCGCGACGCGCACTCGTGCCGCTGCCCGGTGCGCTGTCGTACGCACAGGGTGCGCTGATCGAGCCCGCCGCGGTCGCCTGGCACACGGCGGGGACGGCGGGCGTGCGGTTCGGGACCCGCCTCGCGGTGCTGGGCGCGGGCACCATCGGCCACCTGACCGCGGCGGTCGCCCGCCTGCACGGCGCCGAGGACGTCCTCGTCACCGACGTGCGGCCCCGGGCACTCGGCCTGGCCGCCCACGCCACCGGCTGCCGCACCCTGGACGCCCGCCACGGAGCGGTGGCGGGAGAAGGACGGGCCGGCGCCTTCGACGCCGTCGTCGTCGCCTCCGGGCACCCGGGCTGCATGGACGAGGCGCTTGCCCTCTGCCGCCCGCGCGGCACCGTCGTCGTGCTGCCGATGTTCGGGGACACGGTGCGCGCCGGGCTGAACCCGCTGGTGCTCAAGGAGATCCGAGTCAAGGGCTCCTCCCTGTACACCCCCGGTGACTTCCGCGCCGCGGCTGGTGCCGTGGCCGGCGGCGCGCTCGACGTACGCCCCCTGATCACGGCCGAACCGGCGCCGCTGGCTGCGGCCCAGGACGCCTTCGAGGAGCTCGACCGGGGGGCCGACGTGATGAAAGTGCTGCTGGACCCGGCGCGCTGACCCCGAAGAGCCCGTACAGAAGAGAGGCAGGCATGGCGGACCAACAGGTCGTCGCGGTGTATGACGTCGAAAGCTGGCTGCCGCCCCGGGCTGCGGCCGAGGTACTGGCGAACGAGCAGTCCACCGGCACCTTCGTACGCGTCCCGGGCGAGAGCGACGCACTGCGCACCCGGTTCGGGGCGACCGTCGTCGAGGTGACCCCCCTCCCCGACTCAGGGAACACCCCGCTGCCCGGGGCGGCCAGACCCCCGGAGGCCGGCCCGCGCCCCCACCGCGCCCGCGTCCGGATCGCCTTCCCGCTCCACAACTTCGGCCCGTCCGTCCCGAACCTGCTGGCGGCGGTCGCGGGCAACCTCTTCGAACTCCGCGAGATGGCCGCCGTGCGCCTGGCCGACCTCGACCTGCCGGCCCCGTTCGCCGGACGCTACCCCGGCCCGGCCTTCGGCACGGCCGGCACCCGGCGCCTCATGGGCGCCCCCGACGGCACCCTGATCGGCACGATCGTCAAGCCAGGGGTCGGCCTCCGGCTCGATGCGCTGCGCGCCCTCGTCCGTGAACTGGCCATGGCCGGGATCGACTTCGTCAAGGACGACGAACTCAACGGGAACCCGCCGCACGCCCCCCTGCGCGAGCGGATCAAGGTCGTCAACGAGGAACTCGACCGGGCCGCCGACCTCACCGGCCGCCGCACCATGTACGCCTTCAACATCACCGACGACATCGGACGCCTCGAAGCCAACCACGATCTGGTGCGCGAGGCCGGCGGCACCTGCGTGATGGTGTGCGTGCAGACCGTGGGCCTGGCGGGCGTCGCCCATCTGCGCGCACACGCGACGTTGCCGATCCACGGGCACCGCGCCATGAGCGGGGCACTGCTGCGCAGCCCGCAGATCGGCATCAGCCCTCTGGTCTTCCAGAAACTCGCCCGGCTCTCCGGCGTCGACCAGCTCCACGTCGGCGGCATCGGCAGCAAGTTCTACGAGACCGACGAGGACGTGGTCGCCTCCGTCCACGCGATGCGCACCCCGTTCCTCGGCGGCTACGAGGCCCTGCCCGTGCTCTCCTCCGGCCAGTGGCCCGGCCTGGCACACCGCGCCCTGGAACTCACCGGCACGTCCGACCTGCTGGTCCTGGCCGGCGGCGGCATCCACGCCCACCCGCAGGGACCCGGCGCCGGCGTCGCGGCCATGCGCTCGGCGTGGCGGGCGGCGGCGGAGGGCGAACCACTGGCCGAGGCGGCCGCCCGGGACCGTACACTGGCCCTCGCCCTGGAGCGGTTCGGCGGGATCCGCGGATGACGGCCTCACCCGTCGGCGTGACCCCGCCCCTGGCGGCTTTCTACGGCGACGACGTCACCGGGTCCACCGACGCACTCGCCCAGTTCCACCGGGCAGGCCTGCGCGGTGTCCTGCTCTTCGACCCGGGCGCGGTGCGGAAGGCCGCCGCCACGGGCGGGTTCGATGTGATCGGGGTGGCGGGCGCCGCCCGCGCGCTGCCCACCGAAGAGATGGCCGACGTGATCCGGCCCGTCCTGGAGGAACTGCGCGCCACCGGGGCCGGATTCGTCCAGTACAAGATCTGCTCCACCGCCGACTCCTCGCCCCTGACGGGGAGCCTGGGCCGTGCCGCCGAGACCGGCCACCAGGTGTTCGGCCGGGCGCCCGTGCCCGTCCTGGCCGCGCAGCCCGACTTCGGGCGCTACACCGCCTTCGGCCACCACTTCGCGCGGGACGACGACGGCCGGGTGCACCGTCTCGACCGCCAGCCCACCATGTCCCGTCACCCCGTCACCCCCATGGGCGAGTCCGACCTGCGCAAGCACCTCGCACGGCAGACCGGACTCCCCGTCGCCGGCCTCGACCTGACGGCGTACGAACTGCCCCTCGCCGAGGCCCGGCTCGCCTACGAGGCGGCGGCCGCCGGCCACCCCGGACTCGTCGTGCTCGACGCGCTGACGCCCGCGCACGCCCGGCGCGCGGCCCGGCTGGCGCTCCTGGGCGGCCCTCCCCCCGTCTTCGCACTCGGATCGGGCGGCCTCAGCCTCGCGGTCGGCCAGATCCTCGCCGGCAGCGGGCGGACACACCCCTACGGCTCGCCGGAACCCGCCCGTGCGATCGTCGTCTCGGGCAGCCGGGCCCTGCGTACCGCCGCCCAGATCCGCCACGCCACGGACCACGGCTGGGCGGACGTGCCGGTGCCGGTGGACCCGGAGCACGGCTGCGACACCTCGGCCGTCGCCCTGGCCCGGCTCCGCGAGGCGGTGCTGCAGGCCCTCGGCGGCCGCGCGCCCGGTGTCATCGTGCACGCCGTGCCGGCCGGCCGCCGCGACGCTCCGGGCGGGGACCCCGCGGACCGACTCGGCGGCATCCTCGTCCACGCCGTACGGGCCGCCGTCGACGCAGGGGTGCGCCGCGTCGTGGTGGCCGGCGGTGACACGGCCGGACGGGTCGCCGCCCGACTGGGCACCCGTACCGCCGAGATCGACACCCTGCTCGCCCCCGGCGCCGCCCTGTGCCGGCTGACGTTCGAAGCCCCGCGCCTCGACGGCGTGTCGGCCGTCCTCAAGGGCGGCCAGGCCGGCCCGGTCGACCTCTTCGACCGGGTGGCGGGACGCATCCGCTCCACCGATCCGACCACCGACCCACCCAGGGAGCCCGGGACGTGACGACCGCACCGCACACTCTGCGTACGGCCCATCTCGCCGACCCGCTCGGCATCGACGAGCAGCACCCGGATCTTTCATGGCGGCCCGCCGGCCGGCAGCGCGGCTACCGGATCCAGGCCGCCACCGACCCCCGCCTGCTGACCTCCGGCGCCTGCGACCTCTGGGACAGCGGACCGGTGGAGGATCCTCGCAGCACCTGCGTCCGCTACGACGGCAAACCTCCCGGCGCCCGCCGGCGCGTCTGGTGGCGGGTCCGGGTCCGGTACGACGACGGACTCTCGCCCTGGAGCTCCGCCGCCACGTGGGAGACCGGGCTGCCCACCGCGGCCGACTGGTCCGGCGCCCGGTGGATCACCGCCCCGGACACCGGCGGGCCCGCCCGGCTCCCGCTCCTCGCCGTGGACTTCCACCTGCCGTCCGCCCCGGTCACGGCCCGTCTCCACGCCACCGCCCTCGGCTCCTACGAGGCCTCCGTCAACGGCGTCCGCGCAGGCCGCGCCCTCCTCGAACCCGGCTACACCGACTACAGAACGCGTCTGATCTATGCCACCTACGACATCACCGACGCACTGCGCCCGGGCGCCAACACCGTGGGCCTGAGCCTCGGCAACGGCATCGCGCACGCACCGAAGGTCCCGGGGCGCTACGCCAAACTCCGCATCGACCACGGCCGCCCCCGGGCCATCGCCGTACTCCACGCCGTCCTCGCCGACGGCACATCCACCACGCTGGTCACCGACGGGTCCTGGCATGCCGCCGGGGGCCCCGTGACCCTGTCGGCCTGGTTCGGCGGCGAGGAGCACGACGCCCGCCTCGAACGGCACGGATGGGACCGCCCCGGACACGACCGCGCGGGGTGGCGGGCCGCCGTCGAGGCCCCGCTGGAGGGCGTGACGCTGAACGCCCGTACCCACCCGCCCGTCGAGGCGGTCGACACCCTCGCGCCGGTATCGGTCGCCGAACCGCGGCCCGGCGTCCATGTCTTCGACCTCGGCGTCAACATTGCGGGCCGCCCGCGCCTCGCGGTCACCGGACCCGCCGGCGCGTCCGTCGTGATCCGCCCCGCCGAACTCCTCGCCGACGACGGCACCGTGAACCAGCGCTTCACCGGCACGCCCTGCTACGACAGCTACACCCTGCGCGGGGACCCGGAAGGTGAGGTCTGGACCCCGGCGACGGTGTACCACGGATTCCGCTACCTCCAGGTGGAGGGACTGCCCGGCGACCCCACGCCGGACACCGTACGGGGCGAGGTCATGCGGACCGCCAACGCGCCTGCCGGTGGCTTCAGCTGCTCGTCGGACCTGCTGAACGGCATCCACCGCATCATCGACCGGGCCGTCCAGGGCAACATGTTCAGCGTCCTCACCGACTGCCCGCACCGCGAAAAGCTGGGCTGGCTGGAGCAGGCCCACCTCGTCTTCCCCGCCGTGGCCGGCGGCTACGACGTCGCCGCGTACTACCGCAAGCTGGTGCGCGACATGGCCGACGCGCAGACCGCCGAAGGCCTCGTGCCGGGCATCGCCCCCGAGTACACCGTGTTCGAGGACAAGTTCCGCGACGATCCCAACTGGGGCGGCGCCCTGGTCCTCGCCCCCTGGCACCTGTACCGCACCTACGGCGACACCACGACACTGCGCACCCACTACCCGGACATGCTGCGCTACCTCGGCCACCTGCACTCCCGCTCGGACGACGGCCTGCTGCTGCACCACGGACTGGCCGACTGGATCGCGTTCGACAACTCCACCCCCAAAGCCGTCACCGCGACCTACGCCCACCAGCGCATCGCCGCCGCACTGGGCGACATCGCCGAGGCGATCGGCAGGCCCGACGACGCCGCCGACCACCGCCGGCTCGCGGACCGCGTCGCCCGGGCCTTCCACACGGAGTTCTTCCACCCGGCCCGCCACACCTACGGCAGCGGCAGCCAGGCCTGCGACGCACTCGCCCTGGAGATGGGCGCCGTCCCGGTCGAGGAGACCCCGGCCGTGCTGGACCACCTGGTCGACTCGGTCCGGGCAGCGGACGGCCACGTCACCGTCGGCGAGATCGCCCTGCCCGCACTGCTGCGCGTCCTGTCCGCGCACGAACGCGACGACGTCGTCGCGGACCTGCTGAGCCGCACCGACAGCCCCAGCTACGGCTACCAGCTCGCTCACGGCGCGACCGCGCTGACCGAACGCTGGGACGGCCCCACCCGCGGTTCCTCCCAGAACCACTTCATGCTCGGCGCCGCATCCGAATGGCTCACCGCCTCCCTGGCCGGACTCCGGCAGGCGGCGGACTCCGTCGCGTACGAGCACATCGTCGTCCGGCCCGCCCCGGTCGGCGGCCTCACCCGGGCGAGCGCCTGGTACGAGACACCGCGAGGCCGCGCCTCCGTGGCCTGGCACCGACGGCCGGACGCATTCCGGCTGACTGTCACGCTCCCGCCCGGCGCACCCTCAAGGGTGGAACTGCCCCTGCCCGGCGGCGGCCGGGACGTACGGGAAGTGGAGCCCGGGACCTGCGAGTTCACGGTCCCCGGCGACTGGACGACGCGATGAGTGGGCGACCGCTACCACGAGTGCCACAGCGGCCACCGGCCGAAGGAGAGGGACCGATGACGGACACGGACCAATCGGCGGCGACCGCACCGCACCACGGCGACCCGACGGACACCACCGCCTCCGCGGCCTACTGGGCCGATCTGACGCCGGGGAGCGGCCGCCGCGCGCCACGCGCCCACTTCCCCCTCGGGGGCCGGCGGCTGGACCTCGGCGGCACCTGGTCCTTCCGTCTGTCGCCGGCCGCCGACGCGCCCCTCGATTTCCTCGCGCCCGGCGGCCCCGCCGAGGACGCCCCCTCCTGGTCACCGCTGACCGTCCCCGGCCACTGGGTCCTCCAGGGCCATGGCCTGCCGCGCTATACGAACACCGCCTACCCGTTCCCCATCGACCCGCCGCACGTCCCCGACGCCAACCCGACCGGCGACCACCACCGCACCTTCGACCTGCCCGACGACTGGCCGGTCAGCGGCGGCGGCTCCACCGTGCTGCGCTTCGAAGGTGTCGACTCCTGCTTCAAGGTCTGGCTCAACGGTGTCGAACTCGGAACATCGAAGGGCAGCCGGCTGCCCTCGGAGTTCGACGCCGGGCCCGCGCTGCGCCGCGGCCGCAACGACCTCGCCGTACGCGTCCACCGCTGGTCCTCCGGCAGCTACCTGGAGGACCAGGACATGTGGTGGCTGCCCGGCATCTTCCGCGACGTGACGCTGCTGGAGGTCCCGCCGGGATCGATCGGCGACTACTTCGTGCACGCCTCCTACGACCACGAACGGGGCAGCGGGACCCTGCGCATCGAGTCCGACGTCCCCGCACTCGTGTCGCTGCCCGGCCTCGGCGTCCACGACCACCCCGCCGACCGGCCGATCGACTTGCCCGGCGTCGAACCGTGGAGCGCCGAGCTGCCCCGCCTGTACGCCGCCGACCTCGCCCCCCTCTCCGGCGCCGCACCCGTCCGCCTGCGCATCGGCTTCCGCACCGTGGCGATCCGCGACGGCCGCTTCACCGTCAACGGCGTCCCCGTGCTGCTGCGCGGCGTCAACCGGCACGAGCACGACCCCGACCGGGGCCGCGCCATCGGACAGCACACCATGCGCGAGGACCTGCTCCTGATGAAGCGGCACAACATCAACGCGGTGCGCACGGCGCACTACCCCCCGCACCCCGCCTTCCTCGACCTCTGCGACGAACTCGGCATGTGGGTCGTGGACGAGTGCGACCTGGAGACCCACGGCTTCATCCACGCCGACTGGGTGGGCAACCCCGCCGACGACCCCCGGTGGCACCCGATGATCCTGGACCGGATGCGGCGCACCGTCGAGCGCGACAAGAACCACCCCAGCGTCGTCATCTGGTCCCTGGGCAACGAGAGCCACCACGGAACCAACCTGCAGGCCCTCGCCGACTGGACCCGGGAGCGCGACCCGTCGCGGCCGCTGCACTACGAACGGGACCGCACCTACCGCCACTCCGACTTCTACAGTCTGATGTACGCCCCCGTGGACGAGGTGGACCGCATCGGCCGCCATGAGGAGGAGACACCCCCCGAGACGGCCGACACCCCCGAGGTGGAGGCCCGGAGACGGCAACTTCCCTTCCTTCTCTGTGAGTTCGCGCACGCCATGGGTAACGGCCCCGGCTCGCTCACCGAGTACCAGCGCACCCTGGAATCGCACCCGCGCTGCGCCGGAGCCTTCGTCTGGGAGTGGATCGACCACGGCCTGCGTCGCACCGGCGAGGACGGCCTGACGTACTTCGCCTACGGCGGCGACTTCGGGGACAGCCCCCACGGCGGCACCTTCTGCATCGACGGGCTGCTCTTCCCCGACCGCACCCCCTCGCCCGGCCTCGCGGCGTACAAGAAGGCCGTCGAGCCGGTCGGGATCGGCCTCGACCCCGAGGCCGGCCGGATCGTACTGCGCAACCGGTACGACGCACGGGACCTGGGGCACCTGGTGTTCCGCTGGACCCTGGAGACGGACGGGGCCCCCGTCGCGGACGGCGAGCTGAAGACGCCACCGGTGCCCGCGCGCCAGGAAGCGGACATGCCCTTCCCGGAACTGCCCCGCCCGCCGGAAGCGCCCGGCCGGGCTGCCGGGCCCGCGGGGGAGACCTGGCTGACCGTTCGGGCCGTGCTGGCGGCCGACGAACCGTGGGCGCCCGCCGGTCAGGAGGTCGCCTGGGCCCAGGCCCGCGTCGGCGGGCCCGTCCCCCGCCCGGCGGCCACCGGGTCCGGGCGAACCCCGGCGGCCGGCACCTTCGACGAGCGCACCGGACTGCCGGCAGTCCTGGCCGGCCTGGACCTGGAGGGCCCGTACCTCGACGTATGGCGGGCGCCCACCGACAACGACCGGGGAATGGGCGCGAACTCCGTGCTGCGCCTGTGGCGCAACGCCGGGCTGGACCGCCTGGTCCTGCGCACCGAGAGCGTCGAGCGGCGACCGCACGAGTCGCTCGTGCGGTCCAGGTCGGCGCCGGAGGGGCTGCCGCACGGTCTGCGCGTCCGCCACACCTGGGCCCCGGACGGCGAGGCGCTGCGGCTGACCGTCGAGATCACCCCGGACGGCCCCTGGGCCGGGCTGACACTGCCGCGCGTGGGTGTGCGCTTCACGCTGCCCGCCCGCCACGACCGGGTCCGCTGGTACGGAAAGGGCCCGGGAGAGGCGTACCCGGACAGTGCACAGGCCGCCCGCGTCGGACTGTTCACCGCGAACGTCGCCGCCCTCCAGACCCCCTACGTCGTCCCGCAGGAGAACGGACGGCGGGCCGACGTCCGCTGGGCCGAACTGACCGACCCCGACACCGGCCGGGGGCTTCGCGTGGAGGCGGCCGGCGGGACGGGAGCGTTCGGCCTCACCGTCCGCCCCTGGTCCGTCGAGCAGCTCGAAGCGGCCGCCCATCCGCACGATCTCGTGCCGGGCGAGCACCTCCACGTCCACCTGGACGTCGCCCAGCACGGACTCGGCAGCGCCTCCTGCGGGCCGGCACCCCTCGACCGTCACCAGCTGCGGCCTCAGCCCTGGCGGATGGAGTTCCTGCTGTGTCCCCTCACCCTCAGCGGTCCGGCGTGACCCGCGCCGCCGTCCGCACGGAGCACCCGGACGTCCCACGCGCCCAGCCGCAGCTCCGCACGCGGGGCGAGACGCTCCTCGCCGAGCACGTCCCACACCGCCTCGGGTACCGCGACCCGCACCGGCTCCCACGCCCAGTTGTGGACGAACCACAGGCGCTCGCCGAGCCCGTTGCGGGCCGACGTCACGTGCACCGAGGCGGGCAGCGGGCCCCAGCACGCCGCCGCGGTCCTACGGCCCGCCACATGCCGGGCCAGCGCCTCGGCGAAGGCGCTGTCCGGCAGCGTCCCGACATAGGTCACCCGGCCCCGCCCGTGGTCCCGGACGGTCGCGGCAGGCCACTGTCCGAAGTGCGGGTGGACGTAGTGCGCGAGCGCCCGGGCGCCGTCCGCCTCCAGGCCGTCGGCCCACTCCAGTGCCCGCGCACCGGATGCGAGCGCCAGCCCGGACCCTTCGGCCGCCGTGACGGTCAGCGGGCCGGTCAGATTCGAGTACTCCACGCAGCGCACCCCGGCCGCCGCCCGCAGCACCGCACCCGGGGCCGTCTCGGCGCGGGCCCGCGCCTCCTCGTCGGCGTAACCGGTGCGGAACGTCAGCACCAGGTGGCCGCCGGAGCGCGCGTACCCGTCGAGAAGATCCGGGAGTTCGCTGTCGCACAGATACAGAGCGGGCACCACCAGGATGCCCGGGAGCGTGCCGGGGGAGCGGCGCAGCGAGTCGGCGAGTTGCCGGGGCGACATGATCCGGGCCTGCGCGCCCGCGTCGAAGAACCCCTTGAAGAACGCGCCGAAGATGCGCTCGTACGACCGGGGACCGGGGGTGAAGGTCCCCGGGAGCGACAGCGGCGGCTGGCACCGCATCGCCCAGTCGCTCTCCACGGACCGGACGAACACCGCGTCCGCGTCCGGCACCAGCCCGGTCAGGAAGTCCCCGGCCGCCTCGAACTCCGAAGCCACCCGGGCGACTTCTCGCTGAACCCTGCCGGGTTCGAGGTCGTGCCCGAGGACACCGCCCCAGTAGGTCTCCGCACCGTACGGCAGTGTGTGCCAGTGCCAGTACTGCACGAGGCGCGCGCCCCGCGCGGCCAGCGTCCAGGCGGCCTGCCGCAACTGCCCTTCGTAGCCGGGATGGCTGGCGTGCGACGCGTTGATGGAGGAGGCGTTCGTCTCGGTGACCAGGAACGGCTCCTGACGGGCGCCCCACAGCCGGTCCGCCGACAGGTGGACCTGCCACACTCCCTGGCCGAACCAGCCGCCCTCGTGCCGGCGGCCCTCGTCGGGCAGCGCCACTTCGTCCTGCGCCACGTAGTAGACGTTGCCGGCCGTCACATCCAGTGCCGCCGTCAGGGCCTCCTCGTCCACTGCCGGGCGGGTCACCGCCAGACAGGTCGTGACGTACTGACCGGGCCGGGCGTACTCGCGCACGAGGTCCGCCTGCCATGCGATGAACTCGGACGTCAGATCCGCCTGACAGCGGCGCCAGGCCAGGTCGTAGGACGGCGTGGTGTTGCCGCCGGGCCTCCACAGCTCGTTCCAGGAGGACAGCCGGTGCGACCAGTAGGTCAGTCCCCACGCCGAGTTGAGCCTCTCGACGCTCCCGTACCGTGCCCGCAGCCGGGACAGGAACTCCTCGAACACCCCGTCGTTGTGCAACAGCAGCAGACCCGGCTCGTTGTCCACCTGGAACCCGGCCACCGCGGGGTGGTCCGCGTGCGCCGCGGCGACACGGCGCACCACCCGCTCCGCGTACCTGCGGAACACCGGGTGGGTGAAGTCGACTTCCTGCCGGGCGCCCCAAGGCACCCGGCCGCCGTCCGCCCGTACCGCCGCGATCTCCGGATGGGCGCGCTGCAGCCACGGCGGCACCGCGTAGGTCGGAGTGCCGAGCAGCACGCGGATACCGCGGGCGTGCGCCCCGTCCAGGACCGGCACCACCCAGTCCACGTCGAAGACCCCGTCCTCGGGCTCCCAGGTGGACCACACCGACTCGCCGACCCGGATCAGCGAGAGCCCCGTCGAGGCCATCAGGTCGAGGTCCGTCTCCAGGCGGTCGGTGGGCTGGTACTCGTGGTAATACGCGGCCCCCACCCGGACCCGGTCGGTGTCCGCGGCTGCTGGCTCGCGGCGGTCGCGTCGATCGCCCCGTTCCGGTCGTTTCATTCGTTCGAGGAAGTCAGACATGGCCCAGAAGGTGGCATGCCACCTGAATGCCGTCAAGGGAAAGGGAGTTGCATGACCGCCGACCACGCCCCGAGGAACACCTACCGACCCGACTGGCAATCGCTGCGCGGCCGCCGGGTACCAAACTGGTTCCGTGACGCGAAGCTCGGTATCTGGGCCCACTGGGGCCCACAGTCCGCGGCCCGCAGAGGCGACTGGTACGCCCGCCACCTCTACGGCCCCTACGAAGGCACCGAAGGATTCGAACGGGAGCGGACAGCACGTCAGGCGGTCCACCACCGCGAACACTTCGGCCACCCCTCCGTCTTCGGCCACAAGGACCTGTGCCACTCCTGGAAGGCCGAACGGTTCGACCCGGAGAAGCTGATGGACCGCTTCCGCAGGACCGGCGCCCGCTACTTCGTCTCCCTAGCGGCGCACTGCGACAACTTCGACCTGTGGGACTCCTCCCGCCAGCCGTGGAACTCCGTCAACGTCGGACCGCGCACCGACATCGTCGCCCGCTGGGCCGATGCCGCCCGCGGCGCCGGACTCCGCTTCGGCGTCAGCATGCACGCCGGCTCCTGGACGTGGCGTTGGCTCGATTCGGCCTTCGGCCGGGACATCGACGGCCCCTACGCGGGCGTTCCGTACGACGGGCACCTCACCGCGGCCGACGGGACCGGCACCTGGTGGGAAGGGCTCGACCCGCGGGCCCTGTACGGCCGCCCCCGGCGCCCCGGCGACAAGCCGGACCAGGCCTTCGTCGACGACTTCTACGCGAGGCTGCGCGAGGTCGCCCTCCGCCACGACGCCGACCTCGTCTACCTGGACGACTCCAGAATGCCCTTCGACGAGGGGAGCGTGTGCGAGGCGGTCCCGCCCAGCCGCCGCGGCCTGGAGTTCCTCGCCGACTACTACGCCCGCAGGCCGGAGGGGACCGTCTCCATCAAGACCATCGCCGACGAGGACCGCGGTGCCGTACTCCTCGACGTCGAACGCGGGCAGCTCGGCGGTCTCGACCCGCACCCCTGGCAGTACGACACCAGCATCGGCGACTGGTTCTACGCCGACGGCGAGCGCTACAAGCGAGCCCCGGAGATCGTTCACCTGCTGGTCGACACCGTGTCCAAGAACGGCTGCCTGCTCCTCAACGTCCCCCAGCTCCCGGACGGCACGATCGACGAGCCGACCGGCGCCGTCCTCGACTCGCTCGGCGCCTGGACCGACAGGTGCGGCGAAGCGGTTTTCGGCAGCCGCCCCTGGAAGGTCTACGGAGAAGGCCCCACCAACGTCACCGGCGACCGCGCGCGAGAGAAGGCGCTCGTCTACACCCCGCAGGACCTCCGCTTCACCGTCGGCGCCGACCGCCGCACCCTCTACGTCTTCCTGATGGCCTGGCCCGACGACCGCACCGTCCGCATCGAGAGCCTCGCCCCTTCGCGGGGCCTGGTCAGTGCCCCGCCCCGCCGCATCACCCTGCTCGGCACCGACATCCCGGTCCGCTGGACCGAGGGCCGGAACAGCCTCGATGTCCACCTGCCCGCTGGACGGCCCCCCACCCCGTACGCGCAGGTCCTGCGCGTCGAACTGGACTGAGAGGACCCACCGTGGAGTACCCGGCGAAGGTGACGGCCCCCACCTTCGAACACCACCGCCACGCCCTCGGCATCGGCGAACCCGCCCCGCGCCTGAGCTGGCGGACCCTCACCGACAAACCCGACTGGACGCAGCGCGCCTACCAGGTACGGATCGCCGGAGCCGACGGCGTGATCCTCGCCGACACCGGGCGCACTCCCGGCGCCGAGTCCGTGCTGGTTCCCTGGCCCGGCCCCCCGCTCGCCTCGCGGACCCGCGCCACCGTACAGGTACGGGTGTGGGGCGGCGCCGAGGACACCCCCAGCCCCTGGTCCGTGCCCGCCGACGTCGAGACCGGTCTGCTGGACCCCGCCGACTGGAACGCCGCGTTCGTCACCCCCGACACCGGCGACGACGAGGGCCCACTGCCGGCGGCTCTGCTCCGCCGGGACTTCCGCATCGACGCGGACATCGCCTCCGCCCGCCTCTACACCACCGCCCTGGGCGTCTACGAGACCGAGATCAACGGAGTCCGCGTCGGTGACGAGGTACTCGAACCCGGCTGGTCCTCCTACCACCACCGGTTGCGCCACCGCACCCACGACGTCACCGCGCTGCTGCGGCCAGGCCCCAACACGATCGGCGCCCTCCTCGGCGAGGGCTGGTACACGGGACGCCTCGGCTGGGACGGCGGCACCCGCCACCACTACGGGCGCCGGCGCGCGCTCCTCGCCCAGCTGGAGCTGCACCACACCGACGGCACCGTCCGGACCGTCGCCACCGATTCGGCCTGGCACTGGGCCACCGGCCCCGTGCTGCGCTCCGAGCTCTACGACGGCGAGCACTACGACGCCCGACTGGAGCGGGACGGCTGGTCCCGGCCCGGACACGACACCCGTGACTGGCCCCGGGTGCGCGAACTCCCACCGCCCACCACCCGGATCGCCGCACCCACCGGCCCACCGGTCCGCCGTACGCGCACGGTCCCCGTTCGCGAGGTGCTCACCACACCCTCCGGCCGCACCGTGGCCGACTTCGGTCAGAACCTCGTGGGGCGGCTCCGGATACGCGTCACGGGTCCCGCCGGGCACACCGTCACCCTGCGCCACGCCGAGGTCCTTGAGGACGGCGAACTCGCGGTGCGTCCTCTGCGCGGGGCCGCTGCCACCGATACCTACGTGCTGCGCGGCACGGGGGAGTCCGAGATCTGGGAGCCCCGCTTCACCTTCCACGGGTTCCGGTACGCGGAGTTCGACGGCTGGCCCAGCCCCTTCGACGAGACCGCGGTCGAGGCCGTCGTCCTCCACACCGACCTGGAGCGCACCGGATGGTTCGACAGTTCGGACGCGACGGTGAACCGCTTCCACGAGAACGTCGTCCACTCGCTGCTCGGCAACTTCGTCGACCTCCCCACCGACTGCCCACAGCGTGATGAACGGATGGGCTGGACCGGCGACCTCGCCGTGTTCGCTCCCACCGCCGCGTTTCTGTACGGCTGCACCGGCATGCTGTCCGGTTGGCTGCGCGACCTCGCCGCCGAACAACTGGCCCGCCCCGACGGTTCGGTGCCCCTCGTGGTCCCCGACATACTCGACCCGTCCATGGGCGGGCAGCCGCACGCCCTGTGGGGTGACGCCGCGGTCCTGGTCCCGTGGGCGCTGTACCGGGAGACCGGTGATCTTGAGCTCCTGCGCACCCAGTACCCCTCCATGACCGCGTGGATCGCGTGCGCGTCCGGCCACGGCGCCGAGGGCGGCGGGCTGTGGCGGGACCCTGACCAGCTCGGTGACTGGCTCGACCCGGCGGCGCCACCGGATGACCCCGCCGCGGCGCGCACCGATGCCGGGCTCGTCGCCCTGGCCCACCTCGTCCACTCCACGGACCTGCTGGCCGACATCGGAGAACTGCTCGACGAGAAGGACGACGCCGCCCGCCATCGCGCCCTCGCCGCCCGCCTTCGCGGCGTGTTCGCCGACGAGTTCGTCACCCCGGCCGGACGACTCTCGTCCGACTCCCAGACCGCCTACGCGCTGGCGCTGTGCTTCGGCCTGCTCCCCGAGGAGACACAGCGGCGGCACGCCGGGGACCGTCTCGCGCAGCTCGTGCGCCGGGCCGGGTTCCGCATCGCCACCGGCTTCGCCGGAACCCCGCTGATCTGCGAGGCCCTCTGCCTGGCCGGGCATGCTCCGCTGGCCCTCCGCATGCTCGCGGAACGGCACTGCCCGTCCTGGCTCTACCCCGTCACGATGGGGGCCACCACGATCTGGGAGCGCTGGGACTCGATGCTGCCCGACGGCAGCGTCAACCCGGGGCAGATGACGTCCTTCAACCATTACGCGCTCGGCTCGGTGGCCGACTGGCTCCACCGCACCGTGGCAGGTCTCGCCGCCGGCGCACCCGGCTGGCGCCGCATACGGGTGGCACCCACGCCCGGGGGCACGCTGACGCGTGCGCGAGCTGCCCACCTCACGCCCTACGGAAGGGCCGAGGCCGGCTGGCGCATCGAAGCGACGACCCTGATCGTGGAGGTCCTGGTACCGCCCGGGGCGCAGGCCGACATCCACCTCCCGGGCGGCGGAGCGCCACTGACCAGGGGCGCGGGACGCCATGTGTTCGAAGTGCCGTACGTTGCCGACGCCCGGAGGGCGACGGTGACGGGCCACCCGTTCGTCGCGTGCAGCGACGAGGACTGCGGCTGCGGTTCCCCGGGTCCGGGACCGGCGACGCCCGTCTGTGATCCCTGCGCCGGGGTCGGTCCAGTCTCCGATCGCTGAACTCTCGCCGTGCCTGCCGCTGACCGCCACCCGCTCGATGCCGACCAGGTTCTCCGGCTTCTCCTGCATACCCAGTGGAGAGGGGGACCTTGATTCACGGCTCGCTGCGTTTGCGGGTGATCTCGACCCCGACAACCCGCGGGATCCGCACCGCAGGTGGGGGGGATCCACAGCATCCGCAGGGCGGTGGCGAACGAGACGGGCACGGCCAGTATGCGGGCGAGCCGGGCAGCCGCCCGGCCGCATAACTCCTTGACCACCCCCGAGACCTGGCTGGTCAGGCGTGTGGTGCGGCGCTGAAAGCGCTCGATCAGCCCAGGGACCTGCTCACGGAACGTCTGCCGCCGGCAGCCCGGGACCGGGCAGACCAGACGTCGTACCCGGACGTTGACACGCCCCGGCGGCCATCGACCGACACTTCCGCAACCGCCCGGGGGTGGTATCGGTGCACCGTCCCCGTCGGCACCCACGAGAGAGTTGGCATCTCGCATACAACCTCGACGACGCCCGCTACCAGCCGTCACCACCGACTACGGAACAGAGCCGCTCTTTCGACGGACCCGTTGTGGGGGAGTGCGGCCGGGGTTCCAGTAGTGGCGGAGCAGGCGTCGCCTGCTCCGCCGAGCGCCGGCGCCGGGTGCGGGTGGGGGCGTCTGCGGGGCGTCGTGGCGGGACAGCCCTCAGCGGTGGTACGGCGGCATGGGGCCGCGCAGGCCATTGCTTGCCTGTTCGCAGGCGTCGAGTACGTCCTCGGGGAGCGGGCCTGCCGCGGCCGCCTCCAGGTTGCTGCGCAGCTGGGCGGTGCTGGACGAGCCGATCAGGACCGCGTGGGTGGAGTCCTGGTGCAGCAGCCAGCGCAGCGCCATGGCGGCGAGCGGGATGCCGGCCTGCCCGGCCACGTCCGTCAGCCGGTCCACGGCCGCGAGGAGCTCGTCGTTCCAGTAGCGGTCGTGGTAGGCGTCGGCGAGACGGGAGGTGGTGAACCGGCCGGCGCCGGGCTTCTCCCGCCCGGAGTAGCGCCCCGTCAGCAAGCCGCCTGCCAGGGCGTTGAAGGCCATCAGGCGTATCCCGCGTGCCGTCGGGTGTGCGGCGTACTCGATGAACTCCTCCTCGATGCGGCGGGCCAGCAGATTGTGCAGCTGCTGGGCCACAACGGGCCGCGGCGCGTTCATCTCGTCGGCGAGCCGCATGAGTTCGGCCACCCGCCAGGAAGGAAAGTTGGAGACACCCAGTGCGCGAATGCGGCCCTCGGACGCCAGCTCCGCAACCGCCTCCATCGTTTCGGCCGCAGGTGTCGCATGGTCGGGCTGGTGCAGATAGAAGAGGTCGACGTACTCCGTTCCGAGCCGTTTCAGGCTGCCTTCCAGCGCGGCCCGCAGTCCCTCACGCGACAGCGGGGCGTGGCCCTCCTGGTCCGGATGCGGGATGCCGGCCTTGGTGGCCAGTACCACCCGGTCGCGTCGTGACGGCAGCAGCCCGGCGAGAATGCGCTCCGTCTCACCGCCGGCGTAGACATTCGCCGTGTCCACCCCTGTGATGCCCGCGTCCAGTGCCATGTCGAGCAGATCGGCGGCGCCCGCCCGGTCGACGGTGTCACCGAACGTCATGGTGCCGAGCACCAGAGGGGACAACGGGACGGCTATGCCCGGGAGATGGACGTCGCGGGCGGTGACCATGGGGATTCCTTCCACAAGGGCGGCGATGGTGCCGAACCCGCACGGCACTCCGGGCCGCGGGGCGTGCAGTCGACGGTGGCAGGCCTGCGCACTTCACGCAAGGGGTCTCGCGCGAAGTGCGCAGGGCTGTCATGCTGGCCGCGAAGACCTGGACCGCCGCGGGGCTGTGTCAGGGTGCATCGTGCGTGGCCCCGGCGGTCGTTCGGGCATGCCCGCAGGCGAGTAAGCCACGGGCGACGGAGGAGAGAAGGAGGCCGCACGTGCCGCCCGCGCCGCTCGAAGGGTTCGTCGACGAAGTGGGGTCTTCGCTCGTGGTGATCGCGGACGACCTGTCCGGTGCGGCGGAGTGCGCGGCCCTGCTGCCCGGCTGCCGCGCGATCGATCTCGACCCGACCGCCCCGGGTCGCCCCGGGCGGACCCGGGTCATCGACCTCGACTCGCGGCGGAGCAGCGCCGCCGGGGCGGCGCTGCTCGTGGCGCACGCGGTGCGCCGCCACGAACCGGTCGGCGTACGGCTGGTGAAGAAGGCCGACTCGTTGCTGCGGGGTCATTTCGCCTCAGAGGCACGGGCGTTCGGCCAAGGGGCGGAGGGCCTCCTGGTGATACCCGCGCTCCCCGCGGCCGGCCGGACCGTCCGCGACGGGGTCGTATGGCTGCACGGAGTCCCCCTGCACTGCACCGACGCCTGGCAGGCGGAGTCCGGACCGGCGCCCCGGTCGGTGGCCGAGGCGCTCGGCGCTGCCCTTACCGTCGCCGTAAGCCTGGATGACGTGCGGTCCGGGGCGCGGAGCCTGGAACACCGGCTGCGCTCCGGTCTCGCCGCCGGCACGGCCCTCGTATGCGACGCGGAGACGGACGCCGACCTGGACACCCTCGCAGCAGCCCTGCTCAGGCTGCCGAGGTCCGTACGGACCATAGGCGCCGGTGGCATCGTCGCCGCCCTGGGCCGGCGGTCCGCGGCCGGCGGGCAGGGCATCGGCCCCGGGGGACAGCACCCCGGCCCCGGCCGGCCGGGGCCGGATACACCCCGTCCGGTCGCCGTCGTCGTCGGCACCGCACACCGCGGCGCGGCTGCGCAGATCGCGCAGTTGTCCGCGCGCGGTGCCCAGCACATCGCCCTTCCTGCCCCCTCCCTGATCGCCGACCGCTGGAGCGGACGCCCAGGCGCACCGGACACCGGGCACCACGTCCCCGCCGTGGGGCACGTCCGCGCTCGGGATCTGTACACGGGTCCCGGCCCCGTCCGACTGCCCGCCCCGGTCACGGTGTTCAGCATCGCCGCCACCGGCACGGTCGATCCGTCGGCGGCGTCCCGCCTCGTGCGCGGCCTGTGCCGTGCCGTCGCCGGACGGCTGCCGTCGAACGCCGATCTCGTCCTCACCGGCGGCGAGACCGCCCGGACGCTACTGGACGCGCTCGCCGTCACCTCGCTGCTGCCTGTCGGACAGGTACACCACGGCGCCGCGCTCTGCCGCACCCCGCAAGGACGCGGCGTCGTCATCCGTCCGGGCAGCCACGGCGGCCCGGACTCGCTGGTGCGCATGGTCGAGGCACTGCTCCCGGACCGCATCAGCCCGGCCCGCGCCGCAATAACGCTCCGAACGCCAGAAGGTACGTACATCCCATCCGATGGAGGACCGTGATGAATGCCCCCTCACACAGCCCCGACCGCACCCGGACGGCCATGCCGGCCGACGACAACCGCCCCCTGGTCGCGGTCACCATGGGGGACGGTGCGGGTGTCGGCCCCGAGGTCGTCATGAGGGCGCTCGGCCACCCCGACATCGTCCACGGTTGCCGACCCCTGGTCATCGGTGACGCCCGCAGGCTTCGGGAGGCCGCCGTCCTCGTCGGCAGCGGCGACACCGTGGTCACGGTGTCCGGCCCCGGGGACGCCGACTGGACTCCCGGCCGCGTCAACGTCGTCGACCTGGACCTGCTCCCCGTCGGCCTGCCGTGGGGGCGGCTCGCCCCGGAGGCGGGCGAGGCCGCCTACCGCTACGTCGAGGAGGCCGCGCGGCTGGCGGTGCGCGGCGACGTCGACGCCATCTGCACGGCCCCCCTCAACAAGGAGGCCCTGCGGCTCGCCGGCCACGACTACGCCGGACACACCGAACTGCTCGCGTGGCTGACGGGCGTGGACGAGGTGTCGATGATGCTGACCACCCCTGAGCTGAACGTCATCCATGTCACCACCCACATCGGCCTCATCGACGCGGTGAACCGCATCGATCCGCCACTGGTCGAGCGCACCGTGCGCCGCGGTCACCAGGCCCTGGTGCGGGCGGGGACGGCCGACCCCGTCATCGGCGTCTGCGGAATCAACCCGCACGCGGGCGAGAACGGCCTCTTCGGAAACGGCGAGGAGGAGACGAAGATCGCTCCCGCCCTCGCGGCGCTGCGCGCCGACGGCATCGACGCCCAAGGTCCGCTTCCCGCGGACACGGCGTTCTTCCTGGCCGCCCGGGGGGACTACGATCTGATCGTGGCGATGTACCACGACCAGGGCCATGCCCCGGTCAAGGTCCTCGGCATCGAGAACGGCGTCAACGTCACCGTCGGACTCCCCGTCATCCGCACTTCCGTCGACCACGGCACCGCGTTCGACATCGCCGGAACCGGCACCGCCCGGGGCGGCAGCATGGTCGAGGCGCTTCGCCAGGCGGTCGCCCTTGCCACCGAAAGGCACCGATGACCAGTGCGGAAGCCCGCGCCAGGCGCGAAAGCATCGTGGAGCTGGCCGAGGAAGCCGGCCCGACGGGAGTGGACGAGCTCAGCGCGCGCTTCGAGGTGAGCCCGTCCACGATCCGCCGCGACCTCGCCCGCCTCACCGCCGACGGACGCCTCGCCCGCACGTACGGCGGGGCGATGGCGCTGACCGCGTCCGCCGAGACGTCCCTGCAGCGGCGTACTGCCGAGGCGGCAGAGGCCAAGCGGGCCATCGCGGCACTCGCGGTGACCCTCATCGCACCGGGCTCCACGGTCCTGTTCGACGCCGGCTCCACGGTGGCCGCATTGGCCCGCGCCCTGCGCGCAGTGGCGGACGGGGTCACCGTCGCGACCCCCAGCCTGTCCGCGGTGTGCGAACTCGGCGGGGCCGACGGCGTGCGCCTCACCTGCCTGGGCGGCCACTACCGGCCGCTCAGCCACGCGTTCGTCGGCCCGCTCACCGAAGCCGCGCTGGAGCGCATGACGTTCGACGCGGTGTTCCTCGGCACCGACGGCGTCTCGCCCGAACTCGGGATCTGCGAGGCCGACGCGGAACAGATCAGGCTCAAGGAACTGATGGCGCGCCGGTCGCACCGGGTGTACGTCCTCGCCCACGCGGCGAAGCTGGGAACTGCCCCCTTCCACGCCTGGGCCCCCTGGCAGCCAGGCTGGACCCTCGTCACCGACACCTCGGCCCACCCGGCCCTGCTCGAAGCGCTGCGCGCCCGCGACATCGAACTGCTGCTCGCGCCACCGACGTCCGACTGACCTGCGACAGCGGCGCCCAACACCCGTGCGGCCGAACGTACGTGGCCGCCGCACGAGCGGGCGGCGGCCACCATGGGAGAGGCCCGGTGCGCCTCTCCCGCCGGCCGGCGAGGCTTGACCGAGAACGCCACCCAAGCCGCGATCGACTCCGCCTGCCGCCTGCCGCGGCTGCCGGCGATCGGCAATGAGTTCAACGGGCGTTGTCAGGTTGTTGGGTGGGTGACTGTCTGATGGCGTGTCGGGGCCGCAACCGCAGCTCTTCCATGGCGGAATCTCCGCCGTCGTGGAGAGGTGGCTGTACTGGCCGCCCCGCCCAGTGGTCCCTGCCGACGGGCATGAGGGCCCCGGCAGCAGGGCCCTCACCCTCGTCGGCGTCGCGACGTCGTTCCGCCGTGACGCCCTGGTCGCCCGGCGGCGTCATGCCAGGCCGGGCACCAGCTCCGGCGGCACGAAACCCGCTTGGCCCAGCCGTTGCCACAACGTGTCCGGCACGGAAAACCGCGATGCCGCGGCGTTCGCGGTGACCTCGCCGGCCGAACGGCAGCCGACGACGACCGACGCGACGGCCGGATGCAGGAAGGGGAACTGAATCGCGGCCGCGGCGAGCGGCACTCCGTACTCCGCGCACAGGTCGCGGCACCGTCGCGCGCGGACCAGGTCCCCCTCCGGAACGGGACGGTAGTTGAACATCGCGCCGGGGGAGGGGTCGGCGAGGAGACCCGTGTTGAAGACCCCGCCGACCACGACCGAGGTGCCGGTCCTCAGACACAGCGGCAACAGCGTTCCCAGCGCGTCGTGGTCCAGGAGCGAGAACCGGCCCGCGACCAGGACGACATCCACGTCGAACTCCGCCACGTACGCGGCGAGCGGCGCAGTGTTGTTCATGCCGAACCCGATTGCCCGTACCAGACCCTCGTCCCGCAGCCGACGCAGCGCCGGGTAGGCCGATCGCCGGACCTCGTCCGGAAAGGCGTCGGGGTCGTGGAGATAGAGGACGTCGACCGACGACCGGCCCAGGCGGTCGAGGCTCGACTCCAGGGACGCGCGGATCCCGGCCTCCGTCCAGTCCGTGACGACTTCGCCCGGCGATCCGTCGGGTTTCGGCCGCAGCAGCCAGCCCGTCTTCGTGGAGATCAGCGGCGCCGTGATGCCCGCCGGAGCCAGCAGGCGACCGAGCCGGTCCTCCGCCTGGCCGTGCCCGTAGCGCGGTGCCGTGTCGAAGTACGTGATCCCCTCGCGGGCCGCGGCCTGCAGCATGGCCACCGCGTCAGCCTCGGACACCTCCTCGAACAGGCCACCCAGCGGGGCGGTTCCGATGCCCAGGCGGGGCAGGTCGAAGGGCAACCGGACGGTCACCGCGCCTCCTCCCGGAACGGGGTGCCGCAGGTCGGCCGGGTGCCGCGCAGGGTCATCGTCAGGGTCAGCCTCACCTGGGTGCCTCCGGGCAGTTCCACGCGGCAGTGGGGGCCGCCCACGTCCTCGACGGGACCGTCGTCGACCTGCGCGGTGTGCACGGTGTGTTCGGCGAACGAGCCCGCCTGCACCACCAGCGAGCACGCGGTGCCACCGAGGTTGACCAGGTCCACGACGGTGCGCTCGGGGCGGATGTCGGAGACGAGCGCCGCGACGTCCGCGGGGAGCCCCGGCCGCTGCCCGGCCGCGTCCCAGTAACGCAGATGCATGTGGGTGAGTCCCCCGTTGTAGAGCACCTGGGGGGAGCCGGTGGTCAGCTGCAGCAGCGCCTCCGTGACCACCGGGTTGAGGTTCTGCCAGTGGTGGATGTCGAGGACGCCGGGGCCCACCGCCGGGTCCACCGGGTCGTTCTCGATGGCCTCGACGCGTGCGGCACAGGAGTCGAGGGCGCTGCGCAGCATGCGCTCGGGGAAGCCCGGATTCCGGCCCTGCAGGAACTCGTACCACGGCTCCTCGTGGCCGGCCTCGTCCTTGATGCGCTGGGTGTGCACCGTGGTCCAGTCCCAGCCGGCGCCCGCACGCAGCCGCTCGATACGTTCCTGATCCGCGTCCTCCCGGCTGAAGTGCCAAAGCGAGAGGGGAAGTTGGCCGGGCATCACGGTGAAGTCGAACCAGCCGGAGTCGTTGTGCCGCTGCGGGACCATCAGCGTCCGGTCGGCGTCCATCGCGTCCACGTGCGGATCCCAGCGTTCGCCCAGGGTGCCCCGGCCGTCGGCGCCACGCTGCTCGCTCTGCCGCAGCACGGCGTCGAGCGGGTTGCGGGCCAGGTCGAGGTAGCCCTGGTCGCCGGTCAGCAGGGCCGCGTTCGAGGCTCCGACGAGGGTGGCGCTGCCCACGGGGGAGAGGCCGTGCGGCCAGGACCAGCCGTAGTGCGCGCCGTACCACCGACCGCCCAGGTACTCGCCCACCTTGCCGCTGAGGCCCGCGTTGTCGGGCACGACGTCGTGTCCGTCGAGCCGCTCCCGCCATGCGCCGACGTACTCGGACACCCAGTCCGCGTAGCGCTGCTCGCCGCTGAGGAGGAAGGCGTTCGTGGCCAGCCCTGTCGCGGCCAGATTGACGATCGTGTCACCGCGGCCCATCCGGTCCCACATCGCACGGCCGTAGGAGCGGGCGCGCTCGGGGTCGGCCGCGAGCCGGTCGAAGGAGGTGACGTCGTCCATCGCGTCGAGCGGCAGCCCGTACGGGCGCAGGGCGAGGCTCCACGGGAAGTACGGCTCCCCGTCGCCGAACCCCTCGCGCGGGCCCGCCGATCCGTTGTGCGGTGCGCGTACGACCCGGTGCACCGGGTCGTAGTTCGGTCCGCCGGGCAGATAGAAGTCGGCGAACGCGTGCGCCAGTTGCCGTAGCCGGCGGTCGTCGGGGTCTGCCAGGCAGAGGCCGTAGAAGAGCAGCAGCCCTTCGCCCTGGTGGAACCAGTCGTAGCCGCGCTCCAGCCCGTCCCGGAGCATGCCCATCTCCGTGAGCTGCGCGGACACGCCGCTCCAGTGCCGCCGTGCCGCCGCCAGGAGATCCGCGCTGCCGCCGAGTAGGTACAGCGTCGGCCAGTTGAAGAACGGCTCGTAGAAGTCGTCCACGCCATCGCGGCCGTCCGGCCCCACGCCGAGCGTGTCCCGGAATACGAGGCGGCCGTCGCCCTCGGTGTAGCGGTCGGAGAAGAGCCGCCACGCCCTGTCTTGACGGGCGAACAACTCCCTTTGGAGCGAGGCCCAGAGAGGCACTTCGGTAAGAGTGCGGGTCGCCCGGAGCCGGGGACCGGGCACGGTGACGGCTGTCATCGGCCCACCCCATCAAGCAAGTTCGCCCCACTGGTCCGCCGGTCCCTGGACATCAAGAACATCCGCCCTTCACAATCGACCATCGATAGCCGATGGTTAGACTCACCGGAGTGAGTCGGCCTGTCAATACTCGGGAACGGCACCTCAGGAGGATCCCGACCGTGATCGACTGCCATGTGCACCTGTGGGACCCGGCTCTGGGCTTCCCCTGGATCCGCCCGGGAGGCCCCCATCACCGGGCGTTCCGCATCGAGGACCTGGAGGCGTCGACGCAGGACGCCGAGGTGTCCGGCGCGATCCTGGTGGAGAGTTCCCGAGGCGACGCCGGCGAGACGCTCGACCTGCGCGCATGGCGGACCAGCCGCCCCGACCTCGTCGTGGGGTACGTGGGAAATCTGCACGTCCACGGCAAGGGCGGCCCCCGACGCTTCCGGGAGCTGCTGGCCGACCTGGGCGACACCCGGCCGAACGGCATGCGGATGGGCGGGGCGGGCTGGGCGGACTGCCCGGATTCCGCCCGCGCGCTGGTGCCGGAACTCGCCTCCGCCGGGCTGGTGCTGGAGCTCAACCTGGGCTCCGGGGCGCTCCGGGCCGCGGCAGAGGTGGCCGACCGGCACCCGGAACTCACCGTGGTCGTCGACCATCTCGGCAACCCGCCGAACCTCCGCCTGGACCCCGGGGACTGGTTCCGGGACCTGGAGCGGGCCGCCTCCACGCCGAACGTGGTCGTCAAGGTCTCCGGCCTGCTCACCCAGCAGCACGGCGTTCCGCCCGAACGGATCGCGGAACTGGTCGGGCGCGTGGTGGACGTGGTCGGGCCCGACCGGTGCCTCATCGGCTCCGACTGGCCGATCTGCCTGCCGCGCGGCAGCCGCACCCACTCCCTGGAACTCGCCTGCCTCGGGCTGGGCCGCCTCCCCGACGACGAGCGCCGGAGGGTCCTGCACACCAACGCCGTCCGGGTGTACGGCCTCGGCCGTGTCCGGCACCCGTCGGACCCCCCCTGATCCGATTACTTCGACGACCGACAGACGATGAAAATCCCACGGGCCCACCGGCCCCGACCTCAGCGGAGATGCGACATGGCCTTGTTCGACCTGCCCCTGGACGAACTGGAGCGGTACCGCCCGGCTCTGGACGAGCCCGAGGACTTCGACGTGTTCTGGCGCGAAACCCTGGACGCACAGCGGGACTTCGCTCCCACCGTGACGTTCGAATCGGTCCACAACGGGCTCGCCACCATCGAGACGTACGACGTGACGTTCGCCGGATTCGGCGGGCACCCCGTACGCGGCTGGCTGCACCTGCCCGCGACCCGCTCCGGACCGCTGCCCGCCGTCGTGGAGTACCTCGGATACGGCACCGGGCGCGGGGCCCCGCACGAGAAGACGCTGTGGGCCTGTGCGGGCTACGCGCACTTTGTGATGGACACCCGGGGGCAGGGCGCCGAGACACCCGACCCCGATCCGGCCTCCGGCGACATCGCCGTCCCCGGCTTCCTGACCCGCGGGGTGCTCGACCCGCAGCGCTACTTCTACCGGCGCGTGTACACCGACGCCGTGCGCGCGGTGGCCGCCGTACGCACCCATCCCTCGGTCGACCCCACGCGCGTCGTGGTCACCGGAACCAGCCAGGGCGGCGGCATCGCACTGGCTGCGGCGGGTCTGGTCCCGGACCTCGTGGCCGTCATGCCGGACGTGCCGTTCCTCTGCCACTTCCCGCGCGCCACCACGATCACCGACAAGCCGCCGTTCGCCGAGGTCACCCAGTTCGTGAAGCGGCACAGGGAGCACGCGGGCACGGTCGCCCGCACGCTGGCGTACTTCGACGGCGTCAGCCTGGGCCGCCGGGCGAACGCGCCGACCCTGTTCTCGGTCGGGCTCATGGACCACATCTGCCCGCCTTCGACAGGGTACGCGGCGTTCAACCACTACGGCGCCATAGCCGGGGTCGACCAGGCGGACAAGCACATACGTGCCTATCCGTTCAACGACCACGAGGGCGGAGGCCCCACGCACGAGGTCGTGAAACTCGACTGGCTGGCCAAGCGGCTGGACGGCCCGGCCTGATGTCCGGGGCCGTCCCTCGTTCTTCGTGCATCCTCCACTTGGATTCCATCGATAGACGATGAGCGCGTACCATGTCACAACTGGTCACCCGTCGCAGGATTGGGAATACATGGCATCGACCGCGTCGGCTGGATTCGTCTCCACGCTGGCCACGAACAAGGACCGGTTCCGCAAGACCCTGATCTCGGATCAGGTCTACGAGCTGCTCCGGCAGGCCGTCGTCGACGGCGACCTCGGACCGAACGACCGCGTGGTCGAGTCGGAGATCGCCCGCCGCCTGGGGGTGAGCCAGGCTCCGGTGCGGGACGCGGTCAAGCGCCTGGCCCGCGAGGGCCTCCTCATGCACGTCCCCCGCCGCGGCCACTTCGTCGTCGAGATCTCCGCGCAGGACGCCGAGTACGCCCGGCAGGTGCGCGAACCGCTGGAGCGGCTCGCCGCCCGGCTCGCCACCGAACACCTCACCGACGACCACCTCCGCGAACTCGACGCGCTGGTCGACCGGATGCGGGACGCCGTCGCCGCGAACGACGTGAGCCTGTTCCGCGACGCCGACATCGAGTTCCACACCCTGGTCAGCCGGATCGCGGGCAACCCGTTCCTGGCCCGGATGTGGGAGGTCGTCGAACCGAGCCTGCGCACGCTGCGTGCCATCTCCGACCCCCTCTTCGAGGGGGACTGGAGCGCGATGGCGGAGGAGCACGGCCGGCTCGTCGGACTGTTGCGGTCCCGCGACGCCGAATCGGCGGCCGAGGCGTTCGCCGACCACGCGGCCGGCCGCGGACCGGTCCCGGACGCGCGTGGGACGAAGAGGAAGCCGCGCGGGACCGCAGCCGACAACTGAGCCCGCGCGTCGATGGCCCGAGCCGAACATCCGGCTCGGGCCTTCTCGCGTCGGGGGTGCGGCCTTACGCGCTCGCACTCAACGGGTTGCCCCTGCCACCCATTTCGGCGCCCCGTACTGGTAGGCGCCGAGGCTCGGCACCGCATCCGTCGAGCCGTCGTTGATGCCCGGCAGCGCGATCGCCTGCCCTCGCGCGGGCGAGTCGGCGGTCAGCCGGAAGTCGTGCCCGGCCGCGTCGACGAAGAGTGGATCGGACTCCGCCGGGAGGTTGTTCGAGAGCACCAGACCGCCGTCGGTGGCACCGGTCAGTCCGCGGATGGCGCCGACGTTGTTGTAGATCTTCGTTCCGGTCGACTGCCCCGGCTCCTTGACGTAGAACAGGGTCATCCCACCGGTGTTGTTGTACACCCCGTTGTCGTGCGAGCCGGTGCCCAGACCGTTCAGCATCACGGTGCCCTCCCGGTTGCCCCAGCCCACGTTGTTCGCGATCACCAGGTCGCTCTGCCCGTTGTCGGCGTAGACGCCCGAGATCCCGAAGGTGGTGAGCGTCGTGGCCGGCTCCGGATCGTGCAGCACGTTGTGGTCGATGGACGTCCCCATCATGGAGGCGCTGCAGCAGGTGTAGATCGCGGCGACGTCCAGGCTGAGGCGGGCGTACCCCGAGATGTCGTTGTACGCGATCAGATCCTTGCCCGGGGTGAGGCCCTCCACTGTGTTCCACTGGAGGTTGATGCCGCTGCGGCCGACCCGGCTGATCGTGTTGTGGGTGACCGTCTGGCTGTTGCCCTGTACGGCGATGCCCGCCGCGTACGTCCCCATGTAGTCGACGTCGTGGATCACGTTGTTCGTGGCGGTGTTGTTCTGGCCGCGCAGGGCGATGCCGTTGCCCGCGCTCAGCGACAGATCACTGTTCATGATCGTGTTGTACGTCCCGTCGAGGACGATGCCGGTGTCGCCGACGCCGCGCGTCACCGTGCTGCCGCAGTCCGTCGCGCCGCGCGTGATGTCGGTGTAGTGCGACAGGTACGTGCCGTCGATCGCGTCCAGCGTCACACCCGTGCTGGTCGGTCCCGTCCTGATGGTGGAGGCGAACAGCCCGATGCCCGCCACCGTCGTGTGACTCGTGGCCGTCAGGTCGAAGGCCAGGGTGCGGGTCTTCGCCTCGATGGTGTGGGCGGCCGGGCCGTCCTCGCTGTAGAGGTACAGACGTCTGGCGGCGGGGTCGTAGAACCACTCGCCCGGGCGGGAGAGTTCACCGATCTTTCCGGCGAGGGCGTACCGTGTCTCCTTCGGCACGATCTTGTGCGCGCACGGGGGTGCCACGTCGAGCGTCACCGAGCCGACGGCGGAGCTCTTCACCGTGCCGGTCGCCGAGATGTACCAGTAGCCGGTCAGGGCCCGCGCGCCGTCCCAGTACCCCGCGGGCCGGGTCAGGGCCGCGTCGGCGATCGTCGCGTCCGCGCTCCCCGTGTCCGCGTACTGGAGCGCGGGGTCGAGCAGGTCGAGCCCCGGGTAGGGCCACTGAGCCTCGACGCCCGCCTTCCCGTCCGTGAAGACCTGCACGGTCGTCACGTCGGAGCCCAGGTCGACGGCTGTGCTGTAGACGTGTCCGGCCGCCACCGCGGCGCTGAACGCCGAGTCCTGGGCGTACGGATCGGTCTCGGCGATCCGGGCGACGTCCGCGCCGGTGACGGGCGTGAAACCCCGCACCGGCGCGGTCCCGCTCAGCGTCACCTCCGCCCCCGGCGCTGCCCGGTAGGTGATCGGCAGCGCAGCGGTGCCCGACCGGGCCGGCACGACCGTCTCGGCGTACGTACCGGACTGGATCAGACAGGTGTCGCCGGGCCCCATGACGTCGGCACACCGCTGGATGTGCTGGAACGCCTGACCCGCGCTGGTGCCCGTGCGGGAGTCCTGGCCCGACGGGCTGACGTAGTAGACCGCGCCCGCCCGGGACTTGTGCGGATGCGGGTGCGCGGCGGCCGGAACGGCGGCCGTCACGACGGCCAGCGAAGCGAGCAGGGCGGCTGCGGACCACGAGCCCGTACCGGGGCGTGGCCACCATCTCCTCGACACTGAATGGTCCTTCTTTCTCCAGAGGGAAACGATGCGCCCGCTCATCCCTTCACCGCGCCCACCGTCAGACCGCTGATGATGTGGCGCTGCATGTAGACGAAGAAGATGATCACGGGTGCGACGGCGAGCAGAAGGTTGGGGAACACCTTCGTCAGATCGGTGGAGTACTGGCTGATGCCCGCGTAGATCGCGGTCGTCACCGTGTAGTGACCGGACGACGGGCTGAGCAGGATCTGCGGGGAGATGAAGTCGTTCCAGATCCCGATGGAGTTGAGGATCAGGACGGTGACGAGCGCCGGACGCATCAGCGGGAAGATGATGGTCCAGAAGGTCCGGTAGCGGCCCGCCCCGTCGATCGTGGCCGCATGGTCGATGTCCACCGGGATCGCGCGGATGAAGCCGACGAAGAGAAAGATGCTGACCGGCAGGGTCGAGGCCACGTCGTGCGCGACCAGGCCGGTCACGGTGTTGGCGAGCCCGACCTCGCGCAGTACGTAGATCACCGGGATGATCACGGCCGCGCCGGGGATGAACGTGCCGGCCAGGAAGTACAGCAGCACCAGCTGCGTCCGCCTCTTGAGGCTCCGCGCGATCGCGTACGCGGCCGGTCCCGCCAGCGCGATGCAGAGGACGTCCACGGTGACGACGAGGAAGAGCGTGAAGCCGTAGCCTCCGATGACGTTGTACTGGGGGTTGCCGAGGGCGGCGGACATGTGTTCGAAGGTGAGACCGCTCAGCGGGATCGAGAAGGGGCTGTCGAGGATGTCCTGTTGCGACTTGAAGGCGTTCACGACGAGCAGGTACACCGGCACGATCATGACGAAGAACAGCAGGCCGAGGAGGACCCGGCGCAGCGGCGAGCGGGACTCCCGCCGTTTCGCCGAAGAGACCTCGCGGGCGGGGACCGGTGCGGTCCGCGGCCTGTCGTGGGCCCTTCGTTCGGTGACGACCACCATCGGCTCCTAACCGGTCGCAGCTTGGTCTTGGCGGTTGCGCAGCGCGGTCACGACGAGGGCGAGCGCGGCGGAGACGACCATCAGGAAGACCGCCTGGGCCGTCGCGTAGCCGACCTTGGTGCCCTCGAAGGACCGGGCGAGAATGAGGTAGGTGAAGGTCTGGGTCGAACCCGCCGGACCCCCGCCGGTGAGGCTGACCACGATGTCGTACGCCCTGAGCAGGCCGACCAGGTTCAGCACGGTCGCCACGGTGACCACGGGTGCGATCATCGGGATCACGATGCGCAGATTGGTCTGCCGCCTGGTGGCGCCGTCGATCGCGGCAGCCTCCAGAAGCTCGGCCGGGACGGTCTGCAGGGCGGCCACGAACAGGACGACGTTGAAGCCGAATCCGGCCCACACGATGACGCCGATCAGCGTGTACAGCGCGTACCGCTCGTCGAAGAGGAAGCCGATGGGCTCCATGCCGAACTTGGCGAGCGTGTTGTTGACCGCCCCGTTCGTCCCGAGGATCGCCGCCCACAGATAGCCGAGGATCAACGCGCTGATCACGTGCGGGAAGTAGGCCACCGCGCGGAAGAACGAGTTCGTACGGGACCGCCCCTTGAGGAGCAGCGCGTACACCAGGCCCGCGCCCACCATCAGGGCGGTGCCGATCACGGTGATCAGCGCGGTGACGTACCAGGCTTCCGTCGAACTCGGGTCGTCGAAGAGGTGCTGGTAGTTCTCCCACCCGATGAGCCTCGCGGGGGAGAATCCGTCCCAGTCCGTGAAGCTGAGGTAGACCGCCACGCCCACGGGCACGATCGTCAGTACCGTGTACAGGAGCACGGCCGGGCCGATCATGCCGAACGTGACGGCGGCCTCGCGGAATCGGGCCCGTCCGCGGCCGGCGTCCGCACGCGGGGAGGCGGCGACGGAGCGCCGCGTCCGCGGCGTCAGTTCTGCGAGTTCCACCACTTGTCCAATCCGCGAGCGGCATCCTTCGCGGAGGTGCCCGTGTACAGGGACTGGATCTGCGTGTTGAGCTCGTCACTGAACCCGGCGACCGGCTGGTTCTCGCCGGACTTCACCAGCACCGACGGCGTCGCGTCGAGGATCTTCTGCACCGCGGTGCCGAGGCTGGACATCGGATAGCTGAAGCCCGGGCGCAGATTGCCGTCCGCGGCGAGCTGGCTGCGGATCGCTGCCTTGTCGGTGACCAGCCACTTCACGAACTTGATCGCCTCGGCCTTGTGGTGCGACTGGTTGACCACCGTGTAGGAGTTCGCCACGTTGCCGAACTGGCCGGACGGGTAGGCGCCGTCGGTCGGCATCGTGAAGACACCGATCTCGTCGCTCTTCTTCGCCGCGTCCGCCGCGGGCACGAAGAAGGACCCCATCATGTACATCGCCGACTTGCCGTTGAGGAAGGACGTCTGCCCGTCGGCGTACGTCAGCCCCAGCGCGCTCTTCTTCAGGTACCCCTTGTCGATCCACTCCTCGTAGCGCTTCAGGTACGGCACATAGCCGCTGTCGGCGAAGGAGACCTCGCCGTCGTTGCGCTGCTTGATCCACTGCGGGTTCTCGGTGAGCACACCGGCGTCGGCCATCATCGAGAACTGACCGCCCGTCACCCACTGGCCGGCGGTCTGCAGGGGCTCGTAGCCCGCCGACTTCACACGGCCCATGGCGGCGGTGAACTGATCCAGCGTCCGGATATCCTTCGCGTCCACGTCGGCCTTCGCGAAGGCCGCCTTGTTGTAGAAGACCAGCGACTGGATCTGCTCGCCCACGCCGACCATGTACGTCCTGCCGCCGACGGCGTACTGATCGACCAGCGGTGTCTCCTTCGCCCACGGCTGGTCGGACAGGTCGGCGAAGAGCTTGGCGGTGTCGGGGGTCGGGACGATCTGCTGGGCGACGTCGGGCGGGTCGCCGGCCGCGAGGTCCTGGGTGAGCTTGGCGTTGGCCGAGACGGTGCCCGTCAGCTCCAGCTTCACGTGGACGCCGGGATGGCTCTTCTCGTACGTGGCGAAGAGGCCCTTCCAGTACTGCTCCGTCAGGTTGGGCGAGATGTTGACGATGATGCGGAGAGTGGTGCCCCCCGCGGCCTCGTCGGACCCGCTTCCTCCGCAGGCGACGGCGGTTGCCATCACCAGCGGAGCCATGGCGAGTGCGGAGGCTCGGTGCCACATGGTTCTCATCGGACACGCTCCATTGCGTAGTCATGAATAATCGATAGCCGACGTGCAGTGCAGGCGTTCGTTCGGGTTCGGTGCGAAGGGGAGGGGGCCGCGTCCGAGCGGTGCGGGCGGCTTCCGGTAGGCGTGGCGATAATCGCCTATCGATTGCTGATGCTAGGGGTGGCATCCCGCATGTTCAAGGGTGCTGCCGAAACCGCTTTCCTTCCGTCGTCCCGCTGCCCGGTCACCGGTCCCGGACTCCGTCATGAGTCCAACTCGGCGTCCGTCAGGAAGAGTTCGATGACCGGCGGCAGTACGTCGGGCCGAGCGGTGGGCAGGGTCAGGGTCAGGGTGCCCGGCGGCTGGCTCGGCGGGGCCAGGTTGTTGTGCTCGTGGCGGGTGCCGTCGACCTCGTGGAAGCCGATCTCCGAGCCGTCGTGCAGCAGTTGGGCGTAGCGCACACGTCCGGCCAGGCCGGGAAGATGGAGGTGCCTGAGCGGCCAGGCGAGCAGGTGCAGATAGAGGCGGCGGCCTCTCTGTGTGTAGAGGGCGTTCGCCGGAGCCCGGAAGGGGGACGGTCCCGCGCCGTGCACGGCGCGGGAGTGCGTGGTGCTCCACTCCCCGATGGCCCGCAGGGTCTCCCGCGCCCGCCGGTCGAGCGAACCCCGCCCGTCGGGGCCGACGTTGAGAATCAGATTGCCGCCGCAGGAGACGGACTGGACCAGCATGCGGACCAACTGGGACGGGTCCTTGTAGTCGTGATTGTCGCGGTCGTAGCCCCAGGAGCCGTTGAGCGTGTGGCACGCCTCCCAGCGCACCGGCACTCCGCCGCGCTCCAGTGGCCGGTCGGGCTGGTACTGCTCGGGTGTCACATAGTCGCCGGGTATGCCCAGCCGGTCGTTCACCAGGATTTCGGGCCGCAGCGCGCGGACCGTTTCCATGAGCTCCTCCGCCCCCCACTGCTCCGGCCCCATGCCCGGATACGTGAAGTCGAAGAACAGCAGGTCGATCTCTCCGTAGGAGGTGAGCAACTCGCGCACCTGGCCCCGCATGTACGTCCGGTAGCCCGCCAGGTCCGCTGTCTCCCGCGCGCCCGCCGAGCCGCGCAGCGGATGGTGCTCGTCGACCGGGAACCCGGAGTGGTGCCAGTCGAGGAGCGAGTAGTAGAGGCCGACGCGCAGGCCCTCGGCGCGCATCGCCTCCGCGAACTCCGCCACCAGATCCCGGCCGGCCGCGCGCACCGAGGTGTAGTCGGTCAGCGACGAGTCGAAGAGGCAGAAACCGTCGTGGTGCTTGGCGGTGAGGACGGCGTAACGCATCCCCGCTTCCCTGGCGGCGCGCGCGAGTTGTCGCGCGTCGAAGAGGTCCGGGTCGAACCGCTCCAGATAACGGTCGTACTCCGCTTGGGACATGGCCTCCCTGCTGCGTACCCACTCGTGCCGCGCGGCGAGGCTGTACAGGCCGAAGTGGACGAACAGTCCGAAGCGGGCGGTCTCGAACCAGCCGTCGGATGCAGTGGGCACGGAGGACTCCTGACGGTTTGACAGCACTAATCGATAGGAGGTTATCTACCATCGATAGACGATGGTGTCACTGGTGTTGCGTGCGGAGAGCGCGCGGAGAGGCACGGACATGAACCCGAGCAACCAAGAAGCGCCCGCGGCGGGGGAGACCCCGGTCTACGAGTCGATGCGGTCCCCGGTACACACCGCGTCCTACCGGAGGCCGACCCGGCGGATGGTGGACGCGCTCGCGGACGTGAGTGCGGCGACCGCCTGCGCGAAGCTCCACCAGATGGGCATCACCCGCACCTTCATCGACGGGCCCGTGCCGCTGCACCGGGAGCCCGAAGTCAAGGTCACCGGTGGCGCGGTGACCCTGCAGTTCCTTCCGCAGCGCGAGGACGTCTTCAACGGTGCCGAACAGGAGGACATCGAGCGCAAGACCCCGCTGTGGGGGGTGCTGGAGTCGATCCGGCCCGGCGACGTGCTGGTGATCGCCGCTCAGGGGAGCCACTTCACCGGCTGTCTCGGCGACATGCTGGTGCGCTACTTCAAGTTGCGCGGCGGCGCCGGAATCGTCGTGGACGGGCGGGTGCGCGACGCGGCCCGGATCCGGGCCCTCGGTGTGCCGGTCTGGTGCACCGGCGTCACCCCGCACTACGCCTCGCAGACAGAGCTCTTCCCTTCCGCGTTCAATGTTCCGGTCGGTGTGGGCGGCACTCTGGTCACGCCGGGGGACCTGATCGTGGCCGACGAGGACGGCGCCGTGGTCGTACCGCAGGAGCGGGCGGTCCCGCTGGCCGAGGACTCGCTCCTGCACCAGGACCGCGAGGCGTTCGCCCGCCGCCGCCTCGACGAGGGCGGTCTGCTCTCCGACTACTACCCGCTCACCGGTGCGGGGCTGGACGAGTACCTGGCGAGCAGGACGGCGACCTGACCGCCCGCGCCGTGCTCACCGTCCGCGGAGACGGTGAGCACGGCGCGCTCCAGGGCGCGTTCCGGAAGACCCGCCTGTCGGGCGACGCCGGCATCCGCGCTCGCCGCGTTGCCTGGACAGTCCTTAGATCAACGGACCCCGTAATAGAGGGAGGTGTGCGCGGTGTCCGGAAGATAGAGAACGTCGTGACCGTCCGAGTCCTGCTGCACCGCGAGCCGGTCCGCGCTCACACCCGGAGCGGCGGACTGGGCGGTCCAGGCCCCGTCCGCCGACTGCGTCGCGGAGTAGACCCGGTCGGTGCCCGAGGTGGTCACGTAGTAGATCCGCTTGAGCTCCGTCGCGTCCCAGGTGATGCCGAGTGCGGCCGCGGTCTGACCGCCGGCGTACACCAGCTTTCTCACCCAGTCGCTGCCGCTCGGATAGGCGTAGTACACGCGGAAGTCGCCGCCGCTGTCGGCCGAGCGGTAGCGGTAGGCGACCTTCGGGGTGGTGCCGTCCAGGGTGAGCTTGGCGCTCTGCACCGCCGGACCGGTGTAGGCGTTGTCGTTGCTCCACTCCTCGCCCGAGGTGAGGTCTTGGATCACGTCGGAGGTCGCGGGCGTGACCGGGGTGGTCACGGTCGCGCCGGTGCTGTCCGCGAAAGCGCCGGTCGACGGGTCGTAGGTCAGGTACGAGAGCTGGTGACGGAACGCGGTCGCCGGCGCCTTCGCCCACTCGTAGAGGAGGTGGACGCGTCCGGAGACGTCCACCGTGATGTCGTCGGGGTACACGGAGCGGTTCAGCGCGCCGGCGAAGGTCGCGACCGTGCTCCAGCTGGAGTTGGCGTTGTCCCAGCGGTACAGCTTGCCGGGCCGCTGGTCGGAGCCCGCACCCACGCGAGCGGCCAGGTACAGGTCGCCGTTGGGTGCGGTGGTGACGACCGGGTAGGTGATGCCCACGCCCTGGTCGGGCAGTTCGGACGCGTGGTCGGTGATGTCGCCGCCGGGGGCCTCGGTGCGGTAGTAGCGCCAGGCGTTGGCGTGCATGGAGGTGAAGACGTGCAGCCGGCCGCTGCCGTCGCGGGCGACCGACGGCTGGTTGTGTCCGTTGTCGTCGGCGAACTCGGCCTGCTGCCCGTCGCTGTTCAGCAGCGGCAGCCGGCTCCAGACCCCGTCCGGATCACGCCGGGCGATGGCGGGCCGGTGCGTCGCCGCCGTCGATCCCGGCTCGTTGAAGGCGAAGTACGCGTACTGGCCCCGGCCCTTGTACGTGGCCACCGGCGTCCACCAGGCGGCCTGGTTCGACGAGTCCATCGCGTACGGGACTCTTTCGATCGCCGTCGCCGCGGCTGCCGCGCCCTGCGGGGCGTCGGCCGCCCCGGCGGCCGGTACGGCCAGGAGGAGGGCGGCCAGGGCCGTGGCGGAGGCGGTGTACATGCGTACCGTGGGGCGTCGCATGATGAGCTCCTTTGCTCTTCGCGGGTGCGGGCGTGGAGAGTGCGCGGACGGCGGCGGCCCGGGGGCCGGCCGGCGCGGTCGTCGTGCGGGATGGAGCACGGGGGCGGGGCCCGGCGAGGGCCGTGCCGCGTTCGCCGGGCCAGCCCGGAGGGCGGTGCCGCAGGCCGTGTCTCCCCAGATCTCAGCGTTTGATGAGTGCGGCGGCCTCCTCGCCGGCCCGCTTCATCGCGTCCTTCGGCTTCGACGTGCCGACGAGGACAGCCTGCACCTGCTTGGCAACGGCCTCCTCGATCTGGGCGTTCTGCGCGAACTGCCAGAACGGGCTGCCGGTCGCCGTCTTGGTGATCTTGCTCGTCCACTCCGTGGAGAAGGTGTCCTTCGCGACCTCGGGAGCGGCCAGACCCGCGGTCGTGGACGGCGGCAGGGCACGCTCGGCGAAGTACTGGGAGGTGGTGGCGAGGTCGGTGGTGGTGTGCAGCGCGAACTCGGTCGCCGCGTCCTGCCCCTTGCCCTTGACGATCGCGATCACACCGCCCCACAGCAGCGCCTGCGGCGTGTCCCCGGCCTTGAGCACCGGTCGTTCCACCGGCTGCATGGCGTCGGCCAGCGTCTTGTCCTTCGACTGGGCGGAGGTCACGCCTTTGCCTATGATCGCGTCGTCGTAGAAGGCGGCCTTGCCCTGCCCGAACAGGGCACGCGCGTCGAAGCGGTCCACGTCGGCGGCGATCAGCTTCTCGTCGTGCAGCTTCTGGTACCAGGTGACCGCGTCGATCGAGGCGTCGTCGCCGATGGTGACCTTCCCTCCGTCGAGCAGCGTGCAGCCGAAGGTCTGCATCCACGGGAAGATGTCCTTGAGCTGCGCGACCTTGGTGGCGGCGGCATACGGCACCACACCACCGCCGAGCCCCTTCAGCTCCCGCAGCGCGGCCTCGAACTCCTCGACGGTGGTGGGGTGCTTTTTGATGCCGGCCTTCTCCAGGAGCTTGGAGTTGGCGATCAGACCGATCGATCCGGTGTTCCACGGCAGCCCGTACTGCTTCCCGTCGTACGTGCCGCTGCTCAGCGCCACGTCCGTGTAGCCGCCCTTGCCGGCCACCGTGCCGAGGTCCGCCAGCTTGCCCATCTGCGCCATCGCGGCGAGCCAGGCGATGTCGAGGTGCACGGCGCCCGTCGTCTGGCCGCCGCCGAGCTTGAGGGTGAGCTGGCTCAGGTACTCGTTGTACGGGTAGGAGACCGCGCGGATCTTGGAGTCGTGGGCCTTCTCCCAGGCTGCGATGATCTTCTCGATGGAAGGCTTGGCGGCCTCCTCGTTGAGCGACCAGGAGGTGAAGTCGAAGTCCTTGGACTTGGTGTCGCCGCTGGTCGCGGAGCCGGCGCCGGACGGGGCGCAGGCGCCGAGCACACCGGCGCCCGCCACACCGAGCGCGCCGATGCCGAACATGCGCAGCGCGCCGCGCCGGCTGATGCCAGAGGTGGTCATGATGTCTCCATGGGGGAGTGAGCGGGAGGGGCGGTGCGGGCGGGGCCCGCGGTTCAGCTCTTCACCGAGCCGGCGGTCATGCCGCCGACGAGGTAGCGCTGCAGGAACATGAAGGCGACGATCACCGGCACGGACACCACGAGGGAGGCCGCCATCAACTGGGGCCAGGCGGTCTGGAACTCGCCGATGTAGGTGGAGACGAGGCCGGGAGGCAGGGTCTGCTTCTCCTTGTCGGCCAGGGTCAGCGCGAAGATGAAGTCGTTCCAGCCGCGGACGAAGGCGAAGAGTCCGGCGGCGATCATCCCGGGTGCGGCCAGCGGTGCCACGATCGAGTGCAGCGTCCGCCACCGGGACGCGCCGTCGATGGACGCGGCTTCCAGCAGGGCGTCCGGAATGGTGTCGAAAACACCCTTCAGCATCCAGACGCACAGCGGCATGGTGAACGTGGTGAAGGAGAGCACCAGGGCGGTGTACGTGTTGAGCATGCCGAAGCTGGAGAACACCGTGTACAGGGTGACCAGCAGAAGGGCCTGGGGGAACATCTGGGAGGCCAGCACCAGGTGCATCAGCGACCGCCGGCCCGTGTAGCGGAACTTGGAGAACGAGTAGCCCATGTACGTGGCGACCACCACGCTCAGCACGGCCGTGATCGAGGCCACGATGAGCGAGTTGACCATGTACTTGATCAACTGGTCGTTCTCGGCCAGGGCCGTGAAGTTGTCGAGCGTGAGGTCGGTGGGTATCAGCCTCGGCGGGAACCGGAACGTCGACTCGGGGGTGCTCAGCGCGGTGGCGAGCAGCCAGTAGACCGGCAGCAGACCGAAGGCGCCGATGACGACGACCGCACTCCAGGCGGC
The DNA here is from genome assembly GCF_049844595.1 of Streptomyces sp. DT224. Lineage (NCBI taxonomy): Bacteria > Bacillati > Actinomycetota > Actinomycetes > Kitasatosporales > Streptomycetaceae > Streptomyces > Streptomyces sp. DT224. The sequence continues at coordinate 420,324 of NZ_JBNCLI010000008.1, forward strand.
GATCCGCGAGCGCAGCAGATCCTTGCGCATGCGGCGCCGGGTGCTGCCCCCAGCCCGGGTGGCCGACGATCGGGACCGGTCCACGGCGGACAGCGGGGTGGAGGTGGTGGAGGTCATCAGGCGTCGCCCTTCCGCTCGGTGATCCTGAGGTAGACGACGACGAGGAGCAGCAGGAGCAGCATCCACAGTCCGCCCAGCGCGGTGGCCCGGCCGATGTCGAAGCCCTTGAACGCGGTCTGGTAGACGGCGGTCGCGAAGGTCTCGGTGGTGCCGGCCGGACCGCCGCCGGTGAGGACGTAGATGGTGTCGAAGTGCTGGAAGTTCCAGATGAACTCCAGCAGGAGCACGATCGAGGCGACACCGCGGACCTGCGGCCAGGTGACGGCGAAGAAGCGCCGGATCGAGCCCGCCCCGTCCATCGAAGCCGCCTCGTGCAGCTCCCTGGGCACGGTCTGCAGGCCGGCCAGGAGCATCACCATTATCCAGGGGAAGCTGGCCCAGGTCTTGGTGACGATGACGGCGAGCATCGCGGTGCCGGGCTGCCCGAGCCACGCCACGGACTCCTCGATGATCCCGGCCTTCATGAGGACGCCGTTGAGCACCCCGTAGTTGGCGTTGAAGATCCACATCCAGAGGAAGGAGACCACTACGCCCGGGATCACCCAGGGGAAGAGGAACAGACCGCGCAGGAAGCCGCTGCCCCGCAGACCGGTGTTCAGCGCGAGCGCCAGCGCGAAGCCGACCACGAAGGGGACGAGCGTCGCGCCGACGGTGAAGACCAGCGTCTGCTTGAGGATGGTGAGGAAGTCGCCGTCCAGCCAGTACGTGAAGTTGTCCAGGCCCACGAACTGACGGCCCGGCAGTCGCAGGTCCTGCTTGAAGAAGCCCGTGAACAGCGCCGACAGCAGCGGGTAGAAGATGATCGCCGCGAAGAGGGCGAGTCCTGGTGCGGTCAGCAGCAGGGCGAACGCACCGTTGGAGAGCCGCCCGCCCGTCCGCCGGCGGGGCGGGGGCGCCTTCTGGGGAGGTGCGGCCGTACTCATGGGTCAGTCCTCTCGAACGGTGCGGGAGCGCCGGGCCCGTGTGAACGCCAACCCTGCTCCAGTGAATGCAAGTTGCAGCATGCGGGATCGTTCTCCATATCGCGCGATGGAGTCAACCCTTTTGGTCGGTGAATCGCCGGTTCTGTGCAGGACCCGCGAACTCATGCCACCTGCAGCGAACACGCGCTCCGGTGCGTGGTGACCGAATCGGTGGCCGCAACGGAACTTACAACGAATCCCGCTAGCTGAATAGTGGTTGCACAATATGGATGTGATGTACGTTCAGGGCTGCTCCGCTATGGCGGGAAGTGTCCGAGCACCACATCGAGGAGGCCGCACGTGCGGGAAGAAGAGGTCCATTACGACATCGCCGTGATCGGCGGCGGACTGGCGGGGACCTGTGCGGCCATCGCCGCGGCCCGGCTCGGCCGGCGCGTCGCCCTGGTCAACAACCGGCCCGTCCTGGGCGGCAACGCCAGCAGCGAGATCCGCGTCTGGGTCTGCGGCGCCTCCGCACACGGCGTGCACCGCTGGGCCCGCGAGACCGGAATCATGGGCGAGCTGTACACCGAGAACCAGTACCGCAACCCCGAGGGCAACCCGTACTACTGGGACCAGGTCGTGCTCGACGCCGTCCGCGCGGAACCGAACATCGACCTTTACCTCAACACCGACGTGCGCGAGGTCGACGCGAGCGGCTCCGACGACAGCCGCGAGGTGCACTCCTGCACCGGCTGGATGATGGGCTCGGAGCGCCGCATCACCTTCCACGCGCGCCAGTTCCTCGACTGCACCGGAGACGGCCTGCTCGGCCACCTCGCCGGCGCCCACTACCGCATTGGCCGCGAGGCGCAAGCCGAGTTCGACGAACCCTGGGCGCCGGTGGAGGCCGACCGGGCGCTGCTCGGTTCGACGATCCTCTTCCACACCAGGGACACGGGAGCACCGGCGAAGTTCGTACCGCCCGCCTACGCCAAGGACCTGTCGACGACGCCCATCCTGCGCAACCGCATCCTGCGCACCGGGGACAACGGCTGCGACTACTGGTGGATCGAGTGGGGCGGCGAACTCGACACCGTCCACGACAACGAGCGCATCCGCGACGAGCTCCAGGCCGTCATCATGGGCATCTGGGACCACATCAAGAACTCCGGCAAGTTCCCGGACGCGGAGAACCTCACCCTGGAATGGGTCGGCAGCCTCCCCGGCAAGCGCGAGTACCGCCGCTTCGTCGGCGACCACGTCCTCACCCAGCGGGACATTCTTCAGCAGCGCCAGTTCACCGACCGCGTCGCCTTCGGCGGCTGGTCCGTGGACCTCCACCCCGTTCAGGGCATGTACGCCGACGAGCCAGGGGCGCGCCAGAGGTACGCCGACGGCATCTTCCACATCCCGCTGCGCTCCCTCTACTCGGCGAACGTCACGAACCTGCACTTCGCCGGGCGCAACATCTCCGCCACCCACATCGCCTTCGGGGCCACTCGCGTCATGGCCACCTGCGCCACACTCGGCGAGGCCGCGGGCACCGCCGCCGCGCTGTGCGTCGCCGAGGGCCTCACACCGCGCCAACTCGCCACGGAGCGACCGCGGCTGGTGCTTCGGACCCTGCTGCGCCAGGACGCCTCCGTGATCGGCGTCGCCGACGACGACCCCGGCAACCTGGCGCGCACGGCCCGCGTCAGCGCCTCCTCCCACCTGGACCGGCTGGCCGCCGAGCCCACCGAGGGCAAGCCCGGCACCCCGTACCCGCTCGCCCGTGACCTCGCCCTCCTCCTGCCGGTCGACCCCGCCCTCGACACGGTCGACCTCCTCGTCCACGGCGCCCAGGACGGCACCGACCGCGAACTCACCGTCGAACTGTGGGGCACGGGCGCCCCCGAGAACGCGGTCCCCGCCGACCACCTCCTCACGACCACCGTCACGGTCCCGTCCGGCGGTCCCCACTGGGTCACGGCCCGCCTCGGCCACCGCCCCGACACCCCCCGGAACGCGGTCCTCATCGTCCGGGCCTGCGCGGACACGGCCCTGGTCCTGCTCCCCGAGCGCACCGACGGCGTCCTCGCCCTGCGCAGGAAGGCCGAGGGGGATGCGGCCGTCGACCACGACATCCCGGAGGAGGACGGCCAGCTGGTCCTGGAATGGCAGGCGCGCGGCCTGCGCCGCCAGACCTTCGCCTTCCGGGCGGCCCCCGGCACCGCGGCGTTCCACCCCGAGCGGGGCGTGGGCGGATACCAGCGGCCCTACGGCGGCCCCAACATGTGGTCCTCCGCGCCGGAGGGCACCGGAGAGTGGCTCCGTCTCGACTGGCACGACGAGCAGGAACTCACCGAGACACGCCTGGTGTTCGACGACGACGTCGACGAGTACCTGAACAACCTGCACCGCCACCGCACCCCGTACGACGTCATGCCGGAACTGGTGCGCGACTACCGCGTCCAGAGCCGGGATGCGGCCGGTACGTGGCACACCCTCCTGACGGTGACCGACAACCGGCGCCGCCACCGTGTGCACGAGCTGAGGGCCGCGGACGGCGGCCCCGTACGTACCCGGGCGCTGCGGCTCGTGGTCGACGCGACGCACGGGGCACCGCACGCCCACGTGATCGCCTTCAAGGCGTACGGGGCGTAACCGCACGGCAGGCGCGCAGGGGGCCGGTGGGAGCCGATCGGCCCCCACCGGCCCCCTGCGCTGTGCGCGTCAGAGCGCGCCGAGCGCCTGACTGATGGCGTCGGCGGCCTCGATGACCTCGCGGACGAGTGCGAGACGCTGCCCCTCGGTGTCGGAGCGCTCCCCGAGCAGTGATGCAGGACCCCACAGGGAAATGGCGGCGACCACGTCCCCCGAAGCGTCACGGACGGGCGCGGCCAGGGACGCGCGGCCCAGGGCGCGCTCTTCGGCCTCGACGGCGTACCCGGTGCGCCGGACGGTCTCGATCTCCGTGTCGAGGAGGTCGTGACTGGTGGTCGTGTACTCGGTGTGCGCGTCGAGGGGATCTCCCAGCAGCCTGCGACGCTCCTTGGGAGAGAGACCGGTGAGCAGGCACTTGCCGATGCTCGTGGCGTGCAGCGGGGCGGTGTGTCCTGCCTGCGTGTAGGACTTGGGGGCGCGGGGGCCCTCGAAATTGCACAGGAACATCAGCTCGCCACCTCGGCGTACGGCCACGTTGGCGCCGAGCCCGGTGCGGGTGGCGAGGCCCTGGAGCACCGTGCGGGCCGCCCGGTGCACGGGGTGGCGGTTGGTGGCGGTGGCGGCGAGGGGGAGCAGGCCGAGGCTGAGCCGGTAGAGGTTGCTGACCGGATCGCGTTCGACCATGTCGAGGCGTTCAAGAGTGGACAGCAGGCGAGACGTGGTCGACGAGCCCAGCCCGGTCAGTTCGGCGACGTCGGAGACGCGGAGCTCGGGTCGGCCGGAGTCGAGTGCGCGCAGCACCGAGACCGCTCGTTCGACGCTCTGGTTCGTGCCGGCGTCAGTCCCCCGCGTAGCCATGACCCTCCTTGTTTTGCAAACGGCTTGCACAATCTGCATCAGCATATCGTGCATGATTGACGCCCGTACTGGGAATCGGCGACCGCAGCAGTTCCGCGTCGGCATGCGCGAACGCGCGCGCCGACGTCGCGGAACCGCCAGGTCGCGGGGGTGAAGACGTGGGGGGTGGCCCGACCCGGTGTGGGCCCGGTCACGCTACGTTCTGTCAGACGGTGCGGATGCCGGCCTGCGGGCTGTCAGGCGGTGGGGCGCGACGCTTCCGCCCGGCCCGCCGTCGACAGGAAGTGTCGCTGAGCCTCTTCCAGCGTCGCTGTCTCGGCCGGCTCGCCGGGGTGGTCGAAGTGACCCGCCCGCAGAACGAGGAGCTCGCGCGGCCCGGCCAGCGCGTTGTGAATCGCGAACTGACCCGGCGGCGGTACCGACGGATCGAAGAGGGCGGCACCCACATGGACGGGAATGCGCAGGTGGCGGGCGGCGGTCGCGGCGTCGAAGTATGCCAGGACTTCGAGTACCGAGGGGTCCTCGGCGAATCGCGCTCGCACCGATTCCCCGCTGCCCGTGCACGGCAGTGTCACCCGCAGCGGATGGTTCCCGAAGGTCGGCACCGTCAGGCCGGCGGCCTGGAAACGGTCGTCCCATGGAAGCGCCAGCGCCCCGATGCCGCCGCCGAAACTCGTCCCCAGGTACGTCAGCCGCCCGGCGGTCTCCGGCACCAGCCGCCGCAGTGCGGTGGCCGCACACCAGACGTCCGCCACGCACTCACCGATGAGGTACGACTCCCGGGCGCCGATGCCCTGCAGCACGTGGCCGGCCGATGTGGGGGGCACACCGGGCAGCAGGCTCCGCGTTCCGAGCCCACGCAGACAGGGCCAGATGGTCGCGGTCTCCGGCGGCGCCTGCCCGAGGTCCGGGGCCGCCCGGCCTCCGTATCCGTGCGTCGACACACAGCCCTGCGTGACCCGGCCGTCGGCGGGGACGGTCAACCAGCCCCCGATGCGGACGCCGTCCGTCGACATGTACGAGACGTCGGCGACCCGCACACCGCCCACCGTGGTCCAGGGTCCCTCGATCCGGGGCTCCGGATCGACGCTCATCGCACGCGCGTGGCGCTCCCGCCAGAAGTCGGCGAAGTCGTCCGGCCCTTGCGGAGCGTCCACCGCGAGGAGGCGCGGCAGGTCGTGTCCATGGGTGGGGTCGAAGGGGAAATCATGGTGGAGCGGGCTGAGTTCACCGTCGTGCGACGTGAGCGGATGGGTGGGCACGATCTCTCCTTGTTCGGTGTGCGCGGATCCGGCCTGCCGGCCACGTCCGTCGGGTGGTGTGGTCACCGCGGTCGGTCCCCGAGGACGAGGGGCGGCCGGTCCGGGAGTGGCGGTGCGCTGGAGGCCAGGAAGACGTCAGTCTCTCGCCCGGTCCCCGGTTCCGGGCCCCGACGACCGAGGCCGCCGGGCAGCCGCGCGGGTCACGGAGCACCCGCGGGACGCCGCCCGGGAGAGGACCGCGGACGGGACGGCAGCTTGGTCCACAGGGTTTCGGCCCCGCTCCGTCGTCGGCCATCGGCCCGGTTGCCTCGCGACGCCCCGCCGGCGAAGTCCCCGCGGCGATCATCATCGCCCGCGCGACCCTACGGCGATATGCCTGCGCGTCGCAACAAGTGCGTGCCCGTCGCCCGGAGAAGAACGGCCAGATCTGCCGTGAAACCCTCTGGCGTCCCTGACTGGCTCACATGCAGACCCGCTTGGACGGACCGCGGTTTGCCCGTGCTGCGACCAGACCGCGGAGCCGGGCGAGCAGCACGTCGAGTGGACGTCGGACGAGGGCATTGCCTGGGGACGGAACGCGAAGCCGCCCCTCGGCTTCGGACCGGGCGTCCGGCCAGGCGGGCACTGCGGGGTCCTGCGCGGACCTCACCGTGGACGGCGTCGCCGTGCTTGACGCCGGTGGCTCGCAGATTCCAACTGGCCAAGCGGTCGCAGAACGGCCGTCTGAACGTCCGGAACCGCGGCGCCACCAAGGCCGCAGCCGTGGACACCATACGCAGACGCTCGCCCCCTGGCCGTCGATCCGCTACGCGTTCTGAGGGACAAGACCTGCCGTTCGGAGGATGCGGAGCCCACCGGCACTCGTCGGATCCGTCTCCGAGGGCGTCGGTTGAATCCCCGCTTCACTCCCCGGGCCGGCCGCGCTCCGTCTTACGTGCCCCATGTCAGTGGAACCACGGATTCGCTCGGTGCCCGGCCGGTGGGAGATGTGCGACCGGTCCGGTGAGCTGCGGCGCGCGGGCTACCTGTGGGGCAGTCAGGTGCGAAAGGGGTCGGGGGAGTGGCACGGGAGCCTGGGAGGTGGCAACGGAGGGTGGGCACAGCCGGGGCGGTTGTCAGCCTCGCCGTCGCGGGGTGGCTGATCCGGGTGCTGCCCGGACCTCATCTGGCGGCCGTGCTGGGGATCGGCCCCGTCGACGGCACCATGACGATCTCGTCGTGCTACGAGGCCACCGATGCGGAGGGGTATGACGACGGCACCGACTGCACGGGCATGTACACGCCTCACGCCGAGGGCGGGACCCGGCACCGGATCACGCTGGACAAGGCGGCAACGTCACACCGGCCCGGAAGCACTGTCGAGGTGCGGCTGGCGCGGGGCAGAGCCCACGAGCTGTCCGGATACGCCGTCGGGACGTGGGTCACGGTCAGCGGGCTCCCTCTCGGGCCATTTCTGGCGTTGTCGCTGTCCTTCCGCGCCTCGGCTCGGCACGGTGAGTGGAGCCACAACGGGGATTACGTCCTGGTCTTCATCGCGGCTGAACTGATCTCGCTTCTACTCGGATGCGTCGCGGGCGTCACCGTCTCGCTCGGCATCGCTCTGTCCGGCTGATCCGAGCACGTGTGTCCGAGCGAGTGCCGGACAGTGCGTCGACCAACGTGGTAGACATTGCCGTGGAGTTGGGCGAAAAGAGCACGCACAGGGGATCGCCGGGCACTGGCCGGCCGTACATAGGCGAAAGCCGGCTCGTCGGTCGCATGGCTGAACTGCGATTGCTCGACACGGTGGTCGATCGACTGGACCTCGAGACCCCGTCCTTCGTCGACATCACCGGCGAGGCGGGGATCGGCAAGACACGGCTGCTGGCCGAGTTCTGTCTACGTGCGCGGCGCCGCGGGGTGACCGTGCTGCGCGGCCGGGCGGCGGAGTACGAGCAGCACCTCCCGTTCCACCCCTTCACCGACGCGTTCGCCGCGCTGGACGAGGGCCCGACGCGGGACCCCGATCTGCCGGAGGTCGTTGCACGCGTCCTTGCCGGCGCCGGCGCCGGCGCCGATCGGCAGTCGACCGTCGCCGACCGCTTCGGACTGCACCGCTCGGTGGCACACGCACTGGCACTTCTCGGTCGGAACGGCGGTCTGGTGGTCGCCTTGGACGACGTGCACTGGGCGGACCCGGCCACCGTGGAACTCGTGGACCATCTCGTCCGACACCCCGTGCCCGGCCCCGTCGCCCTGGTCGTCGCCCGCCGGGACCGACAGACCCCGGCCGCTCTCTCCGCGGCACTCACGCGTGAACTCGGCACCGAGGCGGTGCTCCGGATCGGTCTGGGACCGCTCGCGGAACAGGCATGTGCCGAAGGCATCGCTCCTGGCCTGCCACGCGAACACACCGCGCGACTCCATGCCGCAGCAGGGGGCAACCCCCTCTACTTCCTCTCCCTCCTGCACGCGCACCGCGAGCAGGCCCCTGAAACGGACGCCTCGGTCACCGCGGCGAACGGCATCGACACGCTGCTCCTCCATGAGATGGCACCGCTGGCGCCGTCGCAGCGGCGTACGCTGGAAGCCATCGCCGTGCTCGGCGACCAGACAGTCCCGTCCGTCCTACGTGCTGCGACCGGACGGAACGACGACGAACTCGATGACGACCTGTGCGCCCTGGCGAGCCGTGACCTCGTGCGAACGGGCCCCGGGGGCCGACCGGCGTTACGTCACCCCGTGCTCCGTACGGTGGTGCACGAGTCAGTGTCCACCCGGCGCCGCACCATGATCCATCACGCGGCCGCCGTAGAGCTGGCTCGTATCGGCGCCTCCCCCGTCGAGCAGGCCCAGCACATCGAGCGATCGGTCACCACGTGGACCCCGCAGGCCCACTCCGTGCTGAAGCAGGCGGCCGAGCTGACCGCTTCGACGGCCCCGACGAGTTGTGCGCATTGGTTGCGGACGGCCCTGCGGCTCCTGCCCGACGCACCCCAACACGATCGGGAACGCCGCGACCTGATGCTGCGCCGCGCACGTGCACTCGGCATCTCCGGAGGGCTGCGCGAGGCGCGTTCCCTGTTGCACGAGGTAATCAGCACGGCCGGACCCGATGAAACCGGTGTACGGACGTCGGCGGTCGTACTGTGCGCCCGGGTGGAACGCTACCTCGGCCATTACGCGGAGGCGGCAGCCCTTCTCCACCGTGAGATGAACAGGCAGCCGGCGCCGTCCGACCGCGTCGCGATCGGGCTCGAGCTCAGTTCCTCGGCGCCGCACAACGCCTCGTATCCCGGCATGCGGAGCGAGGTCACCCGGACGCTCGCGGATGCCCGGTCCCTCGGCGACGAGCACGGTGAGGCAGGGGCACTCGCGATCGCCGCGTTCGGCGAGGCATACGAGGGCCGGGTGGGGGTGGCGAACGGGTATGCGACACAGGCCGCCAGGCTGCTGGACGGTCTGCCCGACGGCGATCTCACCGCTCTGTGCGAACCACTGGGCAGGCTGGGGTGGTCAGAAGCGTTTCTCGGCCGCTACGCCGACGCCGAGCGCCATGCCGATCGGGGACTGCGGATCGCCCGGGCCACCGGCCAGGTCTATGTCCTCCCACTCCTGTTGCTGTGCAAAGCACACGTCCGCATCCAGGTCTGCCGGCTCCGGTCGGCCATGGACCTGGCGGACGAGGCCGAGGACATCGCCCGTGGCATCGGCAGCAGCGAACTCCTCGCCTTCGTCCTCGCAAATAAGGCCCAGGTGCGCATCGCGGGCAGTGCCCCCGGGGACCCGGAGGCGCTGACGGCCGCTGAGGAGGCGGTCAGGCTCATGGGCCCGAACACCAACTGGCGTGCGGCCATGGCGTGGTGCATGCTCGGCTACGCCGCACTGACCGGCGGCGACCCGCATCGTGCCCGTGCGGCGCTCCTGAGGGCCGGCGGCGACGACCTGGGGGGCCTGCAACCCTCGATGCGTCCCCTTTTCTTCGAACTCCTCGTCACAGCGTCCTTGTTGCTGGGCGATGCCGCATCCGCAGCCCAGTGGGCCGAGCGCGCGCACGAGGACGCCGAGCGGCTCGGCCTGCCGGTGCAGCGCGCCTCCGCGATCCGGAGCGCGGCACAGCTCGCACTGCACGACGGCGACCCCGGGAGGGCCGCGAACCTGCTGGCACAGGCGGCATCGCTCTGCGCAAGGTCCGGGGCGGTCTTCTGGGAGGCGCGGTCGCTGCTGCTCGCGGCTCCCACCATGACGGCAGCCGGAATGGAGACCCGGGCCGCGGCCATGTGGGACGAGGGACACCGGCTGGCAGCCGCTGGAGACGCCGGCCTGCTGCTCGGTCTGGCGGCACTGACCCGTCCGCCGGCACCCGATGCGACGGGCGCCATGACGTGGCCGGCCACGTTGACCCCGCGCGAACGGGAGATCGCCGGACTGGTGGCCGAGGGCCTCACCAACCAGGCGATCGCCTCCAGGCTCTACCTCAGCCACCGAACGGTCGAGACACACGTCTCCCGGGTGTTCCGCAAGGCCGGCGTGACCACCCGTACCGCCCTCGCCGCCCTGATGGCCCACCCCCGATCGGTGGGGTCCACATCGCCCGGGTGAGCGGGCCGCCACCCCGCCTCGCCCCGGGCGGCCTGCCCGCGAACTTACGTATATGAGTGCGTAGTTCCACCGACGCCCCGGGAGGACAGCTCCGGGATACTCACGCCATGAGCTTCCCGACGGAGCAGTGTTGTCAGCGGAAGCTCGCCGACTCCCTGCCGGGCAACCGTCGTCGGCCGACCGGCGGGGAGTGAACACTGTCTGGTCAACAAGGCCCTGCGCATGGGAGAGTCCCCCGTGGTATCCAAGGTTCGCGTGCTTCTAGGCATGCTCGTACTCCTGGCACTGGCCATCGCCGTCATCGTCCTTCTCGCGACGATGAACGCCGATGCCATCTGGTTCACCTTCGTCCCCACCGGCATCCTCGTGTTCGGCGCGCTCGTCGCCCATTCGCTCGGATGGTTCAACAAGAAGGCCGGATGACTGGCCCGGCACACCGGTGATCGGCTCGTGGCAGCCCCGCAGTCCGTTCCCCGAATGTCCCTCCCGGACGGCCCTGCCGGAGTCGCTTGCCGTTATGTGGCCGTCCGGGCGGACCAGGGGAAAGCCGTGGTGCGGGGCCGTGCGGTGGGTCAGTACGTGGGGGGCGCCACCGACCGCGCCGCCATGACCAGCCTCACCCTCCCGCTGGACGGCGTCCCCGCGGGTCTGCCCCTGCTGCTGCGCCGCATCTGCACGGACGGCGCCGGGGTGGGTGTGTCGTCCGTCGAAGAGGCGGGTCGGTACGGGGTAGAACGGGTGCGGCTCCTGCTGCCAGGGGCCGGAGCATGCCCGGAGGGCTGGGCTGTTCCTGGGATGGACAAAGGATCGACAGTATGGCCAGCGGCACCGTGAAGTGGTTCAACGCCGAAAAGGGTTTCGGTTTCATCGCGCAGGACGGCCGAAGCCCGGACGTCTTCGCGCGCTACTCCGCGATCCAGGGCAGCGTGTACCGTGAGCTGACGGAGGTCGAGCACGTCACCTTCGACATCGGCCAGGGCCAAAAGGGGCCGCAGGCACAGAACGTCACCCGGGGCTGACCGGGCGAAGAGGTGGCTGCCGGGCCGTCAGCCACCTCGCACGACCCGCTGGTGGCCGGATGGCAGACCTCGAAGGGCCCGACAGCGCTGAGCGGGTGGCCCCGCCGGCCACCAGCGTTATGCCCTGCCACGGGAACCCCCGCCTGCCCTTCTCGCCGCGGGCGCCTGCCCGAGGGTGGCCTCCGGAGCAGCCACGGTCGGACCAGCGGGCGGGCATGGACCAACTGATCAAAGAAGGGCAGGCGGCGATGGCCGACAAAGTGCACGGAGAAGACCGGGGCCCGCGGCGGCACGAGCGGCCACCGGGAATGGACGACGCGACGGTGGAGGCGCTGGGGCTGCTGTCCCAGGCTCTGGAGACCACGCAGCGGGCCCGCGGGCGCCTGTACGACTTCCACCAGCTGACCGGGAACGCCGACAAGACGGTCGGCGAGGCGGTGCGCCGGCTGCGGGAGGCCGGACACGACGAACACGCCGCCCTGGTCGAGCGCGAGGTCCAGGGCACCGACGTCCTGCCGGGCATGTGGACGTACCAGATCATCGAGGCATACGACGGCGGGTACCACCGGCGCTTCACCGAAGTGGAACGCCGGGTGCGCGACGCCCTGAGCGGCGGCCGCACCCACATTGCCGAAGCCGAGATGAAGCAGCGCCGCGAGACGACCTGACGACCTGGCCGTTCCGGGGACTTCGTCGCCCGAACGCGTCCTCACTGCTACGCGCGCCGCTGAACGGAGCCCGGCGCGGCGGACCCCGGAGCAGGCCGCCCAGCATCGGCATGGGGAGCAGAGCGGACTCGGCCAGCTTGAACACCCTCGCGAGCGCGGCCGCCGCGTGTGACCTTGGTGCGGAGCTTGACCGTGGAAAAGGCCGACTCGATGGGGTTGGTGGTCCGCAGGTGAATCCAGTGCTCGGCAGAGAAGTTGTTGAACGCGAGCAGTTCGTCCCGGACGGTCACCGCGCCTCCTTCCGGAACGGGGTGCCGCCCACGGACTTCGAAGAAGGTGTCCCGAGCGACGCGGGTCGCACACAACGCCACGTCGGGCGAACGGCCCGGTTACAGGGTCAGTGGGCCGAGGTCTGCTGCCGTGGAGGCGAGTGTGCGGATGGTGTCGGTCTCTGTGTCGCTGCGCCAGCAGAATGCCCAGTGGCTTAGGGGTGCGTCGTGGATCGGGACGTAGGCGATGTCCGGGCGGGGGTAGTAGCGGGTTCCGTGTGCGAAGGCCGGGCAGACTGCCTCGCCGGTCGCGACGACGGCGAACAGTTGGGTGCCGTCCGACACGGACGGGCCGGCGGGGATGGGGCGGCCGCTCGGGGTGAGGGCGGGGATCAGGGCCTGTCGCCAGTAGGCGGGGGATGCTCCGGTGACCACGGCTTCGTCGGCCAGGTCCTCGTACGAGACCGAGGCACGGGCGGCCAGTCGGTGGGTGGCGGAGACGACGAGTACGACGGGCTCGGTGCATACGACCGGGCCGACGGTCAGGTCGGGCTCCTCGATGGGCAGCCAGGCGAGCAGGACGTCGACGGTTGCGTCGCGCAGCCGGGCGAAGGGGTCGTCGTAGGGGATGGCCCGGATCTGTACGGTGCAGGCGGGGCGCCGGGCGGCGAACTCGTCGAGTAGTGGCCGCAGGTCACCGGTGTTGCTGGAGATCATGCCGAGCCGCAGCACATCTGGTTGGCCGCGGGCGGTCTGCGCGGCGCGCTCCAGGCCGTGACGCAGTGCCTGGTATGCGGGGAGAAGGTCGTCGTGGAGCTGCTGTCCGAGCGGGGTCAGACGGACGTGGTGGCTGGTCCGTTCGAAGAGGGCGCCGCCGATGCCGCGTTCCTGCTTCTTGACCGCCTGGCTGACGCGGGCCGGTGTCACGTACAGGCGCTCGGCGGTGCGGCCGAAGTGCAGTTCCCGCGCCAGCGTCAGGAAGATCTCGATGTCCCTGAGTTCCACGCTCTCCTCCTCTGCGTTAACCCGCAGGTTAACGTGCCTGTCCCAGAGAGGCGTTGCCCGGAACGGGCCGCCGGCCGGAGGCTGGGGCAGCGCCCTGCCGGGCGCCTCGTAGTGGATCGTGGGAAGAACTCGGCATGCGACACCTCCAGACCGGCACGATGCTCGTCACCACCCTTTTCGCGGGGCTCATGGCCGGGCTCTTCACGGCCTTCGCCTACTCGGTGATGCCCGGCCTCGGCCGATCCTCCGACCGTACTTTCGTCGAAGCGATGCAGGACATCAACAAAGCAATCCTCAACCCCGTCTTCATGCTCCTCTTCATGGGTTCCCTCCCCCTGCTCGGGCTGGCTGTGTTCCTCGCGTGGCGCGGCCAGACCCGCTCCGCGCTGCCGTGGCTGTGCGCGGCACTGGTGCTGTACGTCGTTGCCTTCATCGTCACCAGTGGCGTCAACGTCCCCCTGAACGACACGCTCGCCCGGGCCGGTGACCCGGACCGTATCCGCCGTCTCGGAGCGGTGCGCGGCGATTTCGAGGGCCGCTGGGTCGCCTGGAACGTCGTACGCGCGCTCCTGCACACCGCTTCCTTCGGCTGCCTCCTGTGGGCGCTGGTCCTGCATGGAGCACACCGCGCCTCGGAAAAGACGGACGACGCGGCGCCCCCGCGCATCCCGGCACCTGTTGCGGGGCTCTGGCAGCCGGGCCCGTACCAGCACACCGCCTCGCGCTGGTGAGGCCTGGCGACCACTGCCCTCATGAGTCGGAGCGGTGAGCAAGCGGCCGCGTTCTTCGGAGACGTTGCCATTCTGGACCAATCGGATGATTCGCTTCCGGCGGTGTGCGGACCTGACCTGGACCACCCGAGCCGTGAAAGCGAGGACCAGAATGACAACGCTCTCAGCCAGAGCTAGTGCCGCATCAGACAACGTTCGCCCTGTAGCACCGCTGGAGAACTCGTCGAAATGGTCTCCCCGGCACGGCCGAGGATGGCCCCTTCCTGCCCCCTGATGGGTGCTTGGGCGAATGTCGGGTCGGAATCTGGAGGGTTCCTTCCCCGCCTGCTGCGGGGGCCGCAGTAGCCCATTCCACCCATCGCCATATGCTGCCTGACCTGGCCTTCATTCCCCGCCGTTCCTATCATCGACCTCGGTCGAAAGGGGGCCGGATGGACCGGACCGTACGTACCGTCGAGGACGTTCTCGCGCTTCTGGACGGACTCTTCACATCTCAATCCGAGGCTGGCCGCTCGGCAACCGGCGACGGCAAGGGCTTCTGGGACCGCTTTTACGCCGACCGGTCAAGGCCCGTCCCGTTCTTCGCGGCGAAGCCGGACGAGAACCTGGCCGCCTACCTCGACCAGGGCTTGATTGCTCCCGGTCGAGCCCTGGACCTGGGGTGCGGGCCAGGCCGCAATGCTCTGTACCTTGCAGCGCGCGGCTTCGAGGTAGACGCCGTCGACCTCTCTCCCATTGCCGTCGCCTGGGGCGAGGACCGGGCTCACGAGGCCGGAGTCGACATCCGCTTCATGTGCGGTGACGCTTTCGCGCTCCCCGCCAACGAGTTGAACGGCCCGTACGACCTGGTCGTCGACTCAGGGTGCTTCCACCACCTACCGCCTCACCGCCGCGTCAGCTACCTGGCCCTCCTCGACCGCGTCCTCGCCCCTGGCGGCCACCTCGCACTCACCAGCTTCGCCGCCGGCGATGCGGGAATGGGGTCGGAACTCACCGACGCTGACCTCTACCGGCAACGCGAGCTGCAAGGCGGCCTCGCCTACACACCCGAATCGCTGCGCTGGGTCTTCTCTGACCTGGTAGAGGTCGAACTGCGCCGCATGCGCGAGGAACCCCCTGAGTCAGCACTGTTCGGCGTGACGTTCCTGTGGACCGCATTGTTTCGTCGTGGCGCGGCTGTGTCAGGCGACGTTGGCCCTGTCGACGACGGCGCGTAGGCGCCGGTCGTCGGCGTGGCGGTTTCGCCAGATGATGTAGCGGCGGATCATGCTGCCCTGTTCCTTGTGGGTGGCGTGGTCGGTGCCAACCAGGGTGAAGTAGCGCAGGGCGGTGAACTGGGCTTCGGTGCGGTTCAGCCAGGAGCTGTTAGTGGGGGTGTAAGCGATCTCGACATTGCTCGCTGCCGCCCAGGTGCCGACCCGCTGGCACCTCTTCGTGGTCAGGTGCGGCGAGAAGTTGTCACAGACGATCGCGATACGGACCTCAAGCGGGTAGAGGCTGCGCAGGTAGCGGCAGAACTCCAGGAACTGGGTGCGCTTCTTGATCGGCTTGATGTGGCCGTAGAGCTTGTCCTTGGCCAGGTTCAGGACGGCGAACAGGTGTCGCACTCCGCCGTAGCGGTTGTAGGTCGCCCGGCGTCTGCGGCGGGGTTCGCGGTCGGGGCCCCTGTGCTTGCCTCCGCGTTCGGTCCACTGCTGGCCCGGGTGGGGCATCAGGTTGAGGGGCACGAACTCGTCCATGCAAAAGATGACTTCGGGTGCGCCGTCCTCGGGTATGACCTCGCCGTCGGCGATCGCGTGGTGGTGCTCGACGTGCGCCTTCTTGGCCGCGCAGTGCGGATCACGGGAGGTCTTCCAGGTCTTCAGGCGTTGAAAGGAGACGCCTTCCTCGCGGGGCAGGATGCGCAGGCCCTCGTGGCTGATGTCGTCGACCACCGCCCTCGGCGACCAGGAAGCCGGCCAGTTTGGTCAGACTCCAGGTGGAAAACGGCAGGCCGTGCTCGGTGGGCCGGGACTTGGCGATCCTCTTGATCCCACGGCGCTCGGGCAGCGTGAAGGTCTTCGGTCGGCCGCCCTTGTACTTGGGATAAAGGGAGTCGAAGCCGTCGGTGTTGAAGTTGTGGATCACATCGCGGACCCGGTCGTCGCTGGTGAACGACACTTCGGCGATTCTCGCCACGGGCATGCCCTGCGCGGACAGCAGCACCATCTGGGCCCGCCGCCAGGTCACCACCGACCCGGTGCCCCTGCGGATGATCCGCAGCAGCCGCCCGCCCTCGTCATCGTCGATCTCCCGGACCTGCACTCGTTCTGCCACGGGAACAGCATGGCGTTTCCGCGCCGTCCGGACCGACACCCGGACGGCGCGTCACAACAGGGCCAACGTTGCCTGATGCGGCTGGGAGTACATCGGTCATCCAGGCATTCTCGGTCCCACTCGTAGCCGTTTGCGGTATGTGCCACCAGATCCCGACGGGTGCATGTCCGCTGTCCGCGGTGGGGGAACGAAGTGAGGGACGGCGGGAGTGACGAAGCGGCCGGCGCGCGGGAGGTGGTGCCGGACGGGCGCGCGCCCGTACCGGGCCGGAGGACGGCAGCCGTCTGCCGCAGCCCCTCCCCGGGCGGGCGTCGGAACGACGAAAGGGAGCCGGCCACGACACACCCGGCCTCGTAAGCGGCCGCGGAGCGGTCCAGGCCGACGGGTGCATACGCTGCTCGCCCCGGCGCCGGCACGGTCAGGGTTCCAGGGCCTGCCCTGTGAACGGGGGCTCTTGTAGCGGAGGAGCCAGGCGGTCACCGCGGCCCGGTCGAACTCCGGATGCACTTCCGGGGTTGCCTGGGGCCGGGGTGCACATCCGTCTGAAGCGTCCGCACGGCCCGGGAGGCGGCCTGCGGGTGGAAGCGGGAAGTGGGGCCCGGGCCGTCGCCGGGCTGTCGCGGCCGCGGTAGAGCGCCCTGGGGCCGGGCCCGTGCTCACCGCTGCGCCGGTGTCTGCTCCGCGGTGTCAGGGTCTTCTCCGGTTCCGGTCGCTCGGGACGCGAAGGCTGCCGGGACCGGCCCTGCCACGCCGGTGACTCCGGCGACCAGGCGGCGTACGGACAGGTCGGTGTGCAAAGGGCGGCCGACGGGCGTTACGTAGGTGAGGCGCCGTGCGTAGCGGTTGTGGCACCACTCGGTGAGGCGGCCGCAGCTCCGCAGCCGGAGATCGTCTCGGTGACATGGCCGGCCGGTCCGATTGAGGGGCTTCAGTTCCTATTCGTTTGTGGCGGCGCCGGGTCGGAATCTATGGAGGTGGTTGGTTGCCCAGTTGCGGAAGGTTCGGGCGGGGTGGTGGAGGAGGCGGGGGAGCGTGGGGTTGATGTGTGTTTTTGGGCTGGTGTGTTGGTGTGTGGCGCTTTCGAGGAGGGCGGTGGTGATGTCGGGTGGGTAGCGGGTGCGGAGGGCTGTGTGGGCTTGTTGGGGGGTGAGTTCTTCGCAGTGGATGGGGTGGCCGAGGAGTTGGGCGAGTTGGGTGGTCTGGTCAGTGGGTGAGAGGGCTTGTGGGCCGGTGAGGGTGTAGGCCTGGTGGGTGTGGTTGTGGGGTGTGGTGAGGGTGAGGGCGGCGGTTTCGGCGATGTCTGCGGGGTGGACGCAGGCGTTGGGGGAGGTGCTGTAGGGGGCTCGTACGACGTGGCTGGTGCGGATGATGTGGGCCCAGGCCAGGGTGTTGGACATGAAGGCGCGGGGGCCGCAGGAGGGTCCAGTTCATGCCGGAGGTGCGCAGGAGGTTTTCGTTGTGGCGCTGGCGGCGGGTGATGAGGTCGGTGGCGGCGGGGTCGGTGACGGCGGCTGCTGAGAGTTTGACGATGTGGCGGACGCCGGCTGCGCGGGCGGGGTTGAGGAAGCGTGTGTCGTCCTTTCCGTCGGGGTTGGTGACGAGGAAGGCGGTGTGGACGTTGTGCAGGGCGTGGGCCAGGGAGGCGGGGTCGGTGAAGTCTGCCTGGACGATGTGGGCGGCCGGTGGGGCGTGGGTGAGGTGTTGGGGGGTGTCTGGCCATGATGCGCAGGGGCTGGCCGGGGGGAGGTGGCGGAGGAGTTCGCGGCCGATCGTCCCGGTTGCGCCCGTGACGAGGATCATGGTTTTCCTTTCCTGCCGGGCATTTTCCCGGCCCGGGTGGTGGGGAGTGGCGGGCCTGTAAGATACGAACTGGACGGTTTCTTTTTGCTGGGTGGCTGTCCGTTCCGAGGAGGGAGGAGGCGTAGTGGCTGAGCAGTTGCGGGCTATCCGTACGCGGCAGGCGATTCTTTCGGCGGCTGCCAAGGTTTTTGAGGAGCATGGGTACCAGGCGGCCACGATTTCCCAGATCCTCACGGAGGCGGGGGTGACCAAGGGGGCGCTGTACTTTCATTTCCATTCGAAGGAGGACCTGGCTCAGGGGGTTCTTTCCGGGCAGGACCAGCGGATTTTCGTGCCGGTCCGTGCGTCCAAGGTGCAGGAGGTCGTGGATGTCGTGATGCTCCAGGCGCACCGTTTGCAGACGGATCCGATGGTGCGGGCGGGTGTGCGGCTGACGATGGATCAGCTGACGGAGAGTATTGACCGCAGTGGTCCGTTCCTGCGGTGGGGTGAGGTGGGTGTGGATCTGCTTCAGCGGGCACAGGCGCAGGGTGAGTTGCTGCCGCATATTTCGCCGGTGGAGACTGCTGAGGTCATTGTGGGGTCGTTTGCGGGGATTCAGTCGATGTCGCAGGCGGTGTGTGAGTACCGTGATCTGGTGGTGCGGGTGTCGGCGTTGATGCGTCATCTGCTGCCCAGTGCGGTGGTGCCGTCGGTGCTGGCTTCGCTGGATCTGTCGGAGTCGCGGGGTGCCAAGGTGTATGCGGAGGCGGTCAGGGCGGCCGGTCTGCGTGATGTTCTGGAGACCGCGGGCTGAGAGCGGTGGGGTGTCCCGTCGTGTGTGGGTGCCCGGGCCGAAGTAGGTGGTCAGGGTGTGCCGGAGGCTGCCGTGGCCGGGGGCCAGGCGAGGTAGCCGTCGGGCCGCAGGAGTGCTGCCTCGTGGGGGATGCCTGGTGTGGGCTGTGTCTGCACGGTGTGCATGAGAGGGGCCCAGTTGCGGGCTTCTTTTTGAGGCTATACACGGCTCCGCCGGACCCGCCCTGCTGACCAGCTACGACACAGAACGCCGCCCGCTCGCCCGCCGCGTACTCGACGCCACCCACGCCCAGCTCGCCCTGATGCGCCCCGGCCCCGAGACAAACGCCCTGCGCACACTCTTCACCGGCCTGCTCACCGACGAAACCGCAAGCACACACCTCAGCGGCCTGATCAGCGCGCAGGACATCGTCCTGCCCGACCCCACCGGCACAGGCGGCCCCGCCGCCGGCACCTACCTCACCAACACCGCACTGCAGACCCCGCACGGCGACACCGGCATCATCGCCCTGCTCCACGACGGCCGGCCCCTCCTGCTGCTCCCGCACAAGAAAGCCGACTGGCGAGGGCGAGTTTCCAGTTGAGGTTCAGTGCGTCGAGGATGCCGGTGCCCGGGCGAGAAGAAACCTGTCGGGCGGTTTCTTTTGTTGGTTTGCGGTGCGTTTCCCGGGGGGAGAGCGGCTGGAGGAAACCAACTGTTTCCGGGCTCCGTGCGCGTCGGCCCCGGGGCCCTATAAACCAACCAGCCGTGCGGTTTGCTCAGGTGTGCACGAGTCAGTATGGAGAATCCAGGGTGAATCGGGCGGCTTGTGCCGGTTTTTTCACCTCGCCCGGAGGAGGACACGATGGTGAAGCAGGCGCGAGCGGCTGTTGCGCGTCAGGCCCTCATCTCGGCCGCCGCGGAGGTCTTCGGCGCCGACGGGTACGCGATGGCGACGCTCCCGTTCATCAGCGGCCGGCCGGAGTGAGTTCGGGCGCCCTGCACTTCCACTTCCCGAACAAGGACGCGCTGGCGGCCGCCGTGGAGGCCGCCGCCGAGTTCGCCCTCGCGCCGGCCGAGCAGAGCGCGCGCGGCGCCGAGGGGGGCGGGCTCCAGGGGCTCGTCGCCGCCGTGGGCCGGCTGATGGACGCGGTCAGCGACGACCCGGTCGTGCGCGCGGGCTTCCGGCTGGGCGGCGACCCCTCGCGCAAGAGCGGGGCCAGGCTGCGCGAGTGGTGGTACGAGTGGGTGCGCAACGCCCTCGTCCGGGCCCGCGCCGACGGGGAACTGGCCGAGGACGTCTCGGCCGAGGCGGCGGCGGTGGTCATCGTCGCGGCGACCCTCGGCCTGGAAACCCTCGGCGCGGCCGACCGGTACTGGCGCTCCGCGGAGCGGCTGGTCCAGCTGTGGTCGTTCGCGCTGCCCCGGCTGAGCCCGGTGCGATAGCGCCGCAGCCCGGGACGCCGCTGTTCACGTACCCCGCCCCGGCCGCCCGCCGGGCGCCCCGCCCCGGCCACCGGCCCCCGCCCAGGCCCCCGCCTTGGCCCCGTCTCGGCTCCACCCCCGCCCCGCCCCGGCCACCCCCTGCCCCGGCCCCCGTTCCGGCTCCGCCCCGGCCCCCGGCTCCGGCCGCCCGCCGGGCGCGCTCCGGCCCGGCTCCGCCTCTGGCACCACCTAGAAAAACAGTCCCCACGGTCTGGTAATTCGGGCGCCAGTCGCGGGGCGCGGGCCCCTGAATGCTCTCTGTTTTGGCCGTATTTGGGGAAACTTATCGGGTCATGGCGGCCGTGCCTCGGGGGCTGCCGGGTCTCCCCGTGAGACTAAACAGGGCGTACGGTTTGGTATTGACATACCGCTCATGCTGTTTTTTAATCGCTGGGTCAGCAGAGGTTCCCGGCCGTCCCGGCGGCCGGGGGATGACGGGGGAGACGGCGTGGACATCTGTGTACTCGGCACGCTTGCCGTGCGGGAGCTGGGAACTTCGATCACACCGACCGCGCCCAAGCCCCGGCAGGTGCTCGCTCTGCTGGCTCTGCATGCCGACGAGGTGGTGCCGGTGGGTGCTCTCACCGAGGAGCTGTGGGGGAGTGAGCCGCCGCGCAGTGCCCGGCCCACCCTGCAGACCTACATCCTCCAGCTGCGCGAACTGATCACCGCCGCGCTCGAATTGCACGGCGAGGGCACCCGCACGGCCAAGGACGTTCTGCTCACCGTGCCGGGGGGGTACTTACTCAGGGGTGGTAGCGGCGGCCACGATGTGCAGGAGTTCGAGCGGCTGGCCGGCATGGGGTACCGGGCGATGGATGCCGAGGACTTTCCCGAGGGTGCGCGGCTGCTGCGTGAGGCGCTGGCCCTGTGGACCGGTCCGGCGCTCGCCGACGTGCACACCGGGCCGCACCTCGACACCCAGATCAAGCGGCTGGAGGAGAGCCGGCTGTGTGCTCTGGACCAGCGTATCGAGGCCGATCTCAGGCTGGGCCGCCACCGTGAACTGCTCTCCGAGCTCACCGTCCTGCTCAGCAGGTACTCCACGCATGAGAGCCTGTGCGGCCAGTACATGCTGGCTCTCTACCGCTCCGGGCGGCGCGGTGAGGCGCTGGACGCCTATCAGCGGCTGCGCTCCACGCTGGTGCGCACGCTCGGGCTGGAACCCTCGCCCGCGCTGGCCAAGCTGCAGCGTTCCATCCTCATGGCCCGGCCCGAGGGTGCGGGGGCGGGCGGAGTGCGGCTCGCCCGAGAGGGCGGCCGTGCCGGCCGGGGGAGGGCATGTGATGCGGCGTATGCGGGAACAGGGCCCCGATGAGTGACGATCCGGTGCCCGCGGTGGTCCTCGCGCCGGTGCCGCGTGCGGCCCGTGCGTCGAGGCGAGGCCGATCTTGCCAGTTCGCTTCCGCTGTTCAGGTCTTCGGTGGTCTCGGTTGCATGGGGGAGTTCGGGTTGGGATCGGCGTCCGCATCGGCGTGGGCGGCGCGTTCTGTTCGGGCGGCGGCGAGATTTAGTGCAGCCGTTTCGCGTCCAAGGCTGGGTCTGGGCCGATGACCATCCTGGCCTCGCCGCGTGCCCTCGAGGTCTGCGGCGCCGCCCGCGCCCTCGGCATCGGGGTGGTGGCCGGGGCGGGTGCCGGGCTCGTCGGTCTGTGGCGCGGTGTCCCGGGCGGTGCAGCCAACGTGTCCGAGCGCGTGGTGGGCGCCCTCGTGGTGGCTGCCCGCGCCACCGGCACCCTGCACCGTCGGCACTCTGTGCCCCGTCCTGGTCGCCTTCCTCGGTGACCCGGACGCGGTCGCGGGCGTCATGCGCCGTACCGGCATCCGCGTCGTCCAGTTCCACGCCTGCCGGCCGCCCGCCAGTGTCCGGGCCCTGCGTACGGTTCTGCCCGAGTCGGTCATCGTCAAGGTGCTGCACGTCTCGGACGGCACCTGCCCGCAACGCCCTCTGGTCGGGGCGTAGGAACGGGCCGGCACCGGCCTTTTCCTCATCGACGCCATCGCGGCGACCAGGCCGCCCGCGTACAGGGAGGCGCCGGTGAGGGTGAACCAGAGCGCCGAGTCCGTCCGGACCTGGGACAGCCA
>NZ_JBNCLI010000009.1:0-404778 GCF_049844595.1 Streptomyces sp. DT224
CACTACCGGCGAACGGGCCTACTACCGTTGCTCCTCGCCTGCTCCGGCACCCCTTGCCACGCTGGTCCGCGTCGCCGGGTCGAGGTGGCGAGTGGAGGAGACGTTCCAGTCGGGAAAGGGGCTTGCGGGACTGGACGAGCACCAGGTGCGCCGCTTCACCTCCTGGTCACGCTGGGTCACCCTGGTCATGCTCGCGCACGCCTTCCTGGCGGTCATCCGTGCCGCAGAACATGCCCGCCATCCCGCTCCGGACGGGTTGATCCCACTCACCTGCAATGAGATCCAGCGGCTGTTCACGGCGCTCGTTAGACCCGCGCCCGATGCGGTCCACCGGCTGCGCTGGTCCCTCTGGCGGCGCCGCCACCAGGCCCGATCCAGAACCAGCCACTACCACCGACAAGTCGCCGAACAGACATGAAGATCACGATCTACAGCTGGAGTACTAGCCTGACACGAAAAAACGGGCTGCAGAGTGGAAACACCAACTGTGAAAGTGTCGCCGAACCAGAAAATCCGACACGAAAGAACGGGCTGCAGAGTGGAAACACCAACTGTGAAAGTGTCGCCGAACCAGAAAATCCGACACGAAAAAAGACAGCAGGGTGACCACCTGGCCTCCCTCCCTCCCTCCCTCCCTCCCTCCCTCCCTCCCTCCCTCCCGGCCTCCCGCCCGGCCGGGTAATAACCGCGGTGGCGGAAACCCGCACAGTGCAGAAGGAGGCCCAGGGGTGGCTTTACGGGAGCGCCGCCCGCCGAGCATTCGGTTCATTGGAAGTCCCGACAGCTTAAGAATGGGGGCCGGCCCAACAGTCATGCGGAAGCATCGGCTCCGAAAGGCGGTGGGGGATTTGCGCGGCGAGGTCGCTGTGCAATATCGTCCCGATCACTAGCGGGGAAGCGAGAAGGCCACCCAGCGCAATGGGTGGCCTTCGATCTCCATTAGTGCCTTGTCGTTGAGTCAACTAGGAGGAACTCATGGAGAACACTATGGTGCCACGCTTCGGCGTAACCATCGACATCACCCCGCGCGAACCCGCGTTCGCGGTAACCGGGGGCGTGGTTGGTGTACTCGGCCTCTGGGTGGGGGCACCCGTGTATGCCGTCGCCATCGGGGCGTTCTTCGTTACGTTCCGAGTGTGCGTCCGTGTCTGGAGGAGGCGAGACATCTAGTCGGGCGGCCCCACCACGGCCCAGGCATGACTTCAGGCCTCCTACCAGCGAAGAAAGTGCTGGTAGGAGGCCTGAAGCGTCGGGCTTACTACTTCTTGCCCTGGTTCTTCACTGCCTCGATGGCCGCCTTCGCCGCGTCCGCGTCGAGGTACGTGCCGCCCGGGTTCAGGGGGCGGAACTCCGCGTCGAGTTCGTAGGTGAGCGGGATGCCCGTGGGGATGTTCAGGCCCGCGATGTCGGCGTCGGAGATGCCGTCGAGGTGCTTGACCAGGGCGCGGAGGCTGTTGCCGTGGGCGGCGACCAGGACCGTGCGGCCGGTCAGGAGGTCCGGGACGATGCCGTCGTACCAGTACGGCAGCATGCGCGTGACGACGTCCTTCAGGCACTCCGTGCGCGGGCGCAGCTCCGGCGGGATCGTCGCGTAGCGCGCGTCGTCGCTCTGGGAGAACTCGGTGCCGTCCTCGAGGGCGGGCGGCGGGGTGTCGTACGAGCGGCGCCAGAGCATGAACTGCTCCTCGCCGAACTCGGCGAGCGTCTGGGCCTTGTCCTTGCCCTGGAGCGCGCCGTAGTGGCGCTCGTTCAGGCGCCACGAGCGGTGTACGGGGATCCAGTGGCGGTCCGCGGCCTCCAGCGCGAGCTGGGCGGTGCGGATGGCGCGCTTCTGGAGCGAGGTGTGCAGCACGTCGGGGAGCAGGCCGGCGTCCTTCAGCAGCTCACCGCCGCGGACCGCCTCCTTCTCGCCCTTCTCGGTGAGGTTGACGTCCACCCATCCGGTGAACAGGTTCTTCGCGTTCCACTCGCTCTCGCCGTGGCGGAGGAGGATCAGCTTGTACGGTGCGTCGGCCATGAGTCCGAGCGTAATCGAACCCGTCCGAGCCGCGCGCGACCGGTCACAGAGCGGACAGGGCCGGAAGGGGCCTGCCGACGTTTGACGGCGCCCGTCAATTGAGTGGCAGGCGGGCCCCGAGGATTCGTAATGTTCGGACCGTCGGTGGGCCACTTACCTCCCCCGGCCCCATCCGTCGTATGTCCCTGGGGGGGAACCCGTATGTCTGCCACCGGTCTCGGACGGGCCACCCGTGCCACCCGGGAAACCGTCTCCGGGCTCCCCAGGGAGTTCTGGTGGCTGTGGACCAGCACCCTGGTCAACCGCCTGGGCGCGTTCGTCGCCACCTTCATGGCCCTGTACCTGACCCTGGACCGCGGCTACTCCGCCTCGTACGCCGGTCTGGTCGCCGCACTCCACGGGCTCGGCGGTGTCGTCTCCTCGCTCGCGGCCGGGGTGCTGACCGACCGCATCGGGCGGCGGCCCACCATGCTCGCCGCGCAGCTCTCCACCGCCGCCGCGGTCGCCGTGCTCGGCTTCATGACGCATCCCGCGGCCATCGCCGGTGTCGCCTTCCTCGTCGGCATGGCGAGCAACGCCTCCCGCCCGGCGGTCCAGGCGATGATCGCCGACATCGTCCCCGCGAAGGACCGGGTGAGGGCCTTCTCGCTCAATTACTGGGCCATCAACCTCGGTTTCGCGGTCTCCTCCGCCGGCGCCGGGTTCGTCGCCGAGTACAGCTATCTCGCGGGCTTCGTCGGCGAGGCCGCGATGACCCTCGTCTGCGCGGTCGTCGTCTTCCTGAAGGTCCCGGAATCGCGTCCGGAGCGCTCGGCGCCGGCGGTGCCCGGCGGTGTGCCGGCCGACGACGGCGTACGGCTCTCCACCGTGCTGCGCGACGGACGGTTCATGGGTGTCGTCGGCCTGTCGTTCGTGATCGCCCTGATCTTCCAGCAGGGTTACGTGGGCCTGCCCGTGGCTATGGGCGCCGACGGGCTCAGCAGCTCCGACTTCGGCACGGCGATCGCCGTCAACGGCGTCCTCATCGTCGTGCTCCAGATCCCCGTCACCCGGTTCATCCAGAGCCGCGACCCGCGCCGGCTGCTCGTCGCCTCCTCACTGCTCGCGGGGTACGGGTTCGGGCTGACCGCCTTCGCCGGTTCCGTCGGGGTGTACGCACTGACCATCAGCGTGTGGACGGTCGCCGAGATCATCAACGCCCCCGTGCAGAACGGCCTGGTCGTCCAGCTGGCCCCGGCCCACGGCAGGGGCCGCTACCAGGGCATGTACACCCTGTCCTGGTCGGCCGCCGCGCTCATCGCCCCGCTGATGTCCGGTGTGGTCATCGACCACTTCGGCGCCGGCTGGCTGTGGGCGACGACCGCCCTCCTGGGCACGGTGGCCGCCGCAGGCTACTGGCTGCTCATGCGCGGTCTGCCGACGGGGGAGACCGCGGTGGCCGAGACCGCCGCACCGTCGCCGCGGACCGGGGCACGGGTCACGAAGGCGGAGGCGTCGCCCTCGTAACCCGTACGGCCCGGCGGTGTCAGCCGGAGCAGCCTCCGCACTGGCAGGGCGCCCCGGACTGGCAGCCGCACCCGCAGCCCGAGCCGCAGCCGCAGGCGCCCAGGACGGTCAGCGGCACCACCTCGGCGGGGGCCTCCCGCTCCGGTTCGGTCATGGGGGAATCGGCCATGGTTCCTCCTCAAGGCGTACGACAGGGCCGCACGCCCGCTACGGGGAACGCGACCGGGGCGTACGGACACGTCGTGCCGCCCCGTCCCATTGCATGCCCACCCGGGCGGGCGCATCAACGGCGCACATGCGCAGGAACGTATGTACGAGCCGTGCGCGCGGGCGTGCGCCAGGCCGCTCGCGCCCCGCCCTTCCCGCACCGGAGCCCCGCTAAGCCCCCTCGACCGGCGCGGGCTGCTGGATCTCGTCCGCGTGCTCGCCCGTCACCAGGTAGACCACGCGCTTCGCCACCGACACCGCGTGGTCGGCGAACCGTTCGTAGTAGCGGCCGAGCAGCGTCACGTCGACGGCCGTCTCGATGCCGTGCTTCCAGCGGTCGTCCATCAGGTGCTGGAACAGCGCGCGGTGCAGCAGGTCCATCTCGTCGTCGTCCTGCTCCAGCTGGAGCGCGAGGTCGACGTCCTTGGTGATGATCACCTCCGCGGCCTTGGCCATCAGGCGCTGCGCGAGCTGGCCCATCTCCAGGATGGTGGCGTGCAGGTCGTGCGGGACCGCGGACTGCGGGAAGCGCAGCCGGGCCAGCTTGGCGACGTGCTGGGCGAGGTCGCCCGAGCGCTCCAGGTCCGCGCTCATCCGCAGCGACGTCACCACGATCCGCAGATCGGTCGCCACCGGCTGCTGCCGGGCCAGGAGCGCGATGGCCCGCGCCTCCAGATCGTGCTGGAGGTCGTCCACCTTCTGGTCGGCGGCGATCACCGACTCGGCCAGCTTCAGATCGGCGTCGAGCATCGCCGTCGTCGCCCGGCCTATCGCCGAGCCGACGAGCCGGGCCATCTCGACCAGGCCCTCGCCGATCGAGTCGAGTTCCTCGTGGTACGCGTCACGCATGGGTGTCCCTCTCCAGTCCTTGACCGAGGCCGGGGCCCGCCGACGACCGGCTCCGAACCCCACGACACCACCGTGACGGCCGTACGCGTCGGATTCCGACCGGCCAAGTGAACCGCCCCTTGCCCCTCGGTGAACTCTGGGCGACGAGTGGCCGTGGAGGGCATCGGACGGCTGGGAGAGTGTCCGAGGTGCCGCATAACCTGGGGACATGGACGTGAACGCGGCGGTCGCCGCAGCTGCCGCGATCGCCGGTGTCGGTACCGGCGTGATCGCCATGCTGGCGTTCCGCTGGAGCGAGCGCGACCAGAAGAAGCCGACGCGCACCTCCCTGCGGCCCGACAGCGGTGCCCCGCTGCCCCCCGGTGTCGACACGGTCCTGTCCGTGCTCAGCTCCTCCGCCGTGGTGCTGGACGAGAGCGACAGCGTCGTCAAGGCCAGCTCCGCCGCGTACGCGCTGGGGCTGGTCCGAGGCGGCCGCCTGGCCGTCGAGGCGATGCTCAACATGGCGCGGGACACCCGCCGCGACGGCGAGATACGGCAGGTCGAACTGGACCTCCCGCGCCGCGGCACGGGCCGGGGCGAGGCCCTGGCGGTCTCCGCGCGGGTCGCCCCGCTCGGCTCCCGGCTGGTGCTGCTGCTCGTGGAGGACCTCACCGAGGCCCGCCGCATCGAGGCGGTCCGGCGCGACTTCGTCGCCAACGTCAGCCATGAGCTCAAGACCCCGACCGGAGCCCTGTCCCTGCTCTCGGAGGCCGTGCTGGACGCCTCCGACGACCAGGAGGCCGTCGAGCACTTCGCCCGCCGCATGCAGATCGAGGCGACCCGGCTCACCAACCTGGTCCAGGAGCTCATCGACCTCTCCCGGGTGCAGAACGACGACCCGCTGGAGGACGCCGAGCCGGTCCGCGTGGACGAGCTGGTCGCCGAGGCCATCGACCGCTGCCGCCAGCAGGCCGGCTCCAAGCAGATCACCATGGCCGCCGGCGGCACCGCCGACCTGCGGATATGGGGGAACCGCGGCCAGCTCGCCGCAGCGCTGGGCAACCTGGTCGAGAACGCCGTCAACTACAGCCCCGCCCGCACCCGCGTCGGCATCGCCGCCCGCCGCGTGGCCGTGCCCGGCGGGGACGAGATCGAGATCGCCGTGACCGACCAGGGCATCGGCATCTCCGAGAAGGACCGGGAACGGGTCTTCGAACGCTTCTACCGCGTCGACCCGGCCCGCTCACGCGCCACCGGTGGTACGGGCCTCGGCCTCGCCATCGTCAAACACGTGGCCGCCTCGCACGGCGGGGAGGTCACCGTGTGGAGCTCGGAGGGACAGGGCTCCACCTTCACCCTGCGGCTGCCCGAAGCGGGCTCCGCACGCGGCCGGGACCGTGTGTCCGGCGGCCCGCTCATCGTCAACGGCGACGAGGCGTCCCACCTGGACGCCGCCCCCGACTCCTTTGATTCATTCCCTTCCCCGGAGGCCCTTCCGTGACCCGAGTGCTTGTCGTCGAGGATGAGGAATCCTTCAGCGACGTCCTGTCCTACATGCTCCGCAAGGAAGGCTTCGAGGTCGCCATCGCGGCCACCGGACCCGACGGCCTGGACGAGTTCGAGCGCAACGGCGCCGACCTCGTGCTGCTCGACCTGATGCTGCCCGGACTCCCCGGCACCGAGGTCTGCCGCCAGCTGCGCAGCCGCTCCAACGTGCCCGTGATCATGGTGACCGCCAAGGACAGCGAGATCGACAAGGTCGTCGGCCTGGAGATAGGGGCCGACGACTACGTCACCAAGCCCTTCTCCTCCCGCGAGCTCGTTGCCCGCATCCGGGCCGTGCTGCGCCGGCGCGGCGAGCCCGAGGAGGTCGCCCCCGCCGCCCTGGAGGCCGGACCGGTCCGCATGGACGTCGACCGGCACGTCGTCACGGTCTCCGGCGGCAAGGTCGACCTGCCGCTGAAGGAGTTCGACCTGCTGGAGATGCTCCTGCGCAACGCGGGCCGGGTGCTGACCCGGATGCAGCTCATCGACCGGGTCTGGGGCGCGGACTACGTGGGCGACACCAAGACCCTCGACGTCCACGTGAAGCGGCTGCGCGCCAAGATCGAGCCGGACCCGGGCGCGCCCCGGTTCCTGGTGACGGTGCGGGGCCTCGGGTACAAGTTCGAGCCGTAGGCCGGCCCCGCGCTCCGCGCACATGGCCGAGGCGCCTCCCCCGGGTGGGGAAGGCGCCTCGGCCATGTGCGGTGCGGGCTGCGGCTCAGCCGGGCTGGCCGGACGCGGAGGCCGCGGACGAGGCCCCGGCCTCGCCGGACGGGCTCCCGGACGCGTCCGGGGACGCGGACCCGGACGGCGAGCCGGACGGCGAGGCGTCCGGCGTCGTCGACGGCTCGGGCAGGGCGCTGGGGCCGAAGCCCTTGAAGTAGTGCGCCGCCGGGACGACGGAGGCGCCCAGCGAGATGTCGCCGGTGCGGCTGAACTTGAAGACCAGCGGCTGCACGTTGCCGTTCTCCGTGGCCTCGTGGCCGTTCTCGATCACGGCGGACGCGTTGCCCTGGCCGCCGAGGATCACCCGGCCGCCGGCCGGCACGACGACCGGACCCGAGCCCTTGGCGGGGTGCAGCTGCACGGAGCCGCTGCTGCCCGTCAGGGTGATGGAGTCCAGGGTCTCCGGCGTGGAGCCGTTGTTGAACAGGGTGGCGGTGACGACCGCCGGGCCCTTGGCGTCGCGCTCGGGCTGGGTGATGACGTTGGCGTTCTGGATCTTGATGGCGCCGGACCGGGTGGAGGCGTTGTCCGGCCGGACTTCGAGCGTCTGCGCGTTGTTGCCCGCGCCGCATGCGGTGAGCGCGGTGATCGAGAACGCGATGGCAGTGGCGGCGAGGGCGCCGTGTCGAAGGCTGCGGCTCACGGCGGCGGCAACTCCTTGAACGTGCGGACGGTGCGGACGGGTCGGGCGCCTGGGGTAAAGCCGCCCTAAGGGTCTGTCAGCGGTCAGGTTACCGAGCCCTCCTCGCCGCCCCGCACCCGACCCGCCCCTGACGGGCCGGTGATCGCGGGGCTCGGACACGTACGGACATTCGCTGTCTCTTCACATAACGCGCTTGATCAAATTCCGGCCATCCGTTCGTCCCGGGCTTCGTGGCCGTTCACGGACGGTGGCGCATTCATTGCGCATAATCCCCGTCGGCGTCGTACGTTGATCAATTTCATTGGCCATCGGCACTTACGCCCGAACGAGTGATCCATCCTCGAACGCGCTACGGAAAGTTCCGCAAGCTGAACCCGACAAAACGGGACGTTCGGCCCCTTCGGAGCGGGGTGGAGTGTGTGTAGGGTCCGCGTTTCCCGGTCGCCGGACAGCCGCTCCGACCTGCGAATACCGTCTTCCGCAGGCCCCGCGCAGCACGTTCCCGTCTCTCTTGTCAAGCCCCGAGATATGCCCTGACCTGCGAAAACGCCATTCAGGAGTAGCGATTCTCGTGTTACGCTTGATAGCCACGGAAGGGGTACCTGTCACATGACGTTCAAGGTTGGCGACACCGTGGTCTATCCCCATCACGGGGCCGCGCTGATCGAGGCTATCGAAACTCGCCAGATCAAAGGCGTGGACAAGACCTACTTGGTGCTCAAGGTCGCTCAGGGCGACTTGACGGTGCGTGTACCGGCGGACAATGCGGAGTTCGTGGGCGTGCGCGACGTAGTCGGGCAGGAAGGGCTGGACCGCGTCTTCGAGGTGCTGCGCGCACCGTATGCCGAGGAGCCGACGAACTGGTCCCGGCGCTACAAGGCAAATCTCGAGAAGCTCGCGTCCGGCGATGTCATCAAGGTCGCCGAAGTCGTGCGCGACCTGTGGCGCCGCGAGCGTGAGCGCGGACTCTCCGCAGGTGAGAAGCGCATGCTCGCCAAGGCCCGCCAGATTCTGGTGAGCGAGCTCGCTCTCGCGGAGAACACCAACGAGGACAAGGCCGAGGCTCTCCTCGACGAGGTTCTCGCATCCTGAACCGGATGGCGCCGGTCATGACGACCGGATCGCACCGGCTGTAGATAATGTGCCGCGGTGCCCGCTGACCAGCCGTATTCACGCTGTGTCGTCGGGCGCTGCGGCATGTCCGGACCGCGAAATCCAACGGCGAATTCCGGCCACGTGCCGACGATCCCCCGGTACACGTCCTTGGTACGTTGCTCGCGATCTTGCCGAACCCGGCGTGCGAGACCGACCCCGGACGGCCGCGGCGTGTCCCGGCCCGCCCGGGGTCACGGAAAGGGTCCCGGTCGAGTCATGGCGCAGCGCCCGGCTCGCTTGTGGCCATACCCACGCCGGCCGTGGACACAAACATGCCGAAGCCTCGGAGTGCAACCGATGTCTGAACAACCGCGTCCTTACCGCACGGCCGCCGTGATCCCCGCGGCCGGCCGCGGCGTACGGCTCGGCCCGGGCGCCCCCAAGGCGCTCCGCGCGCTCGGCGGTACCCCCATGCTCGTGCATGCCGTACGCGCCATGGCGGCCTCCCGGCACGTGTCCCTGGTCGTCGTCGTCGCGCCGCCCGAGGGCGTCACCGAGGTCCGCAACCTCCTGGACGAGTACGCCCTGCCGGAACGCACCGACTTCCTCGTCGTGCCCGGCGCCGAAACCCGCCAGGAGTCCGTGAAGCGCGGCCTCGACGCGCTCCCCGACACCATCTCCGCCGTCCTGGTGCACGACGCGGCCCGGCCCCTCGTCCCCGTGGACACCGTCGACGCCGTCGTCGAGGCCGTACGCGACGGCGCCCCCGCCGTCGTTCCCGCTCTGCCGCTCGCCGACACCGTCAAGGAGGTCGAGCCCGGGGCCCCCGGCGCGCCCGAGCCGGTGCTCTCCACCCCGGCCCGCGCCCGGCTCAGGGCCGTACAGACGCCGCAGGGCTTCGACCGGGCCACCCTGCTCCGCGCCCACGAGCAGGTCGCCGTCAGCGGCGAGGGCGCGACCGACGACGCGGGCATGGTCGAACAGCTCGGCGCCCCCGTCGTCGTCGTCCCCGGGCACGAAGAGGCGTTCAAGGTCACCCGCCCCCTGGACCTGGTCCTGGCCGAGGCGGTTCTCGCACGCAGGAGGGCCAACGATGGCTTCTGAGGCCCCCCGGCCCGACCGGGCCCCCGCGCCGGTGATCCCGCTCGTCGGCATCGGCACCGACATCCACGCCTTCGAAGAGGGCCGCGAGCTGTGGTGCGCCGGGCTGCGCTGGGACGGCGAGGGCCCGGGCCTGGCCGGCCACTCCGACGCGGACGTCGTCGCCCACGCGGCGTGCAACGCGCTCTTCTCCGCCGCCGGCCTCGGCGACCTCGGGCAGCACTTCGGCACCGGGCGCCCCGAGTGGTCCGGCGCCGCCGGGGTCACCCTGCTCACCGAGGCCGCCCGCATCGTCCGCGCGGCCGGGTTCGAGATCGGCAACGTGGCCGTCCAGGTCGTCGGCGTGCGCCCGAAGATCGGCAAGCGGCGCGAGGAGGCGCAGCAGGTGCTGTCCGACGCGGTCGGCGCCCCCGTCTCGCTGTCCGCCGCGACGTCCGACGGGTTGGGTTTCACCGGCCGCGGCGAGGGCATCGCCGGCCTCGCGACCGCCCTCGTCTACCGCACCGGCTGACCCGCGCGCGGGGGCGCCCGGGACCGTTCCGAACGGTCCCGGGCAGCCCCCGTAACAACTGCGCCCGCAAATATCCACAGGGGCGCGGGGCACTGGTGCGGGCCCACTACCCTTGAGGGGTGACTATTCGCCTGTACGACACCAGCGCCCGGCAGATCCGTGACTTCGTCCCGCTCGCAGCGGGCTGTGTCTCGATCTACCTCTGTGGCGCTACCGTCCAGGCCGCCCCGCACATCGGGCACATCAGGTCCGGACTGAACTTCGACATCATGCGCCGCTGGTTCGCCCACCGCGGCTACGACGTGACGTTCGTCCGGAACGTCACGGACATCGACGACAAGATCATCGCGAAGTCCGCCGAGCAGGGCCGCCCCTGGTGGTCCATCGGTTACGAGAACGAGCGGGCGTTCAACGCGGGCTACGACGCGCTCGGCTGCCTGCCGCCCACCTACGAACCGCGCGCGACCGGGCACGTCCCGGAGATGATCGAGATGATGCGCGGCCTCATCGAGCGCGGCCACGCGTACGCCGCCGACGGCAACGTCTACTTCGACGTGCGCTCGTTCCCCGGCTACCTGGGGCTGTCCAACCAGGAGCTGGACGACCTGCGCCAGCCCTCCGGCGAGGGCGAGACCGGCAAGCGCGACCAGCGCGACTTCGCCATGTGGAAGGCGTCGAAGCCCGGCGAGCCCAGCTGGGAGACGCCCTGGGGCCGCGGCCGTCCCGGCTGGCACCTGGAGTGCTCCGCCATGGCGCACAAGTACCTCGGCACCGCCTTCGACATCCACGGCGGCGGCATCGACCTGATCTTCCCGCACCACGAGAACGAGATCGCCCAGGCCAAGGCGTTCGGCGACGATTTCGCGCGCTACTGGGTGCACAACGGCTGGGTCACCATGTCCGGCGAGAAGATGTCGAAGTCCCTCGGCAACTCCGTTCTCGTCAGCGAGATGGTCAAGACCTGGCGCCCCATCGTCCTGCGCTACTACCTGGGCACCCCGCACTACCGGTCCATGATCGAGTACAGCGAGGAGGCCCTGCGCGAGGCCGAGTCGGCGTTCGCCCGCATCGAGGGCTTCATCCAGCGCGTCACCGAGAAGGCCGGCGAGACCGTCGCCCCCGCCGCCGAGGTGCCGCCCGCCTTCGCCGAAGCCATGGACGACGACCTCGGCGTCCCCCAGGCCCTCGCGATCGTCCACACCACGGTCCGCCAGGGCAACTCCGCCCTCGCCGCCGACGACAAGGAAGCCGCCGTCGCCCGCCTCGCCGAGGTCCGCGCCATGCTCGGCGTCCTCGGCCTCGATCCGCTCGACGACCACTGGGCCGGTGAGAGCGACCGCGGCGACGACCTCCACGGCGTCGTGGACACGCTCGTCCGCTTCGTCCTCGACCAGCGGCAGTCCGCGCGTGCCCGCAAGGACTGGGCCGCCGCCGACGCGATCCGCGACCAGCTCAACCAGTCCGGACTCGTCATCGAGGACAGCCCGTCCGGCCCCCGGTGGACACTCGGCCCGCGCCAGTAGCCACCACATGCCGCCCGGTCCGCCGGGCGGCACACTTCACTTATACGTACGCACGACCGAAGCAACGAAACAGGTAGGTCATGGCCGGGAACAGCCAGCGCAGGAACCGCCGCACGTCCAACAAGAAGGGCGCCACGGTCGGCAGCGGTGGCCAGCGACGCCGGGGCCTCGAAGGCAAGGGCCCCACCCCGCCCGCCGAGCAGCGCAAGAAGCACAAGAAGAACCGCATCGCGACCGCCAAGGCCAAGCAGGCCGCCAACCGCCGCCCCGCCCCCCGGCGCGGCGGCGTCAAGGGCACCTCGGAGATGGTCGTCGGCCGCAACCCGGTGTACGAGGCCCTGCGCGACGGCGTCCCCGCCACCACGCTCTACGTCCAGCAGTACATCGACAACGACGAGCGCGTCCGCGAGGCCCTCCAGCTCGCCGGTGAGCGCGGCAACATCAACCTCATGGAGGCCCCGCGCCCCGAGCTCGACCGCATGACGGGCGGCCTCAACCACCAGGGCCTCGTCCTCCAGGTCCCGCCCTACGAGTACGCCGACCCGCAGGACCTCCTCGAAGCCGCGTACGACAACGGCGAGGACCCGCTCATCGTCGCCCTCGACGGCGTCACCGACCCGCGCAACCTCGGCGCGATCGTCCGCTCCGTCTCCGCCTTCGGCGGCCACGGCGTCGTCGTCCCCGAGCGCCGCGCCGCCGGCATGACCGCCGGGGCCTGGAAGTCCTCGGCCGGCACCGCCGCCCGCACCCCCGTCTCCAAGGTCACCAACCTGACCCGCTCCCTCGAAGCGTTCAAGAAGGAGGGCATCGCGGTCGTCGGCCTCGCCGCCGACGGTGAGCACACCGTCGAGGACCTCGAAGCGCTCGGCGGGCCCGTCGTCATCGTCATCGGCAGCGAGGGCAAGGGCCTCGGCCGCCTCGTCGGCGAGACCTGCGACTACCGCGTCCGCATCAACATGCCGGGCGGCGCCGAATCCCTCAACGCCGGTGTCGCCGCCGGCATCGTCATGTACGAGGTCGCGCGCCGCCGCGCCTGACCGGCCGGCCCGACCCGGCCCGAGGGCCACCCGGGGGCGCGCGCGCACGTGCACGCGCCCCCGCGCAACCCCCCACCACCTGTTGACGGGTCTCGGACACCTTCGGCACGGTCAAGGCAGTGTCCTAAGCACACATCACTCGGTTAGATGAGTGTGGACACCAGAACGCCTCGGTTCGACGAACTACCCGCCCTGAGCATGACCAAGGTGGACTGCGACCCTGCGCAGGTCATCGTCAACCACGCCAGCTTCCGGGTGCAGCTCGCCCCCGGCCAGCGCGCACGGCTGCGCGGTGTGACACCCGCCGGCGCGCCCAGGATCCCCGCCATGAGCGCCCCCGGAGCGGGACGCGGCCGACGCGCCCCCGTCGTCTGGAGCGGCAAGTCCGCCCCCGGCGACCCCGGCGCCACCGGACTCCTCCAGGCCGTACGCAACTCCACCGCCGGCCGCCCCGAGGGCGCGTACGACCCCTATGACCCGTACGCCTCCTACGAGTACGACCACGGACGCGGCGCCGGCACCCAGGTCATCCCGCGCCTCGCCGAGTCCCCCCTCGAAGAGACCCAGCCCAACCCCGTCATCGGCGCCCCCCGCTCCGGCGGCCCCCTGCTGCCCCCCATGCGCCGGGCGGTCGGCGCCTACGACCCGGTCGACCCCGGCCCGTACGACCCGGACGGCTACGACGAGCGGGGCCCGTACGACGACGAGGCCGCCGTCGACCTCACCGACGAGGAGGCCCGCGGCCGGCGCCAGGGCGGCGCCGACGACGTCCGTCACGCGTACTACCCGGGCCGCCGCATGAACCTCGGCGTCGTCCTCCTGCCGATGCGGGTCTTCCTCGGCTTCATCTCCATCTACGCCGGCATGGGCAAGCTCTGCGACCCCGTGTACTTCGACGGCGGCGAGCGCGGCTCGATGGTCAAGTGGCTCAACTCGCTCCACCCGTGGGCACTGGCCGAGCCGCTGCGCGAGTTCGCCCTCTCGCACCCCGTCGGTGCCGGGCTCTCGATCGCCTTCCTCCAGGTCGTCGTCGGCGTCCTCACCGTCCTCGGACTCTGGCAGCGCGTCGCCGCCACCGTCGGCGCCCTGCTGTCCGCCGCCCTCCTGGTCACCGTCAGCTGGCGCACCGTCGCCGCCTACGACGCGCCGGACATCATCTACCTCGCCGCCTGGAGCCCGCTGATCATCGCGGGCGCACCCGTCTACTCCATCGACGGACGGCTCGCCGGAGAAGCCTGGCGCAAGCTCGGTCCCCGCTCCGAGATCTGGGACCTGCGCCGCCGCGTCCTGCGCCGGGGCGCCGTCGTCGCCAGCGTCGTCGTCGGCCTCACGCTGCTCATCGGGTCCGTCCTCGGCGGCGCCGTCCGCTCCACGGAGGTCGTCACCGTCCCCGGCCCCCACGGCGTCCCCACCAACCAGCTCCCCGGCTCGCCCCTCCCCGACAAGTCCCGCAAGGGCAAGGCGTCCAAGAGCCCCACGGGCCACCAGCCCACGCCCTCGCACAGCACCGCACCCCTCACCCCGTCCGCCGACGCCTCCACACCCTCGTCGGACAGCGTCCGCGAGACGGGCCAGACGGCGGGCGCGAGCACCGGCCAGCCCAGCCAGACCCAGGGCACCGGCCAGCAGACCCCGCGGCAGACCACCCCCCAGCAGCCCCCCGCCACCAGCTCCGGCCCCAGCTCCTCCGGAAGCACCGGCACCGGCGGCGGCTCCACCACCGGCGGCACCGCCCCCGACCCCGGCACCGGCTCGGGCGGCGGCGACGGCGGCAGCGGGGGCCGCAACCCGATCGGCGGCCTCCTCGGCTGAGGCTGACCGCGGGCGCCCCTGAGCGGCACACGGGGCGGGCCCGGAGGAACTCCTCCGGGCCCGCCCCGTTTCCGTACGCGCTACCGCCCGTCCAGCTCCTTGGCGGCCTCCGTCAGGTCCTTCGCGGTGTCGATCGCCCGCCAGTACGCCCCGTGCGGCAGCGGATATCCGGCCAGCCGGCGTTCGCGGGCCAGCCGGGGGAAGGTCGTCCGCTCGTGGTCGCCCAGGTCCGGCAGCATCCCCGTGAACGCGGGGGAGAACACGTACACCCCCGCATTGATCAGATACGGCGACGGCGGCGCCTCGATGAAGTCGGTGATGTGCCCGAACGCGTCCGTCTCCACCGCGCCCCACGGGATCCGGGGCCGTGCCAGCGCCAGCGTCGCCGTCGCGTCGCGCTCCGCGTGGAACGCCGCCATCTCGCGCAGCGAGAACCGGGTCCAGATGTCCCCGTTGGTCGCATACCACGGCTCGTCCGGCTCGGGCAGCCGCGCCGCCGCGTACTTCAGGCCGCCGCCGCGTCCCAGCGGCTCGGACTCCACCACCGTCGTCACGCGCAGCGGCAGCACCGCGTCGGCCAGCCACTCCTGGAGCACCTCGGCCAGATGCCCGCACGACACCACGGCGTCGGTCACGCCCTCGGCGGCCAGCCAGGAAAGCTGATGGCCGATGATCGGCGTCCCGGTACCCGGGATCTCGACCATCGGCTTGGGGCGGTCATCGGTATACGGGCGCAGCCGTGACCCCTGGCCACCCGCCAGGATCACGGCCTGCGTCGGAAACGTATGCATGCCAGGCACGATAGGCCGTGCCCGGCAGCGGAGAGGGGCGTGTCGGTCAGCTGAACTGGGCGACGCCCGAGGCGAACGAGGTGTCGCAGACGGGGCGCGAGAAGCGGTGCGCGCGCGTCGGGCCGTACTTCTCGACGGCCGCCTTGCCCAGGGTCTTCGCGAGGGACATGCAGTGCTTGGCGAGCGACGGGCGTCCCTCGACGGCGCGCTGGAGGTCCGTCAGGGCGACCCCCGGGTCCTTGGCGCGGAGCTCCTGCAGGAGCCGGTCGCGCAGGACGTCCTGCGGGGCACGCGGCTTGACGGCGGCCTCGGCACCCTTGGCGTCGGGGACGGTGCGGGCCGACGCGGCGAGGAGCTGCGAGTCGGAGTTGCTGGCTGCCCACGGCACGGCGGTGACCGCGAGGGTCCCGGACAGGACCATGACGACGGGCAGTACGAAAGCGAGGGTTCGGCCGATACGGCGCACGGTGTGGGTCACGCAGCGAGCGTAGCGGCCGGTGATGACATGGCGACATTACGTCACCCTCGCGGGGGATGGTTCGAGTGTGCTTTTCGAATCGCGTGTTGACGAACGGGGGTGAAATGACCGTTCCGGCGGGGAATCCGCCTCCGCCGCTTCAAACGCCCCGCCGCTTCGGACCCGGCCCGTGACGCGCGGTGGCCCCGCACGAAGATCGTGCGGGGCCACCGTACAGCGTGTGCGACGTCAGTCGGTGAGGCGCTCACCGGTCGACGTGGCGAAGACGTGCAGCTCGTCCGGGCGGGGCACGACGTGCAGCTTGGTGCCCTTCTCCGGGACGGCGCGGCCGCCGACGCGGACGACCAGGTCCTTGTGCTCGCCACCGACCTCGGCGGCGCCGTAGACGAAGCCGTCGGCGCCGAGCTCCTCGACCACGTTGACCGAGACGGCCAGGCCGGCCGGGGCCTCCGCGGAGTCCTTGGTGAGGGTCTTCGCGGCGGCGCCGCCGTGCTCGACGATGTCGAAGTGCTCGGGGCGGATGCCGACCGTGACGGTGGTGTCGCCGCGGTTCGCGGCGGCGGTCAGCGCCTCGCGGGAGACCGGGACGACGCTGTTGCCGAACTTCACGCCGCCGTCGGTGATCGGGACCTCGACGAGGTTCATCGCCGGGGAGCCGATGAAGCCGGCCACGAAGAGGTTCGCCGGGCGGTCGTACATGTTGCGCGGCGAGTCGACCTGCTGGAGGAGACCGTCCTTGAGGACCGCGACGCGGTCGCCCATGGTCAGGGCCTCGACCTGGTCGTGGGTGACGTACACGGTCGTGATGCCCAGGCGGCGCTGGAGCGAGGCGATCTGCGTACGGGTGGAGACACGGAGCTTGGCGTCGAGGTTCGACAGCGGCTCGTCCATGAGGAAGACCTGCGGCTCACGCACGATCGCGCGGCCCATCGCGACACGCTGGCGCTGACCACCGGAGAGCGCCTTCGGCTTGCGGTCCAGGTAGTCGGTGAGGTCCAGCATCTTGGCGGCCTCTTCGACCTTCGCCCGGATGTCGGTCTTGTTGACGCCGGCGATCTTGAGCGCGAAGCCCATGTTGTCCGCGACGGTCATGTGCGGGTACAGCGCGTAGTTCTGGAACACCATGGCGATGTCCCGGTCCTTCGGCGGCAGGTGCGTGACGTCGCGGTCACCGATGCGGATGGCGCCGCCGTTGACGTCCTCAAGACCCGCGAGCATGCGGAGCGAGGTGGACTTGCCGCAACCGGAGGGACCGACGAGGACGAGGAACTCACCGTCCGCGATGTCGATCTCGAGCTGGTCGACCGCGGGCTTCGTGGAGCCGGGGTAGACGCGGGACGCCTTGTCGAACGTGACACTGGCCATGCTGATGCTTCTCCTTCACCGGCAGGTACGTGCCGGACGATCCGTCGTAAGGGAGTGGTCTGGTCCATCGGAGTGAACCTGCAAGGACGCTACCTGGCGGTTTCGGATCTGTCAGCAGTTCTTGGGGGAGGAAAATCTCGCAGCAGAGCGATTGCCTTTTGGCCGCGTACGAGCAAGGTGGCAGAGCACCGCACTTTTGACCCGCACCACCAAGGCAGAGCACCGGATTTTTGGCTTTGCGCCTTGGTGGCACTTCCTGCTTCGACGCCCCCGCCGCCCGGACGCACCCCTGGGGGGTGCTTCCGACCGGTCTTACATGGGCTCCGCAGGCATGACGGCCGACGGCCCGTCGGTCCGCACCGCAGTACTTCTTACGCAGCCAGCTGTACGTCGGCCAGCTCCGACGCCTTGATCACCGACGGCGGCATCCGCCCCGGCGGGAGCGCGGTGGCCATGAGCCAGTACAGGCGCATCCCCTCGTCCCGGAGGTTCCGTGCCGCGTTCACATCCCGGTCGTGGACCGCACCGCACTCCGTGCAGGACCACTCCCGTACGGACACGTCGAGGGACGGCCCCTGCGCGTGACAGTCGGAGCACCGCCGCGTCGACGGGAAGAAACGGTCCACGATCACCAGCGTCCGCCCGTACCACGCGCACTTGTACCGCAACTGTCGTACGAGCTCACCCCAGGCGGCATCGATGATCGACCGGTTCAGCCGGGCCTTGCGGCGGCGGCCCTTCCCGGCTGCCGGACGCAGCAGATTCATGACGGCCAGGTCCTCCACCACGAGCACTTGGTTCTCGCGCACGAGGCGGGTGGTCAACTGGTCCAGCATGTCCCTGCGTACGTCACTGATCAGCGCGTACAGCCGAGCGATCCGCTCCCGGGCCTTGCCCCGGTTGTTCGACCCCTTCTTCTTGCGGTGCAGACCCCGCTGCAGCCGCGCCAGCTCCTTGTCGTACTTCTTCAGCAGCCGTGGATGGTCCACCTTCGTTCCGTCGTCCAGAGTCACGAGGGCGGCCAGGCCGAGGTCGATGCCGACAGCCTTCGGCTCGCGACTGCCCGGCAGGAGCGCTGTGGGCAGATGAGCGATGTACTCCTCCACCAGCACCGCGAGGAAGTACCGGCCGGCGCGGTCACGCGTCACGGACAACCTCACCGGCGCCGCACCAGCCGGCAAGGGCCGGGACCAGCGCACATCCAGTGGCGTTGTCTGCTTCGCCAGTGTCACCAGGCCCGTGCCGGGCCGCTCCGGGTCCTCCGACCACCGGAAGCCGGTGCGTACGTACGTCGCCGAATCCCGCGACCGGTGCTTCTTCTTTCGTTGCGGATACTTTGCCGACTGCTTGAAGAACCGGGTGAACGCCCCGTCCAGATGCCGCAGTGCCTGCTGAAGCACCGTCGAGGAGACCTCACGCAACCACGAGGTCTCCGGCGCCTGCCGCCAGCCCGTCAATGCGCGGCACGACTCGGCGAAGCCGACCGACACGCGGTGCCGCTCCCATGCGCCCGCCCGGAGCGCCAGGCCCTCGTTGTAGACCCAGCGGCAGGCCCCGAAGGTCTTCTCCAGCTGCTCGGCCTGGGAGGGGGTGGGGTAGAAGCGGTAGCGGTACACGCGCTGCTGCGTACCCGGCTCCTTGACCCTGCTCTTGATGGCCGTGGCCGCACGACCCTGATGCTTTCTGCGGTCGCCGATGCCCATTGCCTCGCGCTTGATGCGCTTGGCCTCGTCGCTCGAAACGCGCGTCCGCTGGTCCTCGGCGTCCGCCATGAGCCCTCCCCACCCTTCGACTGTCCGATATCCGGATCAGCACGTCAGTGTTCTTAACGCACGGATGCTCGGGTGGTTACGGGGACGATGGAACTTCGTGGAGTAGAACGTGGGGTGCTGTGTAAAGTGAGGCTCGCGCGCGTGGCCTTCTCGGCGTGCGCGTTGCCGCCTTAGCTCAGTTGGCCAGAGCGTTCGATTTGTAATCGAAAAGTCGTCGGTTCGATTCCGACAGGCGGCTCAAAACCCCAGGTCAGCGTCCCACTGGCCTGGTTTTTTTATGTCCCGCGCCGCGTCAGCGGGTAGCACCCCAGTCCGGTCAGGGCCGCTGTCAGGTGGCCGATGTCCGTGAAGGTCGGGTTGGTGATCAGCGGCACCGTGTAGATCACCAGGACCGCGAAGAGGTAGACGGGGCGCCAAGGGCGGGGGACGTAGGAGGTGAGGACCGCGACCACGCCGGCGAGGGCGTAGCTGACGCCGATGTCGAGGGTGTGGGCGGCGGAGAGCGGGGCGTGGCCGTGGCGGATGGCCCAGGCGAGGACGGACTCGCTGACGAGGGTGGCGAGGACGTGGGCGGTGGCGGCGACGGTGAGCCAGCGCGGGGTGCCGAGGCGGCGTTCGGCGGGGGCGTGGAAGACGGTGTAGAGGACGGCGTAGGGGAGCCACGTGCCGCCGTCGATCCAGAAGGCGCTGGTGATGAGGGTGCGCACCGGGTTCTGGGACAGCTCGTGGATGTTGGTGGATTGCCGGCGCAGGAACTCCTCCTCGAAGGCCGGTGACATCTGGTGGACGATCACCGTGGTGACGAAGAGGGCGGTCAGCCAGAGGTAGGTGCCGGGGGCGCTGCGGATCCAGGAGCGGAGGGCGTGGAGCCACGAGGCAGGCGTGGCGTAGGGCCGTGCTGGGTGGCCGGAGGGCATGCCCGATTGACGCACGCCCCTACGATCGGGGGTGTGATCGACATTCCGGATGCGCTCATCGCCACTCAGTCCGCATACAACGGGGAGGCGGGCCGGGCGTTCGTGGCCGCGCTGCCGGGGATGGCGGCGGAGTTCCTGGAGCGGTGGGGGCTGCGCCGGGACGGTGCGGCGATGCACGGGGTGTGCGCGCTGGTCCTGCCGGTGGTGCGGCTGGGGGACGGGCGGCGGGCGGTGCTGAAGTTGCAGCCGGTGGACGCGGAGACGGCGGGGGAGCCGGTCGCGCTGCGGCTGTGGGGTGCGGCGGGGGCCGGGGCGGTGCGGTTGCTGGAGCAC
Organism: Streptomyces sp. DT224; assembly: GCF_049844595.1. Taxonomy (NCBI): domain Bacteria; kingdom Bacillati; phylum Actinomycetota; class Actinomycetes; order Kitasatosporales; family Streptomycetaceae; genus Streptomyces; species Streptomyces sp. DT224. The sequence goes on from NZ_JBNCLI010000009.1 coordinate 20,211, forward strand.
GATCCGGTGACCGGGGCGATGCTCCTGGAGCGGCTGGACGGAAGCCGTTCGCTGGAGGGCGAGCCGGACGCGGACCGGGCGGTCCGGGTGATCGCCGGACTGCTGGCGGAGCTGACGGCGGTGCGTCCTGGGGCCGGGCACGGGCTGCGGGGGCTCGGGGAGGCGGCTTCCCGGATGCTGGCCGCAGCCCCGGACGTCGTGGCGGGGCTGGCGGACGAGGAGGAGCGGGGGCTCGTACGGGACTGTGCGGCGGCGGTGCGTGAGGTGGCGGGGGAGCCGGGGGACCGGTTGCTGCACTGGGACCTGCACTACGGGAACGTGCTGGCGGCGGAGGGCGGGGCGGGGTGGGTGGCCATCGATCCGAAGCCCCTGGTGGGGGACGCGGGGTTCGAGCTGCTGCCCGCGCTGGTGAACAGGTTCGACGCGGGTGCGGTGGGGAAGCGGTTCGATGCGCTGACCGGGGCGCTGGGGCTCGACCGGGAGCGGGCGGCGGCGTGGACGCTGGGGCGGGTGCTCCAGAACGTGCGCTGGTCGGTGGAGGGCGGTGCACGGCGGCCGGCGCCGGAACTGGCGGAGATCGCACGGGTGGTGCTGGGCCGGGGGTAGGCGTCGGAAGGGCGTTGTTTACGCTGCCCCCCATGATTCGTACCGCTGCTCCCGCCGATGTCCCCGTCATCCACGCCATGGTGTGTGAGCTGGCCGATTACGAGAAGGCGCTGCACGAGGTGCGGGCGACGGAGGAGCAGTTGCACGAGGCGCTGTTCGGGGAGCGGCCCGCCGCGTTCGCGCACATCGCCGAGTCGGACGAGGACGGCGAGGTCGTCGGTTTCGCGCTCTGGTTCCTGAACTTCTCGACCTGGCGCGGGGTGCACGGGATCTATCTGGAAGACCTGTACGTACGCCCTGAGCGGCGCGGCGGCGGGCATGGGAAGGCGCTGCTGACGGAGCTGGCGCGGATCTGTGTGGAGCGGGGTTACGAGCGCCTGGAGTGGTCGGTGCTGAACTGGAACGCCCCGTCGATCGCGTTCTACGAGTCGCTGGGCGCGCGTCCGCAGGACGAGTGGACGGTGTACCGGCTGACCGACGGGGCGCTGGCGGAGCTGGGCGGGGCGTGAGGCGGGCCGGGTCCCTCGTCAGGGGATGAGGACCACCTTGCCGAGGGTGCCCCGGGTCTCCAGGTCGCGGTGGGCGTCGGCGGCGCGGGCGAGCGGGTAGGTCTGGATCGCGGGGCGCAGGCGGCCGGCGGCGGCTTCGGCGAGGGCGCGGGTTTCGAGCGCGCGTGGTCCGCCGCCCTTGTGGAACAGGGCGGGGCCGAGGACGTTCTGGGAGGTGATGCCGCGTGCGTGGAGTTCGTCGTCGGTGGGGGAGTAGGGGCGGCCGTTGCCGGACCGGCCGTAGATGACGTGCTGTCCGCCCTTGCCGAGGAGGTCGACGGCGGCGTGGGCGGTGATGGAGCCGACGGAGTCGTAGACGACGGTGGCGCGGCGGCCGAGTGCGTCCAGGTGGGTGCGGACGTGGTGGGGCCAGTCGGGGCGGGTGTAGTCGACGGCGAGGTCGGCGCCGTTGTCCAGGGCCCGGGCGGTCTTGGCGGGGCCTCCGGCGAGGCCGATGACGGTGGCTCCGGCGTTCTTGGCGTACTGGACGATCAGGGTGCCGATGCCTCCGGCGGCGGCGGTGACGAGAACGAGGGAGTCGGGGCCGAGAGGGGTGAAGTCGAGGATGCCGAGGGCGGTGCGGCCGGTTCCGATCATGGCGACGGCTTCCGCATGGCCGAGTCCTCGGGGTACGCGGTGGAGCCGGTCGGTGTCGCTGACGGCGAGTTCGGCGTAGCCGCCGGGGACGTTGCCGAGGTGGGCGACGACGTCGCGGCCGAGCCAGGCCGGGTCGGTGCCTTCGCCGAGCGCGTCGACGGTGCCGGCGACTTCGCGGCCCGGGACGGTGGGCAGTGCGGCGGGCGGGAAGGGGCCGGGGAGGCCCTGGCGCAGCGTGGTGTCGATGAGGTGGACGCCGGCGGCGCGGACGGCGATGCGGACCTGGCCGGGGCCGGGTCGGGGGGCGTCGGTGTGTTCGTAGGTGAGGTTCTCGGCGGGGCCGAAGGCGTGGAGGCGTACGGCGTGCATGGTGGGGTCCCCCGGAGCGGTGTGCGTTCTGGTGGCCCCAGCCTGTGACCTCAAGCGGGGTTGAGGTCAAGCGTGGGCGGGGTGTTGTCAGTGGCGTGCGTCACGATGGGGGCATGGTGCGTGCTGGTGGTCGGAGCGGTGGTGTGAAGGCGGCGCGGCGGCCGGAGGTGCGGTTGCCGTCGCTGGTGGAGTTCGAGGAGGGCGGGCTCGAACCGGACGGGGATTACGACGGGGTGCGGTTCGGGGCGTCGGTGGATCTGGCGGACGCGTCGGGGCGGGGTGCGAGGTTCATGGACTGCGCGCTGGAGGGCTGCGCCCTGGACCGGGCGGAGCTGGTGCGGGCGCGGTTCATCGATTCGGTGCTGACGGGGGTACGGGGGGTGGGCACCGATCTCGCGGAGGCGTCGCTGCGGGACGTGGAGGTGGTGGACGCGCGGCTGGGCGGGACGCAGTTGCACGGCGCGGTGCTGGAGCGGGTGCTCGTGCGGGGCGGGAAGATCGATTACCTGAATCTGCGGGAGGCCCGGCTGACGGACGTCGTCTTCGAGGGCTGTGTGCTGGCGGAGCCTGATTTCGGGGGTGCGCGGCTGAGGCGGGTGGAGTTCCGGGACTGTGTGCTGAGGCGGGCGGACTTCAGCGCGGCGCGGATGGAGGCGGTGGATCTGCGGGCGGTCGCGGAGCTGGACATCGCGCGGGGGGTGGAGCGGCTGGCGGGTGCGGTGATCAGCCCGGTCCAGCTGATGGAGCTGGCGCCGGCGTTCGCGGCGCAGATCGGGGTGCGGGTGGAGGTGTGAGGGGGCGGCCGGGCCGGGGTCAGAGGCGGGGGAAGCGGGCCTGGAGGTCCCAGACGGCCGGGTTGTCGGCCAGGCCCTCGTGCATGTCGGCCAGGTCGGCGATCAGGTCGTGCAGGAAGTCGCGGGCTTCGCGGCGCAGGAGGGAGTGGCTGAAGGTGAGCGGCGGTTCCTCGGGGTCCATCCAGTCTGCCTCGATGTCGACCCAGCCGAAGCGGCGCTCGAAGAGCATGCGGTCGGTGGACTCGGTGAAGTCGAGTTCGGCCTGCTGGCGGCGGTGCGAGCGGCTGCCGCGCGGGTCCTGGTCGATCCGTTCCACGATGTCGCACAGCGCCCAGGCGAAGTCGAGCACCGGCACCCATCCCCAGGCTGTGGATACTTCGCGGTCCTCCTTGGTGTCCGCGAGGTAGACGTCTCCGGAGAACAGGTCGTGCCGCAGCGCGTGGACGTCCGCGCGGCGGTAGTCGGTCTGCGGGGGGTCGGGGAAGCGGCGGGAGAGGGAGTAGCCGATGTCGAGCACGGTTCGATGGTGTCATGCCCGGCGTGTCGTCCGTTACGGCAGCAGGCGCTGCTCCTTGGCGACGGCGACGGCGCCCGCGCGGGTGTCCACGCCGAGCTTGTCGTAGATGCGGCCGAGGTGCGTCTTGACCGTGGCCTCGCTGATGAACAGGGCGCGGGCGATCTCCCGGTTGCCGAGACCCCGGGAGAGCTGACCGAGGATGTCGCGTTCGCGGTCGGTGAGGGTGGGGCGGGGCGCGCGCATGCGGGCCATCACGCGGCTGGCGACGGGCGGCGAGAGTGTGGTGCGGCCCTGGGCGGCGGAGCGGATGGCGGCGAACAGCTCCTCGGGGCGTTCGGCCTTGAGCAGGTAGCCGGTGGCGCCGGCCTCGATGGCGCGCGTGATGTCGGCGTCGGTGTCGTACGTGGTGAGGACGAGGACGTGGGTGCCGGGGCCGGCCGCGATGCGGCGGGTCGCCTCGGCGCCGTCGATGCCGGTGCCGAGCTGGAGGTCCATCAGGACGACGTCGGGGGTGAGCCGGGCGGCGAGCGCGACGGCTTCCTCGCCGCTGCCCGCCTCGCCGATGACCTCGATGTCGGGTTCGCTGCCGAGGAGGGCGAGGAGCCCGGCGCGTACGACGGCGTGGTCGTCGCAGAGCAGGATGCGGATGCGGTCGGCGGCGCGGTCGGCGCTCATGCGGGGTCCTGGTGTGTGGGGTGCCGGGGTGTGGGGGCGACCGGCACGGTGGCGGTGACGACGGTGCCTTCGCCGGGGGCCGATTCGATGGTGAGGGTGCCGCCGAGCTGGTGGAGCCGGGCGCGCATGGCGGGGAGTCCGTGGCCGCGCACCCCGCCGGGGGCCGTGGCGGTGGGTGTGAAGCCGCGGCCGTTGTCGGCGATGTCGAGGACGGTGCGGTCGTCCAGGTGCGTGAGCGTGAGGGCGGCCTCGGTGGCGCCCGCGTGTTCGGTGACGTTGGCCAGGGCGCCCTGGGCGATCCGCAGCAGGGCGGACCGGGTGCGGTCGGGCAGGATGGTGGGCGGGGCGCCCTCGATGTGGCAGCGGACGGTGAGCCCGCCTTGCGCCTGGGCGGTTTCGCGGGCGGCGAGGGCGTGCAGGGCCGCGTCGAGGCCGCCGCCCTCGGCCAGGTCGGCGGGGGCCAGGTCGTGGACGAAGCGGCGGGCCTCGGCGAGGTTGCGTTCGGCGATGCCTTCGGCGGTACGGACGTGGCGTCGGGCGGCGGCCGGGTCGGTGTCCCAGGTGCGGTCGGCGGCCTGGAGGAGCATCTGCTGGCTGGACAGGCCCTGGGCGAGGGTGTCGTGGATCTCCGCGGACAGCCGCTGGCGTTCGGCGAGGGTGCCTTCGCGGCGTTCGGTGGCGGCGAGTTCGCGGCGGGTGCGGAGCAGGTCGTCGATGAGCCGGCTCTGGCGTGCGGCCTGGCGCCGCATGTGGACGAACACCGCGGTGGCGACGGCGGCGACGGCGGGCGGGGCGAGGACGAGGTTGGGGTCGAAGCCGTGGGCGAGGCGGAGCTGCGCGGCGACGACGAAGAGGGTGAGCAGGGCGACGAGGGCGTACGCGGCGCGGGGCGGCAGGATGCGCAGCCCGGTGTAGAAGAGCGGCACCGCGCACCACGCGAAGCTGGGCGCGAGGACGACCACGACCATCCACACGGCGACCAGCGCGCCGAGCCAGACGAGGCTGCGAGGGGTCGGCCGTGAGCCGAGCACGGGCCCGAGGACGTAGAGGGCGGCCAGGGCGATGGACAGCCCGATGATCCACGGGGTGCGGGCCTCCCCGGGGTGCCGCAGCAGGAACCGGGCGAGCGAGGCGCCGAGCAGCAGGAAGAACGCGGCGTGCATGAGCAGGGCGAGCGGGCGGGTGTCCCCGTCGTCGGCGTCCCGCTCCGGCACGGGCCGGGGCCCGTCCTCGTACGCCTGCTCCACCTCGTACTCCTGTTCTCCGGTCCCGGACCGGACCCCGCTGACCTGCGTGGACATTCCATCGTCACCTCGTACGGACGCGGGCGCATCAACCGATCGGCCGATGGGGACGTCGGCCGTCCCGGGCGCCGGGTCGAGCCGGTACGACGACCGTCCGGAGGCGGTTGTGGGCCAACGATGGACGACAGGACGCGGGAACCACCCGCTTCCGCCCCCGCTGAGGAGCCCTTGATGAAGAAGATGTCGCTGCGCACCCGTGTCCTGACCGGTGCCGTCGCCGCCGCCCTCGGGGCGGGCACGTTCGGCGCGATGTCCGCGAACGCGTCCACCCCGGCCGCCGCTCCCGCGACCACCGTCACGGCGGACACCGCGCACCGCAACCTCCAGCAGACGACGCACCTGACGCTCGACGCCGCGACGAAGGCCGCGAAGGCCGCCCTGGACGCGGCGAAGAAGGAGAACCAGCGCGTCGCGGTCTCGGTGGTCGACCGCAACGGCAACACGATCCTGACCCTGCGCGGCGACGGCTCGGGCCCGCAGGCGTACGAGTCGGCCGAGAAGAAGGCGTACACCGCCGTGTCGTGGAACGCCCCGACCTCCGAGCTGGCCAAGCGGCTCGCCCAGGCCCCGAACCTGAAGGACATCCCTGGCACGCTGTTCCTCGCGGGCGGCGCCCCCGTGCAGGTCAAGGGCGCCCCGGTGGCGGGCATCGGCGTCGCGGGCGCGCCCAGCGGCGACCTGGACGAGAAGTTCGCGCAGGCCGGCGTCGCCGCCCTCGCCAAGTAGTACGCACGCGCACATCCCCGGGAGACGGACATGAACGCCCTCGATCACCGGCTGCTCGACGCCGCGCGCACCGGCGACACCGACGGAGTGCGGACCGCGATCGAGGGCGGCGCCCGGGTCGACGCACGCGACGCGGAGGCGCGCACCCCGCTGCTCCTGGCCGTCCACGGGGACCACGTCGAGGCCGCCCGGCTGCTCGTCGCGGCGGGCGCCGACCCGGACGCGCGGGACCGGCGCGAGGAGAGCCCGTGGCTGGCCACCGGTGTCACGGGAAGCGTGGAGATGCTGCACGCCCTGCTCCCGGCCGGTCCCGACCTGAAGCTGCGCAACCGGTTCGGCGGGATCGCGCTGATCCCGGCGAGCGAGCGCGGCCATGTCGCGTACGTACGGGAGCTGCTGCGGGTCACCGACATCGACGTGGACCACGTCAACCGGCTGGGCTGGACGGCCCTGCTGGAGGCCGTGATCCTCGGTGACGGCGGCCGGGCGCACCTGGAGATCGTGGAGCTGCTGCTCGCGGCGGGCGCGACGCCGGGGCTGGCGGACGGCGACGGGGTGACGGCGCTGGAGCACGCGGAGCGGCGCGGGTTCGCGGGAATCGCGGCGCTGCTGCGGGGCGCGGGGAGCGCGGAGGCGCCGGACAGCGGGGGCACGCGGTGAGCGCCCGCGGGCCGGGGCCGCGCCCGCCGCCCCCTCCCCGTCCTCCTGGCCGCCGTCGCGGCGGCGGCCGTGCTCGCCGGCTGTGGGGCCACGGACGCGCCCGCGTCCCCCGGCACCTCGCCCGCCGCGCAGGCCCCCGCGCCCACCGCCAGGGCTCGGGTCCTGGCTGAAGCCGCACCACGCGGTGGTCCGGCCGTCCGACGGGAAGCTGCTGCTGCCGTTCGAGGGCGAGCGGCTCGCGGTCCTCGACCCGCGCACCGGGAAGGCGGCCGTCGAGCGGATGACGGCCGACACCCACCAGCACGGCGCGGCGCTCACCCCCGGCGGCACCCTGCTCGTCGTCGGCACCGGCCCGATCACCTCCGACGACGAGGAGGCGTCGTTGACGATCCGTAAGCCGGACGGCTCCGAGCGCGTCGTGAAGCTGGACGGTCCGCACGAGGACGTCGCCGTGTCGCGGGACGGCCGTACGGCGTACGTCACGGCAGGCTTCACCCGGGGCGGCTACGGGAACGGCATCACGGTCGTCGCCCTCGACGGGAAGACCCCTCCCGTCCGGCTGGCGGCGGGCGAACGGCCGCTGGGGATCGCGGTGCTGTGAGCCCGCCGCACCACCTCCGGATTACGACATTCCGCACATAGGATCATCCGTGTGGATCATCGAACTCCGGTACGCCGCAGGGCGGCCCGCGCCGCCCTCCCCCTGCTCGCCCTCGCCCTCCTGGCGCCCGCCTGCTCCGGCGGGGTCGAGGGGAAGCCGGGCGCGTCCGGTGTGCGCGATCCGTACTTTCCGAAGCTGGGCAACGGGGGCTACGACGTCACGCACTACGCCCTCACGCTCGACGTGGACCCGGACGAGCAGACCGTGCGCGGGACGGCCGAGATCACCGCGCGGGCCACGCAGGACCTCAGCTCGTTCAATCTGGACCTGGCCGGGCTGACCGTGGAGTCGGCGACCGTGGAGGGGCGTCCGGCCGCCGTGAACCGCGCGGGCAACGAGCTGACGCTCCGTACGGACGCGAAGGTCGAGGACCGGCTGCGGAAGGGCGAGACGTTCCGGGCCGTCGTGCGCTACTCCGGATCGCCGAAGACGATCACCGACCCGGACGAGTCCGAGGAGGGCTGGCTGCCGACCGACGACGGGGCGCTGGCCCTCGGTGAGCCGACCGGTTCGGCGGCCTGGTTCCCGGGGAACCACCACCCGAGCGACAAAGCCGCGTACGACCTGACGGTCACCGTGCCGAAAGGGCTCACGGCGGTCTCCAACGGGGTGATGGCGGGTTCGCCGGTCACGGAGAAGGGCCGCACCACCTTCCGCTGGCACACCGCCGAGCCGATGGCGAGCTATCTCGCGACGCTGGCCGTCGGGCGGTTCGAGACGAAGACGTCCACGATGGCCGGGGGCGTCACGGTGTTCACGGCCGTGGACCCGGAGGTGGCGAAGGCGAGCGCGCGGACGGTCGCCCGGGTCCCGGAGGTCGTGGCGTGGGAGGCGGAGCACTTCGGTCCGTATCCGTTCTCCGCGACGGGCGCGATCGTGGACCGAGAGGACGACGCGGGGTACGCGCTGGAGACGCAGACCCGGCCGTTCTTCCCCGGACCGCCGAGCGTCGGGCTGCTCGTCCACGAGATGGCGCACCAGTGGTTCGGCGACTCGGTCACGCCGGAGAGCTGGCGCGACATGTGGCTGAACGAGGGCCTGGCGACGTACGCGGAGTGGCTGTGGGAGGAGGAGAAGGAGGACACCCCGGCCGAGGAGTCGTTCGACGACGCCTACGAGGACGAGGACAACTGGGCCTTCCCGCCCGCCGATCCGCCGTCCGCCGCGTCCGTCTCGGACGATCCGGTGTACGGCCGCGGGGCGATGGTCATCCACAAGATCCGCGAGGCGGTGGACGACGACGAGGAGTTCTTCGCGCTCTTGCGGGGCTGGACGAAGAAGTACCGGCACCGCAACGCGTCGACGGCGGACTTCACGGCGTACGTGGAGGAGGAGACGGGCCAGGACCTGTCGGACCTGTGGAAGGCGTGGCTGTACGGCGGGAGCCGGCCCGCCGCGGACGGCTGACCGGCTCCCGCTTCCGCTCCCGCGTACGGGCTACTTCACGTTGACGCCGCTCCAGGCCGCGTCGACGGCCTTGAGCTCGGCGCTGTCGCGCCGTAGAGGTCGGTCGCCGCCTTTTCGGTGGCGGTGCGGGCGCCCGCGTAGTCGGTGGTGGAGGACGGCGGCGGTCTGGCGGTCGTTGCCGGTGCCGTCGCCCCAGGTGTCGTCGTCGTCCGCATGGGGGGTCATGCGAACTCCGTTGCTCGTTTTGTGGGGGGTTACGAGCCGGGAGCCTGCCACCGAATCGGCATTATTGACGGTGTACCAACAAATGCCTCGCATTTCCTTGACCAGTTCTTGTCCGGCTGAGGCGCTGTCATGTCTGTTATCCGGCGGCCTTCGTCCGGTCATGACCGGACCTCCGGACATACGGGAGCCCCCGGCCGCAGGACGTTCGGCCGGGGGCTCCTCGTAAGGGTTCGGGCCTGTCTGGCGGATCATGGCCGGGGTCGCGGCGTCTGGCACGGCACCTCGCGGCGTTGCCGAAACGCCCGAATAGCTCCGCTATCAGGACGCTCCGGCGCCTTGCGATGCACCGCGCCAGACGTCGCGCCCTGTCCGACCCTGATCCGCCGGACAGGCCCTAGCTGGGCGTCAGAGGCTGACGCCGAAGTCCTGGGCGATGCCGCGCAGGCCGGAGGCGTAGCCCTGGCCCACGGCGCGGAACTTCCAGTCGGCGCCGTTGCGGTACAGCTCGCCGAAGACCATGGCGGTCTCGGTGGCGGCGTCCTCGCTCAGGTCGTAGCGGGCGATCTCGGCGCCGCCGGCCTGGTTGAGGATGCGGATGTACGCGTTGCGCACCTGGCCGAAGTTCTGGCTGCGGGTCTCGGCGTCGTAGATGGAGACCGGGAAGACGATCTTGTCGATGTCGGCCGGCAGACCCGCCAGGTTGACGTTGATCTGCTCGTCGTCGCCCTCGCCCGCACCCGTGACGTTGTCGCCGGTGTGCACGATGGTCTGGTCCGGGGTCGCCTTGTTGTTGAAGAAGACGAAGTGGGCGTCGGAGTAGACCTTGCCGGCCGTGTTGACCGCGATCGCCGAGGCGTCGAGGTCGAAGTCGGTGCCGGTGGTGGTACGGACGTCCCAGCCGAGGCCGACCGTGACGGCGGTGAGGCCGGGGGCCTCCTTGGTGAGGGAGACGTTGCCGCCCTTGGACAGGCTTACTGCCATGGGAAGTCCCTTTCATCTGTCGGTGCGGGCTTCGCGGTCACGAAGCTACCGTCACAGGTCATAACGCCGACAGGGGACCGCGAGGTTCCGCCCGCCTTTACTTTCTTTGCCGAAGGGGGCCGGGGCGCCGCAAAAAGAGGTGACGAACAGCTGGTGGGGCGGGGAACATGGGTGTCATGTCCGGGCCCTATGTCATCCGCGGTTCGGTCTCCCTGCCGGAGGCCGAGCTGATGTGGCGTTTCTCGCGGTCCTCCGGGCCGGGCGGCCAGCACGTCAACACCAGCGACTCGCAGGTCGAACTGCGCTTCGACCTCGCGGCCACCGAGGCGCTGCCCGAGGTGTGGAAGGAACGCGCGCTGGAAAGGCTGGCGGGCCGGCTGACCGGCGGGGTGATCGCGGTACGCGCCTCCGAGCACCGCTCGCAGTGGCGCAACCGCGAGACGGCCGCCGTACGCCTCGCGGCGCTCCTGGCGGAGGCGTCCGCCCCGCCGCCCAGGCCGCGCGTGAAGAAGAAGGTCCCCCGCGGGATCAACGAACGCCGGCTGCGCGAGAAGAAACAGCGCAGCGATACGAAGAAGGGCCGCTCGGGGCGGGACTGGTAGCGCGCTCCGGGGTCCGGCTCCGTGGGCTGTCCGGCGCGCTCGCCCCGGCCCCGGCCCGGCCCCGCGGGCGTTCCGGCGGCTCGGCTCAGCCCAGCTGCCGGTACGTGCCCCGGAAGTACGTCAGCGGTCCGCCGTCCCCGCTCGGCACCCGCGCCGCCAGTACCCGGCCGATCACCAGGGTGTGGTCGCCCGCGACCACCCGCTGCTCCGTGCGGCACTCCAGCGTCGCGAGCGCGCCGCCCGCCAGCGGCGCACCGGTGACCTCGCCGCGTACGTACGGGATGTCCTCGAAGAGCAGCCGGTCGCTGATCCGGCCCTTCATCGCGAACCGGCCCGCGATGTGCCGCTGGCTCTCCGCCAGCACGGACACCGCCCACAGCGGCTGCTCCGCCAGCAGGTCGTCCATCCGGGAGTCGTTGCGCAGGCTGACCATGACCAGCGGCGGGTCCAGGGACACGGACATGAAGGCGGTCGCGGTCATGCCGACGTCCTCGCCGCGCCCCTCCTCGTCGAGCGGCGGCTCCTGGGCGGTGACCAGCACCACGCCGGCCGCCAGCCGGGACAGGGCGGCACGGAACTCTTCGTTGCTCACCCCCTCAGCATGGGGGACGGGTTCGGTACGCGGGGTGGGGGGCTTCGTCTGCAACACACCGGGAACGCTAGCCGCGCGTCCGGGCCGCCCGCATCGGGCCAGGGGACCAGCCGGGTCCTAGGACCTGACGCCGCCCCGCCCGCCCTCCGGGCGGCCGACGGGAGAGGACGACAGGGCCCGGGGTTGCCTGGTTCCACCACCGCTCTGACCTGCCATGACCTCTTCCCGCTCGTTTGTGACTTGAGTCACAGAGTGCAATATTTGCTGACCCTGTGTACCGGGTGCACAGCTCGCTGTGATTCAGTGGCCGTGACACTGCAGTAAGTACGTCACGTACGTCGATATGAATTCTGGAGTGCTGTCGAGGTCTCGGGGAGTGCGAGCGATGGACGCCGAGTCGGAGCCCTACGTCCGTCTCGCGACGATGCGGCAGCTGCACCAGGCCGTCGCCGATCTCAACACGGCGCGGAGCCTGGCCGACACACTGCAGACCGTGGCCGACGGGATCGTCGCCAATCTCGGCTACGAGCTCGCCTGCGTCAACCTCGTCCGCCCCGACGGCGACCTCGTCGTCGCCGCCCTCGCCGGGAACCACGCCGCCGAGGCCCTGATCACCGGCCGGGTCGGCTCCCGCGCCTCCTGGGAGCGCCGGCTCCTCATGGGAGAGGCGTGGGACGGGCTGCGGTTCATACCGCACACCGAGGGCTGGGTCCTCCTCGACGACGACGTCCCGCAGTGGCACACGGAGGGCCCCGAGCCACGCTTCGAGGACGAGTGGCACCCGCAGGACCGGCTGTACGCGCCGATGTACGCGTCCGGCGGCGGCTCGGACCTCCTGGGGGTCATATCCGTCGACCGGCCGCGCAACGGACGCCGCCCGGGCGCCTGGGGACGGGAGGCGCTCCACATGTACGCCTCCCAGTCCGCCATCGCGATCAGCAACGCCCGGCTCCGGGCCAACATGCAGCGGGCCCTGGTCCGGCTGGAGCGCGAGCAGCAGGCGCTCCGGGCCAGTGAGGAATCCTTCCGCCAGGCATTCGAGTACGCCCCCAGCGGCATGGCGATCGCCGAGCTGGGCGGCGACCAGCAGGGGCGGCTGCTGCGGACGAACGACGCGCTGTGCCGGCTGCTGGGCCGCCCCGCGTCGGTGCTGCGCCGCTACTCCTTCGCCGACCTGGTCCACCCCGAGGACATCGGCACCCTGCTCCGTACCTCCGCCGAGGGCGGCCGGGCCGAGCTGCGCCTGGGGCGGCGGGACGGCTCGTACCTGTGGGTGTCGCTGCGCAACTCCGTCGTCGCGGACACGGCGGACGGGCCGCGCTTCCTGCTGACGCACGTCGAGGACATCGAGGAGCGCAAGCGCCATGAGCTGAACCTCGCCCACCGCGCCTCGCACGACGCGCTCACCGGTCTGCCCAACAGCGCGGAGCTGCGGACCCGGCTCGGCGCCCGGCTGTGCGCCCGCCCGGACGCGGCGGCGACGACCGACGTCGAGGCGCTGGACGCGGCGTACGGGGACGTGGACGAGACGCGGGGGCACTACCCGGTCGCCGGTCAGGGGGCGCACCCGTTCGACCACCATGTGCACGCGGTGGCTCCGGACACGTCGCGGGACGACGGGGCGAAGGGGCTCGCGGTCCTCTTCTGCGACCTGGACGGCTTCAAGTCGATCAACGACCGCTTCGGGCACCACACGGGTGACGCGGTGCTCATCGAGGTGGCCCGGCGGCTGACCACCTGTGTCCGGGACGGGGACACCGTCGCCCGGCTCGGGGGTGACGAATTCGTCGTCCTCGCGGACGGCCTGGGCGCGGCGGACGCCGCTGACCTGGCCGTTCGCCTGCGAAATGCGATCATTCCTCCCATTCGGGTCGACGGGCGCGCGGTGCGTGTGGGGGCGAGTTTCGGCATCGGCTGGGCGGCCTGCGGGATGACCGCGGAAGAGGTCCTGCGCTCCGCCGACCAGCGGATGTACGTGGAGAAGCGGTCGCGGTCGAAGGTTCACCGCAGGGCAGGCTGACGTTCTTCCGCGTGTCCCCGTCCGGGTTCCCGCCGAGGTCCTCGTCCATCCTTGACATCGTCCATTCGAGGTAGGCTCGGCCGGTCGGCGAGGGCCGGCGCTATTCGGCGACGGCTGGCGACATGGTGAGGAGTGACCCAGGGATGGCCGGGAACAACGGCGCGAGCACACCCGAGGACGACGATCCGTTCGGCTACCTCTACGCGGACGGGCAGGCGGCCGGTGCGCAGCCCCCGGGGCAGGGTGGCTACGGCTACCCGGGTCCCGCCGCCCAGCCGGGTGTGCCCAGGACCTCGTACAACCAGGTGCGGACCGTCGGCGAGCGGCAGTACGGGCAGCAGGTGCCGCCGCAGCAGGCGTACGGCTACCCGCCCCAGGCGCCCCAGGGCCGGCCGAACGGGCAGAACGGCGCGTACGGCCGGCCGAACCCGCAGTACGCCGCTCCCGAGACGTATCCCGGCGGCGCGGCCACCACGCAGGTGCCGCAGCAGGGCGGGCGCGGCGGTTCCGGCAAGGGCGGCCCGAACACCAAGGGCCTGCTGATCGCGGCGGTCGCGGTCGTCGCGGTGGTGCTCATCGGCATCGGCGCGGCGCTGATGACGAGCGACGGCGACAAGGACAAGAAGGCCGAGGCGACGGCCTCCGAGGGCCCGGGCAAGCAGGTCGAGCAGTCTCCGACCCCCGAGACCTCCCCGAGCTCGTCGGCCCCGGTGGAGCTCCCGAAGCAGGACGCGGCCTCGCTCCACCTGGGCGGCTCGGCGCAGCTCGACAACTCCGTGAAGGGCGCCAAGAGCGCGAACGGGCAGTACATCAACCTCAACGAGGTGGGCCGGTCGGCGACCTGGACGGTCGAGGTGCCGGAGGCCGGTGAGTACACGCTGTTCGTGACGTACGGCGTGCCGGGCAAGGACGCCAAGACCTCGCTGACGGTCAACTCCGAGGACCCGCGCTCCATCAACATGGAGAACTTCGCGCACGCCCCCGAGGGCGATCTGGAGAAGGGCTGGACGACGACGTACGCCTACGTCAACCTCGTCAAGGGCCAGAACACGCTGATGATCTCGTGCAACGAGGGCGACCAGTGCGACGCCAACCTGGACCAGCTGTCGCTGAAGGCCGGTCACCAGACCCGCTGACCGTACGGCGTACGACTTTCCGGCCCCCTCGCTTCCGGGCGAGGGGGCCGGTGCGTTTCCCGGGTCGGCTCAGCCCATCAGGGCGAGGAAGGCGGCGACCGTCGCGGCCATGGCCTCGCGGCCGGGGGCGATGTACTTGCGGGGGTCGACGCCCGTGGTGTTCTCGGCCAGGTGGGCGCGGACGGCGCCGGTGAACGCGGTGTTCAGGGCGGTGCCGACGTTGATCTTGACCATGCCGGAGGCGGCGACGGCCTGGCGGATCTCGTCGTCCGGGACGCCGCTGGAGCCGTGCAGGACGAGCGGGACGGGGACGGCGGCGCGGAGCCGGCCGATCAGCTCGTGGTCGAGGGCCGCGGTGCGCTCGGTCATGGCGTGCGAAGAGCCGACCGCGACGGCGAGGGCGTCCACGCCGGTCGCGGCGACGTACGCGGCGGCCTCGTCCGGGTCGGTGCGGACGCCGGGGGCGTGGGCGTCGAGCGGGGCCTCGCCCTCCTTGCCGCCGACCTTGCCGAGCTCGGCCTCGATCCAGATGCCGCGCTCGTGGCCCCAGGCGACGGCCTCGGCGGTGGCCCGGACGTTGTCCTCGTAGGAGAGCTTGGACGCGTCGAACATCACGGAGCCGAAGCCCTCGTCGTGGGCCTGGTGGAGCAGGTCCACGGACTCGACGTGGTCGAGGTGCAGGGCGAGCGGCGCGGAGGAGGTCCGGGCGACCGCGGCGGCGGCCGCGGCTATGGCGGTGAGCCGGCCGCCGTGGAACTTCACGGCGTTCTCGGAGACCTGGAGGATGGCGGGCGCGCCGGCCCGTTCGGCGCCGGTGGCGATGGCCTCCGCGTGTTCCAGGGTGATGACGTTGAAGGCGGCGATCCCGCGTCCCCGGGCCTGGGCGGCCGAGACGAGTTCACCGGTGCTGACGAGCGGCATTGCTGACCTCTGTTGTGTTTCTCCGGGCCCGAGGGGCGGGCCCGGTGCGGGGCGGGCACGGCGCTCAGGCCGCCCCCGCTGCGTGTTCCTCGATGGCGACGCGCGGCAGCAGCTCCTCGTACGCCGTGCGGTCGAAGTCGCCCGCGGTGGGGGCCAGCACGGTCGCCGTCGACAGTGCCACCGCCCGGCGCAGCCGGTCCGGCCAGCTCAGGGCCTCCACGAGGCCGGAGAGCAGCCCGGCCACGGCGGAGTCGCCCGCTCCGGTCGGGTTGCCCCTGACGGGCGCGGGCGGCGAGGCCCGCCAGACGCCGTCCGGGGTGACGGCGAGCATGCCGTCCGGGCCGAGCGAGGCGATGACGCCGTGGGCGCCGCGGCGGCGGGCGTCGCGGGTGGCGCGCAGGGGCTCGCGGGAGCCGGTGAGCTGGGCGAGCTCGTCGGCGTTCGGCTTGATCAGGTCGGGGCGGGCGGCGATGCCCCGGCGCAGCGGTTCGCCGCTGGTGTCCAGGAGGACGGGGACGCCGGCGTTACGGGCGAGCCGGACGAGTTCCGCGTACGCGCCGACGTGGATGCCGGGCGGGAGGCTGCCGCACAGGGCGACGGCGTCGGCGGTCTTCAGCAGACCGGCGTACGCGTCGAGGAAGGCGGCCCATTCGCCGGCGGTGACGTGCGGTCCCGCCTCGTTGAACTGGGTGGTGTCGCCGGTGGCCGCGTCGGCCACGGCGAGGGTGCGGCGGGTGTCGCCGGAGACGGGGACGAGCGCGTCGGTGAGGGTGGCGCTCTGCCGGGGGAGCGCGGCGAGCAGGTCGCGCAGGACGGTCCCGGTGGCGCCGCCGGCGAAGCCGGTGACGACGGTGTCGTGGCCGAGGGCGGTGAGGACGCGGGCGACGTTGAGGCCCTTGCCGCCGGGGCGCTCGGAGAGGTCGGTGACCCGGTGGCTGGAGTGCGGTACGAGGGCGGGGACGGAGTAGGTGAGGTCGAGTGCCGTGTTCAGCGTGACCGTGAGGATCACCGCGGCCGCCCTTTCGCGTTCGGTCCGTGCTGCGCGCTGATTCCTTGCCGGAACGCGCTTTCCGTGCTGGTTTCCCAGGCGATCATGCCAAAGAGGGGGCGGTTGGCCCAGACCTCGGGGCCAACCGCCGTCTCTTCGTTACGTGCGGGTCAGCGCGTCGCGGCGTCGGGGCGCACGATCCACTCGCCCTTGCGCATGACGCCCTTGAGCCGGAAGTCCTCGTCCAGAACGACCAGGTCGGCGTCCTTGCCGGGCTCCAGTGAGCCGACCGTGTCGTAGAGGCCGAGGAGCCGTGCCGGGTTGGCGGAGATGGACGTGACGACGTCCTCGACGGGGATGCGGTCGATGGTCACGGCGCGGTGGAAAGCGGTGTCCAGGGTGAGGGTGGAGCCGGCGATGGAGTTGCCCTCGACCAGCCGGGCGACGCCGTCCTCGACGTTCACGGCGAGCGGGCCGAGCTGGTAGCGGCCGTCCCCGAAGCCGGCGGCGTCCATGGCGTCGGTGATGAGGGCGACGCGGCCGGCGCCCGCGTGGTGGTAGGCCAGTCCGAGCGCGGCCGGGTGCAGGTGCGTGCCGTCGTTGATCAGCTCGACGGTGATCCGCTCGTCCTCCAGGAGCGCGGTGATCGGGCCGGGCGCGCGGTGTCCGATGGCGGGCATCGCGTTGTAGAGGTGCGTGGCGACGGTGGCGCCGGCGTCGATCGCCTCGACGGTCTGCTCGTACGTGGCGTCGGTGTGGCCGATGGCCGCGATGACGCCGTGCTCGGCGAGCAGCCGTACGGACTCGATGCCGCCGGGCAGCTCGGTCGCGAGGGTGAACATCTTCGCGGTGCCGCGCGCGGCGTCCATCAGCTTGCGGACCTCGGCCGGGTCCGGGTGGCGCAGCAGGGCCTCGCTGTGGGCGCCCTTGCGGCAGGGGGAGATGAAGGGGCCCTCGAAGTGGATGCCCGCGAGGTCGCCCTGTTCGACGAGTTCCGAGAGGATGCCGGCGCGCTCGGCGAGGAAGTCCATCTCGCCGGTGACCGTGGAGGCCACGAGGGTGGTGGTGCCGTGCTCGCGGTGGGTGCGGACACCGGTCAGGACCTCGTCCACGGTGCCGGAGGTGAAGGAGGCGCCGCCGCCGCCGTGGTTGTGCATGTCCACGAAGCCCGGGACGATCCAGTGGCCGGAAAGGTCCACGACCGGGGCGTTCTCGGCCTGGGTGCCGGAGATACGGGTGCCTTCGACGGTCACCCGGCCGTCCTCCACGGTGCCGGTGGGCATTACCACCCGGGCCCCTGCGAGAACGGTGCTGTCTGCGCGTCCGGCCATCAGGCGGATACCTCCGTGGAGAGTAGATCCCAGGCGAGCAGCCCTGCGCCCAGGCATCCGGCGGTGTCCCCGAGGGCCGCCGGGACGATGTGGGGCAGCTTCTGGAACGTGACGCGTTCCTCGACGGCCGCACGGAGTGGTGTGAACAAGGTTTCCCCGGCCTCGGCGAGCCCGCCACCGATGATGAGCGTGCGCGGGTCCAGCAGGGTGAGCGCGGTGACGAGTCCGGCGGCGAGCGCGTCGACGGCGTTCTGCCAGACCTCGGCGGCCTTCGGGTCGCCGGATTCGACGGCCTTGGCGCAGTCGGCGGCGTCCGCCTCCGGGTCGCCGGACGCGGCCGCCCAGGCGCGGCTGACGGCGGAGGCGGAGGCCAGGGTCTCCAGGCAGCCGCGCTGGCCGCAGCCGCAGTCCGGGCCGTCCGGCCGGATCACGATGTGGCCGATCTCGCCCGCGTAGCCGTGGGCGCCCTCCTCGATCGCGCCGGCGATGCCGATGGCTCCGGCGATCCCGGTGCCGAGCGGGATGAAGAGGAAGCGGTCGGCGCCCCGGCCGGCGCCGATCCGGCCCTCGGCGAGCCCGCCGGTGCGGACGTCGTGGCCGAGCGCCACGGGCACCCCGCCGAGCCGTTCGCCGAGCAGCCGGCGCATGGGTACGTCGCGCCAGCCCAGGTTCGCCGCGTAGACGGCGACCCCCTTCGCCGCGTCCACGATGCCGGGCACGGCGACACCGGCCGCGACGGCGCTCTCGCCGAAGTGCTCCTCGCCGTATGCGCGCAGGTCGCCGGCGAAGGCGAGGATCGACTCCACGACGGCGTCGGGCCCGCGCTCCCTGCCGGTCGCGCGCCGTGCCTCGTGGAGCAGGGCGCCGTCGGCCCCGACCAGTGCGGCCTTCATTCCGGTGCCGCCCACATCGAGGGCGATGACGTGTTTCACGGGAAACAGTTTCGCCCGAGCGACCCCAAAAGGTCTAGTCCACTAGTGCTGTTTGTTGCGCACCCATACAAAATCCCGGGACCGGTTACGGGGAACGGCCCGGTTTGTGGAGAAGGCCGCCCGGGAACGGCTCGGCGCCTGCCCGGTTCCGGTCCGGCCCCCGGTTCCGGCCAGGAAAGGGGCTACTCCGGCAGGATCACGCTGCGTGTCAGGTTCCGGGGGTGGTCGGGGTCGTACCCCTTCGACTCGGCCAGGGCCACCGCGAGCCGCTGCGCGCGGATCAGGTCGGCCATCGGGTCCGCCGTCCCGTTGGCGACGAGCGTCCCGCCGACCGCCGCGACCTCGCCGGCCAGCCCTTCGGGCAGCGCGCCGAAGACCCAGGCCACCCGGTTCGGGCCGGTGATCGCGATCGGGCCGTGGCGGTACTCCATCGCCGGGTACGACTCGGTCCAGGCGCCGGCCGCCTCGCGCATCTTCAGCCCGGCCTCCTGGGCGAGGCCGTAGGTCCAGCCGCGCCCCAGGAACGTCCACTGCTCGGCCGCGACCACCGCCTCGTCCAGCGGCTCGGTCACCGCCAGCTCCGCGTCGACGGCCGCCTCGGCGACCGTCTTCACGCCGGCCGGAAGCGGACCGGCCGCCTCCAGGCCCGCCCGCAGGAAGGCGAGCGCGGTCGTCGCGAAGCGGGTCTGGACCACTGACTCCTCGTCCGCCCAGTCCAGCACCGCGACCGCGTCGGCGGCCTCCATGACGGGCGTCCGCGGGTCGCCGGTCAGCGCGACGGTCGCGGTCCTGCCGCGCAGCTCGCGCAGGAGGGCCAGCACCTCGCTCGTCGTGCCGGAGCGGGTGATCGCGACCACCCGGTCGTACGGCCGGTCCACCGGGAACTCCGAGGAGGCGTACGCGTCGGTCTCGCCCTGCCCCGCGGCCTCCCGCAGGGCCGCGTACGCGATGGCCATGAACCACGAGGTGCCGCAGCCTGTGACGGCGACGCGCTCGCCCGGCTTCGGCAGCCCCTCGAACTCCGCGCCCGCCTGTGCGGCGCGCCGCCAGCAGCTGGGCTGGGTGGCAATCTCGGATGCGGTACGCGACATGCGGAGCGGCTCCTCGGGCTGGGCGGGTCGGACGCGACGGGGTGGACCGGTACGAGAACTGACGCGCCGTCGGCTAAAGGTCTGGACCAATAAGGCCCGTGCGTCGAGACTTACTTAGCAGTCGCCACCGGCCCCGTGCAATGCTGCTGCGTTGTGGAAGCGATACCTCCGTGGTGTAGACCTCTATGCCGGTGGCGGGCAAAATCGCAGCTCACCCGGAGCGCTCCGCACAGAAGCGGGAGCCGCGGGCAGTGCGATCGACGAGGATGGGCAGAGCTGTGCAGCGGCGTTACTTGGGACTGACGGCGGCTGTGGCCGTACTGGGGATGACGGCGACGCTGTCGGGCTGCGGCGCGGACGGAGGCTCCGGCGATGTGACGCTGAAGCTGGTCGCGGCCGACTACGGCACGAGCGCGGCGAACAAGTCCGACAAGTACTGGGACGGCATCGCCCGCAGCTTCGAGGCGTCCCACCCCGGCATCAAGGTCGACGTGACCGTCCTGCCCTGGACCGACGTCGACCGCGAGGTCGCCAAGATGGTCAAGGACGGCAAGGCCCCCGACATCGCGCAGATCGGCGCCTACGCGGACTACGCGAAGGCCGGGAAGCTCTACTCGGCCGACGACATGCTGAGCATCCCGACCCAGGCCAACTTCCTGCCGAAGCTCATCGACGCGGGGCAGGTCAACCGCATCCAGTACGGGCTGCCGTTCGTCGCCTCCACCCGGCTGCTCTTCTACAACAAGAAGCTCTTCTCGCAGGCCGGCCTCGACGCCCCCAGGACCTGGAGCGACATAGCCTCCGACGCCGCCGCGCTCAAGCAGCGCGGGGTGTCCTACCCCTTCGCGCTGCCGCTCGGTCCGGAGGAGTCCCAGGCCGAGACCCTGATGTGGATGCTCAGCGGGGGCGGCGGCTACACCGACGAGGTCGGCTCGTACGACATCGCCTCCGAGGAGAACGCCAAGACGTTCGACTGGCTGAAGTCGAACCTCGTGGACAAGGGCCTCGTCGGCCCGGTCGCCCCCGGCAAGCTGAACCGCGCGAAGGCGTTCGAGGAGTTTTCGAAGGGGAAGGTCGGCATGCTCAACGGCCACCCCACGCTGATGGACGAGGCGCAGAAGCAGGGCGTCGAGGTCGGCATGGTCCCGCTGCCCGGCGAGCACGGCCCCACCGCCGGGTCCATGGGCGTCGCCGACTGGATCATGGGATTCAAGCAGAACGATCACCGGGTCGAGATCGGCAAGTTCTTCGACTTCCTGTTCACCGACAAGAACGTGATCGAGTTCGCCGACATGTACGACATGCTGCCGGTCACGGGCAGTGCGTCCGCCGCGATGGAGGACGACGCCAAGTACAAGCCGCTGCACCAGTTCCTGGCGGCGCTGCCGGAGTCGGAGTTCTACCCGTTCGGCAAGACGTCCTGGGCGGCGGCGAGCGAGTCGATCAAGGCGAACATCGGCAAGGCGGTGCAGCCGGGGGCGAACCCGCAGAGCGTGCTGGAGCGGATATCGCGGGACGCGACGCAGGCGGAGGCGGCGGAGTAGCCTCCGCGTTCCACGGGGGCGGGGCGCGCCATATATTGGCTGATATGACCGCCCACCCCCCGAACGGCCCTGCCGAGTCCGCGCCGCTGTCCGACCGCGATCGCGCGGTGCTGGCGGTGGAGCGGCAGTCGTGGGCGGGGGCGGGGGCGAAGGAGCGGGCGATCCGGGAGCGGCTCGGGCTGTCGCCGACGCGGTACTACCAACTGCTCAACGCGTTGCTGGATGACCGGCGGGCGCTGGAGGAGGACCCGGTGACGGTGAATCGCCTTCGGCGGGTACGGGAGGCCCGGCGGGGGAGGCGGTAGGGGCGCGTGCCCTGCGCCGCGCCTGCGGCGGAGGCGGAAATCAAGCCCCTGCGGCGATTGAGCAGCGGGGGTACGGGGCAGCGCCCCCGCATCGGCAACGCGGCGGCGCTACGCTCACCGCATGGGCACCCCTCCACACACCCCCGCAGGCCGCACCGGACTCGACGCCATCCTCGCCCGGCCGGCCGAGGCCCTCGTCGCGCTCGACTTCGACGGGACGCTGGCGGACATCGTGCCGGACCCGGAGCAGGCGCGGGCGCACCCCGGAGCCGTGGCGGCGCTCGCCGCCCTCGCGCCGAAGGTCGCGTCCGTGGCCGTGATCACCGGGCGGCCCGCCGACGTCGCCGTGCGGTACGCCGGGGTCGCCGGGGTCGAAGGGCTCGACCACCTCGTCGTGCTCGGGCACTACGGGGCCGAGCGCTGGGACGCCGTGACCGGGACCGTGCACGCCCCCGCCCCGCACCCCGGCGTCGGCGCCGTGCGCGCGGAACTCCCCGGCGTGCTGGCGGAGTCCGGCCTCCAGGGGGAGACCTGGACCGAGGACAAGGGCCGCGCCCTCGCCGTGCACACCCGCCGCGCCGCCGACCCGCAGGCCGCGTTCGACGCGCTGCGCGGGCCCCTCGGCGAGCTGGCCGCGCTGCACGGGCTGATCGTCGAACCGGGGCGGCTGGTCCTGGAGCTGCGCCCGCCGGGCATGGACAAGGGCGTCGCGCTCACCGAGTACGTGCGCGAGATCGGCGCCACGTCCGTGCTGTACGCGGGCGACGACCTGGGCGACCTCGCCGCGTTCGCGGCCGTGGAGAAGCTGCGCACGGACGAGGCGGACCCCGTCCCCGGCCTGCTCGTCTGCAGCGGGAGCGCCGAGGTGCCGGAGCTCGCCGACCGCGCCGACCTCGCCCTGCCGGGGCCGGCCGCGGTCGTGGAGTACCTGCGGGAACTCGCCGGCCGGCTCGGCTAACCGCGGCGCAGCGCCTCCAGCTGGTCCAGGAACCACTGCTGCGGCGGCAGCGCGGTGGCCGCCTCGGCCAGGCGCTCCGTGCGGGCGGCCCGCACGTCGTCCGGGAGCGTCAGCGCCTCGTGCAGCGCGTCGGCCGTCGCGGAGACGTCGTACGGGTTGACCGTGAAGGCGTGCTCGCCCAGCTCCTCGTACGCGCCGGCCTCCCGCGACAGGACCAGTGCGCAGCCCTCGTCGGAGACGACCGGGACCTCCTTGGCGACCAGGTTCATGCCGTCGCGGATCGGGTTGACGAGGGCGACGTCGGCCAGCCGGTACGCGGCGAGCGAGCGGGCGAAGTCGTCCTTGACGTGCAGGACGACCGGGGTCCAGGCGGCCGTGCCGTACGTCTTGTTGATCGCGTCGGCGACCTGCTGGACCTCCGCGGTGTACTCCCGGTAGACCGCGAGGTCCTGGCGCGAGGGGTAGGCGAAGGCGACGTGCACGACGCGTTCGCGCCACTCGGGGCGTTCGTCCAGCAGGGTGCGGTAGGCGTGGAGGCCCCGGACGATGTTCTTGGACAGCTCCGTGCGGTCGACCCGGACGATGGTCTTCCGGTCGGGCCCGATCTGCTCGCGCAGGGCCGCCATCCGTTCGTCCACGTCCGCCTCGTGCGCGCGGCTCCGCAGGAATCCGGCGTCGGCGCCCAGGCCGTGGACGCCGACGCGGGTGTGGCCGGTGCCGCCCAGGATCTCCGTGCAGCAGCCGATGAAGGCGTCCGCCCAGCGGCGGGTCAGGAAGGCGGCGCGGTCGGCGCCGAGGATGCCGCGCAGCAGCTGTTCGGCGATGTCGTCGGGGAGCAGCCGGAAGTAGTCGACGGGGGCCCACGGGGTGTGCGAGAAGTGGCCGATCCGCAGGTCGGGGCGGAGCTCGCGGAGCATGCCGGGGACCAGCGAGAGGTGGTAGTCCTGCACGAGGACCGCCGCGCCCTCGCCCGCCTCCTCGGCCAGCGCCTCGGCGAAGGCGCGGTTGTACGTCTCGAAGGAGGCCCACTGCCTGCGGAACTCCGCGTCGAAGACGGGCTCGACGGGCGTCTGGTAGAGCATGTGGTGGACGAACCACAGCACGGAGTTGGCGATGCCGTTGTACGCGTCGGCGTGCACCCCGGCGTCGATGTCGAGCATCCGGACGCCCGGCTCGCCGACCCCTCGGCGCACCGCCTCGCGGTCGCCGTCGCCGAGGGCGGCGCAGACCCACATCTTGTCGTCGACGGCGCTGAGGCCGGAGACGAGTCCGCCTCCGCCCCGTTTCGCTTCGAGGGTGCCGTCGTCGCCCAGGGCGTACGAGACGGGGCCGCGGTTGGACGCGACGAGGACCTGGGCAGCGGGCTGGGGGGCGTGCTCGGAGACCATGGCCGGAATCTAGCCCGAACCCGATCCGCCCAAACGTACGAAGTCGGACGGGATGGGGTCGTGATCAGGCCGCGTGGCGTGTCACGTACTCCTCGATCTCGCACATGGGCGGCCTCTCCTGCGTGTCCACCGGGTAGGTGTGCGGAACGAACCCGTCCGGTCCCCGTTCGAACTGGGTCAGCGCGGGCCGCACCAGATGGCCCCGGGAGAGCCGCACCTGCGCGGTGCGGTAGATCGCGGCAGCCATCCGACCGAGCGCCTGGCCGTCCTGGTGGCGGTGGACGCGGACGCCGACGTCCACCTGCGCGAGGGCGTCGAGACCCACGGTGTGCAGCGCGTCCACGAGCAGGCCGAGCTCGACCCCGTAACCGACCGGGAACGGCAGCCGCTCCAGGAGCGAGCGGCGTACGGCGTACTCGCCGCCCAGCGGCTGGACGAAGCCGGCGAGGAGCGGCCAGTGCAGGTTCAGCAGGGGGCGGGCCACCAGCTCGGTGACGCGGCCGCCCTGGCCGGGCAGCTCGCCGAGCGGCCGGTCGTACATCGCCTTGACGAACTGCACCTCGGGGCGGGCGAGCAGCGGGCCGACGATGCCGGAGACGAAGTCGGCCGAGA
This sequence comes from Streptomyces sp. DT224, assembly GCF_049844595.1. Taxonomy (NCBI): domain Bacteria; kingdom Bacillati; phylum Actinomycetota; class Actinomycetes; order Kitasatosporales; family Streptomycetaceae; genus Streptomyces; species Streptomyces sp. DT224. The sequence continues at coordinate 44,701 of NZ_JBNCLI010000009.1, forward strand.
AGTCCTTCAGGTCCGCGTCGATGAAGCACAGGATGTCGCCGCTGGTCACCAGGAGCGACCGCCACAGCACCTCGCCCTTGCCGGGGACGGCGGGGAGGCGGGGCAGGATCGCGTCGCGGTGGACGACGCGGGCGCCCGCGCGGCGGGCGACCTCGGCGGTGGCGTCCGTGGAGCCCGAGTCGATCACGACCAGCTCGTCCACCAGCGGAACGCGCTCCATCAGCTCGCGCCGGATCGTCGCGACGATGTCCCCGACGGTCGCGGCCTCGTTGAGGGCCGGTAGGACGACGCTGACGCCCGTACCGGTCGCGGCGGCCCGCACGCTCGCCGGCGGGTGGTCGGCGGCCGACCAGGAGCGCCTGGTCAGCCAGCGTTCGACCTCTTCGAGCACCGTCGATACTCCCTGTATGTGATCCATCTCGCGGTACGGACGGCTATCTCACCCGTCCGGTCCTTCGGTTACAGTCTTGAACAACGCGGACGGCCCTCGCATGCCGGGGTCGGTCCGCCGACAAACGCGCGGATCCATGATCCGTCGCCACAGCGCTCATCCAGAGGGACAGAGGGAACGGCCCGTTGAAGTCCCGGCAACCCTCCTGCCGACCGCGAGGTCAGGTGGGGAAGGTGCCAATTCCGTCTCACGGCGAAACGCGTCGTGAGGAAGATGAGGAGAAAGGGCCTCGCCATCATGGCTGTTGAGACTGTCGCAGCGAACACCGAATCTTCCGTGGACCTCGGTCCCGCCGCGGCCCTTTCCTGCCGCGAGTGCGGTGAACGGTTCGCACTGGGACCCATTTTCGCCTGCGCGTCCTGTTTCGGGCCGCTCGAAGTGGCGTACGACCTGCCGAGCGGCTCCCCCGACGAGCTGAAGAAGCGCATCGAGGCCGGCCCGAACAACATCTGGCGTTACGCGCCGCTGCTGCCGGTGCCCGCCGATGTGGCCGACAAGCCCAATCTCAACCCCGGCTTCACCAAGCTGGTCAAGGCCGACAACCTCGCCCGCGAGCTGGGTGTGACCGGCGGCCTGTACGTGAAGGACGACTCGGGCAACCCGACGCACTCCTTCAAGGACCGGGTCGTCGCCATCGCCGTCGAGGCCGCCCGCGCCTTCGGCTTCACCACGCTCTCCTGCTCCTCGACCGGCAACCTCGCCGGAGCGGTCGGCGCCGCCGCCTCCCGGGCGGGCCTGCGCTCCTGCGTGTTCATCCCGCACGACCTGGAGCAGGGCAAGGTCGTCATGGCCGCGGTGTACGGCGGTGAGCTGGTCGGCATCGAGGGCAACTACGACGACGTCAACCGCTTCTGCTCCGAGCTCATCGGCGACCCGCTGGGCGAGGGCTGGGGCTTCGTCAACGTCAACCTGCGTCCGTACTACGGCGAGGGCTCCAAGACGCTGGCGTACGAGATCTGCGAGCAGCTCGGCTGGCGGCTGCCCGACCAGATCGTCATCCCGATCGCGTCCGGCTCGCAGCTCACGAAGATCGACAAGGGCCTCCAGGAGCTGATCAGGCTCGGCCTGGTCGAGGACAAGCCGTACAAGATCTTCGGCGCCCAGGCCGAGGGCTGCTCCCCGGTCTCCACCGCCTTCAAGGCCGGTCACGACGTGGTCCGCCCGCAGAAGCCGAACACGATCGCCAAGTCCCTCGCGATCGGCAACCCGGCCGACGGCCCGTACGTCCTGGACATCGCCCGCCGCACCGGCGGCGCCGTCGAGGACGTGAACGACGAGCAGGTCGTGGACGCGATCAAGCTGCTGGCCCGCACCGAGGGCATCTTCGCTGAGACGGCGGGCGGGGTGACGGTCGGCGTGACGAAGAAGCTGATCGACGCCGGTCTGCTCGACCCGGCGCTCACCACCGTCGTCCTGAACACGGGTGACGGCCTCAAGACGCTGGACGCGGTGGCCGACACCTCACAGGCGACCGCCACCATCCGCCCGAGCCTGGACGCCTTCCGCGCCGCCGGACTCGCCACCAGCTGACCACCCGAGACTTCAGGAAGGCACCGCCATGAGCGTCAAGGTCCGCATTCCCACCATCCTCCGCACCTACACCGGCGGCAAGGCCGAGGTTCCGGCCGAGGGCGCGACCCTCTCCGAGGTCATCGCCTCCCTGGAGAAGGACCACCCGGGCATCGCCGCGCGCGTGCTGGACGACCAGGGCAAGCTGCGCCGCTTCGTCAACGTGTACGTCAACGACGACGACGTGCGCTTCGAGGGCGGCCTCGACGCGGCGACCCCGGACGGTGCCGGCGTCTCGATCATCCCCGCCGTGGCCGGCGGCTGCTGAGCCCACGGCCGCGCAGCGTCACCGTGATTGCCCCCTCCGCGACAGAAGCGGAGGGGGCAATTCTGCATGGTTGAGCGGGGTAGAGTGTGGGAAGTCCCCTTCGCTGCCCGTGCCCCCCGCATATGAGAATGCGCCGCGCCACGATCAGAAGCAGCCAATGTGCCGGACTCTCTTGTTCCATAAGTCACCTTTGCCGGGCCCGACTTGCCCCGCAAGCTCATGGATTCCCCGTATTCGGGCGATCGGTGCTGCGCAGAATTGTCGTCCGATTGACCTGTCGCACAGGGCAGTTGGGCAGATACATTCAGCCGCGGTCGACGCGCTTCGGCGCACACACGTTACAGGGGAGTTAGGCATGGCTCAGGGCACCGTCAAGTGGTTCAACGCGGAGAAGGGGTACGGCTTCATCGCGGTCGACGGTGGTGCGGATGTATTCGTCCACTACAGCGCGATCCAGATGGACGGGTACCGCACCCTCGAAGAAGGTCAGCGGGTCGAGTTCGAGATCTCGCAGGGCCAGAAGGGGCCGCAGGCGGACATGGTCAAGCTCGCCGTCGGCTGAAGCGCGGCACGGCACGTCGGCCGCGACGCCACGCACGTACGAAGGGTCCGTACCTAGGGGTACGGGCCCTTCGTCGTGCCCGGGGGTTACCGGGGGCGGGGGTTGTCCCCGTGCCGAGGCCGGCGCTTGCGCCCTCCCGTCGCCGGACCGCCACCCCTCAAGGAGCCTTCGGCGCTTGCACTCAACGGGGTCGAGTGCTAATCATTGGGCTTAGCACTCTCCAGGTGAGAGTGACAGAATTTGGACCGGGCCGGTGAGGCCCGCAGGCCAGGCGGGAAGGAACCGCAGGGCACGCAGGCCGTCCGTCGCGGGCGCCACTCGGTCCGGAGCAATCCACCCCTGTCCGGGAGGACCACTTCACATGGCCAAGATCATCGCGTTCGACGAGGAGGCCCGGCGCGGTCTCGAGCGCGGCATGAACCAGCTCGCCGACGCCGTCAAGGTCACCCTTGGCCCCAAGGGTCGCAACGTCGTCCTCGAGAAGAAGTGGGGCGCCCCCACGATCACCAACGATGGCGTGTCCATCGCCAAGGAGATCGAGCTGGAGGACCCGTACGAGAAGATCGGTGCGGAGCTGGTCAAGGAGGTCGCCAAGAAGACGGACGACGTCGCCGGCGACGGTACGACCACCGCCACCGTTCTCGCCCAGGCGCTCGTCCGCGAGGGCCTGCGCAACGTGGCCGCGGGTGCGAACCCGATGGCTCTCAAGCGGGGCATCGAGAAGGCCGTCGAGGCCGTCTCCGCCGCCCTCCTGGAGCAGGCCAAGGACGTGGAGACCAAGGAGCAGATCGCTTCGACCGCCTCCATCTCCGCCGCCGACACCCAGATCGGCGAGCTCATCGCCGAGGCGATGGACAAGGTCGGCAAGGAAGGCGTCATCACCGTCGAGGAGTCCCAGACCTTCGGTCTGGAGCTGGAGCTCACCGAGGGTATGCGCTTCGACAAGGGCTACATCTCGGCGTACTTCGCCACCGACATGGAGCGCATGGAGTCGTCCCTGGACGACCCGTACATCCTGATCGTCAACTCCAAGGTCAGCAACGTGAAGGACCTCCTTCCGCTGCTGGAGAAGGTCATGCAGTCCGGCAAGCCGCTGCTGATCATCGCCGAGGACGTCGAGGGCGAGGCCCTGTCGACCCTGGTCGTCAACAAGATCCGCGGCACCTTCAAGTCCGTCGCCGTCAAGGCCCCGGGCTTCGGCGACCGCCGCAAGGCCATGCTCGGTGACATCGCCATCCTCACGGGCGGCACCGTCATCTCCGAGGAGGTCGGCCTCAAGCTGGAGAACGCCGGTCTCGACCTGCTCGGCCGCGCCCGCAAGGTCGTCATCACCAAGGACGAGACGACGATCGTCGACGGCGCCGGTGACAGCGACCAGGTCCAGGGCCGCGTCAACCAGATCCGTGCCGAGATCGAGAACTCCGACTCGGACTACGACCGCGAGAAGCTCCAGGAGCGCCTGGCGAAGCTGGCCGGCGGCGTGGCCGTCATCAAGGCCGGTGCCGCGACCGAGGTCGAGCTGAAGGAGCGCAAGCACCGCATCGAGGACGCGGTGCGCAACGCCAAGGCCGCCGTCGAGGAGGGCATCGTCGCCGGTGGTGGCGTGGCTCTGCTCCAGGCCTCGGCCGTCTTCGAGAAGCTGGAGCTCTCGGGTGACGAGGCGACCGGCGCGAACGCCGTCAAGCTCGCGCTGGAGGCCCCGCTGAAGCAGATCGCCGTCAACGGTGGTCTCGAGGGCGGCGTCGTCGTGGAGAAGGTGCGCAACCTGCCGATCGGTCACGGCCTCAACGCCGCGACCGGCGAGTACGTCGACATGATCGCCGAGGGCATTCTCGACCCGGCGAAGGTCACGCGCTCCGCCCTGCAGAACGCCGCGTCGATCGCCGCGCTGTTCCTCACCACCGAGGCCGTCATCGCCGACAAGCCGGAGAAGGCCGCCGCGGCCGCTCCGGGCGGCATGCCGGGCGGTGACATGGACTTCTGATCCCGACGGGTCAGCAGTTCCAGCAGTACCAAGACACCGGCCCCCGGGGATTCGTCCCCGGGGGCCGGTGTCGTTGTGTGTGCGCGTACGGGCTCAGCCCGCGTCGAGGCCGTCCACGAGGCGGGTGAGGAAGCGGTCGAACATGGCGTCGGGGGTGACGGGCCGGCCGGCCGTCGCCAGGGCCTCGGCCAGTTCCGGATGGTCGCCGTCCGCCGCGACCTCGGCCAGATAGAGCGCTTCGGCGGCGGCCCGGCCGGGGTCCTGGGCAGCCCGGGCCCGGCCGACCTCGTAGCCCACCTGGGCCGCCACGAACGAGGTGAGCTGGGCGAAGACCTCCAGGCGGGCCGCCCCGTCGAGCCCGCTGGGCCGCAGGGCGGCCAGTGCGTGCTCCACGAAGGCGAGCGTGCGGGGGCCCAGGGACCGGCGGGCCTGCACGGCGGCGGGCAGCCAGGGGTGGCGGAGCATGTTCGCGCGCTGGTGGCGGCCGATGGTCTTGAGGTCGGCGCGCCAGTCGCCGGTGAGCGGGTCCGACGCGGGCAGCTCGCCGGAGACGTGGTCGACCATGAGGTCGAGCAGCGTCTCCTTGTCCGGGGCGTAGCTGTACAGCGACATGACGCCGGCGCCCACCTCGGCGGCGACCCGCCGCATGGTGACCGCGTCGATCCCCTCGGCGTCCGCGACGGCGACGGCGGCGGCCGTGATCGCCTCGCGGCTGAACGCGGGTCTGCGCCCGCGCCGGGGCCGGTCCTGCTCCCGCCACAGCACGCGCGGATCAATGCCTCCGGCCCCTTCGGTGCGGGTCACGTTCTCAGCCTCTCTCACCCGGGTCGCCTCCACGGCCCATCCAAGCATCCAGTATTCTCGTACGCAGTACGAGAATAGAGTGCGGGCTGCCGCACCGCCGCATGACGTACCGATGGAGGCGAAGATGACCCGACCGACGCCCGACGCCCGCCCCCGGGCCGCATGGACGCCGTCGTCCGCGAAGCCGCCGCTCGCCTCCCGGCTGATGCGCGCCTCCTGGCGCGGGCTGCCCGCCGCGCGCTACAAGGTGGGCGTGGAGCGCGGTCTGGCGGTCCCCGCCGCCGACGGCAGTCCGCTGGTCACCGACCACTACTTCCCGCGCGCCGAGGGCGACTTCCCCACCCTTCTGGTCCGTACGCCGTACGGACGGGGAGTGCCGTGGTCCCCGCAGTACGGCATCCTCTTCGCCGAGCAGGGCTTCCATGTGGTCCTGCAGAGCTGCCGGGGCACCGGCGGTTCGGGCGGTGCCTTCCACCTCTGGCGCAACGAGCCCGCCGACGGCCTGGCGGCGGTCGCCTGGCTGCGCGAACAGCCCTGGTTCGACGGGCGGCTGGGCACCGCCGGCCCCAGCTACCTCGGGTACGTCCAGTGGGCGCTGGCCCTCGATCCGCCGCCGGAGCTGAAGGCCATGGTGGTGCAGGTGGGGCTGCACGATCCGTACGCCCTCTTCCACACGGACGGCGTCCTCGCCCTGGAGACCGCGCTCGCTGTGGGCGCCGGCATGACGTATCAGCACCGGGGCATGGGCCCGTTCGTCCGGGCCACCCTGCGCCTCCAGCGCCGGGTGCGTTCCGCCGTCACCGCGCGTCCGCTGCGCGGGGCGTACGCGGACGCGCTCGGCGGGGAGATCCCCTGGCTGGACGACGTGATGGCCCACCCGGACGCGGACGACCCGTACTGGGAGGGCGCGTCCCTGGCCGGGGCGGCGGACCGGGCGGCCGTGCCCGTCGCCCTGATCACCGGCCGGCACGACGCCCTCGCGGACCAGACCTTCGCGCAGTACGGCCGGCTGCGCCGGGCGGGCGCCGAGGCGTCCCTGCTCGTCGGCCCGTGGACCCACACCTCGGCGCTCCAGGCGGGCTGGGCCGAGGTGTTCACCGAGTCCCTGGCCTGGCTCCGGGCCCACCTGTGCGACGACCCGTCCGGTCTGCGCCCGACGCCGGTGCGGGTGCACGTGGGCGGCGCGGAGGCGACGGTCCGGGACCTGGACGCGTGGCCTCCGGAGGCGTCCACGGCTTCCTGGTACCCGACCGCCGACGGCCACCTGACCCGCGAGGCCCCCACGGACACCGCCCCCGTCGCCTCCTTCCGCCACGACCCGGACGACCCGGTGCCGACGCTGGGCGGTGCGCTGCTCTCCCGTACCGCCGGGGCGCGGGACAACGCGTCGTCGGAGGCGCGCGCGGACGTCCTGACGTTCACCGGGCCCGTCCTGGACGCACCGCTCACCGTCCTCGGCCCGGTCTCCGCCCGGATCAGCGCCTCCACGGACACGGGGTACGGCGACGTGTTCGTCCGGCTGTGCGACGTGGACCCGGAGGGCCGCTCGGCCAACGTCTGCGACGGTCTGGCCCAGCTCCGCACCCCGGGCCCGGACCCGGTCCACGTGACGGTCCCGATGACCCCCACCGCCCACCGCTTCGCGCCCGGCCACCGCATCCGCTGGCAGATCAGCCCCGGGCCCCACCCGCGCTACGCGCTGAACCCGGGCACGGGGGAGCCCCGGACCGACGCGACGGAGTTCGTACCCGTACGGGTGACGGTGCACGCCGACTCGGAGCTGACGCTGCCGGTGGGGGCGACCGGGTAGGGGTACGCGCCTGGCCTCCCCTGTCAGTCCCGGGTGATAGACATACGACTGGCCCTCGTGAATCAGGCCAGTAAAATAGATTCAACAAGGAGGTGCTTCGTGGATCTCGTACGTGTGGGGGAGCGGATCCGCCGCGAACGTGAGCGCGCTGGGCTCAATCAGCGTGACCTCGCGCGACGCGCCGAGCTCTCCCAACCGACCTTGACCCGTATCGAGACCGGCGCGCGCGCCAACGTGACGCTCGCGGAGTTGGACCGCCTCGCCGTCGCGCTGGACATCCCGGTACGGCTGCTCACCAGTGGCGACCCGGTACGCGAGAGGGTCCAGATCGCGGCCAGAACCGACGAGGTGACGGTCGCGGAACGTGAGGAGGCGCTTCGGCGCACCCTCGAAGTGCTGGAATTGGATGCCCGTCTGGACAAGCTGGGGACGAACACTACGCAGCGGCGAAAGCCGCAGGGGAGTCTGCAGATCCCGGACGAGCAGCTTCCGGGGGAGGAGCAGGCCGGCGAGCTGGCTGAACGGGTCCGGGCAGCTCTTCATCTGGGCTGCGCCCCCATCGCCGATGTGGATGAACTGATTGAGCAGCTCACCGGTGTGGACACAGCGGTACTGAGGCTGCCGAAGGGCGCCGAAGGATTCACCGCCACCGATCCTGCTCGCGATACGACGCTCATCGCTGTCCGCGCATGTGACGTGCCTGAACGGCAGCGATTCAGTTTCGCTCACGAACTCGGGCACTTGTTGTGGAATGACGGTGCCCAGGTTCATGCGCTGAACGACGGAAGAACCCCGGGCGAGAGACGCTGTGACGCCTTTGCCCGCAACCTCTTGGCGCCGAGGGAAGGCATCAGGTCGTGGCTGTCCGCCGAGAGGTTTCCGGAGGGTGGCCGGATGGACGAGCGTACGGCCGCGCTCCTGGCCCGCCACTTCCGCGTCAGCTTTCCCGTCATCCTCATTCAGCTGGAGGAGATGTCGCTCGTCACGACCGACGAGAAGAACGGCCTGCGGGGCCCGACCGGCGCGCAGTTGGCGCACCGTTATGGCTGGGGCCCGGCGTATGAGCAGGAGAAGGACGCCGCCCAAGCCGTACGAGCTCCCAGGCGCATTCTCGAACGGGCCGTTGATGCCTATCGGCAGAACCTCTTGGGGGTGCGGGCTCTGGCCATGCTGGAAGGATGCAAGCCGGAAGAAGCCGAGGCCCGACTCACGGAAGCCGGCATCGTCCCCGATCCCCCGACTCCCAGGCGAGCCAACGTGTCCCGGCTGGTCGCCCGCGGTCTGGCGAAGCACGAGTAAAGCAACCCCGCCGGGGGCACGAAGTGCTCGTCGCCATCGACGATCAGGGCGGCCAAGCCCTTGCGGCCGATCGGGACCTGGAGGTCATGACCGTCGAGGACGTACTGGTGATGGCCATTGAGTTCGGCCACTTCTCCACCGAGGGGGATGTGAAGAACGTGTACGGAAAGCTCCGGAAGTTCGGCGACGGACTTCCCTCGTACGCGCAGACGTCCCTGGCCATCTGCTACAAGGACTGGCGCGGCCGGCAGTCGGAGGAGAGCTGAGCGCTCCGGCACGAGCAGTGGCTCACCTGCGCCGGGGACGAGCCCGATGAGGCCGAAGGAAGCCGAAGGTCCCGCCGGACGCAGCCGCCGGGACCTTCGTGTCGCCTGTGCAGGCGGGTGCTGACGTGGGCTCCGCCCTGCGTGGGTGATCCGCGCCCCGCACCTCAGGGTTCATGCGCCGCCCGTCCGCCGGATGGATCAGTGGTGCCCGGCGCCCCGGCCCAGCGTCTTCAGGAGCGCCTGGGCCATGACCTCCTCGCCCTTCGCGTTGGGGTGGGCCGGGGCGGCGGGCGCCGCGGGGCTCAGCGGTTCGATCCACCGGTCGGCGGGCGCCTTGCACATGTCGTGGCCCACCGTCGGGCCGTATGTGTCCACGTAGTCGGCGCGGTTCAGCAGCGCCACCGCCCGCAGCATCAGGTTGAGGCGCTTCTCCGTGTCCCGCAGGTAGGGGAAGTCCTTCGCGGCGAACGGGACCTGGGGGTAGCAGCCGGTGCCGTCCTCGGGGAGGAGGTCCGGGTAGCCGACGACGACCACGCGCGCGTGGGGGGCCTTGCGGTGCACTTCCCGCAGTACGCGCGCGACCTTGGGCGCCGTCTGGAGGATTTTCAGCGTCAACTGGTCGTGTCCCGTGGCCCCGTAGTACTGCTGACAGGGATTGCCGGTGAGGTCCTTGGCGCTGAGGGCGGCGCAGGTGCCGATGATGGAGCCGAAGCCGACGTCGTTGCCGCCGATCTGCAGGGTCACGAGGTCGGTGTCGCGTTTCACCGCGTCCAGCTGGGGTCCGTTGGTGCCTTGGGCCTGCCACATCTCGGCGGTCGTCGCGCCGCCGCAGCTCACGTCGGTGAACGAGGCGACATGGCGCTCGCGCGCGGTGATGGACGGGTAGTTGTGGTCGGACCGGGCGCAGTTGGCGTCGACCTGCGTGGGTATCAGGGGCCCGGAGGTGTAGGAGTCGCCCAGCGCCACGTAGGAGGAGCGGGGTGTTCCGTGCGCGCCCCCCGTCGCGGCTGATGCCGTGCCGGTGAAGCCGGCCGTGAGCGCGCAGCTGCTCAGCGCGGCCAGCGCGACGGCGGTGCGTCGCTTGGATACGGCCCTGCCCGGACGCGTGCGGTGGATCATCATGCCCTCCCCAGAAATTCCGACAGTCCGCGGACGGGCAGCGGTGACCGGGGCGCACAGGGCGTCAGAAGGCGCGCCCGGCCGCTCGGCGGCTCGTGCCCGGCGGACCCAACCACGTCTGTATACCGGCCAGTAGGCCGTGAGACCAGTGATCGGACTCAGTCCGAACGAGGGACTGGAGGCACCCCGCAAACCTTGCGCTCTGTACGCAAAAAATCGATCTGGCTATGTATCTGTGCTGCACTCACGCGGAAAATTCGCGCACGGAGCTTGTGTGCGGGCAGGCGCCCGCCCTACTGTCGCCTCACCCATGACGGCGGCGATTCCCCACGCGCGCACGGCCGTTGGCACCCAGGACTCAGAGAAACGGGTATGCGATGTCACGGAAGATCGCCGCGGTCGCGGCGGCGGTGCGAAGACCGCGCCGGGCCGGGCTGTACGCGTCCGCGGTCGCCTCGGTGACCGCGCTCGCCGTCGGGTTCGGGGTGCTGGCCGGGGCGCCCGCGCTCGCCGGGCCCCGGCCCGCCGCCGCTCCGGCCCCGGTCGTCACGCGCGCCGCCCTCGATCCCGCGCTGGTGCGGGGGCGCGGCGCGAAGGTGGCGTTCGCGGAGCAGGAGGCCGAGAACGCGGTGACCGACGGGACGGTGATCGGCCCTGACCGGGACGCGTACACGCTGCCGTCCGAGGCGTCGGGCCGCAGGGCGGTGAAGCTGGCGCCCGGGCAGCACGTGGAGTTCACGCTGCCCGCGGCGGCCAATGCCGTCACCGTGCGCTACAGCATCCCGGACGCGCCGGGCGGCGGCGGGATCACGGCGCCGCTCGACGTCTCGGTGAACGGCCACAAGCGGTCCACGATGACGCTGACCTCGCGGTACTCCTGGCTGTACAACCAGTACCCGTTCTCCAACGACCCGGGGGCCGGGCTCCTCCACCCCGACTGGTGGATCACCGAGTGCGGCTGTGTCCCCGCCGACACGACGCCCGCCCCGGTCGTGGACAAGCCGTTCCGGCCCAGCCACTTCTACGACGAGCAGCGCCTCCTGCTCGGCCGTACGTACCGCGCGGGCGACACCGTACGGCTGACCGTGCCGGCCGGGAGCCGGGCCGCGTGGACGGCGATCGACCTGCTGGACTCCGAGCGGGTCGGGCTGCCGCACGTCGAACCGCTCGCCGCCAACGTCCTCGCTTTCGGGGCCGACCCGACCGGGCGGCGGGACGCGGCGGGGGCGATCGAGAGGGCGATCGCGTTCGCCCGGCGCGCCCAGCTGAAGGTGTACATCCCGCCGGGGACGTACCGGGTGGACCGGCACATCCTCGTGGACGACGTCACGATCACCGGCGCGGGCAGCTGGTACACGAAGATCAAGGGCCGTGAGGTCGCGCTCGCCGAGCCCGCCGCCGACGGGTCCACGCACACCGGCGTCGGCTTCTACGGGAAGCCGGCGGCCGAGGGCGGCAGCCGCGACGTGCATCTGTCCGGCTTCGCCATCGAGGGCGACGTGCGCGAGCGCATCGACACCGACCAGGTCAACGCGATCGGCGGCGCGATGAGCGATTCGACCATCAAGGGCCTGCACATCAGCCACACCAAGGTCGGCATGTGGTTCGACGGCCCGATGCGGAATCTGAAGGTCTCCGACACCGTGATCGTGGACCAGATCGCGGACGCCATCAACTTCCACACCGGCGTGACCGATTCACGCGTCACGAACACCTTCGTGCGCAACTCGGGCGACGACGGCCTCGCCATGTGGGCCGAGAGGACCACGAACGCCCGCAACACCTTCGACCACAACACCGTGCAGACCCCGGTCCTCGCCAACGGCATCGCGATCTACGGCGGCAGCGACATCACCGTCTCCGACAACCTCGTCGCCGACCCGGTCCGCGAGGGCAGCGCGCTGCACCTCGGCTCCCGCTTCGGCGCCGAGCCCTTCGCCGGGAAGGTGGACCTCGCCCGCAACACCACCGTCCGCGCGGGCACGTTCGAGCTCAACTGGAAGATCGGGCTCGGCGCGCTGTGGGTCTACGCCCTGGACCGGAGCATCGACGGCGCGGACATCCGGGTGACCGGCAACGACTTCCTGGACAGCACGTACAACGCGATCATGCTGGTCTCCGACTGGGCGGTGAAGGACCGGTACGCCATCGAGAACATCCACTTCAAGGACATCCGGGTCGACGGCACGGGCACCTCGGTGCTGAGCGCCCGCGCGGCGGGCGGGGCCACCTTCGAGAACGTGGACGCGCGCAACGTGGGCGCGGTGGGCGTCAACAACTGCGGCTCGTTCAACTTCCCGGCGACCGGTTCGGAGTTCGGCCTGACGGACCTGGGCGGCAACGACGGCGGCTGGCTCGCACCGTGGCTGCTGCCCCGCACGATCACCTGCGACGACCGCCCGGCGGTGGTCCCGCCCCCGGCGCCGGGTGCCTGGTCGGAGTCGTAAAAAACGCAGTCGGCTCAGTCGGTGGCCGGTCCGGGCGGGCCGGCCACCCCTATGCACGCCTCGTTGCCCTCGGGGTCGGCGAGGACCCAGTTGTGCGGGGCGTCCGCGTCGTTCAGCAGGCGGCCCCCGGCGGCCAGGGCCGCGGCGATCCGGGCCTCGGCCTGGTCGTACGGCACCCACACGTCGACGTGGACGCGGTTGCGCTGGGGGCGCGGGGCGTCCATCCGCTGGAAGTAGAAGGGGGCGCCGCGCCGGCGCGGGTCGGCCAGGTCCTCGGGGCTGCCGGCGCGGTGCTCGTAGCCGAGCAGGGCGCGCCAGAACGCGACCACGGCGGGGCCGTCGAGCGCGTCGACGGTGACCTGCACGGTCTGGATGAAGGACGGGTCCGGGGTGAGGCCGAGGGTGCGGGCCGCCTCCGATATCGCCCGGGCCAACTCGACATGACGAGCGGTCATGCCGAAGTACTCGTCGGTGAGGGTGATGAGCCGTACCGTCACGCCGTCCCGCCGCACGTCGATGTCCGGGTGGTCGTCGCCGAGGTCCGGCAGCTCGCCGATGGCCTGGACGAAGCGCGTACCGGCCGCGAACGAGCCGCCGGTGCGCCAGTACGCGCACGCGCCCTCGCCGACGACGCGCCAGTCCTCCAGGCCGGCGGTCTCGTGGAACTGCTGCGGCCTGATACGCACGGTGGCGTCGCTCCCGGAAGTCATAGGCTCAACGTAGCGCGCGGGTCCGACAACGGCCCCTGCGCGCAGGGAAACCAGCTGTTCACGCGACCCACGGGAGACCTCCGGCATGGCCGTCATCCACCGCACCACCCTGTCGCCGACCAAGCTCGAACTGCTCACCGCCTGGCTTCCGACCCGCCCCTGGTACGCGGGCTCCACGAGCCCGTCCCTTGTCAAGTCCGGCGGCTTCCGCCTGGACGACCCGCAGGGTGAGGTGGGCATCGAGTTCATGGTGGTCACCGACACCTCGGGCGCCGGGCCGGTGCCGTACTTCGTGCCGCTCACCTACCGGGGCGCCGCACTCGAAGGCGCGGAGGACGCGCTCATCGGCATGACCGCGCACGGTGTGCTCGGGAAGCGCTGGGTGTACGACGGCTGCCAGGACCCGGTCCTGGTGGCGCAGCTGCTCGCCCTGCTGGACGGCCGCGTGGAACCCCAGGCCCAGAGCGTCAGCGACACCCCGGACCCGACGATCACGCACGCCCGCACGGGCGCCCCCCTCGGCCCGGCGGCCTCCGGGGCGACGGACACCCCGGAGGGCACGGACCTGCCCGTCCCGGGCATCACCCTCCACGTGAATCGCGTTCTGCACGCCGCCGCGGACGCCCCGGAGGGCACGACGGGGCACATCTCCGGCCCCTGGCGCACGCCGGAGGACGCGGAGGTGCGGGGGGTGTTCGCGGAGGTGCGTCCGGCGTAGGGGATCGGGAGTCCCGGCTCAGAAATCCCGGCTCACCGGTCGGCGCTGCCCGGGGGGACGACCCATTCGGCGGGCTGGCCGGTGAGGGAGGCGATCATGTCGAAGTCGCCGTCGTAGTGCAGGACCGTGAGCCGGTTCAGCTCCGCCGTCGCGGCGATCAGCAGATCGGGCAGCGACAGCGCGCGGTGGAAGCCGGCGTGGAGGGCGTGGCGCTGGACTTCCAGGGCGCGGGCGAAGGCGTCGTCCGTCACGTGCAGGTAGTCGAAGGCGTGCAACCAGGTGCTGATCCGGGTCGCCTCGGAGCCGTCCCGGGCGGAGTGGACCATCTCGTACTCGGTGGGCCGGCAGACGGCCAGCAGGTACCGCTCGTGCAGCGGCTTGAGCACCTGCTTGACGGCGGGTTTCGTCCACCGTGCCAGCGCGGACTTGTCGATCAGGTAGCGGTCCTGCATCAGGCGGCTCGGCCGCCGCGCTTGAGGCTTCCGTCGGTGTCGCGGGGGCCGGTGTTCTCGACGATCTCGCTGAAGTCGAACTCGCCCGCGTCCATGGCGTCGAAGCCTTCCTGGCGCAGGTGGCGCTTGACCGCGTCCTCCATGGCGAGTCGCACCGCCTGAGCCTTGGTCTTGGTGCCGAATATGCGCATGGCCTCGACGACCATGGCTTCGTCGAGATCGATGACGGTCCTGGCCATGTTCGTGCTCCTTGCTCGCGACCCTGACGAAATGATATCGCCTTCTCTGGTTGCGCGATATCGCTTCGGATGCCTCGTCGTCGTGGGTGATCGCTGCGGAGTCGCCCCGTGGACCCCCGGGCGTGGCTCGTCCGGACGCGCCCGCTGCCCGGAAGTCCGATTCATGCCCTTCGTGACATTCTGGGATGGGTCGAGTGGCGCGGAGGTGGGTCGTGGGAAGGCGCTGGAGGCGGGTCGTCGGCTCGCCCGATGCTCTGCCGGTGGGGATCATGCTCGGGACCGCGGTCGTGGACGCGCTGACCGGGCCCGAGTACAACCTGCTGCCCGTGTACGCGGCCGGGCCCGCGCTCGCCTCCGCGCGCGGGACCGTGCGGAACGTCGCCGCGATGGGGGGCGTCGCTCTCGCCCTGTGCCTGCTCTTCGCGTGGAAGGCCGATCGCTTCGGGAATCTGCGCATGTGGGTCGCCCTCGCGGCCATCGTGTACGTCACCCTCGCCTCCGCCTACGCGGCCGGGGTGCGCCGGAAGGTGGAACGGCGGCTGATCGACGTCGGGGATGTGGCGCGCACGCTGGAGGACGTGCTCCTCACCCCGGTCCCCCCGGAGCTCGGGCCGGTCCGGCTGGGCACCTCGTACGTCTCCGCCGGCCGCGCCACCCGCATCGGAGGGGATCTGTACGACGTGGAGTCGTGCCCCGACGGCGTGCGTCTGGTCGTCGGGGACGTCCAGGGCAAGGGCCTCGAAACCGTCCGCTGCGCCTCGGTCGTCCTCACCGCCTTCCGGGAGGCCGCCCCCGGAGCCGGGCAACTGGCCGACGTCGGCCGTCGCATCGAAGCGGCCCTGGAGCGCAGGACGGACGGTCAGCGCTTCGTGACCAGCGTTCTCGCGCAGATCGGGCAGGACGGCGGTCTGCTTGTCCTCAACCACGGCCATCCCCCGCCCCTCCTCCTCCCGCGCGACGGCGAGGCCGCGTCCGTCGAGTCGGGCGAAACCGTCCCGCCGTTCGGGCTCGCGGCCCTGGCGGGCCCGGCCGACCTCCGGGACAGCGTCGCCCGCGCCACCCTGCACGTCGGCGACAGGCTGTTCTTCTACACCGACGGCCTGAGCGAGGCCCGCGACGACGAAGGACGCTTCTACCCCGTCCGCGAGCGCGTCGCCCCGCTGCTGGCGGCCGGTGAGCCCGGCGAGGCGCTCCGCCGCGTACGCGCGGACGTCGCCGCGTTCTCCGGCGGCCCGCCCGACGACGACTCGGCGCTGCTCCTGGTGGAGTTCCGGGGGTCCGCCTGACCGGTCAGCGTGTGGGGCGGTCCGACTTGGGGATCAGGCCCGCCCGTACGGCCCGGGCCTTGGCGCGGACCTGCTGGGCGGGGAGGGCCGGGGTCGGGCGGGCGGGTCTGCCCGCGCACGCGCGGCACTTGCCGCCGGGGAGCGCGTCGGCGGTGCCGGGGGCCCGGCACTCGCTGCATTCCAGAGTCCGCAGGACCGGGTGGGGCTCACGGGCCGGGGGCAGCTTCGTCTGGAGGCGCTTGGCCACGAAGGCCGCCGGGTGGTGGACCGGGTGCGGGAGGCCGGTGGTGAGGGCCCGGAGGAACTCGGTCTCCGTGGCCCCCCTCCGCAGCCACTCCGACGCCTGCGGTTCCAGTGCCACGCAGTCCCTGTGCGACAGCGACAGGGCGGGGGCCGTGCGGCCCAGCGCCGCCAGCAGGATGAACGCCCTGGAACGCGTTTCCCGCCGGGCCTCCTTGGGTACGTCGCCCCGGCTGAAGCCCGCCCACCAGGTGTCGTCGCGCGCGGTGCGGGAAAAGAACGTCCGGGTGACCCACAGCAGGTTCACCCCGCTCGCCACGCACTCGCTGCCCCGGCGCAGGTGCCCCGCCTCCTGAAGCCGGTTCAGTGATGTCCGGATCGCGCACTGCCCGTACGGAAGCGTCTTGGCCAGCGCCTTCACGGAGATGTCGGCGCCGTCGCACAGCCCGTCGATGTACGCCGCGATGGCCGCGTCACGGGGATCGAGGTGCGTGAAGTCCTCACCCGTACGGGGGCGTTGGTCCGGGGCGGAACGTTTGCCGTAACCGGGGTTCGCCATCGGGTGGTCGGGGAGGGGTGCGCTACTAGACTGGTCGTCAGCCATCTGATCGTCTCCGTCAGCCTTCGATCGAGGTGGTCAGGCCCCTGGCGGTGTGCCAACACCGGCGGGGGCCGTCTTGTGGTCTATGTCCTCGCTGAAGCTAGAACGTGCCTACCGTCCGTCGCAACTCGATCGCGAAAAGTGAACCCCTGCGGGTAACGGGGGCGGGTGGGTGGGTACAGGCCCACCCAACCAATCCATTCAAAGAGCGCTCGAAACTCGCGGCTTGAGCCCCGGGGCGAACGTGTGGCCTCACGTGTGGCGGCGCCCGCCGGTCCGCGAGGACCACCAGGTGGCGGGAGTACGGGAGGCCGGAACTCTCAACTATCAGCCCCGCTGACCACCGTGTGGTCCCGCAGCGACCATCCACCCCGGCCCCTGCGGCACACCTGGCCTCCCGGGACAGAACACCCCCGTACCAACCAGTGAACGCGGCTCGATGCATGCGGGTGACCTGACCGTCACGAGCCGCTGGTGTCGGAGACTTGCCAGGTCAGAGCGGGCCGGCCGTCCTGTAGACGGACACGTGGGAGCGCGACTCCGCGGTGAATTCCGCTCCCGTCCAGTCCGCGTGCCTGGACTCCAGCGTCATTCCGGCCAGCTCGGCCATCAGGTCGAGTTCAGCCGGCCAGATGTATCGGTGCGGGCTGCGAAACAGGCTGGCCTCGCGGCCACCTTCGGCGTCGAACCCGAAGTGGTGCGAGACGACCTGCTGGCGCAGGACATCATAGGTGTCGAGCCCGATATAGCCCGGCGCCGACCCAAAGACCACGCCCTGCTGACCTGGCGGCAACTTGCGAAGCTCGGGGACCCACAGCTCGATGACGAACCGCCCACCCGGCGCGAGGTGGTGTGCGGCGTTTCGGAAACAGGCAACCTGCTCAGCCTGCGTGAGCAGGACCGAGATGCCGTTGTAGACGAGGTAGACGAGCTGGAACTCGCCCGGGACTCGCGCAGCGGCCATGTCGCCGATGACGACCGGAATGGCGGCCTCGTCCGCTTTGGTGCGGAGCTGATCGACCATCGGCTTCGACAGCTCGATGCCACTGACCGGGACGCCGCGCTCCGCGAGCGGCAGTGCCACCCGCCCGGTCCCGATGGCGAACTCCAGCGCCCGCCCGTCCCCAGCGAGCTCCGCCAGGCGGTCCACCGTCGGCCCCAGCACCTCCGATGCGAACATGCCGGTCCCAGGGGTGTCATAGCTCTGAGCGGCCCGGTCGTCCCAAATCTCGTCTTGAAGCATGAGCAGCGATGATTGACCACCGCCCGAGAAACGTCAACGCACTTTCTCCACAGCCGAGATGAGGGCGCGGCACTGCGAGCTCGATACGCGCCCTAGCGAGGTCGTGCGTCGTGCGACTCGCGGCTGGCGAGGACCTGGTCCATGTGGGTCTGCGCCCACTGACGGAGCCCGCGTGTCAGGTGGTGGAGCGAGAGACCGAGGTCCGTCAGCTCGTAGGTGACGGTGACGGGCACCGTCGGCGTCACCGTCCGGGAGAGCACCCCGTCGCGTTCGAGGGCGCGCAGGGTCTGGGTCAGCATCTTCTGGCTGACACCGGCCAGGAGCCGGGCGAGCTCCGAGTAGCGCATCGCCTGCGGGCCGTGCGACGCGCCGGACTGTTCGGACGCGTCGTCACCGCCCAGCGCGCACAGGATCAGGACGACCCACTTGTTCGAGATCCGGTCGAGTAGCTGACGGCTGGGGCATACCGCCAGGAACGCGTTGTACTCCGCCTTGGCCTGCGCCTTCTTGTCGGCCTTCGTCGTCGTCACTGAGGTCGCCTCTCACTCTCCGGGATGGTTACACACTTCAAGGTGCCTACTTCCCGTAAGGGAGTAACTCCCCAACACTGATACGGGGGGTGGGAGACACCACCCCTGGCAAGACGCGAAAGGCACTGTGATGAACACGCCCTCCACAGCATCTCTTCCGGGCGGATTCTGGACGCTGGGTGACTCGGCCGTCACCCGGTTCGGATACGGCGCGATGCAGCTCGCCGGCCCGTGGGTCATGGGCCCGCCCGCCGACCACGACGGCGCCCTGGCCGTCCTGCGCGAGGCGGTCGGCCTCGGGATCACCCACATCGACACCAGCGACGCCTACGGGCCACGCATCACGAATGAGCTGATCCGCGAAGCGCTGCACCCGTACCCGGAGTCGCTGTTCATCGCCACCAAGGTGGGCGCGACCCGCGACGCGGAGGGCGGCTGGCCCACGGCCCGGCGCCCCGAGGACCTGCGCACGCAGGTCCACGAGAACCTCGAATCCCTCGGCGTCGAGGCCCTCGACCTGGTCAACATGCGCATGGGGGATGCCCAGGGCCCCCAGCCCGGCTCGATCGCCGAAGCGTTCGAGACGCTTGCCGACCTCCAGCGGGAGGGCCTGATCCGACACCTCGGCGTCAGCAACGCCACGCCGGACCAGGTCGCCGAGGCACGCGGCATCGCCCCGATCGTGTGCGTGCAGAACATGTACAACCTCGCCCACCGCCATGACGACGAGCTGGTGGACCGCCTCGCCGCCGATGGCATCGCGTACGTGCCGTTCTTCCCCCTGGGAGGCTTCACCCCGCTCCAGTCCGAGGCCCTCTCGAAGGTCGCGAGCCGGCTGGGGACGACGCCGATGTCGGTCGCGCTGGCCTGGCTGCTGCAACGCTCGCCGAACATCCTGCTCATCCCCGGCACGTCGTCCACCGCCCACCTGCGCGAGAACATCGCGGGCGCCGGACTCTCCCTCTCCGACGAGGACCTGGCCGAACTGGATGGCATCGGCCAGTGAGCGGTCCGGGTCGCTGCCCGGGGCGAGTGCGCCCCACGGAGGGTGTGGCGGTGGTGAGCGGCGCGGGGGTTTCAGGGGCCCTGACCGGCGTTTCGTGGTTCCTTCGGCAGCACAGCGGGGTCTCTCTGCGGCCGCGTCCACCTGGTAGACACTGCGAGTGACGTACTACGAGGACTTGACGCCATACACGTATGACAGGGACAACTGGGCAGGAGATGCGACGGGCCTCTGGCACGGTGTCCCTTTGATCAACGTGGGCTGGCTTGAGCGCGGCCGGCCGTACGAGCAGGGCGATGCTCCCTCCGGGCTGGCTGCAGTGCTGAGCCGCATGAGCCGCACGCACCGTGCTCAGCAAACTCGCGGCTTTCACTCCTGCCCGTTCTGCGCTTCGCGGATATTCGGCAGTCGCGCCAGTGGCCCGCAGGGGACCGCCGAGATATGGGTGATGGGTGGGGATGTCGCCTACGCTGCACCGGAACTGATCGCTCACTACGTCGAGGCACACGGCTATGTGCCACCAACCTCTTTCATCCAGGCGGTTCTCGCCGCAGCCTGACCCCGGACAGTCTCACGGTTGGGTGAGGATCCGGGGCGCCCGTTGACCGGCGGTCGAGCCCCGGGGCCTTCCCGGGGCTCGACCGGGTGACGTGGCGGGTCAGCCCCGCTTGAGGTCGGTGACGAACTGCTGCCAGGCGGTCGTCGCGAAGACGACCGCCTGGCCGTCGGTCACCTTGGAGTCGCGGACGGGGACGACGTCGGGGATGCCGTCGAGGACTTCGAGGCAGTTGCCGCCGCTTCCATCGCTGTACGTGGACTTGCGCCAGGTGGCGACCTCTACGCAATCGCCACCGCTGGCGCCGCTGTAGCTCGACTTCTGCCAAGTGGCCGTTGAAAGGTCGTAGTTAGAACTGCTGCGCTTCATGCTCGTAATCCTCCGCCACCGACTCGATCAACGCCAGGGACGCTGCCGGTGAGAGCGCGCTGGCCACGACCAGATCGTAGGTCAGTTCGTACCCGCTCACTGTTCCTGGATCGTCCAGGAGTTGACCCGATCCGAGGCCGTCCAGGTAGGCGAGCGGGGGCGCGTCGGAGAACCGCATGAGCTTCAGGCCGCCGCCCATCGCGGCGTGGCCGCCTGCGGTGAACGGCAGCACCTGCACGATGACTCGGCGCTGGCGGAGCAATGCCGCGATGTGGCGGAGCGCCCCCGCCATGCACTCCGGCCCGCCTACCTGCCGACGTAACACTGCTTCGTCCAACACGACCCACAACATCGGCAGTGTTGGATCCGCGAGGAGGTGTGCCCGCTCCAGACGGGCGGCCACCAGTTCTTCGATCACACTGTCGACCGCCGTGGGCTGGTACTCCCTGAACACCGCCCGTGCGTACGCCTCCGTCTGCAACAAGCCTGGGATGAGCTGCGGCGCGTACTCCTTGATCTCCGTCGCGCGAGCCTCCGCTTCCGCCGCCTCCGCGAAGTGATCCGGGTACTTCGACTTCTCCAAGGCCGCACAGTTGCGCTTGAAGAAGCCCTCCGCGTTCAGGATGTCGTCAAGCTTGATCGCCTGGTCCATTTGCATGCGGCGGGAGCCGTTCTCCAGCTGGCCGATGAAGGAGCCGCTGACGTACAGCAGTTCCCCCAGATCGACTTGGGAGAGGCTCGCGCGTTCCCTTCGATGGCGGAGTTCCGCCCCCAGGAGGGCCCGGGGGGATGAGGAGGGGTCCAGTTTTCTGGGACCTGGCATGACAACTCCCTGTTACACACGTGCGCTTGTTGGGCCTGCACCTCTTCCAGGCTAGCGAGAGAATCACCACTCTGGGTATGCATCGTCGTTACTCAGTGTGGAAGGAATGGATCATGACGACTACGGAACGGCGCAGGGCGGCAGTGGCGAAGATTCGGGAGGCGGAGGAGTTGGTGGCGGTGCTGAAGGAGCGCTTCGCGCGGGCCGGGGTGAAGCTGCCCTCGCTGCGCATCGACCTGGCCTCGTGTGCGGGCGACGACCCGGCGGTCCTGGTGGACCTGGGGCGCTGCAACCTCGCGGCGGCGCAGCAGCTCAGCAGGGTGCTGGAGGAGAAGGCGGCGGCCTCATGAAGGGTGGGGACGGCCTGGAGGCTTGTACGCCGGAGCCGGGGTCGTTCGCCGTGGATGTGCGGGACGGCCGGATCGGCCGGGTGATGGGGCGCGTCGGGCCGCACGTGCGGCTGCGGCCGCCGGGCGGCGGGCCGGCGTGGGACTGCCCGGCGGACTCCGTACGGCAGGCGTCGCCGGGGGCGGTGCTGCGGGCGCGGGTGACGGAGATCAACCGGGAAGGGCAGTTGCCGCGGTGAGCGCGTGGGAGGCGGGCTCGGCCGCGGCGTCGTCTCCCTCATGGGAGCGGCGTGCGCGTGCCGGACGGGACCTCGCCGGCTTCGCGCAGGTGCCGGAGGTCGCGGAGGCGCTGGTGGGGCTGCTGCTGGACGCCGAGGACACGGCGGTGACCCGGCGGACGGCGGAGGCCCTGGCGCAGGTGGGGACGGTGGCGGCGGTGCGGGCGCTTGCCCGCGCGGTGGCCGGGGCCGACGAAGGCCAGGCCGACTGGCTGGAGACGGGGGTGCTCGACGCGTTCGCGGACGCGGATGCGCCGGACATCGCGGCGGCCTGCGCGGCGCTCGCCGGGGACCGGGGTGCGGCGGTTCGCCGGGGGGCCGCCGAGATCGCGGTGTGGGTGGAGGAGAACGGGGCCCGGCGAGACGGGAGTCAGCCTGCGGAGATGGTGACCACGGACATGGGCAGCGATGCGCAAGTGGCCCTTCGGGCCGCGTCGGCGGGTGCGGCCGTCGTACGCGGGATGTACGGGGCGTCGCTTGCGCGGTACGAGAAGGGCGGGGGTGACTTCGCCACGGCCGCCGACATCGCGGCGGAGGAGGCCGTCCTCGGTGTGCTGCGCGCGGCCCGGCCGGATGACGCGGTGACGGGCGAGGAGAGCGGGGACATCGGGGCGGCCGGGGCGGGGCGCCGGTGGCTGGTGGACCCGCTGTGCGGGACGCTCAACTACGCGGTGGGCAACATGCTCGTCGCGGTGAACGTCGCACTCCGGGACGCCTGCTCCGGCATCGTGGCGGCGGCCTCGGCCGATCCGTTCAGCGGCGAGGTCTTCTGGACGGACGGGGCGGGCGCGTGGGTCCGGCGGGCGGACGGCCGCGACGAACGGCTCATACCCTCGGCCGGCTCCCGGCTGGTGGACGTCAACCTGGACCCGCCGTTCCCGCACGCGCCGGGCTTCCGGGCGGTGGAGCTCATGGCCGCGCCGGAGTTCGTCGCCGGGTTCCGGCCGCGCGTCGTCTCCAGCACGGTGGCCGTCGCGTGGGTGGCGGCGGGGCGCCGCGCGGCGTACGTCACCGACGGCGGGCCCGGCCTCCGGCTGGACAGCGTCCACTTCGCGGCGGGCATCGCGCTGTGCGAGGCGGCGGGGTGCGTGGTCACGGGGATCGACGGGCTGCCGGTGGACGAGGGCGCGGGCGGGCTGGTCGTGGCGGCGGACCGGGAGACGCACGGGGTGCTGTTGGGGTTGGTTCAGGGGCAACGGTGAGTGGCGCTCGGCGCGTCGCTCACACGAACGTGGGACGCGGAGGAAAGCGGCCCCCGCGTCGCTGAACCGTCGATCTACGCTCCTCGGACAGGCTTCAGAAGAAGGGACCCGCGATGACCGCCGCGATGGTCGAACACCAGCGGGACCCTGAAGGCCGTCAGTGGGACTACTTCCTGCGCACCTGGCAGGAACTGGATGTGCCCGAGGGGTGGCGCGCCGAGATCGACGAAGTGCAGATCGTCTTGGTACCGCCGTCGCACGCGCATCACAACGGGATCGCCGAAAGGGTGCAGCGCCGTCTCTATGCGAACCTGCCCGACGAGTTGGGGGTCTACCAGACGCTGGGCGTGCATGTCGCGCCCCTCGACAAGCTCTACGTACCCGATCTCGTCGTCATGCCGTCCGAGCTGATCGACGCCGCCGACCCCGACATCAGCACCCCCATGGACGCCTCCGAAGCCCTCCTCGTCGTGGAGATCACCTCGAAGGGCAACGCCCGCGAGGACCGCACGAAGAAGTACCGCGCCTACGCCCGGGCCGGGGTGCCGATGTACCTGCTGATCGACCGGTTCGACACCCGGGGCGCCATGGCCACCCTGTTCACGGAGCCGGGCGAGCACGGCACGTACAAGCACTCCGACGCGGTGCCGTTCGGCAAGCCGCTCGCGCTTCCCGCGCCCTTCGACGTCACGCTGCCCACGGACGGCTTTCCGGCTTGAGGCGTAGCAAAGCGGCGGCACCCCTCGCCCGAGGGGGCCGCCGCTTCGGTCGGCGTAGTGATCAGTACAGGCCGTTGTAGATGTTGAAGCCGTAGCCGATCTGTATGCGCTTGCTGATCGTGCCGGTCCCGGTGGACGTGTAGCGGTACAGGTCGCCGTAGCCGTTGACGCCGATCAGGTCGGCCCTGCCGTCCCCGTTGATGTCGCCGGGCGCGGCGAACTTGTTGTAGATGTCGAAGCCGGAGCCGATCTTCACGCGCGCCTTCAGCGGCGCGGACGCCTGGCCCGTGCCCGCGTACAGGTACAGCGTGCCGTCCTTGGCGACAGCCACCACATCGGTCCTGCCGTCATCGGTGAGGTCGCCGGCGCCGACGATGTGGCGGTACGTGCCGTAGCCGTAGCCGACCTTGATCTTGGCGCCGAACGCGGTGAGGCCGTTGCCCGGATACAGGTACAGGTCGCCCTTGGCGTCGCGGGCCAGCAGGTCGCCCTTGCCGTCACCGCTCAGGTCGCCCGGCCCGATGAGATCGTCGTAGACGCCCCAGCCGCTGCCGAAGGAGTGGTCCCCGATGGTCAGCCGGCCGTCCTGGACCCAGAGTTCTTCGGGCCGGCCGTCGGCGTCGAGGGAGGAGACGAGCCGCCTCATCGGCCCGGTCTCGACGACATTGCGGAGCGTGCGGGGGGAGAACTGCCCGTTGTTCTTGGAGTCGTACCACCACCAACGGTTGTCGTCGGTGGTGCCCACGGCCTCGTGCTTGCCGAAGTCGGGGTTGCCGCCCTGGCCGACGAACAGCGCGGCCTTCTGCCAGCCGAAGGCATCGGTGACACGCGCGCGGAAGGTGCCCTGACCGGTGGACCGGTAGATGTACGTGTCGCCGTTCGGCTTGCGGCCCATGAGGTCGCCGTGGCCGTCTCCGTTGATGTCGTCGACACCCACGAGCTGGTTGTAGATCTGGAAGCCGTAGCCGATTTTGTTGGGCGCCTTGAAGGGCTTCGCCGCGTCGCCGGTGCCCGCGAAGAAGTACAGGTCGCCGCTCGTGGTGCGGGTGACGACATCGCCGAACCCGTCACCGTTGCTGTCGTTGAGGCCGACGATCTGGTCGTACGTCGCCCAGCCGGAGGCCACCTTGACCGCGGGCGCGAAGGGCTCGCCCTTGATGGCGCCGGTGGAGGCGTGGAGGTAGACGTCGCCCGAGGGCGTGCGTGCGAGCAGGTCGTTGCGGCCGTCACCGGTCAGGTCGCCGGGGGAGAGGATCTTGTTGTACTTCTGCCAGCCGTCACCGGACCATGTGGCGGGGGAGGTCCTCTCCTCGCCCGCGCTCGGGTACAGCGTGAGCGTGCCGGTCGCGGACAGCGTGGCGATCTCGGGCGGGCCGTCGGCGTTGAGGTCGCCCAGCGCGATGATGTCCTTGTGCATCTCCTGCTGGTCGGTGGCGGGGATCCGGAACGGGTAGTCCGGGGCGTACGGGCCCGCCTTGACGTACAGGCCGCCGTCCACGCCTCGATAGATGAGGTCGTTGTCGCCGTTGCCGTTCAGGTCCAGGCGCGGTTTCGTGGTGGCCGGCGTCTCGGGGCCGCCGGAGCCCTTGGAGGCGTCGTCGGCCGAGGCCGGAGCCGCCAGCAGCATGCCGGCGGAAAGAACGAGTGCGGTGCAGGCCGAGATCCGTCTCGCGCGCTTCGCGCGTGCGAGACCGAAACGGCCGGGTGTAGCGGAAGACAAGGTCCCCCCAGGGATTCTCCGCGTATGGGTGTCACCAGCGGGACGGGAGTGATTCAGGCTTGAATCAGCTGGTGTTCACATCGACTCGCGGTGGCCCTCATTGGAGGGGGTGACTTCCAGACATCCCTGGTGCGAGTTTTCGGCCATCTCCCTGGGTGCCGGCAAGAACTGAGCCGTGACGACGGAGCGGCGGCACCCCTTGGTGAAGGGTGCCGCCGCTCCGTTCGGCGTGTGTCTCAGACCGCAGCCGGCGCCTTCGCCGTTTCGGAAGGCGTGGCCGGGTCCGGGGCCGCCGCCGTGCCCGGCGTGCTGCGTGCGGTCCGGCCGGATGACGCGGTGACGGGTGAGGAGAGCGGGGCCACGGGGGCGGCCGGGGCGGGGCGCCGGTGGCTGGTGGACCCGCTGTGCGGGACGCTCAACTATGCGGTGGGCAACATGCTCGTCGCGGTGAACGTCGCACTGTGCGAGGCGGCGGGCTGCGTGGTCACGGGGATCGACGGGCTGCCGGTGGACCGGGGCGCGGGCGGGCTGGTCGTGGCGGCGGACCGGGAGACGCACGGGGTGCTGTCGGGGTTGGCCGGGGCACGTACACCCGCGCGGGGTTGAAACGTACGAGGCGTCGGCGTCACGCCCCGCCCGGCACCTCGAACAGCCGCCGCTCCAGTGCATCGAGAGCCAGGCGCACGGCCCCCGTCGCGACCGAGCGGTCGCCGAGTTCGGAGGCCACCACGTCGACGGGGAACAGACACAGGCCGTCGAGCCGGTCGCGCAGCGGGTCGAGCAGGAGGTCCCCGGCGAGCGAGACGCCGCCGCCGATGACCACCAGTTCGGGGTCCAGGGCCAGCACCATCGCGGCGAGGCCCTGGACCAGGTCGTCGGCGTAACGCTCCAGGACCGCGAGGGCGCCCGGGTCGCCGGCGCGGACCGCCGTGAACAGGTCCGCGGCGTCGCCCCGGCCCTCGCCCAGCCAGTCGCGGGGATGAGTGGGGGCGGTGTGCCAGCGGGCGGCCGGAAGGTTGCCGATCTCCGCGGAAGCGCCGTTGCGGCCCGCGTGCACCCGGCCGTCGATGAGGGCGCCCGCGGAGATGTGCCGGCCCGCGTGGACGTAGAGGACGTCACGGACCCCCGTCGCGGCACCGCGCCAGTGCTCGCCGAGAGCGGCCAGCTTGGTGTCGTTCCCGGCGACGACCTCGGTGCCGAACGCCTCGGCGAACGCACCGGGAAGATCGGTGCCCGTCCACTCGGGAAGCAGCGAGCTCAGCCGGACCCGGCCCTCGGCGTCGACGATTCCGGTGGCGCCGATCCCGACCGCCCGGAGGTCGGACGCCTTCAGGCCCGCACCGCGCAGCGCACGATGACCGAGCGCGCGGGCCGCGGCGATGCGGTCGGCCGGTGAGAGCGCGGGGGAGACCGCCGTCTGCCGGACGGCGAGAGCGGTGCCCTTCAGATCGGTGACCATGGCGAGGACCTTGTGCATGCCGATGTCCAGGCCCAGGACGCAGCCTGCCTCGGTGCGGAAGCGGTAGCGCCTGGCCGGGCGGCCCACCTGGCGGCGGCCGTCGGCGGGTGGCGCGACCTCCTCGACCCAGCCCTGGCCGACCAGTCCGGTGAGCGCGTTCTCGACGGTGGCCCGGGTGACCGCGGTAGAGCGCACCAGTTCGGTCAGGGTCAGGCTGGGCGCCTCGTACAGGACACGCAGCACCGCCACCGAGTTGAGGCGGCGCAACAGGGACGAATCTCCCCCGGCGATTTTCATCTGGCGTAGACCCCTTGACTCCACGGAGCTGAGCGCTGCACCATCAGCGCGATGTTATTTGAGAAGGTACCAAAAATAATCAACGGCGTTGCCCCCCTCCCGGATTGAGGAAACCCAGTGAATCGCATCGCGCGTCTGGCGGCGGCAGTGACCGCCCTGAGTGCCACGGCAGTCGCCTGCTCCCCGGCCGGTTCCGACGCTTCGGGCGGGGGCGGGAAGGGCGACAGGACGATCACCTTCCTGACCTTCGAGACCCCCAACCTGGACGCCGCGTACTGGGACGACGCCATCGCGCGGGCCCGGGCCAAGGTCCCCGGACTGAAGGTGAGGAAGCTGGTCGCGCCCAGCACCGACCGCACGGGATACGCGAAGCAGCTGCTGGCCTCCGGCCAGTTCCCGGACGTGATGATCTCGGTCTCCCCCGTCGGCTTCGGGGAGGCCGGGGCGATGGCGCCCTGGACGGACGAGGAACTGGCGTCGTTCACCTTCCCGCACTCCAACCCCATCGGCGGGAAGATCTACCAGCTGCCCTACAACACCCAGCCCACGCCGCTCGTCTACTACAGCAAGAAGCTGTTCGCGAAGGCCGGAGTGGCCGGGCCGCCGAAGACGTACCGGGAACTGCTCGACGCGTCCGCGAAGCTCAAGAAGAAGGGCATCGCCCCCTTCGTCGTCGGCGGTGGCGGCAAGGACGCCTTCGCCTCCTCGTACCTGTGGACCGCCCTCGTCGGCACGGACGTCTACAAGAAGACGCCGGACTGGATGGCGCAGCGCCGCGCGGGCAAGGTGAAGTTCGCCGACGCGGACTTCAAGGGCGCCACCGAGAAGTTCACCGGCCTGGTCGAGAAGGGGTACGTCGACAAGGCGGGGCTCTCGCGGGACTACGCCAACACCGAGAAGGCGTTCCTCTCCGGCAAGGGCGCGATGTACCCGATGGGGACCTGGTTCGCCACGGCAGCCGACAAGAGCCCCATGAAGGACGACATCGGCGTCTTCGCGTTCCCGACGGACGACGGCTCCCCGGCCGTTCCCTCGTACACCGGCGGCGGCATGTCCGTGTCCGCGAAGTCCAAGCACCTGAAGGCGGCCAAGGAGTTCGCGCTCGCCTTCCAGCAGGACAAGGCCAACCTGGACGCCGTGGTCAAGAGCGACGGCGCCATCATCGCCATGAAGGACTACACCCCGCCCGCCGACATGGGGCCCGTCTACAACGCCACCGTCCAGGCGTACGACGAGGCCGCGAAGAAGGGCGGGGTCGTCAACGCCTTCCTCGTCGAGACCGGTGACGACGCGCTGCTCCCGGGCATGGTCGAGAAGACGTACGCGCTGGCCCAGGACATCATCGCCGGCCGGAAGGACGCCGACGAGGCCACGAAGGCCCTCGACGACGACTGGGCGAAGGCCGGTACCCGGTGACGGCGCCTCTGGCCGAGAAGGCCCGGCGGGGCGCCGGCACCGCGGACACCGTGACCGGCACCCGCCTGCCCGAGGCACGCCGCCGCGGCCCGCGCCGCAGCCCCTGGCCCGGAGTCCGGCACTTCCTCGGCTTCGGCGCGCCCGGACTCCTGGTCTACGCGTGCTTCGTGCTCGCCCCGATCGCGCTGAGCGTGGGCTACAGCTTCACCAACGCCAACCAGTTCGCGCCCGAGACCCACTTCACCGGACTCGACAACTACACCCGGCTGCTCGGCGACGAGGAGTTCCTCACCGCGCTCAAGGTCACGACGATCCTCACCCTCATCGTGGTGATCGTCCCCAACGTGTGCGGCCTCGCCGTCGCCGTACTGCTCGACCGCGACAGCCGGCTGTACCGGGTGCTGCGCAGCGTCTTCTTCGTCCCCGTCGTCCTCAGCGCGGTCGTCGTCTCCGTCGTCTGGCAGGCGATGCTCACCGACGACGGGCTCGTCAACACCGTCCTGCGCTCGCTCGGCGTCGACAGCCCGCCCGGCTGGCTCTCCGACCCCGGTCTCGCGCTGTACACGGTCGGCTTCATCATCAGCTGGCAGATGCTCGGCTTCTGCGCGGTCGTCTACCTGGCCGGTCTCCAGGGCGTGCCCGGGGAACTGCACGAGGCCGCCGCCATCGACGGGGCCGGCCCCTGGCTGCGGTTCCGCAAGGTCACCTGGCCGATGCTGGCGCCCGCCCTGACCATCAACACCGTGATGCTCCTGATCACCGGCTTCAAGGCGTACGACCACATCCAGGTGCTCACCAACGGAGGTCCCGGGACCGGGACGACCGCGACGCTCGCCTTCTCCGTCGTCCAGACCGGATTCACCGCCAACCGGACCGGTGAGGCGTCCGCGATGGCCCTGATCATGCTGGTGATCGTCGCCGTGGTCTCCAGCGTCGTGCTGCGCTTCCTGCAGCGCCGTGAGGTGGACTTCTGATGCAGCAACGCGAACGCGCACCCTGGATACGGCCCGTGGTCGCCCTCGCGGTGACCGCCGTCTTCTTCCTCCCGCTCTACCTCGTCCTCGCCAACGTCTTCAAGCACGGGGCGGACATCACCGACTCGCCCGCCTCGCCGCCCTGGCCGCCGACGCTCGACAACCTGTCGGCCGCCCTGTCCCGCCCCGACCGGCTGTTCTGGAACGGCCTGATCAACAGCGTCACGATCACCTTCCTGTCGATCATGGTGCTCACGGTCCTGTCCGCGATGCTCGGCCACTACCTGTGCCGCAGCCGCAGCCGGACCGCGCGGATCACCATGCTCGTGCTGCTGGCCGGGCTGATGATCCCGCCCCAGGTGATCCTCGTACCGGTCACCGACATGCTCCAGCTGACCGGGATGATGGCCACCCTCCAGGGGATCGTCGCCTTCAACGTCGGCTACTACGTTCCCTTCGGCGTCTTCGTCTTCTCCGGATTCATCCGCACCATCCCGATGGAGCTGGAGGAGTCCGCCGCCATCGACGGCGCCGGCCGCTGGCGCACCTTCTGGCAGGTCGTCTTCCCGCTGCTGCGGCCCGCGACCGCCAGCGTGCTGATCTTCCTCGGCGTCTGGATCTGGAACGACTTCCTCAACCCGCTGATCATCCTCGGCCCGGCCGGCGGCACCACCGTCACCGTCGGCGTCTACCGGGCGATCGGCGAACACCAGCAGGACTACGGGCAGGTGTTCGGCCTGATGTTCCTCGCCGCCCTGCCCGTCCTGCTCTTCTACATCGTCCTGCAGAAGCACTTCGTCAAGGGCCTCACCGGTGGGGCCGTCAAGGGATGACCGTGACCGTTACGCATGTGGACGCGACCGACCAGGTCTTCAGCAACCTCTCCTCGCACCAGGGCCGCCCACTGGACCGGCCGCTGACGCTCGCCCTCGCAGGTGCGGGCGCCCGGGGCACCGGATACGCGAATCTCGCCGCGGAGGGCGACACCCCCGTCGCCCTCGTCGCGGTGGCCGAACCGCGCACCGCGCGGCGCGACGAGCTCGCCGACCGCCACGGGGTGCCCGCCGGGCACCGCTACACCGACTGGCGCCTGATGGCCGCCGCACCGCGCCTCGCCGACGCCGTCGTCATCGCGGTCCAGGACGCCCAGCACGTCGAGGCCGCCGAGGCGTTCGCCGCCCGGGGGTACGACATCCTGCTGGAGAAACCGATGGCCACCGACGCCGAGGAGTGCGCGCGCATCGCGGCGGCGGCCGAGGCGGCGGGCGTCTCCGTCACGGTGTGCCACGTGATGCGGTACTCGCCGTACAGCAGGAAGGTCAAGGCCCTCGTCGACCAGGGACGCATCGGCGACATCGTAAGCGTCCAGCACCTCGAACCGGTCGGCTACTGGCACTTCGCGCACTCCTTCGTACGCGGCAACTGGCGGCGCGAAGACCTCTCGAGCTTCGCCCTGCTCACCAAGTCCTGCCACGACATCGACTGGCTCGGTCACATCGTCGGCAGGCCCGTCGAGGCGGTCTCGTCCTTCGGCTCGCTGCGGCACTTCCGCGCCGAGAACGCGCCGCAAGGGGCGGGGGAGCGGTGCGTGTCCTGCGCGGTCGAGCCGGACTGCCCGTACTCGGCGCGCAAGCTCTACCAGATCGGCCTGCGCGAAGGCGGGGTCAAGCGGTACTTCACCCGGATCGCCGCCGAGGAGATGACCGAGGAGTCGGTCGAGAAGGCGATGGCCGAAGGCCCGTACGGGCGCTGCGTCTACCGCAGCGACAACGACGTGGTGGACCACCAGGTCGTCAACCTCCAGTACGAGGGAGGGGCCACCGCCTCCTTCACTCTCACCGCCTTCACCCCGCAGGAGAACCGGCACACCAAGATCTTCGGCACCCGCGGCCAGCTCACGGGTGACGGACGCACCATCGAGATCTACGACTTCACCACCGACGAACGCACCGTGATCGACACGGACAACGGCGGCTCCTCGGGCGCCGAAGGACACGGCGGCGGTGACGCCGGCCTGGTCGACGCCTTCGTCCGCGCCCACCACGAAGGGCGCCCGGATCTCCTGCTCACCGGAGCCCGGGAGAGCCGCGACAGCCACCGCGTGGTCTTCGCCGCCGAGCGAGCCCGTGTGACGGGCCAGGTCGTCCGGCTCTGAGCCCGGCTCCCCGCAGCTCCCAGCTCCTCCGCTCCGTACTTTCTCGTGAAAGGGACAGCGAATGCAGCGTGCACGTATATGGGGTACCGCCGTCGGGGCCGGTGCCGTCGTACTGAGCCTGAGCGTCGCGGCCGCTGTGCCGGCGACCGGTGCGGAGGGCCCCGGTGCCGCGTCCGCCACGGCTTCCAGCGACGCCCGCACCGCGGTGGAGATCGCGGCCGGATACCTGCGCATCGGCCTGGACTCCGCCGGGACCGTCACCGCCCTCCGCGACGTTCGGACCGGCCGGGACCACCTGGCGGCCGGGAAGGCCGCCTCCCTGGTCAGCCTGGTCGTCGATGGCCGGCAGGAGCGGCCCGACCGGGTCCGGCGCTCCGGGAAGGACGGCGGGCTCCTGACCTTCACCAGCCGGAAGGCGGGCTTCCGCGTCGATGTCCGGGTGACGGACAAGGACGGTTACGTCACCTTGGAGGCGGTCCGCGTGGACGCCCGGCCCGGAACGGACGTGCAGACGCTGCTCTGGGGCCCGCTGGCCACCTCCGTCACCGAGACCGTCGGCGAGACCGTCGGGGTGGTGCGCGACGCGGACTTCGCGATCGGGCTGCGGCCGCTCACCGACCGGACGGAGGGCGCCTGGCCGCAGGAGTACCAGCAGTACGGGTGGGAGAACGAGGTCGAGAACAACCCCTCAAAGCTCCAGGTGGCCGCCCACGAGGAATGGAGCGCCGCGGGCCGGACCCCGTGGGGCTCGGTGCTGCGCTCCTTCACGTACGACTACACGAAGGAACGTGAGCGGCAGAACACCGGCGGCTACCGGATTCCCGTCGGGCCACTGCCCGGGACCAGTGGCAGGACCACCGGTTCCAAGGTCGCGCTGTTCGGCTCCACCCCCGAGATGACCCCGACCGTGCTGTCGGACATCGCGGCCGGGGAAGGGCTGCCCTACCCGACACAGAACGGTCAGTGGCAGAAGGCCGCCCAGGCGAGCAGCCAGTCATTCCTCGTGCTGCGCGACCTGAAGACCAGCAACATCGCGGCGGGTTCCGCCTTCGCGAAGGCCGCCGGCATCGACTACATCTACTCCCTCGACAACTCGGTCGGGCCTTGGCAGTCGACGGGCCACTACCAGTTCGACTCCACACTCGGCGGCAGTGACGCCGGTGCCGCCGCAGCGGTGGACATCGCCGCGGCCAACGGCGTACGGCTCGGGGTGCACACCATCTCCGACTTCATCAGCACGAACGACCCGTACGTCACGGCGGCACCGCCCGACGACCGGCTCGCGACAGGTGGCCGCGCCGCGCTGACCCGGCCCCTGACGGCCGACGACACCACCCTCTACCTCGACTCCGGCACGCTGCTCGGCACCGGGGTACGCAATCGCGTCCTGCGCGTCGGCGACGAGTTCATCGGATACGACGCGGCCCGGCAGGTCGGAGCCGAGTGGGAGGTGACAGGGCTGCACCGGGCCCAGTGGAGTTCCGCCG
Organism: Streptomyces sp. DT224; assembly: GCF_049844595.1. Lineage (NCBI taxonomy): Bacteria > Bacillati > Actinomycetota > Actinomycetes > Kitasatosporales > Streptomycetaceae > Streptomyces > Streptomyces sp. DT224. Next base: position 78,104 of record NZ_JBNCLI010000009.1, read on the forward strand.
CCACCGCCCACGCCACCGGGGACCGGGCCGCCCGGCTCGTCGTCAACAGCTACAACGGTGCCATCGGCGGGCGCGGCGTCATCGACGAGATCGCCACCCGGCTGGCAGCCGCCTGGAAGTCCACCGGCATCATGGCCAATTCGTACGATGGGGTGGAGTCGGCCTCGGAGTCCGGCTGGGGCAACTACGGCCAGGCCCGCCTGATCAACGGCACGTACCGGCAGAACGCGGCCAAGGACGGCTTCGTCACCGAGACGAGCCGGATGACCTCCAACACCTGGGACGCGCTCACTCGGGCGAGCTGGGGCGAAGTGGGCGTCACCAGCATGGACCAGGTCTACCTCAACAATGCCTTCTACCAGGACAACTTCCTGCCGGGGATGCTGGGCTGGATCAAGCTGTCCGGCACGGAGAGTCTGCAGAGCGTCGAGAGCGTGCTCGCGAGGGGCGCGGGCCTCAACGCCGGTGCCGGATTCCAGGCGACGGTCGCCGGGCTCACCAGCAGCGGCGCGCACGGGCGGCAGCTGCTCGACGCGGTCAAGCAGTGGGAAACAGCCCGGAATCTCGGTGCGTTCACCGACGCGCAGCGAGCCCGCCTGAGGGACCGGACCACCCAGTGGCACCTCGCGGTGGTCACCCCGGGCGAGAAGTGGTCGCTCCAGGAACTCGACGCCGACGGCCACCCGGTCGGCGCTGCCGAGGACGTCGTCAAGCCGACTCCCCGGCTGAGCACGGCACCGCTGCCGACCGCCACCACGCACCGGCTCTACGAGACCGGGCTGACCACGAACACCCCCGCCACGGTCCGCTTCGAACTCACCGGGGGCGCCCTGCCCCGCGGGCTCCGGCTGAACGAGGACACCGGGGGCATCACGGGGACGCCGGTCCGGCCCTCGGCGTCCACCTTCACCGTCACGGCCCACAGCACGGCCGGACTGCCCGACGCGAAGGCCACGTACCGGCTCAGCGTCCGTCCCTGACGGCTTTTCCGCCCGGTGGCCCCTCTGTCCGCGGAGGGGCCACCGTTCCTGCCCCTTTGTCCCGGAGGTCCCGCATGACCGGCTCTTTCCTCAGCCGCCGCACCACGCTCGGCCTGCTCGGCGCCGCCTCACTCGTTCCGCTGCTTCCCGTACCGGCCGCGGCGGACACCCGCCGCGCGGGCATGGCCGCGGACGGTTTCGAATGGGAGGCGTTCCGGACCCGCCTCGACGCGATCCAGGGGGTCGCCACCGCGCCGCCCGCGGCCGTCGTCACCAAGGGGTTCACTCAGGGCGCGCTGCTCGGCAACGGGGACCTGGGCGTCGTCGTCGGGGACCACGCGGCCGACGCGCAGAGCTTCCGCCTCGCCCGGATGGAACACATGGGCCGGACCTGGATCGACTACGCGAACGAGATCCGCGACTCCGTACTCACCCTCGCCCAGCTGCGGATCTCCTCCCCGGACCCGTCCCCGGCGCCCGGCTCCGTGTACCGCGTGACCCAGGACATCAGGACCGCCGAGGTCAGGTCCGTCGTCCAGCTCGGCGGGCAGACCGTCACCCTCACCTCCTGGCTGAGCGAGACGGGCAACACCCTCGTGACCGAGGCGTCGACGCCTCGCGGCGCGGCAGACACCACGCTCACGCTGGACCTCACGGCGACCGACTCCGCGCCCGGCCACGGCCTCAGCTATCCGACCACCGCGTCCGTCGCCGCCGGCGGTTCCGTGCTGTGCCTCACCCGGGAGGGCGGCGGCGGCACCGAGGACTGGCGTTCCACACAGGCCGTGGCCGTGCGTCTGCTCGGGGGGTCGTTCTCGGCCGCCTCGGCCGGGGCGGAGGCCGCCACGGGCACCTTCACCCTCACGGCCGGTTCACCGGTGACGATCGTCACCGAGGTGCGGGGCGACGCCCGACCGGGCGCGGGCGGCCCGTCGGCCCCGACGCTCGCCGGGCAGGCCGCGAAGGCGGCCCTCGCTCTGGACGGCCACCGGGTCGGCGCGCTCCGCGACGCCCACCGCGCGTGGTGGAGGGCGTACTGGCTCCGTTCGTACGTCTCACTCGGCGGAGACGCGGAGCTCGAGCGCTACTACTACGGCGCGCTATACGTGCTCGGCTCGTGCGTGCGGGCCGGGAAGCTCTCGCCGGGTCTGTGGGGTCCCTGGGTCACCAGTGACACCAACTCCTGGGGAGACATGTACTTCCTCAACTACAACTTCGAAGCGCCGTTCTACGGTGCCGGGTCCACCAACCGGCCCGAGCTCCTGCGCGCCTACAGCCGCACGGTCCTCGACGAACTGCCCTTCCAGCGCGCCAGAACGGCCGCTCTCGGCTACCGGGGCGTCTGCTTCAGCCGTACGTTCATGGGACGGCACACCGGGCGGTCCGCGCCCCCGGCCACGCCCGTCGCGCCACAGAAGAACCCGGACGCGCTCGTCGACCAGAAGTCCAACGGGAGCTTCGCGGTCATCCCCGCGATCTGGCGCTGGGAGTACTACCGGGAAGTCTCCTACCTGCGCGAGGAGTTGTACCCGGCGCTCGAGGAGCTGGCCGCGTTCTGGGACGACTACATGACGTGGGACGCGTCGGCGTCCCGTTACGTCGTCGAGCACAGCGGCTCCCACGAGGGCTGGGACGACTTCAACGCCGGCCTCGACCTCGGATACATCCGGACCGTTTACCGCACTCTCATCGAGACCTCCCGGGTGCTGGGCGTCGACCGCGCGGTGCGTGCCCACCGGCAGCACGTCCTCGACACCGTCTCGGACCTTCCCACCGGCACGTACGCGGGCACGTCCGTCTACACCCTCGCGGAGACCATCGACCCGGCGCACTCCGCGTTCGTGGTGGGCGACCAGCCCATCAACCTCGAAGGAGTCGTCCACCCCGCCGAGAACATCCAGCGCGGTGCGGCGGACGCGGACGTGCTGCGGGCCCAGGACACCCTGCGCCTCATGAACTCCTGGGGCCACTCCACCAACGGCTACGCCAAGACGTTCGTCATGGCCGCCCGGACCGGGTGGAACGGCACCGACCTGCTGGCCAAGTTCGGCATCCAGACCGCCAAGCGCTGGCGCGCCTCCAACCTCACGTACGAGCAGAGCGGCGGCGGGATCGAGACCGTCGCCAACATCGAGATGGTCAACTCGATGCTCCTCGGCGGCGAGTCGGAGACCCTGAGCTTCTTCCCCGGCTGGCCGGCCGAGCGCGATGCCTCGTTCACCCGGCTCCGCACCAAGGGCGGTCACGTCGTCAGCGGCTCGCTGACCGACGGCCGGGTCGGCGCCATCACCCTGGTCGCCGGTGCCGCCGGGCCGCTGCGGCTGGCCTCCCCCTGGCCGGGAGCGGCGCCCGAGGTGCGGATGACCGGGGCGCACGGGAAGCCGGGGCCCGCGCGCAAGGTCACCTTGGTCGCCGACGGCACGTACACGTTCACAGCGGCGACGGGGCAGACCTACGTGATCACCCGCGCCGGTGGCCCCGCGGCCGGCGGAACCCTCGCCGGAACGATGAGCCGCGCCACGCCGGGGGACGTGGACCTCACGGCGGGGGGCGGCATCGACTGGGTGCACTGGGGGCGGACGGCGGTAGGCGACACCGACCGCAAGGCCACCGCGTCGCCGTCCATCGGCGCACTCGCCACCCTGGGGCTCGCCACTCCGGCACGGCTCGGTGACAGCAAGGTCACCTACACCTGGAGCGACGGAGCCCAGGCGGCCGCCGTCACGGCGACCGGCACCGCCGTTTACGTCCGGGGGGTCCGCAACGGCTTCCGGTTCACGGTCCCGGCAGTGCGTTCCGTACGCCGGCTGCGGATCCACCTCGGCGCCTGGAGCGCGGAGGGGGAGCTGACGGCGACCCTCAGCGACGGCTCCGCGCCCGTGTGGCGGGGCACCTTCGACGCCGCGGCGGGCAGCGCGTACGGAACGGCCGAGCTGCGGTTCGCGGCGGCCTCGGCGGACGCCACCCTCACGGTCACGTACCAGGTCAGGACCTCACACAGTGCGGCCGGAGACGGCAACGCGACGCTCCACGCGGCGACGCTGGAGGGGTGAGAGGACCTCCGGTGCCGATCGTTCTCATCCTGCTGCTCGCCGGGACCTGGCTGCTGTCCGGAGCCCTGGTCACCGGGACGGAACCGCTGACCGTGGCGGTGGGGCGGACCGCCGTGTGCTGCCTGGTCCTGACCGCTGTCGCCGCGTCGTCCGCGAGCGGGCGGGCCGACCTGCGGCGGGCCGCGGGGCGGCCGGGAACCGTGTGGCTGCTGGGCCTCCTCGGCTTCGCCGGGTACGCCGCCGGTACGCTGCTCGCCATCCCGCGCATCGGCATCTCGCTCACCAACCTCGTGGTCGCGCTGATGCCGTGCGCCTCGGTGGCCGTGGGCGCCCTGTTCTTCGGGGAACGGTCGGGGCCGCGCCGGGCCGGTGGCGCCGTGCTGGCCTGTGCGGCGGCCGCCGGGTACGCGGCGCTGGGCGCGGACGCGGGGGACCTCGCCGGTGGGGGGCTCCTGCTCGTGGCGGCCGCGACGGTCGCCTTCGCGGTGTACGGATTCCTCTACCGGCGACGGCTGTCGGGGCTGCCGCCGCTCGCCGTGCTGCCGGTGCTGCTCGCGGCGGCCACGTGCCTGCTGCTCCCGATGGCGCTGCCCACGCTGATCGCGCACCCGCCGGGTCCCGGCGCGGCGGGCGGGATCGTCGTGCTCGGAGCGGTCGTGTACGCGCCCGCCTACCTCGTACAGCACCGTCTGATCCTGCGCCGGGGGCCGGTCTTCACGGCCGCCGTGCAACTGGCCGTTCCGTTCACCGTCCGGCTCGGTGACTGGGCGCTGGGCGGCGCGACCGCTCCGTCACCCGCCGAGCTCCTGCTGCTGGCGGTGTGCTGTGCGGGGATCGCGCTGGTGACCGTACGGACGGGGGACCGGGCCGCGGACGCGGTGCGTGCGGAGGGGTGAATCAGGCGGGCCCGCCGCCGGGTCGGGGTCGGTGAACGCGGAACGGGTGAACGCGGAACGGCGGCACCCGTGTGGGCGCCGCCGTTTCCGTTGCGGGGTGGGTCCTGGTGCGCGGCCTCAGACCGACGCGGGCTCCTTCGCCGTCCCGGTCGCCGTGGCCGCCGTCGTCGGGGCCGCCGTCGTCGGGGCGGTGGCCTCCTCCTGGCTCACGTTGAACTCCGCCAGGAGTTCCTTGCTGAAGCCGAAGAAGTACGTGGCGAGGAAGCCCGCGAGGTAGCCGACGACGAGGCCGCCCGCGTAGATCGCGATCGTGGCGCCCAGGCCGTGGTTGCCGTCGAGGAGGGGGAACAGGGCCCAGCCGGAGGGGCCGATCGCGGTGGAGCCGACCGCGTCGCCCAGCTGGTTGAAGAAGCCGACGAACGCGCCGCCGAACGCACCGCCCACGCAGGCCGTGATGAACGGGCGGCCCAGGGGGAGCGAGACGCCGTAGATCAGGGGTTCACCGACGCCCAGGAAGCCGGCGGGCAGGGCGGACTTGATGGTCTTGCGGATCGACTCGTTGCGCGGGAGGCGGAAGTACGTGGCGATGGCCGCGCCGACCTGGCCGGCACCGGCCATGGCGAGGATCGGGAGGAGGACCGTGTAGCCCTGCTGCTCGATGAGCGTGGTGTGGATCGGGATCAGCGCCTGGTGCAGGCCCAGCATCACCAGCGGGAGGAAGAAGCCGCCCAGGATCAGGCCCGCGCCCGCGCCGCCGTTGGACAGCAGCCAGTCGGCGAAGTCGCCGATCGCGGTGGAGACCTCACCCGCCACGTACATCAGGCCGAAGATCGTGACCAGGCCGGAGACGAGGACCGTCAGCGTCGGCGTGACCAGCACGTCCAGCGCCTCGGGCACCCAGCGGCGGCACCACTTCTCCACGTACACGGCGAGCACCGCCGCGCCCAGGGCGCCGAGCACGCCGCCCTGGCCGGGGGAGAGCTTCTGGCCGAACGCCTCGATGTTCGCGACGCCGGGGAAGACGATGATCGCCGCCACCGCACCGCCCAGGATCGGCGTGCCGCCGAACTCCTTCGCCGTGTTGTAGCCGACGAAGACCGCGATGAGCGCCATGAAGCCGGAGGCCATCGCGGCGAGGGCGGGGGTGACGGAGGGCAGCCATGCGAGGTTGACCAGCAGGCCGTTGAGCCCGGCGATGATGCCGCAGCCGATCAGGGCCGGGATCAGCGGCACGAAGATGTTGGCGATCTTGCGCAGGAACAGCTTGAACGGCGTCGCGTTCTTCGCCTTGCGGGCCGCCTTCATCGCGGCGCCCTGCGCGGCCAGCTCCTCCGCCGTGAGCGGGGCGGCGTCGGCCGGGGCGGGGGCCTCGGCCTTGCCCTCCTCGACCAGCTTCTCGAACTCCGGCGTGACGCGGGCGACCGTACCGGGACCGAGGACGATCTGGTACGTGTCGTCCTCGACCACGCCCATGACCGCGGGGACGGCCTTCAGCGCGTCGTCCTGGACGAGCGAACGGTCGTGCAGCCCGAGCCGGAGCCGGGTCATGCAGTGGGCGATGGAGCTGACGTTCGCGGCGCCACCGACGAGCGGAAGGATCGCGGCGGCAGTGGCGCGGTTCTTGTCTTCTGTAGCCATGGTGCGTGGTGCCTTGCTGTGCGAGGGAGAGGTGGTGCGGCAGGTCAGGTGGTGCGGGGGGCGGCGGCGAGTGCGGCGCGGAGGTGGCCGTCCGACTCGGACAGGAGCGCGGCGGCCGTGGGGCCGTCGACCTGGCCGAGGATCGTCAGGATGGCGTTCTTCACCTCGCCGTCCGTGGCGGCGAGCGCCGCCTCGATCTCCTCGTCGGGCGCGCCGGTGGCCAGCGCGACGATGCGCCGGGAGCGGGCCCGCAGCTTCTCGTTGGAGGCACGCACGTCGACCATGAGGTTCCCGTACGTCTTGCCGAGGCGGATCATCGTGATGGTCGAGATCATGTTGAGCACGAGCTTCTGCGCCGTGCCCGCCTTGAGCCGGGTGGAGCCGGTCAGCAGCTCGGGGCCGACGACGACCTCCAGGGGGTGCTCGGCGGCGGCGCCCAGCGCGGAGTCCGCGTTGCACGACAGGCCGATGGTCAGGGCGCCCTTCGCGCGGGCGTGCTCCACGGCCCCGATCGCGTACGGCGTGCGGCCCGAGGCGGAGATGCCGACCACCGTGTCGTCGGCGGTGAGCTCCAGCGCCTCCAGGTCGGCGGCGGCCAGCTCCTTGCTGTCCTCCGCGCCCTCGACGGCGGTGACCATGGCGGACGGGCCGCCCGCGATCAGGCCGATGACGTCGGCCGGGTCCGTGTTGAACGTGGGCGGGCACTCGCTGGCGTCCAGCACGCCCAGCCGGCCCGCGGTGCCCGCGCCCGCGTAGATCAGCCGGCCGCCGCGGGCCATGCGCTCGGCGGTGGCGTCGATCGCGGCGGCGATCTCGGGAAGCCGCTCGGCGACGGCGGCCGGGACGGTCCGGTCCTCGCCGTTCATGATCCGGGCGATCTCCGCGGTGGCCAGCCGGTCGATCTCGGCGAGCTCCGGGCGGAACGCCTCGGTGGTGAGGGTCGCGAGCTGGGCGCGCAGCTCGCCGTAGCCGTCGGGGGTGGCGTCGGTGAGGGAGGTCATGGAGAGCGGCTCTGCTTTCTCGTACGGCGTGGGGGTGCGGGGCGGGTGCGGGGTGCTGCCGGAGGGTGTCCGGGTGACGGTCAGCGGGTGGTGCGCGGGGTGTGGCGGTGGGCCAGCGCCTCGTAGGAGGCGGCGAGGGCCGGGGCGGCCGTCTCGTACGTACGCTGGGCGACGCCTATGAACAGGCAGTCGACCACCAGGAGCTGGCTGGTGCGGCTCGACATGGCGGCCGGGCGCAGCTCGCTCTCGCGCGCCGTGGACGTCGTCAGCACGTGGTCCGCGTACTGCGTGACGGGGCCGTCGGGGCGGCCGGTGATCGCGACCGTCGTCGCGCCCCGGTCGAAGGCGACGCGCAGCGGCTCTATGACGTCGCCCGTCGAGCCGGAGTGCGTGATCGCGATGGCCATGTCGCCGGAGCGGAGCTGCACGGCGTTGGTCACCGCGAGGTGCGGGTCCGTGTGGGAGTGGGCGATGAGGCCGATCCGGGCCAGCTTCTGGGCCAGGTCCTGGCCGACGAGGGAGGACGCGCCCACCCCGTAGATGTCGATCCGGCGGGCCGTGGCGGCGGCGGCGACCGCGGCGCCCAGCTGCACCGTGTCGAGCCCGGCGGCCGTGTCGGCGAGGGTCTGCTGCTCGTCGTAGGCCAGCTTGGCGACGACGTCGGCGATGGGGTCGTCCACCGCTATGTCCGCGGTGACGGCGGGGGCGCGCCCGGACTCCTGGTGGGCGGCGAGCCCTGCGAGCGCGAGGCGCAGGTCGCGATAGCCCGGATACCCCAGGAGGCGGGCGGTGCGGACCACCGTCGCCTCGCTGGTGCCCGTCAGCTCGGCGAGACCGGTGACCGTCAGGGCGGCGCAGCCCGCCGGGTCGCCGGCGACGGCCTCGGCGACGCGCTGCATCGAGCGGGTCATCGACGGCGCCAGCGTCCGCACCTTGGCGGCGAGGGCCGCCGGGGCCGGCGGCGAGTCCAGGATGAAACTTTCCTTCAGGTCATTGGTCACCCTTGAAAGATATTTTCAAGCCCCGGGCCCGTCAACCCTCTTTGGTGTGACCTTTGGAAGAAGCGGTTGACGTCGGATCGGGGAGCTGTCCGCCGGGCAGGTGGACAATGGCTGCATGGAGCAGAATCCGCCGGAGTCCGACCGGCCCGACCAGCCCGACCGTCAGGAGCAGGCGCTGCACACCGCCCGAGCCCTCGTCATGGCCGACCTCGCCGCCGGAGACGTCGCCGAGGCGCAGATCGTGTCCCTGGTCGAGGACGCCGTGACGCACCGCCGGTGGTGGGTGGAGCAGTGGCCGGAGGGCGCGGAGTTCGTCGTCGGCCTCATCGCCCAGGACGTGCAGGACGCGCTCCTGGAGCGGTACGGCCGCTGGCCGCTCTGCCCGGTCTGCGACGCGGGCGACCCCCATGCGCTGGACGTCGAGCCGGAGCTCGGGCCGCACCCGCACTGGGTCTGCACCAAGGCCGCGGTGGCGGTCGCCCCGGTCGGCGCGCTCAGCGGGATACTCCGGCGGTGAGGCGATGACGCTCTACATCGACCCGCCGACCTGGCCCGGCCACGGGCGCCTCTGGTCGCACCTGGTCAGCGATGTGTCGTTCGAGGAGCTGCACGCCTTCGCGGCGTCCATCGGCGCCCCGGCGCGGGCGTTCGAGCGCGACCACTACGACATCCCGGCCGCGAGTTACGAGGACGCGGTGCGGGCCGGGGCGCGGGAGATCGGCTCGAAGGAGCTGGTCCGGCGGCTGACCGCGGCCGGGCTCCGGCGGCCGAAGGGGCGGCCGGCGCCCTGAGCGCCCCGGCTCAGCCCGGCGCGGCCCCCGTCGACTCCACCGGCGCCCCCTTGGGCGCTCCCGCCCCCTGCGCCACCAGCCGGGAGGCCGCCGAGCCGCGCGCCCGCTGGAGCCGCAGCGAGAACACCACGGTCACCAGCGCCGCCACGGTCATCGCCGCTCCGGCCCAGGCCGTCGCCTCGAAGCCGAAGTCCGCGTCGATCACCGTGCCGCCGAGCCACGGTCCGCCCGTGTTGCCCAGGTTGAACGCGGCGGTCGTCGTCGCCCCCGCCAGCGTCGGCGCGGCGCCCGCCACGTTGAACATCCGGGCGTTGAGCGCGGGCGCGGTGTAGAACGCCGAGAGGCCCAGCAGGAACGACAGCGTGATCACGGCCGCCTGGTTCGACGCGAACAGCGCCAGTGCCGCCAGGAAGACCGTGGACGCGGCGATTCCGCTCAGCAGCACCCCGAAGAGGTGCGCGTCCGCGACCCGGCCGCCGATCGTCGTACCGACGAGGGCGCCCACACCGAACAGCGCCAGCACGGTCGGCACCCAGCCGGAGTCCAGGCCGGCGACGTCGGTCAGCAGCGGCGCGAGGTAACTGAACGCGCAGAACACCCCGCCCGCCGCGAGCGCGGTGATCACGATGGACAGCCACACCTGGCGGTCGCGGTAGATGCCCATCTCCCGCTTCAGCTGCGGCTTCTCGGCCGGCAGCGGGATGCGCGGGATCAGCGTCGCCACACCGGCCAGGGCCACCGCCGAGGCCGCGCCGACCGCCCAGAACGCCGACCGCCAGCCCAGGTTCTCGCCGAGGAACGCGCCCAGCGGCACGCCCAGCACGTTCGCGATCGACAGCCCGCCGATCATCACGGCCATGGCGCGGGCCCGCGCGTTCACCGGGACCATCGCGATGGCGACGGCCGCCCCGACCGCCCAGAAACCGGCGCACGCGAAAGCGCTGACCACGCGGGACGCGAACAGCACCTCGTACGTCGGCGCGAGCGCGCCCGCGACCTGGCCGAGGCCGAAGACCGAGATCAGCGCGATGAGCGTGGTGCGGCGCGGCAGCCGCAGCGTCGCCACGGCGAGCAGCGGAGCGCCGACCACCATGCCGATCGCGAACGCGGATATGAGCAGTCCGGCGCGCGGAATCGACACGTCCATGTCGTCGGCGATCGGAGGCAGCAGCCCGGAGAGCATGAACTCGCTCGTGCCCAGGGCGAAGACCGAGAGGCCGAGGATGTATACGGCCAGGGGCATACGGGAACGGGCGCGCGCGGCGGAGTCAGGCATGACAGGTGGCAACAGCAGAAACGTTCCTGACATTCCCCGGCCGACGGCCGCCCGCTGCCGGCCCCCGGCCGACGGCCGCTCCCGGTCAGCGCGTGAGCAGTTCGAGCTCCGTCAGCAGGTTCTGCCGCGCCCTCGGCTCCCACTCCCTCATCCCGTACGGCGTACGGAACAACTGCGGCAACCCCAGGAGCTGCCGCAGCACCGCCGCCCGGCCCTCCCGGAACGCCTCCTCCGGCACGAACCCGTACTCCTCGCGGACCTGCGCCGCGTACTCCCCGTACTCCTTCGGCGCCGCCGCCAGGATCGCCAGGTCCGCGTCGCACAGCACCTCTCCGTTGGCGTCGCCGGCGGCCGGGTCGTGCGTGACGGTGAGCCGGACGAGCCGCGCGACCTCCGCGGTCACCGCGTCCGGCACCCCGGCCTCCGGGAGCGCCCGCTCGGCGAGCACCGCGCTGCGCTCCTCGTTCTCCGACCGGTCGGGCCGGTACACCGCGTCGTGGAACCAGGCCGCCAGGCGCACGGCGTCCGCGTCCGCGGCATGCCCGGCGAGCGTGTCGACGCGGTCCAGGACCGCCGCGAGGTGGGCGGTCGTGTGGTACTCGCGCTGCGGCTCGGCCCAGCGGGCGAGGAGGTGCTCGGCGTACGGAAGCGGATCGGGGCCGTCCGCCCCGCCCCGGGCCGCGACGAGGGCGTCGTGCCAGCGGGTGCGGAGGGCTTCCTCGTACTGCGCGCGGTCGTCCGTCATGCGGACGAGGGTAGGCCGAAGTGGTCGGCGATGATCCGCAGGGTCACGGCACCGTCCGCGTTGAACCCGGGCTCGGCCTCGTAACGCGGGGTCTCCCGGCCGATGATTCCGGCGGACAGCAGCTCGCGCACCAGCAGGTCACCGTGGCGGCGGGTCTCGCGGCGGGCGCCCATGTTGAAGTACGTCGTCGCGAAACCGCGCCTGCTGTGGATGAAGTGGAACGGGTGCGCCTCGCAGTGCGGGACCATGAAGTTCTGCCCATGGGCGCACTCGCAGGCCGGCGTGGAGGCCAGGAACACGGTTTCCAGGGGGTTGGGGCTGCCGAAGCGTTCCTCGTAGCGGAAGCCGGTGAGATATCCGGCCCAGGTCGCGAGGTCGCCGCCCTTGTACGTGGCCGCGTCGTGCGTCAGCCAGGCCCAGCCGTCGGATGCGCCCTCTGTACGAGCGGGGAGGCCCAGGTCCGCGTAGATCCCGCTCAACGTGGGAAGGTCGAGGCCCTTGGCGTACGTGACAAACGTGTCCGGCGCGATGAACGGCGTGGTCACAGCGCCGCCACCTCCCGGGCGAGCGGCGGTGAGGGCAGGCCGAAGCAGGCGGCTATCGCGCGGGCGATCCGCTCCTCCTTGTCGGAGTCGTGCTGCTCGTAGCAGTCGTGGCTCGGATCGGTCTCCCAGGCGAGGCATTCCGCCTCGGGGCCTATGAGGTTCGCGGCGAGCAGTTCGGCCGACATGTAATCAGGGTTGTCGCCGACGCGCTGTTCCACGTCCTCGAAGCTGAAGTGGACGATCCACTTCCCGTCGCGCAGATACGTGAAGTCCGGCCCGTGGGCCTTGGCACTGCACGGCTCGGTCACGATGACCACGATCTCGCCCCCGGACGCGCAGAGGCGGGTGTAGTCGATGTTGTCGTAGTCCTCGATCTCCCAGTTGGCCATGTCATGCACCGCCCATGCCCAACCCCCCGCCTCCCCCTCGGCCAGCGCCTCACGGTGCTGCTCGCGCAGCCCCGCCACGAGCGCGGACCGGGTCAGGCCCCGGGCGAACACGAGGTTGACCTCGTGACCCGGGAACTCGCACGCACTGTCGATAAACGTCATGTCGGGAGCGTAGGCGGGGGGACTGACAACGGGTTGGGCGTGCGGCCATATTCGGGCGACATGGGGGGCGGGGCTCTGGGAATCTACGCGCGGGCGTGGGCCCGCTGATTCCTTGGTGCCGACTGGATGGTGAGCGATGACTTTCGTGCTGGTGGGGCCGGTTCTGGAAGGTTCTCGGGTGCGGCTCGAACCGCTTGAACACCGGCATGCGGAAGGGTTGTCGCGGGCCGGGCAGGAGAACCGGAGTGCGTACGGATACACCTGGGTGCCCGGGCCCGGGGAGGTCGAGGGTTATATCGACGCCCAGTTGGGAAGGGCCGCCGCCGGGAAGCTGGCGCCCTACGTGCAGGTGGACCGGGCGTCCGGGCGGGTCATCGGGGCCACGGCCTTCTGGGAGCCGCGCTGCTGGATGGATGACGACAGCCTCACCGCCATCGAGGTCGGCTTCACCTGGCTCGCCGCGTCCGCGCAGGGCACCGGGGTGAACACCGAGTCCAAGTACCTGCTCTTCCGGCACGCCTTCGAGGAGTGGGGCGTCTCGCGGGTGGACCTGAAGACCGACGCGCGCAACCGGCGTTCCCGGGCCGCGATCCAGTCGGTGGGCGCCACCTTCGAGGGCGTCCTGCGGAACTGGTCGCCTTCGTGGGTGCCGGGCGAGGAGGGGCGGTTGCGGGATTCGGCGATCTTCTCCATCACGGCGCAGGAGTGGCCGGACGTGCGGGGGCGCCTGGAGGCGCGGATGGGGCGGGGGGTCGCGTAGACGCGACGCCGCCCGCGTCGGACGGACCCGGCGCGGGCGGTGTGTGACGGACGGGCGGGTTTACGCCTCGCCCCGGAACCTCCGCAGCCTCAGCGAGTTGCCGACCACGAACACCGACGAGAACGCCATCGCCGCGCCCGCGATCATCGGGTTCAGCAGGCCCGCCGCGGCCAGCGGGAGCGCCGCCACGTTGTACGCGAAGGCCCAGAACAGGTTCGTCCGGATGGTGCTGAGCGTCCGGCGGGCCAGGCGGATCGCGTCCGCCGCCGCTCGCAGGTCGCCGCGGACCAGGGTCAGGTCGCCCGCCTCGATGGCCGCGTCGGTGCCCGTGCCCATGGCCAGGCCCAGGTCGGCCTGGGCCAGCGCGGCGGCGTCGTTCACCCCGTCGCCGACCATGGCCACCGAGCGGCCCTCCGCCTGGAGGCGCTTGACGACGTCCACCTTGTCCTGCGGCATGACCTCCGCGTAGACCTCGCCGATCCCGACCTCGGCCGCGACCGACTCCGCCACCGCCCGGTTGTCCCCGGTCAGCAGGATGGGGGTCAGGCCGAGGCGGCGCAGGCGGGTGATCGCCTCCGCGCTGGTGTCCTTCACCGCGTCGGCCACCTCGATGACCGCGCGGGCCTCACCGTCCCAGGCGACCGCGATCGCCGTCCGTCCGGCGGCCTCCGCCTCGGCCTTGCGGGCGGCCAGGTCCGCGGGGAGGCGGATCTCCCACTCCGCGAGGAGCTGTTCGCGCCCGACGAGGACCGCGTGGCCGTCGACCACGCCCTGTACGCCGAGTCCGGGGACGTTGGCGAAGTCCTTCGGGGTGGGGAGAGTGGCGCCGGTGCGTTCGGCGGCTCCGGTCGCCACGGCCTGGGCGATGGGGTGTTCGGAGGCGTGTTCCAGGGCGCCGGCGAGGCGGAGGGCGTCGGATTCGGTGGTTCCGGGGGCGGTGTGGACGGTCTGGAGGGTCATCCGGCCGGTGGTGACGGTGCCGGTCTTGTCCAGGACGATCGTGTCGACGCGGCGGGTGGACTCCAGGACTTCGGGGCCCTTGATCAGGATGCCGAGCTGGGCGCCGCGTCCGGTGCCGACCATGAGCGCGGTCGGTGTGGCCAGGCCCAGCGCGCACGGGCAGGCGATGATCAGGACCGCGACCGCCGCCGTGAACGCGGCCGTGAGCCCCGCCCCGTCCGCCAGCCAGAAGCCCAGGGTGCCGAGCGCGAGCGCGATGACCACGGGGACGAACACCGCCGAGATCCGGTCCGCCAGGCGCTGCGCCGCCGCCTTGCCGTTCTGCGCGTCCTCGACCAGCTTCGCCATCCGGGCCAGCTGGGTGTCCGCGCCGACGCGGGTCGCCTCGACCACGAGACGGCCGCCCGCGTTGAGGGTCGCGCCGGTCACCGTGTCGCCGACGCCGACCTCGACCGGGACGGACTCGCCGGTGAGCATGGACGCGTCCACGGCCGAGGAACCCTCGACCACGGTGCCGTCCGTGGCGATCTTCTCGCCGGGGCGGACGAGGAAGCGGTCGCCGACGTGGAGGTCCGCCGTGTCCACGGTCACCTCGCGGCCGTCGCGCAGGACCGTGACCTCCTTGGCGCCCAGTTCGAGCAGGGCCTTCAGCGCGGCGCCCGCCTTCCGCTTCGACCGGGCCTCGAAGTAGCGCCCGGCGAGGATGAACGCGGTGACGCCGGCCGCCGCCTCCAGATAGATGTTCCCCGCGCCGTCGGTGCGGCCGATGGTCAGTTCGAACGGGTGCGTCATGCCGGTCATGCCGGCGGTGCCGAAGAACAGCGCCCACAGCGACCACAGGAACGCGGCGGACGTGCCGAGCGAGATGAGCGTGTCCATCGTCGCCGCGCCGTGCCGGGCATTGGTCCATGCGGCCTTGTGGAACGGCCAGCCCGCGTACGTGACGACGGGCGCGGTGAGGGTGAGGGCGAGCCACTGCCAGTCGTCGAACTGGAGCGCCGGGATCATCGACATCGCGATCACCGGCACCGCGAGGAGCACGGCCGTGATCAGCCGCTGCCGCAGGGTGTCGGGCGCCTGCGCGGCGGGCGCGGCCGCGTCTTGCGCCGTACGCGCCGGGGGTGCGGGTTCGTGCGCGGTGTAGCCGGTCTTCTCGACCGTGGCGATGAGGTCCTGTACGGAGACGGCGGCGCCGTCGTAGGTGACGTGGGCCTTCTCCGTGGCGTAGTTGACGCCGGCCGTCACGCCGTCCATCCGGTTGAGCTTCTTCTCGATGCGGGCCGCGCAGGAGGCGCAGGTCATGCCCCCGATGGCCAGCTCGACCTCGGCCTCTGCGGTGTGCGTGGTGTGCGCGGTGTGCGCTGACACGGGGGCCTCCTCGTGGTCCAGGGTACCCCGTTTCGGGTACCCCCTGGGGGTATCTCCCTCCGACCATGTATACCCCCACCCCCTATCCCGAAGCAAGAGTGATCCTCTGCGGGGTGCGCGGGGCGTGCCGGTCGGTCGCCTGGCGTCCGTTCGGCCTCGCGTATCTTCACGTTCACGGTCAGGGCTGCGCCCTGGGTCTACCGCCCCGTAGGCTGGCCATTGGACTAGACCTATAGCTGCTTCCTGGAGGATTGGGTTCCCATGAGCAACCGTGCAGTCCTGGAGGTGATCGCTCTCGACGCGGAGGACGCGGTCGCCGCCCAGGCGGGTGGTGCGGACCGGCTTGAGCTGGTCACCGACATGGCGGCGGACGGCCTCACCCCGTCCTGCGCGACCTTCGCGGCGATCCGCGCCGCGGTGGACATTCCGCTGCGGGTGATGCTCAGGGTCGCCGACGGCTTCGCGGCCGGTGACATCGACGTGCTCGTACGCAAGGCCCGTGAGCTGCGGTCCGAGGGCGCGGAGGAGTTCGTGCTCGGCTTCCTGGACGCGGACGGAAACCCGGACCTGGTCGCGGTCGAGCGGCTCGTCGCCGTGCTGGACGGCTGCCGGTGGACGTTCCACCGGGCGATCGACCGGGCGGGCGACCGGGACGCGCTGCGCAAGGCGCTCGCGGATCTGCCGGGGCTGGACACGTATCTGACGGCCGGGGCGGCGGCCGGGGTGGACGCGGGGATACCCACGTTGGTGGCCGAGGCGGGGCGGGCGGGCGAGCCGGGGTACGAGCCGCGGATTCTCGTCGGGGGCGGCCTCCGCCTGGAGCACCTGCCGGCGCTCCTGGACGCGGGGATCGACGCCGTCCACATCGGGGGCGCCGCGCGGCCGGGCGGCTGGTCCGGGCCGGTGGACGCGGATGCGGTGCGGGAGTGGCGGGACGTGCTGGACCGCTAGGCGTGGGGCCGCTGGGCGCGGGGCCGGGGGGTGGTGTGGTGCCGCCGGGTACGCCCGTTGCGCGTTGCCGTCGCGGGGGCGCTGCCCCCGGACCCCTGCTCCTCAAGCGCCGGAGGGGCTGATTTTGCGGGCTGCCCCCTAGCGCCAATTCGCCGGAGCGGAGCAAGGGCGGGTGAGCATTCGCCCGCCGTGCGGGCGCGAAGGACTTACCGGCGATCGCTGAGGTATGTGCGTGCTCGTTCGTCCAGCTCGATGGCGCACCGCAGTCCACGTGCGCGGAAGCGGGTGAGGTCGCGGCGCATGTTGCCGACGGCCTTTCTGGTACGCCCGGACTGAACACCCGCCATGTGGTCCATCGCCCGCCCCCAGGTGGTGCATGCCTGCTCAATGCGGCCCCCGGCGGCCTGCATCTCGGCCTGCGCGACCAGGTCCAGGGCGGCAATCCGGGCGTACGTGCCGGGCGGTCGGCTGGCTGCGGCCGCCCCGTACAGCGCCGCCGCCTTCGCCCGGTCGCCGAGTGTCTCCCAGACCTTGGCTGTCCGGCTGTGAACGGTCGCGGCCGGCGGCCCCCACGAGAGCGCCCAGAACGGCACCTCGTCCCCCTTGGCCGCGCCCAGCGCCGTACGGGCCCGCTCCACCTCCCGTACGGCCTCCTGCCGCTGGCCGGACTTGGCGAGGGCGTGGGCGTGCGTGACGGCGAACAGCGCCTCGGTCTGGGTATCGACCCGCCCGTGGACGCGGTCGACGGCGGAGGCGGCCAGCGCGAGGCAGTGCTCGGGGCGGCGGAGTTTCATGCCCTGCTGCGACATCGTCCGCATGACGAAGGCGCTGTGACCGGTGATCCCGGACTCCTGGGCCAAGGCGTACGACTGGAGGTAGTACCTCTGGGCGAGGCCCTGTTCGCCTCCGTCGTAGGCCCGCCACCCGGCCTGGTGCACGCCGACGGCGGCGGCCGAAAGCATCTGCTGGTGGTCGTCCTCGAAGGTGAACCGGCCCCGGCACAGGGTCGCGACATCGGTCATCAGGTACTGCACCAGCGCGGACCGGCCGTGCTGGCCGCCGTGACGCTCGTCCATCACCGCGAACATGGTGATCATGTCTCGCACCGCTGCTACGTCCGCGTGCCCGACGCGGGCCCCGGTCCGGGCCTTCGAGGCGCGGGACGCGATGTCGGCGACGTGCTCCAACGGTAGAACGGCGGCCGCGACCGAGTACGCGGCGCCGGACAGAAAGCCTCGGCGGTCCAAGTCACCCCTCCAGATCGGCATCAGAGCGTCCAACGGGTCGTCGCCGATGGACAGTCCGATGCTGTCACTGCCCCAGCCCGGCGGCACCGGCAGGCCCAGGTCCTCGGGAGAGAGCGCCCTGCCGAGGCGGCGGGAGAGGGCGACCGTCAGGTAGCGGCGCGTCTGCCCGGAAGGCACAGCCCCCGCGATCCAGTGATCCACCGCCGACTTGTTCGTTCGCAGGATCTGGCCTGCTTCTGCCGCGACTTGGCGGACAGCCTGCGCGACACCGGCGTAGGTCCATCCCGACTCCGCGATGGCGGCCCGCAGCTTTTCGTTCGGTAAGCGCTGGGTCATGACAGCCCCCTCGTATACCTCGTATACCCATCCGTCGGCTGCAACCGTACCGACGATCAGTGACCGCCGCTTGACTGTTAGTCATGTCCGGCAGGGCGGTGGGCCCCCTCCCTGCCGGGCGCACAACTGTGCATGCCCACACATAACCCTTCATCCGAACGGATGTTGGGCTACCACTGTCGAAGGAGTTCCCATGCGGCCGAACCCGCCCGAGCCGGGCCCTCCGCCGCCCCCGCCGGGGCCGATCCCCACGCCGCCCCCGCCCGGCGGCGGCCGGTAGTCCCAGCCCCCGGCCGCGCGTCCCACATCCGGCGGGGCGCGCGGCCTTCCTGTCCCACCCGCAGCATCGACAAGGAGACCCCTGTGCAGGGATTCACCGTGCTCAACCCCGACGAGCTGGGCCAGGACCCCGCCGTCGGCATGGACCTGGCCCTGGCCCTCGGCGTGCACCACCTGGAGATCCGCACCGCCTACGGATCGAACGCGCTCGTGCTGGATGACCAGCAACTGCGCCACATCCGGCAGTTGGCCGACGAGCGGGGCCTTCGGGTGGCGGCGCTGGCGTCCCCGCTGTGGAAGTGGTGTCGCTCCGAAGCCGCCCCGGGCCGAGTCGACTCCTTCGGCTTCCCCACCCAAATTCGCGCCGAGGACCGGGAGCGGTGGGTGGACCGGGCGCTCACGGTCGCCGGCCTTCTCGGTACGGACCGGGTCCGCGTCTTCTCGCACCTGTCCGTGGGCGAGCAGACGGAGACCTTCCGCGACGACCCGCTGCTGCCGTACGCCCTCAAGGCCGCGGAACGGGCAGGGGTTCGGCTGCTTCTGGAGAACGAGCCGGTGTGCACGGTCCACGAGCCGGCCTCGCTCCTCGATGTCCTCCAGGCGCACCCCGGGCTGGGGCTGTGGCTCGACCTGGGGAACCTGTTCGAGGTCGGCTACGGCACCGCCGAGGCGGTGGACGCGCTCGCCCCGTACACGGAGTACGTCCACATCAAGGACTACCGACCCCGCGACGACGGCATGAAGGACTTCGTCGCGGCGGGCACCGGCGCCGTGCCGTACCGGGAGCTGCTGCCCGCCCTGCACCGGGCGCGGCCGGGGCTGCCGTACGCACTGGAGACCCACGTGCGCGAGACGCCGGGCCAGGCGCTGACGCGCGGCGCCGCGTTCCTCCGCGCGACGGTACCGGGCGGCCTGGCGTGAGGCGGGTGCTGCTCATCGGCTGCGGCGAGGTCGGCGCCAAGCACGCCGATGCCCTCACCCGCGCCGACGGGCTGGACCTGGTGGCGGTCGCCGACCCGTCGCCGGTCGCCAAGCCTCCCTCCGGTGTCCCGCTGGTCGCCGGCTGGGAGATGGCGCTGAAGGAGTACGCACCCGATGTGGTTGTGGTGGCCACCCCGCCGGGCTCCGCGCTGGTGGCGGCCCGCGCGGCCGCCCGGACCGGGGCGGTCGTCCTGGTGGAGAAGCCGGCCACCCTCACCCCCGCAGACCTTCGGCCGGCCGAGGAGGAGGACCGCCGGATCTACGTCGCCTTCCAGCCGCACTTCGCCCCCGGCCTGGCCTGGCTCCTCAGCCAGACCCCGACGGCCCGCCGGGCCGCGGTGCGACTGGTGTGCCGCCGAGACCGCGGTTACTACCGGGACTGGCGCACCCGGTACGCGACCGCGGGCGGCATCCTGCACCAGCAGGCCATCCACGGCCTGGCGCTCGCGCTGCGCCTCCTGCCGCCGGGGCCCGTCAGGTCCTCCACGGCCGAAGTGCGCCGCGTGCGGCAGTGGGGTGAGTCCGAGGACCGCGTCACCGCCACGGTCCTCTTCGAGAGCGGGGCCGTGCTGACGGTGGAGGCTCGGGTTGACAGCGACGAGCCCCGAAGCCACGACGTCACCCTCCACCTCGACGGCGGCCAGGAACTGCACGTACGCGGCCGGAACCTCGAAATCGGGCTTGGCCGCCCGCATTCCGCGCCCGACGACCGGGCGCTGCGCCTGGCCATGTACCGCGCCCTGCCCGACGATGCCGGCCCGCTCCACCCCTGCCTGTTCCCGCTGTCCGAGCTCCGCCGCACCCTGGAGGTCATCGACCATGCCTACCGCACCGCGCGCACCGTTCCTGAGGGCCGCACCGCCTCATGACCTCGACGTCGAGGTTGTCGAGCGCAAGGGCATCGGACACCCCGACACCCTGGCCGACGGCATCGCCGAGCTCGCCTCCATCCGCTACAGCCAGTACTGCCTGGCACAGTTCGGCGCGATCCTCCACCACAACCTCGACAAGGTCGCCGTCCTCGGCGGCCGCGCCCGCTTCGGCGACACGGACGGCACGTACGACCGCCCCGTACGCGTCGTCTTCGGCGGCCGGATCTCCACGACGTTCAACGGCCGGGTGATCCCGGTGCGCGAGATCCTGGAGGGCGCCGCCGCCGAGCAGCTGCGCACCGCGCTCCCCGGGTACGAGCGCATCACCTGGGCCGCCCGCCACGAGACGACGGACTCTTCGAAGTTCCCGTACTGGTTCGCCCCGCGCGGGCTGGAGGACCTGCCGGAGCGGCCGAGGGCCTTCTCCAACGACACCGCGTTCCTCGTCGGCACCGCACCGCGCACCACGGCCGAAACCGTCGCGCTGCTCGCAGAGGCGTGGTTCCGCCGTCAGCCCTGGGCCGGAAGCGACATCAAGGCCCTGGTCATCCGCAACGGCCGAGCCCTGACCATCACGGTGTGCGTCCCGGCCGTCGCCGGGCACCTGGCCGGCAGCGCCGAGCTCGATGACGCGGTCACCGACACCGCCCGGACCCTCACCGCGCAGCTGCGTGAGCGCATCGAAGGGCCGGTGACGGTGGTCTGCAACACCCGCAACACCCGCACCGGTCCGCTGTCCGGGCAGTACTTCACCGTGTCCGGGTCGGCCATCGACTACGGCGAGGACGGACTCGTCGGACGCGGCAACGCCCGGTCCGGCCTGATCACGCCGGGCCAGCAGGCCGGCAACGAGGTCCTGTTCGGGAAGAACCCCGCCTACCACGTCGGGAAGGTCGGCGGCTGGCTCGTGGACGAGGCGAGCCGCGCGCTGGCCGAGAAGACCGGCGCTCCGTGCCGCGTCGCGGTGATGTGGCGCAACGGCGACCCCTACCCCGAACCGGCCTCCCGCGACATCGAGGCCGCGCATACCGACCCGGCGCACGCCGACGTGGTCCGCGAGGTGCTCCAGCGCACGGACTGGGTGCCCGACCTCGTCGAGCACCAGCGCTACTTGCCCGCCCTGCTGCCGGTCCCCGAGCTGCTGGCCGAACTCGACGCACCGACGCTGTCATGACCAGGGCCGCCGTGACGACCGGCCACCTCACCGCCACGCTGGAACTCCCGCCGGGGCTGGACACGGGCCCGGCCGTCACGGCGGCCGACCGGCTCCCCGGCGGCTGGCACCCCACCCTGCCACCGGTCGCCGGACTCCCCGACGGCCCGGTGCTCACCGTGTCCGACACCGGCCCCGAGCCAGCCGTCCGCGTGCACGGGCAGACCGTGCACCTGAACCTGCCCCACCAGGCCGCCCGCACCTCGACCCTCGCGTACGTCACCTACACCGCGCTCGAACGTGCCCGCCAGCAGCGGCAGATCCTCACCCTCCACGCCAACGCCGCGGTCACCCCGAGCGGGCAGGGCATCCTCCTGCTGGGGAACAAGGGTGCGGGCAAGACCAGCGTGACCCTGGCCCTCGGCGCACGGGGCTGGACGCACGCCGGCGACGACCTGACCGTCCTGGTTGAAGCCGGGCCGGACCTGCTGATCTTCCCCGGGAAGCCGACCGCCGCCGTCCGCCCGGCCGACCCCGCCCTGTGGCAGGCCCCGAAGCCGGTCATCACCCTGACGCCTTTCCTCCACGTCCCCGTACCGCTCGCGGGCGTCATCCGTCTGACCGTCCACCCCGCCGTTCCGGGCCCGCTCCTGGCTTTGGCCACCCCGTTCTCACCGAACGAGCAGTTGCGGCTCCACGAGGCCCTGGCCCGCTACATCAGCGGACTCCCCACCCCGCTGACCGGCCCCGTCTGCGCCCCGTACGGACCGGTCTGGCCGCTGGACGACCCATCGCTCGCTCGCTGGCGCACCCACCTGATCACCCGCCTCGAACAGCACCCGTACAGCTACTTGTACGCCCCCGACGCGCGAACCGCAGCCGACCTGATCACCAAGAGGTACATGTGAGCCCGATGCCCGCCGCCGCGATCCTGCCCAGCCGGAACGAGCCGTTGACGATCTCCGCCGTCACCACCGCCGTGGACCTCGCGCTGAACGACATGCACGGGGTGATCGTGCACGCCGACTCGTCCGACGGCCCCGACACGGCCGCGGCCTTCGCGACCACACCCACCCGTGCGAAAACGCTCGTGCTGACCGGGCTGGAGCGCGGCAAGGGCGCGCAGATCCTCGCCGCGCTCCAGCGTCCGGAGCTTGTGGAAGCCGATGCGGTGCTGATTGCCGACACCGACACCCATGCCCCGGAGCCGGCTGTCTACCGTGCGCTTCTCGACCAGGTCCGTGCCGGGGCGGCCCTCGCGATAGCCGACTACCCCCGGTACTGGGATGAGGCCAATTTGACCAACCATGTGGCCCGGCCGCTGATCGCCGCCGCCACCGGGCTCGACGTCCCACAACCACTCGCCGGCGACCTCGCTGTCTCCGGTCGAGTCCTCGCCGTAGCCCAACAGGCCGCAGCCGAACTACCTGACGAACTCGCGCGGTGCGTCGCCGGATACGGGATCGATGCGTTCCTGCTCCTGACCGCCGCCACGACCGGCCCCGTCACCTCAGTTCGGGTCACGGGACCCAAGCGCCATGCGGGGTCCTTCGATCACCTCCCGGCGATCTACCACCAAGCCGTGCCGGTCCTGCTGCACCTGACCGCGACGTGGCCGCTGCCGCCCGCACCGGCCCGCAGCAGTACGGACCTCTACCGCGCGACCGACCGGGCCCTGCCCCCCGGCAGGGTCCGAGAGATGGTGACTGTGCTCAACGGCCTCGACCCCGCCCCCGGCGGATACGATGACGATGCCTGGCCGCACCACCTCGCCGGAGGCTGGCGGGCCGTCACCTCCGGGACGCCGCCGACCGAAGCAGCCGTCCGACTGTGGCCGCACTACGTGCGCCGCGTCCGTGCCTGGCTCACCAGCGCACAGCACGCCACTCCCCGGCAGCGAGCCCGGATACTCACCGCCGCACACAACTGCCTATGCGCCGCCCTCAACCCCACGGCAGGAGCACCATGACCACCGCACCGTCCCCCACTTCCGGATTCTCCGCGTTCGCCCTGGAGCCCTTTCCCGAAGTCCGGCCCGGCGACGACGTCGCGAGCGCGATCACCGACGTGCTCTCCCGGACCGGCACCACCCTGCTGGACGGAGACGTGGTCGTGGTCGCCAGCAAGGTCGTCTCGATCGCGGAGAAGCGCTACGTCGACCTGGCCGACGTCACCCCCTCCGCCGAGGCCCTGGACCTGTCAGCCCGGACGGGCAAGCCCGCCGCCGTTGTCCAGCTCATCCTGGACCACTCCACCGAGCACTTCCTCGCGACCGAACGCGGCCCGATCATCGCCCGACACCACCTCGGCCACGTGCTGACATCGGCCGGAATCGACCGGGCAGGAGACGAAGGGGCCTGGCTGCTGCCCGTGGACCCCGACGCTTCCGCCCGCGCCCTGCGCGACGCCTTGGTCGCCCACACCGGCGCGGACGTCGCGGTCGTCATCGCCGACTCCGACGGCCGCGCCGACCGCCGCGGCGCCACCTGCATCTCCATCGGCGCCGCCGGAGTCGCACCCCTGCGACTTACCGAGCACGACGGCAAACGTCAGGAAGAGACCTTTACCGACATGGTTGCCGCAGCAGCCGGAATCATCCTCGGGCAGCGCGGTCGTGGAGTCCCCGCCGCCGTCCTGCGAGGCGTCGGCTACGTCCCCTCGGACGTCGGAGTCGCGGCGATGTTGCACCCTGCCCCCACCCATTGAGCCCTGGCACGGGGCGTGCATAGGGGCGGTAGGCGCCGGAGGGGCTGAAATGGCCGGCGGACCTCGAATCCTCCGTGACGGAACGCCAGCCTGTCATGACCCTGGCGCAACCGGCGCCCCTCGTCCCACAATGGCCTCGCGGTGATGGGAACGCTCCCATGGCGCGCCTCCCCGGCATGCCCGTTCGTCGTGGGAGCGCTCCCATCATTCTTCCGTCCCCACGACGAAAGGCCCCTGGTGAACGCCTCCCCGCCCCCGTCCTCCGTCCGGCGCAGACGCCGCGCGCTCGGTGTTCTGGCCGTCGCCGCCCTCTGCGGCGGCATCCTCACCGCACCCGGTGCCGTCGCCGCCGACGGCGACCCCGCTCCGGAGCAGATCACCAACGGTGACTTCTCCGCGGGGACCGCGCCCTGGTGGTCCACGGCCAACGCGCCCGTCGCCGTCGTGGACGGGCGGCTGTGCGCCGACGTACCGGGCGGGACCGCCAACCCGTGGGACGCGATCATCGGGCAGAACGACATCCCGCTCGTCGCGGGTGAGGCGTACACGCTGTCGTACACGGCGAGTTCGACCGTACCGCTGTCCATCCACACGAACGTGCAGATGGCTACGGAGCCGTACACCACCGACCTCTCCGCGACCGACCACATCGGCGCCGAGGCGACCACCTACACGCACGTGTTCACCGCCGCAGCGGACCTGGACGGGGCGCAGGTGGCCTTCCAGGTCGGCGGGGGAGCGGAGGCGGCGACCTTCTGCGTGGACGACGTGTCGCTGCGCGGGGGCGCCGAGCCGCCCGTGTACGTGCCCGACACCGGCTCGCCCGTCCGCGTCAACCAGGTCGGCTATCTGCCCAAGGGGCCCAAGAACGGCACCCTGGTCACCGATGCGACCGACCCGCTGCCGTGGACGCTGAAGGCGGCCGACGGGACGGCCGTCGCGAGCGGGACGACCACGCCCGGCGGCGAGGACCCGACCTCGCGGCAGAACGTGCACACCTTCGACTTCAGCGACGCCACCGCCACCGGCGACGGCTTCACGATCGAGGCGGACGGGCAGGTCAGCGAGCCCTTCTCGATCCGGGCGGACCTGTACGACAGCCTCCGGTCCGACTCGCTCGCGTACTTCTACCAGAACCGCAGCGGCATCGCGATCGACGCGGACCTGGTCGGCGAGGAGTACGCGCGCCCGGCCGGGCACCTCGGAGTCGCGCCGAACAAGGGCGACACGGACGTGCCGTGCCAGGCGGACGTCTGCGACTACCGGCTCGACGTGCGCGGCGGGTGGTACGACGCCGGGGACCACGGCAAGTACGTCGTGAACGGCGGCATCGCGGTCGCCGAGCTGATGGACACCTACGAGCGCACGCTGACCGCCGACGGCGCGGAGTCCGCCGAGCTGGGCGACGGCGCGCTGCGGGTGCCCGAGCACGGCAACGACGTGCCGGACATCCTCGACGAGGCGCGCTGGGAGCTGGACTTCCTGATGCGCATGCAGGTCCCGGCCGGGGAGCCGCTGGCGGGCATGGTCCACCACAAGGTGCACGACGCCAACTGGACCGGTCTGCCGATGCGGCCCGAACTCGACCCGGAGCAGCGTGAACTGCACCCGCCGACGACCGCCGCGACCCTGAACCTCGCCGCCACGGCCGCCCAGTGCGCCCGGCTGTACGCCCCGTTCGACGCGGAGTTCGCCGCCACGTGCCGTACCGCCGCCGAGACGGCGTGGGCCGCCGCGAAGGCGCACCCGGACGTGCTCGCCAGCCCGGCGGACGGCGTCGGGGGCGGGACGTACGAGGACAACGACGTGCGCGACGAGTTCTACTGGGCCGCCGCCGAGCTGTTCACCACCACGGGCAAGGACACGTACCGGCAGGCGCTGCTGGACTCGCCGCTGCACGGGGACGTGGACGCGGCCTTCCCCGCCGACGGCGGCATCTGGTGGGGCGGCACCGCCGGGCTCGGCGTGCTGACCCTGGCCACGGTCCCGAACGACCTGACGGCCGCCCAGCTCGCGGACGTGCGGAACGTCGTGACGACGGCCGCCGACCGCTACAAGGCGCAGACCGAGGACCAGCTGTACGGCGTGCCGTACGCGCCCAAGGACCAGAACTACGCCTGGGGTTCCAACAGCCAGGTCCTGAACAACATGATCGTGATGGCGGCGGCCGCCGACCTCACCGGTGAGACCGGTTACCGCGACGCCGTGCTGCGCGGCGCGGACTACCTG
Source organism: Streptomyces sp. DT224 (assembly GCF_049844595.1). NCBI lineage: Bacteria > Bacillati > Actinomycetota > Actinomycetes > Kitasatosporales > Streptomycetaceae > Streptomyces > Streptomyces sp. DT224. The sequence goes on from NZ_JBNCLI010000009.1 coordinate 104,423, forward strand.
TTCGGGCGCAACCCGCTCAACCAGTCGTACGTCACCGGCTACGGCGAGCGGTACTCGCAGAACCAGCACCACCGGTTCTGGGCCCACGAGTCCGACCCGTCCCTGCCGCACCCGCCGGCCGGGTCCCTCGCGGGCGGGCCCAACCTGACCGCCCCGACCTCGGGCGACCCGGAGGCCGCCTCGAAGCTCAAGGGGTGCGCGGCCGCGATGTGCTACCTCGACGACAACGGCTCGTACGCCACCAACGAGGTCGCCATCAACTGGAACGCCCCGCTGGCCTACATCGCCTCCTACCTGGACGACGCGGGCGACGCCACGGGTCCGGAGCGCGCCTGCGCGGTGACGTACTCCTCGCACCCGTGGAACACCGGCTCGACCACCACGGTCACGGTGAAGAACACCGGCACCGAGCCCGTCACCCCGTGGTCGCTGACCTGGCTGCTGCCCGGTGACCAGAAGCTCAGCCACACGTGGAGCGCGGAGATCAGCCAGTTCGACAGGACGGTGACGGCGACGCCGCTGTCCTGGAACCGGACCATCGCGCCCGGGGCCTCCGTGGACTTCGGGTTCAACAGCAGCATCACGGGTCCGGCGGCCGACCCGGGCACGGTGAAGCTGAACGGGCGGTCCTGCACCGCCGGTTGATGACCGGGCGGGGGCGGGGGTGGACGAAGGTCCCCCCGCCCCCGTTCACTTCGTTACGCCAACTCCTCCGGCAGCGGTGCGGCATGAAGCACCGTCAGGCCGGAGACCGCACGGGTCAGCGCCACGTACAGGCGGCGCAGGCCCGTGCGTTCGTCCGGTTCGCCGTCGACCACGGCGGCCGGTTCGTCCAGCACCACGTAGTCGTACTCCAGGCCCTTCGCCAGCGACGCCGGGACCAGGGTGAGCCGGGTCTCGGCGGTCGTCTCCTGACCGGGGGAGAGGTACGTGTGACCGGCCGCCGTCAGCGCGACGGCCAGGGCCGGGACGCGCGCGTCGGCCGCGATCAGGCCGATCGAGCCCTCGTGGACCAGGGACTCCTCGCAGGCCGCGACGACCGCCGAGTCCAGGGCATCGGCGCCCACCTCCCGTACGGACAGCGAACCCGGCGACTCACGTACCGACTCCACCGGCGTCAGCCCGGGTGAGATCACCGGGAGCAGCCGGGAGGCGTACGCGATCACGTCGCGCGGCACGCGGAAGCCGGCCGTCAGCTCCTCCACCAGCGCGTCCGCCTTGCCCAGGTGGTGCAGCGCCTGCTCCCAGCTCTGCGTCGACCACGGCGTCGTGCCCTGGGCCAGGTCGCCGAGGACGGTGGCCGAACCGGTCGAGCAGCGGCGGCCGACCGCGCGGTACTGCATGGGGGAGAGGTCCTGCGCCTCGTCGATCACGACATGGCCGAGCGAGTGCGTACGGGACACCAGGTCGGCCGCCTCGTCGATCAGCACCGCGTCCGCCGCCGACCACTTGGCGGTCTTCACGCTGCGGGCCGGCCTGGTCCACAGGATCGCCTTCTGCTCGTCCTCGGACAGCAGCCCCTGCGCGTGCTCCGCCAGGAATTCCGCGTCGGACAGCAGCCGCAGGACCAGTTTCGCCGGATCGACGGCCGGCCAGATCGCCTTGACGGCCGCCTTCACGGCGGGGTTGCGGGCCACGGAATTCTGCACCCGGTCGTCGGGCGCCTCGCCCGCCTGCTCCATCCGCACCAGGACCGCGTGCGCGATGCGCTGGGGCAGCGCCTCGTGCGCGGCGCCGTAGCGCATGTCCCGGGCCAGCAGCTCCTGGACCATCTCCTCGATCTCGTACGCCGGAACGCGCCAGCGCCGCGAGCCGCGCACCACCATCACCGGCTCGGTCGGCGGCGTCACGTGCGACCGCAGGGCCCGCCGCAGCACCTCCGCCATACGGGCGTCGCCCTTCACGACGGCGGCCGGGGCCTCGTCCGTGCCCCTGACCTCGATCTGCGCGGTCACCAGGTCCTCGACGGTCGCCTGCTTGACCTCCAGCTCGCCGAGGGCCGGGAGCACCTGCTCGATGTAGTGCAGGAACGAGCGGTTCGGGCCGACGACCAGGGTGCCGGTGCGGGCCAGGCGCTCGCGGTGCGCGTACAGCAGATACGCGACCCGGTGCAGGCCCACGGCGGTCTTCCCGGTGCCGGGCCCTCCCTGCACGCAGACCGTGCCGCCCAGCTCGCTGCGGACGATCTCGTCCTGCTCCGGCTGGATCGTCGCCACGATGTCCCGCATCGGCCCGACGCGGGGGCGCTCGATCTCCGCCTGGAGCAGCTTGCTCGTCTGCTCCGCCTCGGCGGGGTCGGTCAGGTGCTCGTCCTCGTACGCGGTGAGGTCGCCGCCCGTGTAACCGAAGCGGCGCCTGCGGCCGACGTCCAGCGGGTCCTTGCGCGATGCCCGGTAGAACGGCTGGGAGACCGGGGCGCGCCAGTCGATCACCATCGGGTCGCCCACGGCGTCGTGCACATGGCGGCGCCCGATGTAGAACTGCTCGCCCTCCGCCCCCTCGGCCTGCTCCGCCCCGACGACGTGCAGATAGTCCAGGCGCCCGAAGAACAGCGGGGTGTGCGCCAGGTCCGCGAGCGACTTGATCCGCTCGTCGATCTGCGCCTGGAGCACCGCCGCGTTCACCCAGTTCGCGGTGACGTCGCGGATGTCGAGGTTCTGGGCGTCCTCCCGCATGGCGCGCAGCGCGGCGCGGGACGCCGCGAGATGGGCGCGCTCATGGGCGAGGGGGTCGGTGGTGGTGTCGCTCTCGAATTCGTGCGCGGGCACGGTGTTGCCTCCGGCATTCAACGCAGGACGACGGACCGCGTTTCACCCTGGGGGGTGTTGCGGTCCGCTCGGGGATCGATCGTGCGTACGGTTGTCGGCCGGTTTCCGTCCGGTCGGCGGCGCTCCCCCGGCTGCCGGCACGACCCCTCGGGGGCGGCCGGTACCACGGTGCGGGAGGCGGGCAGACCGGGGAGTGTACCGGGGGGCGGGGAGTGGGCGCGAATGGTTTTACGGGGCGCGGTGGACAGTGCCGGGTGCGTACGGCTCCGAGGGTCGCGCCCGTCCGTCCCGTAAGGGATGCCGTGCGACCGGAGGCGTACGCGGGCCGCGTCGCGCTTCCGTCTGCGGGGCGACGCCCCGGCGTACCCGTCCGGAGCACCATGGATACATGAGCACCGTCACCCTTGACCCGAGAAGGACCGGCGCCACCGCGGCCCCCGGTCACCCCCACAACCGCGCCTCCGGCGCCCTGCGTGCCGTGAAGGTCTTCGCGCAGGCCGCCTTCGGGGTCGTCGTCCTCGGCGAGTACGCGGAGGAGGCGGGGGTGCGGCGCCGCTGACCGCACCCCCGCGCCTCCCTCAGCTCTCCGACAGCAGCTCGTCCGCGTCCACGATGCGGTACGCGTAGCCCTGCTCGGCCAGGAACCGCTGGCGGTGGGCCGCGAAGTCCTGGTCGATCGTGTCGCGCGCGACGACCGAGTAGAACCGCGCCTCGTGCCCGTCGGCCTTCGGCCGCAGCACCCGGCCCAGGCGCTGCGCCTCCTCCTGGCGCGAACCGAACGTCCCCGACACCTGGATGGCGACCGTGGCCTCCGGCAGGTCGATGGAGAAGTTCGCCACCTTCGACACCACCAGCACGTTCAGCTCGCCCTGCCGGAACGCCTCGAACAGCTTCTCGCGCTGCGCGTTGCTCGTCTCGCCCTTGATCACCGGGGCGTCCAGATGCTCGCCCAGCTCGTCCAGCTGGTCGATGTACTGCCCGATGACGAGTGTCTGCTCGCCCTTGTGCTTGCGCACCAGCGCCTCGGTGACCTTCCGCTTCGTCGCGGTCGTCGCGCAGAACCGGTACTTCTCCTCGGCCTCGGCGGTCGCGTACGCGAGCCGCTCCGAGTCCGTGAGATTGACCCGGACCTCGACGCAGTCCGCCGGGGCGATGTAGCCCTGCGCCTCGATCTCCTTCCACGGCGCGTCGAACCGCTTGGGGCCGATGAGCGAGAACACGTCCGACTCGCGGCCGTCCTCGCGGACCAGCGTCGCGGTCAGACCGAGGCGGCGGCGGGCCTGGAGGTCGGCGGTGAACTTGAAGACGGGGGCGGGGAGCAGGTGCACCTCGTCGTAGATCACGAGCCCCCAGTCGCGGGAGTCGAACAGCTCCAGGTGCGGGTAGACGCCCTTGCGGCGGGTCGTCAGCACCTGGTAGGTGGCGATCGTGACCGGCCGGATCTCCTTGCGCGTCCCGCTGTACTCGCCGATCTCGTCCTCGGTCAGCGAGGTCCGCTTCACCAGCTCGTGCTTCCACTGCCGGGCGGAGACGGTGTTCGTGACGAGGATGAGGGTCGTCGCCTTGGCCTGCGCCATCGCGCCCGCCCCGACGAGGGTCTTGCCCGCGCCGCAGGGGAGCACGACGACGCCGGACCCGCCGTGCCAGAACCCGTCGACGGCCTGCTGCTGGTACGGGCGCAGCGCCCAGCCGTCCTCGTCCAGCTCGATCGCGTGCGCCTCGCCGTCCACGTACCCCGCGAGGTCCTCGGCGGGCCAGCCGAGCTTGAGCAGCGTCTGCTTGACCTGGCCGCGCTCGGAGGGGTGCACGGCGACGGTGTCCGGGTCGATCCTGGCGCCCACCAGGGGCTGGACCTTCTTCGACCGGAGGATCTCCTCCAGCACGGGCCGGTCCGTCGTCGTCAGGACGAGCCCGTGCACGGGGTGCTTGGACAGGGTGAGGCGGCCGTAGCGGTCCATCGTCTCGGCGATGTCGACGAGCAGCGCGTGCGGTACGGGGTAGCGGGAGTACGTCACGAGCGCGTCCACGACCTGCTCGGCGTCGTGCCCGGCCGCGCGGGCGTTCCACAGCCCGAGCGGGGTCAGCCGGTACGTGTGGATGTGCTCGGGCGCCCGCTCCAGCTCGGCGAACGGCGCGATGGCCCGACGGCAGGCGTCGGCCTGCTCGTGGTCGACTTCGAGGAGGAGCGTTTTGTCGCTCTGGACGATGAGGGGTCCGCTCACGCGCGTGGGCCCTTTCGGCTCGGGGGAAACCTCCAGTGTGCCGCATGCGGGGACGGTGTGTCGTGGGCCCGGGCCACATGCGTGTAGATGCTCAGGAACTCCTCAAATCCCCGACGCCCCCGCGCCCCGGGCGATATACACGTTGCTCCCGATGGCGAGCGAACGCAGGGAGCGGGCTATGGAGATCGAACTGGCGGCCCTGGCGGGCCAGGCGGCGTCGACACTGGTGGACGGCCTGGCGACGGCCGGGTGGGAGCGCGCCCGGCAGGCGCTGGCCGATCTCTGGAGCCGGGTGCAGCCCAACCGGGCGGACCGGGTGGCGGCCGATCTGACGGACGCCCGCGAGGACGCGCTCACGGCACGGCGCACCGGCAACGAGGCGCTGGAGCAGGGCCTCGTCACCGAGTGGTCGGCCCGGCTGCAGCAGCTGCTGGCCGCCCATCCGGAGCTGGTGCCCGAACTCCAGCGCGTGATGGACGAACTGCGGCCGGCCGGAGCCGGGGACGCGGCTCCGCGGACGGTCACCATGAAGGTGCAGGCGTCCGGCCGCTCCCGCGTCACGATGGCCGGGCGGGACGTCAACATCACGAAGGGGTGATCGTTTGAGTTACGCGGGAGGGGACTCGGACGACGCCGACGACGGCGGCATCCGGATGGACGCCCGGGCGTCCGGGCGGTCCCGGATCACGATGGCCGGCCGGGACGTCAGCAGCACCTACTTCGTCAGCGCCTCGTCCGCGGTCCTCATCGGGCTCGTGGGCATCGCCCTTCTGCTGGGCCTGTGGCAGCCGTGGCAGAAGCAGGGCGGAGGCGGCGACGACAAGCCCGCCTCCGTGGTGTCGGAGTCGTCGTCCCGGACGTTCCACCGGGACCCGCCGCCGGACAGCCGGGACGACGAGGAGGAGACGGCTCCGGACGGCACGACCCCTCCACCGGCACCCAGCCCGTCCCCCACTCCCACGCCGTCCCCCACGCCCGACCCGCCGAGCCCCGTCGACCTGGCGTTCGCGTCCGTCCGGGTCGGCACCTGCCTCAACGTGTTCGACGCCGGCTGGGGCAAGCTGAACCACGACCGGCCCGAGGCCGTCGACTGCGCGGCGAGCTTTGCCTTCACGCAGGTGACCATGGTGACCACGTCCGCCGGCAACTGCCCCGAGGGCGGGGGCCGGCACGGCTGGGGACACGTCAACGCCGACGGGTCCTCCATCGCCCTGTGCCTGGACCGGCGGTTCGTCGCGGGCCAGTGCTTCCCCGCCGCACTGACCAAGCAGGCGGACGGGAGCATCAAGGGCACCGGGCTGCTGTTCACCGTCTGGGGCTGTGACCGGACGAAGGTGCCGACCGGCCAGAACGCGCTCATGGTCATCACCGCGCTGGTGAGTGACGGCCAGTGCCCTCAGCGCACGGGCCGCAAGACGCTCAACTGGACGGTCTTCAGCGGGTCGCGCACGTTGTGCGCGGTGCTGGTGCAGAGGTGAGCCCGCCCGCGTGCGTCGGGCCGTCGGCCCGGTCCGGGACACCCGGCCCGGGGCCGAACAGGTCGCCCTACTCCGCCAGCTCCGCCACGCCCGTGATCCGGTGGAGCGGATACGTGCGGATCTCGTCCGCCGTGTGGTCGTACGCCGTGACGTAACCGCCCTCCACGCGGACCGGGGCGATCACGCGCTGGCTCGCCGCGCCCTCCGCGTTCACGTAGCCGATCCACACCGCGGAGCCGGTCATCGCGGCGGCCTGGACGGTGACCAGGGTCTCCGCCGCGGTGGTGCGGGGCAGCGCGCCGGGCGGGGCGCCGGGGCCGGTCTCCGGCTGGGCCTTGACCACCGTCGCGGCGTCGTCCCCGGCCCGGATCGCCCGGACCGCCGCGCCGAGCAGCGTGGTGTCCGGCACGGGCGGGCCCTCGGGGACGGGGGCGGGCGCGGAGCGGGGCGGGGTGCGGTGGGCGCCGGCCCGGGTGATCAGGACGTCGCCGTCGGCGGACTCCGCGGCGGGGGCGTACCCCATCTCCCGCAACCCGTCGAGCAGGGACGCCGGATCGGCCCGCGCCGCCAGCACCGTCGGCGCGATCCGGCGCAGCCGCAGCCCGGCGGACCGCTTGTCGGCCAGGATCTCGCCGAGCACGGTCTCGTCGTCGCACCGTACGTACGAGGAGGCGGCGCCGATCCGGAGGTGCCCGTGGCGGCGGGCCACGTCGTCGATGAGATAGCTCAACGGCTGCGGCACCGGCGTACGGCTGTGCGTGGCGAGGAAGGCGTGCAGGTCGGCAGCGGTGCGCCCGGCGTCCAGGGCGCGGCGGACGGACCCGGGCGTGAAGCGGTACACCGTCGCCCCGCCCTTGGACTCGACGTCCGCGAGCGTGCCGAGCATGTCGGCCAGCGGGCGTTCCAGCGGGCCCGGCGCGACCGCCGTCAGGTCGGCCTGGAGCAGGACGTGGTCCAGCGGTTCCGGCAGCAGCGGGGCGAGCAGGCCGGCGGCCTTCGCGGGCCCCTCGGCGAGCAGGGCGCGGGTCTGGGCGGCGAGCGCGCCGCGCCCGGTGATGCCCAGGAGCTCCGACTCGTTCAGCGTCCACAGGGCGATCCGGGACCGCAGATCCGTGGTCCCCCCGGAGGCGGCGGCCCCGCGCAGCGGGCGCTCCCAGCGGAGCCGGGCGAGTACGGACTCGGGGTCGGGCGCGGTGCCGGCCGGCAGGGCGTCGAGCAGGGCGAGGACCCGGTGGCGTACCTCGGGCGCGGCGGACCGGTCCAGGTCCGGGCCGAGGGCGGACAGCGCCCGCCCCTTCGCGTCCTGGCCGCCGACCAGGCCGGAGGTCCGGGTGGCGGTGAGCCAGGCCGTCGCGAGGGAGACCCAGCGCTCCTGCGCGGGCAGCTCCAGCCACTCGTCGGACGCCGGCGTCGGCGCGTACCGCTCGTCCGCCTCGCCGTCGGAGGCCAGCAGTCCGGCCGCGTACGCGAGCTCCACCCAGAACGCGGCGACCGGCTCGGGGACGTCCAGCGCGGCGGCCGTCTTGCGCAGCTCGCGGACGCTCAGCCCGCCGGCGCGCAGGACGGCGGGGCCGCCGCCGTTCCAGTGCTTCAACAGCTCCTCGACGGTCGTCACCGCCAGGAACGCCTGGCCGGCCGCCGCGCTGTCCACAGCCTGTGGATCGCGTTCGGCGACGGCGGCCACCACCGGCGGCCGGGGCTCCGGCGTCCGGTGGGCGCGCCCGGCCCGCAGATGCAGCGCCGCCTCGCGCGGCAGCACGACGGTCCGGGTCGAGACGGGCAGCAGCAGACCCCGGTCCCGCAGCCACTTCACGGGCGGCGTCGGATTCGGCGTCACCTCCCCGTACGGCGGCCCCCACACGAGCCGGTCCAGGACCGCCAGGGCCTCCGTCGGCGCGGTGTCCAGCAGCTCGCCCATCCGGGCGCGGTCGGTGAACAGCCCGGTCAGGGCCGCCACCGCGGACACCGGGTCGTGCGTGGCGGGCAGCCCGGCGGCGGCCAGGATCTCCTGGAGCCGGCCGGGGGACATCCCCGCGGTGGCCTCGGCGACGGTCGGCCCGAGACCGGTGGGGGAGGGGTGCTGCGGCGACGGCGACAACAGCTCCCGCGCCGTGCGTACGAGCCGCAGCCGGTTGTCCTCGCCCCACACGAGCGCCTGCTCGCGCAGGGTCCCGACCGCGCCGGGCAGCGCCGCCACGATCGCGGCCCCCGCGTCGTCGCGCTGCTCGCCGTCGTCCTGCCCGTCCCCGGTCAGCAGCCCGAGCAGCGTTTCGTACGGTGCCGGGTCGGGCGCGACCGCCAGCGCCTCGGCGGCCTGGAGCGCGAACCGGTCCAGGCGTTCCAGGGCGCGTACGACGGACGCACGGGTGCCCGCGCGCGTGGCGAGCTGCGTGATGTCGCCCGGCACGGGGGAGAGGAGATCGGGACGCGCCCGCAGCAGCCCGGCCAGTGACTCGTCGTCCCGGGCGCGCAGTGCCTCGGCGAGCGTCCGCGGTGGTGTGGTCGTCCCCATCCGACCCACGGTAGCCGCTCCGGACAGCCCTGAGGGCGCTACCGTCGGTGCAGGCCGTGGCGGGGAACCGAGGGGAAGCGACGCGTGGGGATCGAGAGCGACCAGCTCGTCTACGACTACCTGAGCCGGGTCGGCGACCTGGCCCAGCGGCAACAGCTGCCGTCCGGCGCCCGGATGAGGCTGGTGGCGGAGCTCCGGACGGAGATCGACCGCCGGCGCACGGCCCAGCGGGCGCACACCCCCGGCCAGGTCCGCCGCATCATCGGCACCCTAGGCACCCCGGACGAACTGGTCGCGGCGGCGGCGAGGGCGAGGGCGTCGGAGCCCCCGGAGCCGCCGGAAATCCCGGAACCGCGCCGCGCGCGTCTTCCCGGCGGGGGGCGGCGCGGGGCGGACGCGGATGCGGGCGCGACCGGTCCGCGCCGGGTGAACCCGGACCCCGCGCCGCGCGGGCCGGGCGCGGACGCTTCGGCGTCGCGTGAGGCGGATCCGGACGCCGCCGCCCCGGGCAGGGCCGACGAGGACGCGTCGGCCGCGCGCCGAGCGGGCAAGGGGGCCCTCTTCCGGCGCCGGGCGGACCGGGACGCCGAGGCCCCGGACGTCTCCGTCCCGTCCCAGGCGGACCCGGACGCCTCCGCCCCGCACCGGCTGGGCATGGACGAGGCCGGTCCGGACACCGGTGACGGCGACTGGTGGCGTGACGAACCCGGGCCGTTCGGTGAGACCGGGCCCGGCGCGTTCGGGGAGTTCGGCCCGGGGACGGAGGTGCCGGGCTTCCGGGGCGGCGTCGAGATTCCGGCGCTGCTGCGGCCGCCGGAGGCGGAGGAGGAGCCGGAAGAGGAAGCGGAAGCGGAGGACGAGGCCCCGGAAGAGGCGGAGCCGGAGGCCCAGGCGCCTCCGGAGAAGGCCCGCCGCCGATTCCGCCGCGCCCGCCGCCCGGCCCCGGCGGCCCCCGAGGCGGCCCCGCGCCGGGGCTTCGGCCACCCCGTCCTGCTGCTGGCGGCGGCGCTCCTCGTGGTGGGCGCGGTGATGGGCTCCCTGCTCGCCCTGGCGGGCGGCTGGCTGCTCGCGTACAGCTCCCGCACCCTCTCCCGCGCCGAAGCGAAGTGGGCCGCGATGGGCCTGCCCGGCGCGGTGGCGGCGGCGGCCCTGGTCTGGCTCTGGGGCCGCATGGACGGCCGCTGGGGCGCTCCGATCCCGGAACACGGCATGCGGGACGCGCTGGGTGACGTATGGCCGGTCACGGTCCGCACGGCGGCGGTGGCGTCGGCCCTGTTCCTGGTGTGGCGGGCGAGGCGTCGGTAGAGGGGGCCGCCCGGCCGGGTCCGTACGGCGTTCAGAATGGGGGCATGACCCCCTCACCCCTCACGGTCGGCTTCGACCTGGACATGACGCTCATCGACTCCCGGCCCGGCATCAAGGCCGTCTACGACGCCCTCGTCGCCGAGACGGGCACCCCGATCGACACCGAGCTGGTGGTGAGCCGCCTGGGCCCGCCGCTGGAGGACGAGCTCGCGCACTGGTTCCCCGCCGCCGACGTACCCGCCGTGGCGAACCGGTACCGGGCGATGTACCCCGCGTACGCCATCGAGCCGACCCTCGCCATGCCCGGTGCCCGGGAGGCGATCGAGGCGATACGGGAGCGCGGCGGCCGCACGATGGTCGTCACGGCCAAGTACGAGCCGAACGCCAAGCTGCACCTGGCCCACCTCGGCATCGAGCCGGACGTCGTCGTGGGCGACCTCTGGGCCGAGCAGAAGGCGGTGGCGCTGAAGGAGCACGGCGCCACGGTCTACGTGGGCGACCACGTCGGCGACGTGCGCGGCGCCCGGGCCGCGAACGCCGTCCCGGTGGGCGTCACGACGGGCCCGTGCGACGCGGAGGAACTGCGTGCCGCGGGCGCGGACGTGGTCCTCACCTCGCTCATGGAGCTGCCCGCCTGGCTGGAGGCTCACGCGCAGCGCACGGCGTCCTGACCACCGTCCCCGAGCACGAAGTGCAGGCCCGGCCGGACGGCCGGCCCAGACGGCGGGGGGTCACACCGGCGACGGCTTCCCGGACGCGTGCGAGGCCGAGACCGGCGACGGCGTCGGGCCCCAGCGTGAGGGAGACCGGCACCGGAGGCGGTTGGAGCAACGAAGCTCAGGCATCTGGGCTGACCGGGGAGTAGAGTCCGCACGTGCGTTGATTTTCCGGGCGGCGGCCAAGCGCCGCCGCAGATGGTGCAGGAGCGACCCTGATGAGTTCGGGTCGCCTCATTGTTATGCCCATCATGATGATCCCGGAGATCACGAAATGACTGCTCAGAACCCCATTACCTACGATGCGTTCGTCGAACTCGCCGTCGCTGATCCATCTGTTGTTGGTCTTGTCCTCAAGGGATCCCGGGCTCACGAGGGGATGACCACCGAGCACTCCGACCACGACCTGTACGTCGTTCTCGCTGATGTCGCGACAACCGACCTCACCCGGTTCACGGGCCACCGCACCCCGGAACTCGACCTCGTCGTCCTGTCTCTCGACGAGTTCCGCGCCGCCGGAATGCCAGGCTTCGAGCGGTACGCCCTTGCCCGCGCCCGGATTGTGCTCGACCGGCTCGACGGGGCCATCGCCCAGATCCTGGCCGAAAAGGCACGGCTCGACGCCGACGAAGCCTTCCGAGAGGCGGACGCATGGCTCGATGCCTACGCCAACTCCCTCTACCGCTCGGTCAAGAACGACCGCGACGGGCACACGCTCGCGGCCCAGCTCGACGCCGCCGACAGCATCCGCTCCCTGCTGGAGCTGCTCTTCGCACTGGACCGTCGCCCCCGCCCGTACAACAAGTACCTGGAATGGGAGCTCGCCCGATTTCCGCTGCCCGGCTGGGACACCGGAATGCTGCTCGACGCTGCGGACCGCATCGCGGGAACGGGCGACGTATCCGCACAGCGCCGCCTCTTCGCCCAGGTCGAGGTGGTGGCCCGGCAGGCCGGGCACGGCGCGGTGCTGGACGCCTGGGGCGAGGACCTCCACCTGATGCGACCGCAAGAGAAGCGCGGTGTGAGAGCTCCCGGCCTCCAGGGACCAAGTTAAGCGGCAGGAGAAGCCCTCGGGTACAGATGGTCAGGCGGCCTGGCCGAGGCCGGCGGGGGGCAGGTCCTCGCGCAGCGGGGTGAAGTCGCTGTCGAGCTTTGAGTCGTACGCGTCGGGCTGGATGCCGAGTTCGGGTGTGGAGTACTCGCCGAACCGTTGCAAGTGCAACGCATTTCCGGCCAAAGGGGGCAGGGTGTGACTACCGCTCCCGCGACCCCGCCCGTGCCGAGCGGATCACGCCGGCCGCGGCGATCAGGAAGCCGACGCCCATCAGCATGCAGAGGGACCAGGCGATGGACGGCAGCGGATGGGTGCCGAGGAAGAGCGGGGCCATGGTGGCGACGGTGGAGAGGGCGCCGATGAGGAAGACGATCGCGCCGATCCGGACCAGCCGGTCGCCCGCGCCGGAAGATGAGGTACTCACCCCGTCAGGGTAGTTCCCGGGCACCGCGGAACCGGGTCCGGGTGGCGGGCGCAACCGTGTCCGGGTGACGCAGGTGCCGTTTCCGGACACAGTCCGGATGACCAGGCTTGACGAGGGGTACTTCCCCTGTGGAGGCTTCAGCCAGCAGGGGAGCACGACCACAGGACGGCCTGACCTGCTGAGGGCATTCGTTCCGGCATACGGGTTGAGATGGGGTGCGTGCTTTGCCGACTGGCAAGGTCAAGTGGTTCAACAGCGAGAAGGGCTTCGGCTTCCTCTCCCGCGACGACGGCAGCGACGTCTTCGTGCACTCGTCCGTGCTCCCGGCCGGGGTCGACGCTCTCAAGCCCGGTCAGCGCGTCGAATTCGGCGTGGTCGCCGGCCAGCGCGGTGACCAGGCGCTCTCCGTGACGGTCCTCGACCCGACCCCGTCCGTCGCGGCCGCCCAGCGCCGCAAGCCGGACGAGCTGGCGTCGATCGTCCAGGACCTGACGACCGTCCTGGAGAACATCACCCCGATGCTGGAGCGCGGCCGGTACCCGGACAAGGCGGCGGGGGCCAAGATCGCCGGCCTGCTGCGGGCGGTGGCCGACCAGCTGGACGTGTAGGGCCTCGGCCATGAGCGCCGGCCACGCCCCGCCGCGTCAGTCCGCGACCTACCGCGCCATCGCCGGCTGCGGCGGGACTCTCGCGGCCGTCGTCGTCATCGGGTTCGTGTGGGTGATGGCGACGCTCCCCGAGCCGCCACCGCCCGGCACCACGACCGAGAGCCAGACGGGTCCCGGCATGGAGCGCGACGCCGGGGACTACGCCAGGGCGCTCTTCGACGCCTCCCGCGACGCCCCGCTCACCGAGGCGCGGCTCGCCGCCGTTCCGGTGCCGCACGCGGGGGGCATCGAGGTCGCCGGGCTCTCCCGGGAGGGTGACACCGCTGTCGTCACCTTCTCCACGCACGCCCGCTACGGCCGCCCCGACGACCTCAAGGAGACGATGGCCTGCTTCCAGGTCGAGCTGGTCGCGCGGCTCGACTACCCGAATCTGAAGAAGGCACCCGACGCGTTCTGTACCGGGCGGGCCGGGAAGCGGCACAGGGAGCCGCCCGGCTCTCAGACGAACGACAGCGCGTCCGGGGCCAGCGGCGGGACCAGGCCCTCGGCCGCCGCGCGGGTCAGCAGGCCGCGGACCGCCGCGTAACCGTCCTCACCCAGGTCCGCGGTGAACTCGTTCACGTACAGCCCGATGTGCTGGTCCGCGACGGACGGGTCCATCTCCTGGGCGTGGGCCAGGACGTACGGACGGGAGGTCTCCGGGTCGTCCCACGCCATCCGGACCGAGGCACGGGCCGACTCGGCGAGCAGCTTCAGCCTGTCCGCGCCCAGCGAGCGCTTCGCGATGATCGCGCCGAGCGGGATCGGCAGGCCGGTGGTGTCCTCCCAGTGCCGGCCCATGTCGGCCAGGTTGTGCAGGCCGTAGTTCTGGTACGTGAAGCGCGCCTCGTGGATGACCAGGCCGGCGTCGACCTTGCCGTCCCGGACCGCGGGCATGATCTCGTCGAACGGCATGACGACGATCTCGCCGACCCCGCCCGGCACCACGTCGGCGGCCCAGAGGCGGAAGAGGAGGTACGCGGTCGAGCGCTCGCTCGGTACGGCGACGGTCTTCCCGGTCAGGTCGGTGCCCGCCTCGCGGGTGAGGACGAGCGGGCCGCAGCCCCGGCCCAGCGCCCCGCCGCACGGCAGGAGCGCGTACTCCTCCAGGACCCAGGGCAGCACCGCGTACGACACCTTGAGCACGTCCAGCTCGCCGCGCTCGGCCATGCCGTTGGTGATGTCGATGTCCGCGAACGTGACGTCCAGCGCCGGCGCGCCGGGGACCCTGCCGTGCGCCCAGGCGTCGAAGACGAACGTGTCGTTCGGGCAGGGCGAGAAGGCGATGCGCAGCGCGTCAGCCTGCGGTGTCGTCTCGGTCATGGCGGGTCCAGCCTTCCAGTACGGGTATGAGCTTCCCGAACGCCTCGGCCAGCGCGGTCAGCGCGTCGCCGATGCGCCAGGCGTCGCGGTCGCGGGGACCGACGGTGTTCGACACGGCCCTGATCTCCAGGACCGGTGCGCCGGCCAGGTCCGCCGCCTCGGCGACCCCGAAGCCCTCCATGGCCTCGGCGACGGCGTGCGGGTGGGCGGCCAGCAGGGCGGCGGTGCGGTCCGCCGTGCCGGTGACGGTGGAGACGGTGAGGATGTCGCCGGTCGCCGCCCCGGTCGCCCCGGCGGCGGCGCGGACGAGGGAGTGGGGCGGTACGTGCGCGGCGCGGCCGAAGCCGAGCTCCGTCACCGGCACGAAGCCCGCGGAGGTCTCGGCGCCCAGGTCCGCCGCGACGATGCGGCGGGAGACGGCCAGCGAGCCGACCGGCGCGGCCGGCGCGAACCCGCCCCCGATGCCCGCCGAGACCACCAGGTCGTAGCGGTCCGCCGCCAGCGCGAACGCCGTCGACGCCGCCGAGGCGGCCGGGCCCGCGCCGCCCGCGAGCACGTCCAGCGGGCCGGCGCGGTGGATCTCCGCGCCGCGCACGGGGCGGACCGCCGGCCCGGCCCCGTACGCGCGCGTGACCGCGTCCCGTTCCACCGGGACCGCGGTCACGACGAGTACACGCACGTCAGTCGGTCTTCTCCAGCTTGAAGTGCCAGATGCCGATCACCTTCGCGCCCTTGGTCTCCACGATGCTGATCCGCGTGTTCTTCGGGGCGGCCTCGCCGGTCTGGCTGGAGAAGAAGGCGCTGCCCGAGATGGACCGGTAGGTCTTCTTGAACGGCTCCGGCTCGCCGCGCTGGCCCTCGATGAAGAGCGTCCAGCCGTTGTCCGCGATCTCCGGGTCGACCCCGAAGTGGACCGTGTCCGACATCGAGACCTTGACGGTCTTCTCCGCCTTCTTGTTGAGGCACTTCTCGGCCTCGGAGTTCTTGAGCGCGTCGCCGTCGTTGTAGCAGGCGGCCTCGGAGCTCACCGAGTTGTCGCCGACCGTCACGGTGGCGAGCGGCGTCGGCTTGTCGCAGGCGGAGAGGACGAGGAGTCCCGCGGACACGGCACCAAGAGCGACGCCGATTCGACGGCCCTTACCGGAGAAGAACGCAACGGTCATGGGCCGAAGGCTATCGGTCGCTCCCGCTCACGCCACGCGGGGGTGCGGCGAGCCGCCCCGCGCGGCGCCCAGCAGCCCCCGTACGGAGGTGGAGGCGCCCAGTGCCAGCAGCCCTGCGGCGACGGACATGCCCAGTACGCCGTTGAGGGGGAGGGCGATGCCGATCGCGCCGCCCACCACCCAGGCCATCTGGAGCAGCGTCTCGGAGCGGGCGAACGCGGAGGTCCGCACCTCCTCCGGCACGTCGCGCTGGATCATCGCGTCCAGCGACAGCTTCGACAGCGCCTGCGTGAGGCCCGCCGTCGCGGCGAGCGCGGCGACCATGACCGTGGAGAAGAAGACGGCCGCCAGGACCGCCACGGCCAGGGCCAGGCCCAGCACCGAGGCGACGATGACCTCCGGGCCGCGGGCCCGCAGCCAGGAGCCCACCGCCGTGCCCAGCGCGTTGCCCACGCCCGCCGCCACGCCGACGATGCCCAGGGAGATCGCGGCGCTCTGCCCGGCGAGCGGGTGCTCGCGCAGCAGGAACGCCAGGAAGAAGATCAGGAACCCGGAGAGCGCCCGGTGCGCCGCGTTGGCCTGGAGGCCGTGCAGCACGGACGGGCCGACCGACCGCAGCCCCGGCCGCCGCTCGCGGCCCTTGGACCCGGCCTTCGTCGCCCCGTTCTTCGTCGCGGACGACCGCAGTGGTTCCGGGCGCGGCGCGCCCCCGCCGTGCGGCGGCACGAGCCGCGCCCGGTGCTCGCCCTTCGCCGAATCCACCTTCGGCGGCAGCGTGAACGCCAGGATCCCGCCGCCGACGAAGATCGCGCACGCGCCGTACAGCGGCCACTGCGGGCCGATCGTCTGGAGCCCGGCCCCGACGGGCGCGGCGGCCCCGGTGGCCAGCAGCCCGGCGAGGGTGACCCGTGAGTTGGCCTTCACCAGCGAGAACTTCGGTGGCAGCAGCCGGGGCACGACGGCGCTGCGCACCACCCCGTACGCCTTCGAGCAGACCAGCACGCCGAGCGCCGCCGGGTACAGCTCCAGGTCACCGGTGGCGACGGCGCCCGACATGGTCAGCGCCAGCACCGCCCGCGCCAGCATGGAACCGGCCATCGCGGCGCGGCGGCCGTGCGGCAGGCGGTCCAGGAGCGGGCCGATGACCGGGGCCAGCAGGATGAACGGCGCCATCGTCACCGCGAGGTACAGCGCGACCCGGCCGCGCGCCTGGTCCGTCGGTACGGAGAAGAACACGGTGGACGCGAGTGCGACGGTGATCATCACATCGCCCGCGCCGTTCACCGCGTGCAGTTCGATCAGCTTGCCGAGGCCGCTCTCGCCGGCGCCGTGCGCGTGCGTCGCCTTGCGGATGCCCCGGGCGGTGCCGGTGAAGGGGGCGCGCAGGGCATGACCGATCGACCGGCCCGCACTGCGGAGCGGGCCGGGACCGTCGTGCGACCTGGCAGAAGCCACTTGGTCATAGTGCCCCAGGACCGGGCCGGGCGAACCGGTCTCCCGGCGGGGCGCGGCCGGGACCGCCCCGTCGGGCCAGTGCCCGGCCGGGTCGCGGGGTGCGCAGCGAGGCCGGGAACGGTGGGTGCGCGGCGCCGGTCCGGGGTGCGGATACGGCGGCGTTTCGGACGGCAGGTGGGCGGGGAGCGGCGGAGAGGGTAGCGTGCGTAGCGCGCCACCGGCGGTTGTTCTCGGCCGCGCGCCTCTCGGCGATCCCGCAGAATGGATCGTGGAAGGCGTGCCCGAGGTCGGCTCAACGGGTGCGGACGTCGACGCGGCCCCCAGGTCCGCTCCGTCCTCGACCGTATGGCCGAAATCGATGGTCGATGTGTTGGCGCGCTCGTGAGACTGGCGTAGGAGAGAAGCGAGACCTGTGAGTGCTGCGACGACGCGAGGCCGTACGGCCCGTACCGCCCGTACCCCCGCTCCCGACCGTCTGTGCGCCGAGGCGGTAGACCTCGCCCGCGCGGCGGCGGAGGAGGCGGCCGCGCCGGGGGTCGTGGGTGAGCATGTGGCGGTGGTCTCCGAGGGGGACCGGGTCGTCACCCACTACTTCGAGTGCAAGGACCCCGGCTACCGGGGCTGGCGCTGGGCCGTGACGGTCGCCCGGGCCTCCCGCGCGAAGAACGTCACGCTGGACGAGACCGTGCTGCTGCCCGGCAGCGACGCGCTGCTCGCGCCGGAGTGGGTGCCGTGGAGCGAGCGGCTGCGGCCGGGCGACATGGGGCCGGGCGACCTGCTGCCGACCGAGGCGGACGACCTCCGGCTGGAGCCGGGGTACACCGGCGCGGACGAGGTCCCGCCGAACTCGGCGGTCGCCGCGGTCACCGGTGAGCTGGCCGACGTCGTCGACGTGGAGGACGCGGAGCTGACGACGCGACCGCAGGCGCCGCGGCGCGGGTCGATCGCGGCGGTCGCGGAAGAGCTGGGTCTGCGGCGGGCGCGGGTGCTGTCGCGTTACGGGCTGCACGCGGCGGCGGAGCGCTGGGACGAGGAGTTCGGCCCGAAGACGCCGATGGCGCAGGCCGCGCCGGCCTCGTGCGCGTCGTGCGCCTTCCTGATGCCGCTGGCGGGCTCGCTGCGGCAGGCGTTCGGTGTGTGCGCGAACGAGTTCGGCCCGGCGGACGGGCACGTGGTGTCGCTGTCGTACGGGTGCGGGGGGCACTCGGAGGCGGCCGTGATGCCGAAGCCGCCCGCGGCGGTGCCGCACGCGCTGGACACGGTGCGGGTGGACGAGTACCCGTTGCACGGTGAGCGGTCCTCGGACCCGGGCGACGCGTAGGGCCTGGCGCCCGGGCCCACGCGGGCTCGGGTTGCTCCGGCGCGCCGGTTCCGTCCTCAATCGCCGGACGGGCTCGATGCGGCCGGTATCGGCCTTCGGGTGCGGCGGGGGCCCTCTGCGGAACCCCGCGGACGACCCAGCCCGTCCGGCGTTTGAGGACGGAACCCTTGAGGCGGGGATCCCGCACCCCGGGGGGCGGCGAGTCGGAGGGCCCGGGCGGTACCCGGTAGCTTCGCGGGGTACGCGTTACCGGCACCGGCAGAGGGAGTACCCCCATGGGCATCAACGCGACGGAGGGCGACCCGTTCGGCACCGCGCGGCTGCGACGCGGCGTGCTCGCGGCCTGGGGTGCGGGACCGGCCCGGTTCCGGGAGGACGCCAACGCCGAGGAGGACCTCGCGCTCGGCGGCTACCGCGACCGCCTCGTGGTCGAGCTGGCCCAGAACGCCGCCGACGCCGCCGCCCGCGCCGGAGTCCCCGGCCGCCTGAGGCTCACCCTCCGCCCCGCCACCGACGGCACCCCCGCCGTCCTCGCCGCGGCGAACACCGGCGCGCCCCTGGACGCCACCGGCGTCGAGTCGCTGTCCACGCTGCGCGCGTCCGCGAAGCGCGAGGGTCACGAGGGCGCCGTGGGGCGGTTCGGCGTCGGGTTCGCCGCCGTGCTCGCGGTGAGCGACGAGCCGGCGGTCACCGGCCGGCACGGCGGCGTCCGCTGGTCCCTGGCGGAGGCCCGCGAACTCGCCCGGGAGGCCGCCGTCGGCAGCCCCGGCCTGGGCGACGAGCTGCGCCGCCGCGACGGCCACGTACCGCTGCTGCGGCTCCCGCTGCCCGCCGAGGGCACCGCGCCCGAGGGCTACGACACCGTCGTCGTGCTCCCGCTGCGGGACGGCGTCGCCGAGGACCTGGTCGAACGGCTGCTGGCCGCCGTGGACGACGCCCTGCTGCTGACGCTCACCGGCCTGGACGAGGTGGTCGTGGAGACCCCGGAGGGCGTACGCACCCTCCGCCGCTCCCAGCACGGCCCGTACACGCACATCGAGGACTCCGCGCACGGCACGCACCGCTGGCGCACCGCCGTCCACCACGGCCCCATCGAGCCCGCCCTGCTCGCCGGCCGCCCGCTGGAGGAACGCCTCCGCCCGCACTGGTCGGTGACCTGGGCCGTCCCGGTGGACGCGGACGGCGCCCCGGTCCACCCCCGTACCGCACCCGTCGTCCACGCGCCGACGCCCACCGACGAGCCGCTCGGCCTGCCCGCGCTGCTCATCGCCTCGCTGCCGCTGGACACCACCCGCAGGCACCCCGCCCCCGGACCGCTCACCGACTTCCTGGTGCAGCGCGCCGCCGACGCGTACGCGGAGCTGCTCGGCGGCTGGGAGCCGGTGTCCGTCGCGACGATCTCCCTGGTCCCGGGGCCCCTCGGGCAGGGCGGGCTGGACGGCGCGCTGCGCGGCGCGATCCTGGAGCGGCTGCCGCGCGTGGCGTTCCTGGAGCCCGCCGCCCCGCGCGAACCGGAGCGCTGGGAGGACTGGGACGAGGGCCTCCGGAAGGACAAGGACACCGTCGGGCTGCGCCCGGTCGAGGCCGAGGTGGTGGAGGGCGCCGGCGCGCTGACGGTCGCCGTGCTGGCC
Organism: Streptomyces sp. DT224; assembly: GCF_049844595.1. Lineage (NCBI taxonomy): Bacteria > Bacillati > Actinomycetota > Actinomycetes > Kitasatosporales > Streptomycetaceae > Streptomyces > Streptomyces sp. DT224. The sequence goes on from NZ_JBNCLI010000009.1 coordinate 124,442, forward strand.
GAGGTGCTGCCGTGCCTGCTGCCCGCGGGTCTCGAACGCCGCGTCGAGCTGCGCACGCTCGGCGTCGCCCGCGTCCCGCTGACCGAGGCGATCGACCGCCTGGCCGGCCTGGAACGCGAACCGGCCTGGTGGCGCCGGCTCTACGACAGCCTGGCCGGGGTGGACCCGGACCGCCTGTCGGGGCTCCCGGTGCCGCTGGCGGGCGCCACAGCCGAGGCGCCTCCCCGTACGACCATCGGCCCCCGCCAGGTCCTCCTCCCGCTCCCCGACGCCCTGTCCGGCCCCGTCCTCGACCGCCTCGGCCGGCTCGGGCTCAAGGTCGCGCACCCGGACGCCGCGCACCCGCTCCTGGAGAAGCTGGGGGCCCTGCCCGCCACGCCGCGCGCCGTGCTGACGACCCCGCAGGTGCGGGCGGCCGTCGCCGGGTCGCTGGACGCGGGCGAGGTCTGGGACGAGGACGCACTCGACGGCGACGAGCTGGTGGAGACCGTGCTGACCCTGGTCCGGGACGCCGCCCTGGAGCCGGGCGAGGAGCCCTGGCTCGGCGCGCTCGCGCTGCCCGACGAGGACGGCGAACTCGCCCCCGCCGGGGAACTCGTGCTGCCGGACAGCCCGTTCGCCGGGATCATGCGCGAGGGCGAACTCGCGCTGTGCGACGCGGACCTGGCCGAGCGCTGGGGCGAACAGCCGCTCACCGCCTGCGGGGTGCTCGCCACCTTCGCGCTCGTACGGGCCACCGATGTCGTCCTGGACCCGGACGAACTGGAGCCCCGGGACGGCGACTTCGCGGAGCCGGGCGACGCCGGGCTGCTGGACGCGGTCGACGTGTGGTGCGAGGACATCCTCGACCAGTGGCCGGACAGCCCGGTGCCGCCGGTCGCCACCGAGCTCGTCGCCGTACGCGATCTGGACCTGGTGGACGACGACGCCTGGCCGCAGGCCCTCGCGATGCTCGCGCGGCCGCCGCTGCGGGACGCGCTCACCCAGCCGGTCCGGGTGCTGCTCCCGGACGGCACCACGGAGTCCGTCCGCCCGTACACCGCGTGGTGGCTGCGCGGCCACCCGGTGCTGGGCGGCCGCCGCCCGGCGGGACTGCGCGTCCACGGCGGCGACCCCCGGCTCGCGGGGCTGTACGACTCCGCCGACGCGACCGGCTTCGAGGACGCCGAGGTGCTGCGCGCCCTGGGCGTACGGACGTCGGTCGGCGCCCTCCTGGACGAGCCGGGCGGGGCCGCCGATCTCCTGGGCCGGCTCGCCGACGAGGACCGCCCGGTCACCGCCGTGCAGCTGCACGCGCTGTACACGGAGTTGTCCGCGCTCGACCCGGAACAGGTGACGCTGCCGGACGAGCTGCGGGCGGTCGTGGACGGCGAGGTGCGGGTGGTCGACGCGGCGGACGCGGTGATCGCGGACGCGCCGGACCTGCTGCCGCTCACCGGCGGGCTGCCGCTGCTGCCGGTCGCCCCGGCGCGGGCGGCGGAGCTGGCCGAGCTGCTCCAGGTGCGGCGGCTCGGCGAGAGCGTGGCGGCCGAGGTCACGAGCGACGGCGAGGAGCACGAGGTGCCCGAGTCCGTGCGCGTGCTGCTGGGGCCCGCCACCCCGGCCGCGTACGTCGAACACGCCGAACTCCGCGCGGGCGGCGTGGAACTGGACTGGCGGCGCACCCCGGACGGCGTGGTGCACGCCTCGACGCTGGAGGGCGTCGCGGCGGGCCTGGCCTGGGCCTCCGGCCAGTGGCCCCGCCGCTTCGAGGTCGCGGCGCTGCTCGAAGACCCGTCCCGTACGGAGGAGCTGGCCCGCGACCGCTGGTTCGACTGAGTCCGGTCGGCGGTGCGCAGCAGTCTGTGGCGTCTACACCGATATGGGCGGTCTTCGCAGAATCTTCAAATCCCGTACAACCGTTCACCTCGTTCGCCCGTCTGGTCTGTCGAGCCGTTCCGGCTCGACAGACCACCGGCCCCTGAGGTCCGCGCGCGGACCGGGCCCTTTCCTGCGGGGAACACACATGCGCATGCGCACAACCGCCGCCGTCGCCGTCGGCACCCTGGCCCTGACCGCCCTCGCCGTGCCGGCCGCCCAGGCCGACGGTGGTTACGGCGACACCGCCATCACCAAGGTCACGGTCAACGGCGGCAAGAACGTGGTTCTCGGTGTCAGCGAGGTCAAGAAGTTCACGGTCTCCGTGACGGCGAGGGACGACTCCGGGATCGAGGGCGCCGACATCAGCGTCCACGGACCGGGCTTCGGCTACATGTCCAGCACGACCAGGTGCTCCGGCAGCACCTGCTCGGCGACGTTCACCGTCGACCCGAAGGCCGACCTCATGTACTCCAACGACTACGCGGGGACCTGGTACGTCGACGCGTGGGTGGACGCCGGGGACGGCGACTACATCTGGAAGGAGAAGGCGGCCTCCTTCAAGTTCCAGCGTGCCTCGCGGCAGACCGTCAACGCCTCCCCCGAGCCCGTCAAGAAGGGCGGGACCATCACCGTCACCGGCTGGCTCTCGCGTGCCAACTGGGACGACTTCAAGTACCACGGGTATACGAGCCAGTCCGTGAAGCTGCAGTTCCGCAAGAAGGGCAGCAGCACCTACACCACGGTGAAGACCGTCAAGACGAACAGCAAGGGCGACGCGAAGACCACCGTCAAGGCGTCGGTCGACGGCTACTGGCGCTACAGCTTCGCGGGGACGTCCACCACCCCGGCGGCCACCGCCACGGGTGACTACGTCGACGTGAAGTAGTCCGGACGGGGCCGCCGTCTCACCCTCCGAAGCGGCGGCCCACCAGGCGCCACGCGTACTCCAGCACCACCGACGCCACGACCGCGACGCCCACCGCCGTCCACGGCATCCGGCTGCCCACCAGCTTCAGCGCGAAGAAGTCCTGGAGCCACGGCACCGCGAGCACCACCAGGAAGGCCAGGCCCATCGCGGCCACCAGGCAGACCCGCCACCAGGTGTACGGGCGGGCGATGATCGCCAGGACCCACATCGAGACCAGGAACAGCGTGAGCGTGGCCGCGCTCGTCTCCGCGTCCAGCGCGCCCGTGCCGGAGTAGTGGTGGCGGGCGATCAGGTACATCACGAAGGTCGCGGCGGCGGCGATGACGCCCGAGGGGATCGCGTACCGCATGACGCGGCGCACGAAGTGCGGCTGCGCGCGCTCCTTGTTCGGGGCGAGCGCCAGGAAGAACGCCGGGACGCCGATCGTCAGCGTGGACAGCAGGGTCAGGTGGCGCGGCAGGAACGGGTACTCGACCTGGAAGCAGACCACCAGGACGGCGAGCAGCACCGAGTACACGGTCTTGGTCAGGAACAGGGTGGCGACCCGGGTGATGTTGCCGATCACGCGGCGGCCCTCGGCGACCACGGACGGCAGGGTCGCGAAGCTGTTGTTCAGCAGCACGATCTGGGCGACCGCGCGCGTCGCCTCGGAGCCCGAGCCCATGGAGACGCCGATGTCGGCGTCCTTCAGCGCGAGGACGTCGTTGACGCCGTCGCCGGTCATCGCGACCGTGTGGCCGCGCGACTGGAGCGCGGCGACCATCTCCCGCTTCTGCTGCGGGGTGACCCGGCCGAACACCGCGTTCTGCTCCATCGCGGTGGCCATCTCGTCGGTGTCCTTCGGCATCCGGCGCGCGTCCAGCGGGTGCTCCGCGCCCTCCATCCCGAGCTTCGCGGCCACCGCGCCCACCGAGACCGCGTTGTCGCCGGAGATCACCTTCGTGGCGACCCGCTGCTCGCCGAAGTACGCGAGGGTCCGCCCCGCGTCGGGCCGCAGCCGCTGTTCCAGGACGACGAGGGCGGCCGGCTCCGCCCCCTCGGCCGCGTCCGGCGCGTCCAGCTCGCCCCGCGCCCGGGCCAGGAGCAGCACCCGGAGGCCCTGTTCGTTGAGGTGCCCGACCTCCGCGAGGGCCGGGTCGTCCTCGGAGAGCAGCACGTCGGGCGCGCCCAGCAGCCAGGCGGAGGACACCCCGCCGTCCTCGGTGAACGCGGCGCCGCTGTACTTGCGGGCGGAGGAGAAGGGCAGCGTTCCGGTGGTCGTCCAGCCGCCGTCCGCCGGGGCCGGGCAGGCGTCGATGATGGCCTGGAGGCTGGCGTTCGGCCGGGGCTCGGACGCGCCGAGGGCCCCCAGGACGCGGCGCAGATACGGTTCCTCGGAGCCGCCCAGCGCACGCAGCTCCGTGACGTCCATGCCGCCCTCGGTGAGCGTGCCGGTCTTGTCCAGGTAGACGACGTCGACCCGGGCCAGGCCCTCGATGGCGGGCAGCTCCTGCACCAGGCACTGCTTGCGGCCCAGGCGGACGACCCCGATCGCGAAGGCCACCGAGGTCAGCAGGACCAGGCCTTCCGGGATCATCGGGACGATCCCGCCGACGGTGCGGGCGACGGAGTCCTTGACGTTGTTGTCCTTGACCACCAGCTGGCTGATCACCAGGGCGGTCGCGGTCGGCACCATCATCCAGGTGATGTACTTCAGGATGGTCGAGATGCCGCTGCGCAGCTCCGACCGGACGAGCGTGAAGCGGGACGCCTCCTCGGCGAGCTGAGCCGCGTACGCCTCGCGCCCGACCTTCGTCGCGGTGAACGCGCCGCCGCCGGCGACCACGAAGCTGCCGGACATCACCGTGTCGCCGGCCTTCTTGAGGACCGGGTCCGCCTCGCCGGTGAGCAGGGACTCGTCCACCTCCAGGCCGTCCGCCTCGGCGACCGTGCCGTCCACGACGACCTTGTCCCCGGGGCCCAGTTCGACCAGGTCGCCGAGGACGATCTCGGAGGTGTGGATCTCGGCGGCCGCCCCGTCGCGCCGGACGACGGGTCTCGCCTCGCCGATGACCGCGAGGCTGTCCAGCGTCTTCTTGGCCCGCCACTCCTGGACGATGCCGATGCCGGTGTTGGCGATGATCACGAAGCCGAACAGGCTGTCCTGGATCGGCGCGACGGCCAGCATGATCACCCAGAGCACGCCGATGATCAGGTTGAACCGGGTGAGGACGTTGGCCCGGACGATCTCGGCGAGCGACCGCGAGGACCGCACCGGTACGTCGTTGACCTCGCCCCGCGATATCCGCTCGGCGACCTCGGCCGCCGTCAGCCCGCGTCCGGGAGCGCCGGCGCGCTGCTCCCCGGGAAGTTCGGATGCCCGCTGCGTCATGGTTCCGACGGTACGGGCGGATGGTCATGGGCACCCGCCGGAGCGGACGAAGACCGTACCGGGGGAGGAGGGGAATCGTCCCGTGGTTGTACGGAGGCTCAGCCGTCCTGGGCGGCCGCCGCGGCGGCCGCGCGCTTGAGGGCCGCGTCCCGGCCCCGTACGTACCAGATGCCGATCAGGCCGAGGCCCGCCCCGGCCAGGCAGGTCCACACCCACCACAGGTGGCCGTGGTCGTCGTACCAGCTGTAGAAGGGGATCTGGACGAGGAAGAGGACGAACCAGAGGATCGTGCCGCCGGTGATGGTCGCGACGACCGGGCCCTCCAGGGGCTCCGGCGCCTCGTGCTTGGGTGTCCACTTCGCCATGCGGTCAGTGTATGCGGCGCGTATGTAAGACCGTCGGGCCAGTCGGCCCAAGGGTCTACGCGCGGAGATAGCGATCTTCGCCTTATGTATTCATACTGAATCTGCTTACGGCTGGCTCGAATTATTCGTGTGAAAGTCCAAAGCTGACCACTTTTGAACCCCTCTACGCACCCGACTGAGGTCATACATGTCCCCCTCGGCCACCGCTAAGGTCGACGCCACGCCGCCTCCGCCCTCCCCGTCCTCCGGCGGCCTCGACGGCTTCTTCAAGATCTCCGAGCGGGGGTCGTCGGTAGCCCGCGAGATCCGTGGCGGATTCGCGACCTTCTTCGCGATGGCCTACATCATCGTGCTGAACCCGATCATCCTGGGCAGCGCGAAGGACATGTACGGCCACCAGCTCGACGGCGGCCAGCTGGTCACCGCGACCGTGCTCGCCGCCGCGTTCTCCACGCTGCTCATGGGCGTCATCGGCAACGTGCCCATCGCGCTGGCCGCGGGCCTCGGCGTCAACACCGTCGTCGCCCTCCAGCTCGCCCCCCGGATGAGCTGGGCCGACGCCATGGGCATGGTGGTCCTCGCGGGCATCGTGGTCATGCTGCTGGTCGCGACCGGGCTGCGGGAACGCGTGATGAACGCCGTACCGGGCTCGCTGCGCAAGGGCATCGCGATCGGTATCGGCCTGTTCATCCTGCTCATCGGCCTGGTCGACTCGGGCTTCGTCTCCCGCATCCCGGACGCCGCGCACACCACCGTGCCGCTCCAGCTCGGCTCCGACGGCCACCTCAACGGCTGGCCGGTCCTGGTCTTCGTCCTGGGCGCGCTGCTCACCCTGATCCTGATCGTCCGCAAGGTGCCGGGCGCGATCCTGATCTCCATCGTGGCGATGACCGTCGTCGCGCTGATCATCGACGCGGTCGCGGACCTGCCGGGCGAGGCGTGGGGGCTGACCGTGCCGGAGTGGCCGGGCAATCCCGTGGCCACCCCGGACTTCGGTCTGCTGGGTCACTTCAGCCTGTTCGGCGGCTTCCACAAGGTCGGCGTCCTGACCGGCATCCTGTTCGTCTTCACCGTGCTGCTGTCCTGCTTCTTCGACGCGATGGGCACCATCCTCGGCGTCGGCGACGAGGCGAAGCTGACGGACGCCAAGGGCAACTTCCCGGGCATCAACCGGGTGCTCTTCGTGGACGGTGTCGCGGTCGCCGCCGGTGGCGCCACCTCCTCCTCCGCCTCGACCTGCTTCGTGGAGTCCACGGCGGGCGTCGGCGAGGGCGCGCGCACGGGTCTGGCCAGCATCGTCTCCGGGCTGCTGTTCACGGTGGCGCTGTTCCTCACACCGCTGGCGACGATGGTCCCGTCGCAGGCGGCCACCCCCGCCCTGCTGGCGGTGGGCTTCCTGATCATCGCGGGCTCGGTGCGGGACATCGACTGGAGCGACTTCACGCTCGCGATCCCGGCGTTCCTCGCGATGGTCATGATGCCGTTCACCTACTCGATCACCAACGGCATCGGCATCGGCTTCATCGCGTTCAGCGTGCTGCGGCTGGCCACCGGACGTGGCCGGGAGGTGCCGGCGGCGATGTACGCGGTGTCGGCGGTCTTCGTCTTCTACTACATGATGCCGGCGCTCGGCCTCACGTAAGGGCGGTCCGCGGGCCGGCTCCGGTGGTCAGTTGACCTCCTCGGCCGGCACGCCGTCCGCAGGGCAGAGCTTCTCCGGCCCGTAGAACTTCTCCGTCTCGTCGACGGCCGCCTGGAAGCGCTCGTCGAAGTCGTCGCGAATGAGCGTCCGGACCACATAGTCCTGGACGCTCATTCCGCGTTTTGCGGCGTGCTGCTTGAGCCGGTCGAGCAGCTCACCGTCTATGCGCAGGCTGAGCACTGTCGATCCCATGCCAAGCAGGGTTACGCCCCACCGGCCCGCCGCGCGAGAATTTCGGCCGTCGGCTCACTCGTTTGGGTGATCGATTGGTAAACCTGCCCCTTTCACACCCCGTGCCGATCCGGACGGGCGGAGTGATCTCGCTCTCGCGCGTGTACCACAAGTGGTCTTTAGAGTAAGTAATGAGTTACGCTAACGAACATGCCTGACCTGATCCACGACAGCGACAGTGCCGCCGCCGTGAGCTCCCTCCGTTCCGCCGTCATGCTGCTCGGACGGCGCCTGAAGCATCAGCGCGTCGACGAGTCGCTGAGCCCGACCGAGATGTCGGTGCTCGGGACGCTCGCCCGTTGTGGTTCCGCCACCCCGGGTGAGCTGGCCCGCAGGGAACACGTCCAGCCGCCTTCGATGACCCGCATCGTCGCGTTGCTGGAATCGAAGGGTCTGGTCAGGCTGGAACCGCACCCCGATGACCGTCGTCAGAAGATGGTCAGCCAGACCGAGCAGGCCGAGGCGATGCTCGCCGAGAGCCGCAAGAAACGGAACGCCTGGCTGACCACGCTCGCCGAGGGCCTGGACGAGGACGAGTGGGAGACGCTGCGCAACGCGGCGCCCGTGCTGGAGAAGCTCGCCCACCTGTGAGAGACACGTCCCCGTCAGCCAGCAAGATGTCCACGCCGAGGAGGCGAACCCTTTTGAGTACGGGATCCGGAGCAGACTCCGCCCCCGCACCGACTTCCACCCACGAGAGCAAGACCGGCGGGACCTTCTCGTCGCTGAAGATCCGCAACTACCGCCTGTTCGCCACGGGCGCCGTGATCTCCAACACCGGTACCTGGATGTCCCGCATCACGCAGGACTGGCTCGTCCTGAGCCTCACCGGGTCCGCCGCCGCCGTGGGTATCACCACGGCGCTCCAGTTCCTCCCCATGCTGCTGTTCGGCCTGTACGGCGGCGTCATCGCCGACCGGCTGCCGAAGCGCAAGCTCCTGCTCGTCAGCCAGGCCGCCCTGGGCGCCTGCGGTGTCGTGCTCGCCGTCCTCACGCTCTCCGGCGTGGTCCAGGTGTGGCACGTCTATCTGATCGCGTTCCTGCTCGGCATGGTCACCGTGGTCGACAACCCGGCCCGGCAGGCGTTCGTCTCCGAGATGGTCGGCCCCGCGCAGCTGCGCAACGCGGTCAGCCTGAACTCGGCGAACTTCCAGTCGGCCCGGCTCATCGGTCCCGCCGTCGCGGGTGTGCTGATCACCTCGGTCGGCAGCGGCTGGGCCTTCATGTTCAACGGCCTGTCGTTCCTCGCCCCGCTCGTCGGCCTGATGATGATGCGGACGAGTGAGCTCCACAAGTCCTTCGTCGTGCCGCGCGCCAAGGGGCAGCTCCGCGAGGGGCTGCGCTACGTCTCCGGGCGGCCCGAGCTGATCTGGCCGATCGTCCTGGTCGGCTTCGTCGGCACCTTCGGTTTCAACTTCCCGATCTGGCTGACGGCCTTCGCGGACGAGATCTTCCACGGCGGCGCCGGGATGTATTCGTTCTTCAACATCCTCATGGCCGCCGGCTCGCTGGCCGGTGCCCTGCTCGCCGCCCGCCGCCGCTCCTCGCGGCTGCGGATGCTGGTCGCCGCCGGTACGGCGTTCGGCCTGCTGGAGATCGTCGCGGCGCTCGCGCCGAACGTCTGGATCTTCGCGATCCTGCTGGTGCCGATCGGCATGATCGGCCTGACGACCAACATCAGCGCCAACACGAGCGTCCAGATGGCGTCCGACCCGGCCATGCGCGGCCGGGTGATGAGCCTGTACATGATGGTCTTCGCCGGGGGTACGCCGGTGGGCGCCCCGATCGTCGGCTGGATCAGTGACGCGTACGGCCCCCGCACCGGCATGGTGGTCGGCGGCGCGCTGTCCCTCGCGGCGGCGGTCGGCATCGGTGTGATCCTGGCCCGCCTCGGCGGTCTGCGCCTCAAGGTGGACCTCCGCCCGGGACGCCCGCACGTCCGCTTCGTGCAGCGCGAGCAGCTGGCCACGGCGGCGTAGCGGTTTCGACGTCCGTACGCATGCGACGCGGCCCCGCTCCCGGTTCTCCGGGGCGGGGCCGCGTCGCATGCGCGCAGGCCGGGCCGGTTACGCTCGTCGGGTGGACCCGAAGACCAGAAACCGCATCATGGCGGCCGTGCTCGTACTGATGTTCGCCGTCGTCGCCGTGACGGCCGCCCTCGGCTGACGGGCGCTCCTACCAGGCGAAGTTCTCCGGCGACGGACCCGGGCCCGGGAAGATCTCCTCCAGCGCGTCCAGCACCTCCGCCGACAGCTCCAGCTCCACCGCGCGCAGCGCCGAGTCGAGCTGCTCCCGCGTGCGCGGGCCGGAGATCGGGCCGGTGATCCCGGGCCGCGTCAGCAGCCAGGCGAGGCCCACCTCACCGGGCTCCAGGCCGTGCTTGTCGAGCAGGTCCTCGTACGCCTGCACCTGCGCCCGCACCTTCGGGTCGGCCAGCGCGTCACCGGAGCGGCCGGAGGTGGAGCGGGCGCCGCCGCCCTCGCGCTCCTTGCGGAGGGCGCCGCCGAGCAGGCCGCCGTGCAGCGGCGACCACGGGATGACGCCGAGGCCGTACTCCTGGGAGGCCGGGATGACCTCCATCTCGGCGCCGCGCTCCATCAGGTTGTAGATGCACTGCTCGCTGACCAGGCCGTAGCTGCCTCGCTGCCGGGCGCGCTCGTTGGCCTGGGCGATCTTGTAGCCGGAGAAGTTCGAGGAACCGGCGTACAGGATCTTGCCCTGCTGGATCAGTACGTCGATGGCCTGCCAGATCTCCTCGATCGGGGTGTCCCGGTCGACGTGGTGGAACTGGTACAGGTCGATGTGGTCCGTCTGGAGCCGCTTCAGGCTGGCGTCGACGGCCCGGCGGATGTTGACGGCCGACAGCTTGTCGTGGTTCGGCCACGCCTCGCCGTCGGGGCCCATGTTCCCGTAGACCTTGGTGGCGAGGACGACCTTGTCGCGGCGGTCGCCGCCCTTGGCGAACCAGGTGCCGAGGATCTCCTCGGTGCGGCCCTTGTTCTCGCCCCAGCCGTAGACGTTCGCGGTGTCGAAGAAGTTGACGCCCGCGTCCAGCGCGGCGTCCATGAGGTCGTGACTGTCGCTCTCGTTGGTCTGGGGGCCGAAGTTCATCGTCCCCAGGACGAGGCGGCTTACCTTGAGTCCGGTGCGTCCGAGCTGCGTGTACTTCATGGGTCCCCAGCCAACTCCTTCGAGCGCGCTCGAAGCAAGCGTGCGCCCCCTACGGCCGTGCGAACCGGTCCAGCGCCGCGAGGATCGCCCGCCTCATCGCGGCCCCGCCCAGGTGCCCCGCGTCCTCGAACACCGTCAGCTCCGCCTCCGGCCACGCCTTGGCCAGCTCCCACGCCGTGCCCAGAGGCCCGCCCATGTCCCGCCGCCCGTGCAGCAGCACCCCGGGAATCCCGGCCAGCCGCCCCGCGTCCCGGATCAGCTGCCCCTCCTCCAGCCAGGCGCCGTGCGAGAAGTAGTGCGAGCAGATCCGCACCAGCGCCTCCCGCGCCCGGCCCGGCCGCCCGCTGTACGGGGGAGGCCCCGCGTGCGCCTCGCCCGAGAGCACCGCGTCCTCCCAGGCGCACCACTCGGCCGTCGCGCCCGCCCGTACCGCCGGATCGGGGTCCACGGTGCGCCGGGCGTACGCGGCGAGCACGTCCGGGGTCGCGTCGCTCGCGGCCTCCGGGACGTGGGCCCGGAAGCGGTCCCACGCCTCCGGGTAGAAGAGTCCGGCGCCCCGGTACAGCCAGTCGATCTCGGAGCGGCGGGTCGTGGTCACCGCCGGGATCACGATCTCGCTCACCCGCTCCGGGTGCCGCTGGGCGTACGCCAGGATCAGGGTGGACCCCCAGGAGCCCCCGAACAGCAGCCAGCGGTCGACGCCGAGGTGTTCGCGGAGCCGTTCCATGTCGGCGATCAGGTGGTCCGTGGTGTTGTGCCGCAGGTCGACGGCCGGGTCGCTCGCGTGCGGGACGGAGCGCCCGCAGTTGCGCTGGTCGAAGAGGACGACGCGGTAGCGCTCCGGGTCGAAGGACCGCCGGGGCCCCTCGGTGCAGCCGGAACCGGGGCCGCCGTGGACGACGAGGGCGGGCTTGCCGGCCGGGTTGCCGCAGACCTCCCAGTACACGTGGTTGCCGTCGCCGACGTCGAGCATGCCGTGGTCGTGGGGTTCGATCGGCGGGTACCTGTCGTCGGACATGACGCTGCGTCTCCCTGGGTCGGCGGCGTACACCCTAGGCATACGCGGTCGTAGCCTGGGCGGCGTGAACGCGACTCCCGAGGTACTCGCCGTGCTCGACGACCTGCTCGCCGCCGCATCCCCCGACGACCGGGGCGCCCTGTGGCAGCTCGACCGGCGGGGGAGGGAGCTGGACGCGAACCTCGTGCGGCTGCCCCCGGGCGCGGAGGTCGGGGAGCACCAGGAGGACGTGCTCGACGTCCTCCTGGTGGTCCTGGCGGGCAGCGGCCGGCTGACCCCGGGCGACGGCGCGGAGCCGCTGGCCCTGACCCCGACGACGGCGACCTGGCTGCCCCGCACCTCGCGCCGCTCCCTGCAGGCGGGCCCGGACGGTCTCGCCTACCTCACGGTCCACCGCCGCCGCCCCGGCCTGTCGCTGAAGCCGACGGTGTACGCGCGGGAGGGCGGCGAGGCGCCCTGCGCGCTGGACCGGGTGTGCCCGGAGTGCGGGCGGATGTCCCCGGAGTCGGCGCCGGTGTTCTGCAGCGCGTGCGGGGAGCGGTTCCCGGGGCGGTGAGGCCGCGTCAGTGCTTCGGCCTGCGCCTGCGGCCCATCAGGAGGATCCCGGCCGTGGCCAGGGTGAAGGCGCCGGCCACCGCGTAGAGGGTGGAGGACGTGCCGGTGTCGGCGAGCCAGCCGCCGTGCGGAGGCCGGTGGTGGCCGCCGTGGTCGGGCGGCCGGTGGTGGCCGCCGTGGTCGGGCGGCGCGGGGTGGGTGTACGTCGGGTGCGGGCCGGGGGTGGTGTCCGTGGGTGTCGGTGTGGGCGTCGAGTCCGTGGGGGACGGGGTGGGCGTCGGTGTCGAGTCCGTCGGGGAAGGGGTGGGGGTCGGGGTGGAGTCCGTCGGGCTCGGCGTGGGGGACGGCGACGGGCCCTCGCCCTCGCAGTCGATGTCGGTGGCGAACGGGAACTCGTGGATCTCGCCGGCGTTCACCGCTGTGCCGTCGTCGTTGAGCGGACCGGCCGTCAGCTCCCGTACGACGACCGAGCCCTCGATGTTGGAGGCGTCGAGGTCCGTGAGGTGGGCGCGGGGCGCGTAGATCGTGCCCTCCAGCGAGTCGCCGTCGGCGATCGTGATGTCGGTGGCGTCGGGGAAGTTCCACAGCATGTACGGGGCCTGGTCGCCGGAGACGCCCGCGAGGTTCGGGATGTGCCAGACGTACGTGCCGTCCGTGCCGGTCGTGTCGACGTCGACCACGAACGGGGTGTCCGCGTCCGGCTGGTTGTCGAAGGTGATCTCGGACAGGTTGTTCAGCTGCTCGCCGGTGAGCCGGAGCACGTTCGTCTCGCCCTCGGTGAGGGTGATGTGGGCGCTCGTCCCGGCGGGGAAGTCCGTCTGGTCGGGCAGCGGGGTGCCGGAGGCGTCGCGCAGGACGACGTTGGTCTCGCAGGTGTCGATGGCGTCCGAGCGGTCGCGGAAGTCCGCGAAGAGGGCGTCGAGGTCGGGCAGGCCCGTGGTGTCGGTGACGGACTCGACCGGCTGGCGCACCGTTTGCTGCACGCGGGGCGTCGAGTTGTACCCGGCCCCCTCGGCGACGATCTGGGTGTTCACCTCGGCGCCGTTGGAGTCCTCGTCCAGGACCGAGGAGCCGGTCGGGTCGCCGACCTTCACATAGCCGTCGTTGAGGACCTGGAGCACGCCCTGCGGGGAGCTGGCCGCGTGATCGATTCTGCCGCCGACGAGCAGGGCGGTCGGGTGGTCGTCGCCGGGCGCGGTGAACGTGCCGGGGGTGTGCAGCGCGACGTTGTACCCCGGCCCGTAGGTGAGGTTCCCGCCGATGGCCACCGACCCCTCGGTCTCCGTGCTGCCCAGGACGGCGTCGTCCTGGACCAGGATCCCGAAGCCGTTGTCCCCGGCCAGCGGGTTGCCGGAGTAGTCGGCCGCGGCGGGGGCGGTGGCGGCGGTGGCGGCGGCCAGGCACAGGAGGCAGGCCGTCGCGGCGAAGGCAGCGGTGCGTTTCATGCCCGGGAACGTAAGCCCGTGCGCCCGGCGGCCCCGGGCGGCGGGGCCGCGTGCCACCCGCACGCACGCGCCCGCGTCCCCCCACTGGCGGTCACCCGGCCGGACGCCGGTGCTCCGCGGGGCGGGGAACCGGGCGCGCGGGGGATACCGTCGTGAGGGGCGAGGGCAGGGGGCGGACGGCAGCTCATGGCGAAGCGGATGCTCAGCGTGGCGGTCGCGGCGGGGAGGGCCGTCGTCTCGTCGCGGGCCCGGGTGCGGGGCCGTCCGGACCGGTGGCGGCGCGGCAAGGTCCTGGCCGTCCTCGCCGCCCTGGCCGCGCTCCTGCTCCTCGCCCCCGGCCTCGTCCCCAACACCCCCGGCCGCCTCGGCAGCCTGCTGGAATCGTTCCTGCCCTGGCTCGGCCTGGCCGTCGTCCCCCTGCTGACCCTGGCCGTACTGCGCCGGTCCGCGCTCGGGCTGGTGGCGGTGGTCCTGCCGGTGGCGGCGTGGGCGTACGCGTGCGGCGGGCTGCTGCTTCCGGCGGCGGACCCGGGCCCGCGTGACCTGGTCGTGGTGCAGCACAACGTCAGCGACGTGAACGAGGACCCGGCGGGCACGGCCCGTACGCTGGCGGCCCGGGGCGCCGACCTGGTCGCGCTGGAGGAACTGGTCCCGGAGGCGTTGCCGGCGTACGAGAAGGAGCTGGCGGGGGCGTACCCGTTCCACGAGGTCCGGGGCACGGTCGGGATCTGGTCCCGGCACCCCCTGACCGGCACCCGGGCGGTGGACATCAAGCCGGAGTCCGTCGCGGAGCCGTGGAGCCGGGGCCTGCGCACGGTGGCCCGCACCCCGCACGGCGAGGTCGCGGTGTACGTGGCGCACCTGCCGTCCTTCCGGCTCGGCGCGGGCGGCCTCGGCACCGCCCGCCGCGACGAGAGCGCCCGGCTGCTCGGCCGGGCGCTGGACGCGGAGACGACGGGCCCGGTGATCCTGCTCGGCGACCTCAACGCCACGGTGGACGACCGGGGGATCGCCCCCCTGGCCTCCCGGCTCAACGTCTCGGAGCGCGGGTTCGCGTTCAGCTTCCCGGCGTCCTTCCCGCTGGCCAGGATCGACCAGGTGATGGCGAGGGAGGCCACGGTGGGCCGGGTCCGCACACTCCCGGCGACGGGCAGCGACCACCTGCCGGTGACGGCGCGGGTGACGCTGGACTGAGGGCGCCCGAAACCGGGTGGCACCTTCCGTGCGCCGTGCCTGGGGGCGCGCGGCGCGGGCCGGACGGGGTGTTAGGACGGCAACGAGTTCTGCGTCGTGCGCACGCCGACGGCGTAGTAACGCGCCTGTAACGGGCGTTCCCTAGCGTCCGGTTGCCAGCCGGTTCGCACCAACCCACATGTGGACCGGCCACGTTCGGAGAGCGCGGTCACCCCTACGCGCCCAACTGCAAAGGAATACCCTCATGTTGCGACACAACGTCATGCGCGGAGTTCTGGTCGGCGCCACCCTGGCCGGCCTCACCGCCTTCGGCTCGGGCGCGGCGACCGCGGCCGACGTCACCCCCTGCCACATCGACGGGTACGTCTGCATGACCACGAACGACATCTACCAGCCGAACGTGTACGTCGCCGACGGGAACGAGTACACCTTCCTGCGGGCCACCGAGGTCACCACCATCTCGAACGACACGTCGGTGCTGTACTGCGTCGACGCCGAGTACAACTTCACCGTGCGCCCGGGCCAGACGGTCCAGATCCCGCACACGGTCACCTCCCTGGGCCCCGCGTCCGGCGGTTGCCTCTCCTGATCCACGCCCCGGGCGCCCGCTCCGCGCTCCGGCGCGAGGGGGCGCCCCGGGGTTCACCGCCCCCCGCTCCCCGGCAGCCCCAGCCTCCCCGCCCGCAGCCCCGCCTGGAAGCGGGACGCCGCCTGCAGGGTGACCATCAGGTCGGCGACGCGGCGGCGGTACGTGCGGAGGGAGAGGCCGAGGTGGCGGGCGGCCGAGTCGTCGGTGCGGCCCGTGCTCAGCGCCTCCAGGATGCGGCGGGACTCCGGGGTCAGCTGCGGGGTGTCCGTGGCCAGGTAGGTGTCGTAGTCCGCCGACCGGTCCCACATCGCGTCGAACAGCGAGTGCACCCCGTCGATCATGTTCTGGGCGGTCGTCACGGAGTACGCGCGGCCGGCGGGCGCCTCGCGGCCCGCCAGGATCATCACCCGGCGGTCGATGATGATCGTCTCGTGCGGGAGCTCCGCGTCGGTGATGCGGACCTGGGCGCCCGCGCCCAGTACGAGGCGCAGGTGGTCGCGGGTGGCCTCGTCCGTCAGGGCCGCCGGGGTGAGCAGCTTCCGGGTCGTGAAGCCGGGGCCCGGGGTCGTCCAGGTCTTCGGCCGGGGCCAGGTCGTCAGGGTGCGGGCGGCGCACAGGAACTCGGTGCGGGCGGATTCGAGGAGGTGTCCGGCGCGCGTCAGCAGCTCCGCGTCGCCGTGGACCGAAAAGATCTGTTCGTTCCGCATACCGTCAGTCTGGCAGCACGTCTGGCAGTAACCTGCCACGCGCTGGGCCGTCTCCGGGGCGCCGGAGAGCATGAATCCATGACGACCACCACCTTCGCCCTCGGCGGCGACCTCCCCGTCAACCGTCTCGGCTTCGGCGCGATGCGCCTGGCCACGGGCACGTTCGACGGCCCCACCCGCTCCCCGGAGAACGGTGTCGCGGTCCTCCGCCGGGCCGTCGAGCTGGGCGCGAACCACATCGACACCGCCGCGTTCTACGCCCGGGGCGACGTCCGCGCCAACCGCCTCATCCGGGAGGCGCTGGCCCCCTACCCCGACGACCTGGTCATCGCGACCAAGGTCGGCCCCCTGCCCGGTCCGAACGGCATGCCCAGCGGCGAGGCCACGCCCGATCAGCTGCGCGCCCTGGTCGAGGCGGACCTGAGCGCCCTCGGCGTCGACCGGCTCGACGTCGTCAACCTCCGGGTGGGCGGCATGGGCGGCCCCGGCGGCGAGTCCGTGGCCGAACGGTTCGCCGTCCTGGCGGCCCTCCGCGAGGAGGGCCTGATCCGCCACCTGGGCGTCAGCAACATCGACGCCGCCCAGCTCGCGGAGGCCCGCGCCATCGCCCCGGTGGTCTGCGTGCAGAACCCGTACGTGGACGACCTGGCCCTGCTCGCGGAGTGCGAGGCCGCCGGGATCGCGTACGTCCCGTTCTTCCCGCTCGGCGGCGGACACGCCCCCCTGGACACGAGCCGCCTGGAGAAGGTCGCGGCCCGCCTGGACGCGACGGTCGCGCAGGTCCAGCTCGCCCGCCTCCTGGCCTCGTCCCCGGTCATGCTCGCCATCCCCGGCACGGGCGACCTCACGCACCTGGAGGAGAACATGGCGGCGGCGGACCTCGTGCTGAGCGAGGAGGACCTGGCGGAGCTGCGGGGCTGACGACCGCCGTCGGCTGGATCCGGTCGCTCGGAAGAGGACGTCTCGACCGGTGGCGGTCCTCTGCGCGAGGGTGGGGGCGAGGGGGTCGCCATGAGGGGAAAGCCGGGCGGGGCGGTTCGATGGCTGGCACCTGTGGTGGTGCTGGTGGAGGTAGGACTCGTCTGGGGCGGGGTCTTCGGGGTCGGTGAGGCCGTTGTCGTGGGGCTCGTCGTCGAGGGGGTGCTCGGCGGGGTCGTCCTCGTCGAGGTCGTCCTCGCCGGCCGGGCCTACAGCGCGTCCCGGCGGGCGGGTGCCGACGGGCAGGACGCGCTGGACCGGGCCCTGAGGGTCGTGCTGCCCGGGCCCCTCGCCAAGGTGGTCGGGATGGAGTTCGGGCTGTTCCGGGCGCTGTGGCGGTGGGTACGGCGGAAGCCGGACGTGCCCGACGGGTGCGCGGTCCTGGCGTACGGGGCCGAGATCAGGCCCATCATGTGGGTGATGGTCTTCCTCGCACCCCTGGAGATCGCGCTCGCCGAATTCCTCGTGCCCTGGGCCCCCGTGCGCATCGCCCTCCTCGTCCTCTCCGCGTACGGCGTGCTCTGGCTCATCGGGTTCGTCGCGGCCCTGTCCGTCCGGCCGCACGTGGTCGGGGGCGGCCGGCTCGTCCTCCGCTTCGCACACTTCGTGCAGGTCGCCGTCCCCCTCGACCTCGTCGAGTCCGTCCGCGTGAGCCGCCACAGCGGTTACCGCAGGGCCGTCCAGATCGACGACGGCGTCCTCGCGATGCCCATCGGCGACTCCACCACCCTCAGCGTCACCCTGCGCGAGCCGTACCCCGTCGCGCCCAAGCCCGGGCAGCCGCCGCGGGACGTCCGCGAGGTGCGGTTCGCCGTGGACGACCCCCGGGAGGCGGTACGGGTCCTCGACGCGAGGACGGCCTAGGTGTATCTAGCCCGCAGGATGGGGACCGGCCGCACGAGATCAGACGAGCGCCCTCAAGGCTGCGGCGGACGCGACAAGGCGGTTCTTGTCGAGGCGTTCGATCACGTCGGCGATCGTGCCCGGCGGATTCCTCCAGCTGTCGGCAATGCGCTGGATCTCCCCGTACACGATCTCAGGCGCCAGGTCGATCTGCGCTTCGAGGAACGCGTCCGGGTGGACGGCCTCCACATCCCAGGGTGCCAAGGCTTCCGCGGGGAAGTCTTTGAGGTTGAACGTCACGATCACCTGGGCCTTGGCGCGGATCGCCGCAGCGAGGACGTGCCGGTCGTCCTTGTCCGGCAGCTCCAGTATGTCGATGAGAGGTTCGTACCCCTTGATGAGGCAGTCCCGGACGGCCGCTTTCATGAGCCGCCGTGTCCGGGCCAGGGTTTCGGGGGCCAGGTCCGGGCGGTTGGCCCTCACGTTGCGAAACGTCTCGTCGAGGATGGCCTCCGTCCACTTCGCCTGCACGAGGCCGGCCCCCGCGACGCGGATGAGCACGTCGCGGAGGATGTTCGGGTAGAGCACATTGGCGTCGTAAACGGCGACGAAGGCCATCGACTACATCAGTCCTGTCTCCTGGCCGAGCTGAGAGAGCTCGTCCGCCGCTTCGCGACGGCGCCGGTCGTCGGCCTGCTTGTACTCCAGGAGCGACGAAGCGGTGATTCTGCGGTGCGTTCCGACCATGCGGCACTTGATTTCGCCGGCCTCCAGGAGGCCGATGAGGAAGGGCCGGGAGACGTTGAGGAGGTCCGCCGCCTGCTGGGTGGTGAGCTCGGCGGTACTGGGGACGATGGACACGCCTCGGCCGGCCCCCAGGTGGGCGAGGAGACCCGCGAGGAGCTCGACGGCCTCACGGGGCAGGGTGAGCGGCTCGCGCTCGTCGTCATCGAGGGGCTTGACGGCGATCTGCCCGAGGTCGGGGTGCTCGGTGAGGTAGCCGCGGACGCGACTGAGGGCCCGGTTCGCCGCGGCGGTCTTCTCGGGTGGGAGCTTCACGGGCCTGATGTCTGTCTTCGTCACGGTGCGCCCCTAAGTTTTTCGTGGCGGGTGGGCGTCGTTGATGGGCGGAGGGACTCAGTATCCGCAATATCCGCAACATGCGCAATAAATGTACGCGGGCGTGGCGGTCCGTTACCCCCATAGCGTCGCCTTGTCCCGGTCGCTCCTCGGACGTCGGGCCCACCAGGACCGCGTGCGGACCCGGCAGGCCGGCAGCTGGGTCGGCAGGGTGGGTGCGGCGATCACGCGATCGCGCCCGTGCTCTGCGTGCAGCCCGCACGCGGGCGCCCCGGCGGAGCCGCAGGCGGCTCGTCCGGCCCCGTTTCAGAGAGAGGCGTCGTCCACGAAGTCGGCTCCGGCGGCGATCGCGAGGTCGGGGCCGAGGGCGGCGGACGGGGTGTGGGCGCCGGGGCGGCCCTTGCCCGCGGCGAGACGGAGCGCGGTCTGCGCGGCCACGGCGGAGGTGAAGTCCATGGCGTCGCCGGCCCGCAGCCAGCCTTCGCGGACGGTTCCGTCGGGCCAGGTGACGACGGCGTGACCCCAGGTGTGGGGGCGCGGGCGCGGCGCGGCCTTGGCCTTGATCCCGGACATCCGGCCGATCGCGAAGGTCCGTACGGCGCGGATGCGCAGGACCGCCGACACCAGGGGCAGCATCGCCCGAACGGCGAACGAGGCGGGCACGAGGCCCGAGGTCGCCGAGGCCGAGGGGGCGCCGCTCACCCGGTGCGCGGCGACGAGTTCGCCGGAGGGGACGCCGACCGATGAGACGCGCTCCCCGTCCGGCAGGGTCAGGTGACGGACCTCCCCGCCGAGCCGGGTCCTGACCAGCCGGCCGTCGTCGTAACGGCGGCCTCCCATCGCGAAGCCGTCCACGATGCTGGTGGCGAGGGCGGCGCCCAGCACCCCCTCCTCGACGGCGGTAGAGGCGAGGGCGTCCACCCGCACGTGGCTGGGCACGGGCCGGCTCTCGCACAGGCGGGCCACGATCGCCTCGGTTCCGGCGACGCCGAATCCCGCACCGGTCACCAGGGTGCTTCCCGCGGCGGCGGCCTCGTCGTGCAGGGCGAACAGGCGGTGGAAGGCGACCGGGTCGTTGGCCTGGTCCAGGTAGTGGCCGCCCGGCAGGCAGGCGCGTGCGAGCGCGACGGCGCTCTCGGCGTAGTCGCCGATGGTGTTGACGACCACGGCGGGCCGCTGCCGGGAGATCTCGGCCGCCATGGCGTCCACCCCCGACGCGACGACGATCTTCGACTCGGCGTCGAGCCCGAGGCCGGCGGCGGCCTCCCGCAGCCGGCCGGCGTCGCGCCCGACCAGCACCGGGACGGTCCCGGCCGCCATGATCCGTGCCGCGACGGCCCGGCCGACCCGGCCGGTGGCCCCCAGAATCCACATCTCACTCCGTGCCATGACGCTTCCCCCTTCGAACGTGATGTCTCACTGTGTCATCACAAGGCTAGCACCGATGTCACAGTGAGACATCCCGATGGGTAGGATGGGGGCATGGCACGTTGGGACGCTGGAGCACCGGAGCGCCTGCGTCAGGCGGCGCTCGACCTGTTCGGCGAGCGCGGCTACGACGCCGTGACGGTGACGGAGATCGCGGAGCGGGCGGGGCTGACCCGCCGGACCTTCCACCGGTACTACCCGGACAAGCGGGAGATCCTCTTCGCCGGCTCCGAGCGGCTTCCGCCCGCCGTGGCCGACGCCGTCCTCGCCGCGGAGCCCGGACTCACGCCCCTGCGCGCCGCGCTGTCGGCCCTCCGCCGGATCGGCACGGAGGCCAGCGCGGTCGTCACCGACTCGGGGCGGCGCAGGACGATCATCGAGTCCAGCGCGGAGTTGCGGGAACGCGAGCGCAGCAAGGCGGCCGAGATCACCGCCGCTCTCCGGGGCGCTCTGGAGCGGCGCGGGGCCGGACCGGCCGAGGCGCGCGTGGCCGCACGGGTGGCCTCGATCGTCTCCGAGGAGGCGTTCGGGCGCTGGGTCGACGGCGAGGGCCCGTTCCCCGCGTGCTTCGACGCCGCCGAGGCCGCGCTCCAGGCGGTGCTGGCCGAGGGCGCCTGAGGCCGTCGGGGGAGCGCGCTACAGCCAGTCCGCCGCGTCCGCCATCAGCGCCTCCACCTCGTCGACCAGGCGCGCCGTGTGGAACCCGTCCGCCGCCGCGTGGTGCACCTGCACCGCGAGGGGGAGCAGGACGCGGTCGCCCCGCGACACGTACCGGCCCAGCGTGAAGATCGGGGCCAGGTGGTCGTAGCCGTCGCGGATGTTGAGGTTGAAGCCCGTGAACGACCGCCACGGCAGGCTCGACACGTCGAAGGAGTTCGGCGGGGGCGGGCCCTGCGGGAAGAACTCCGTCGCGCGGCCGTGCTCCGCCAGCAGCGGCGCCGCCGCGTCGTGGAACGCCCCGAAGTCCGCGTCGTAGGCCGCCCACACGCACGCGAACGTCTCCCGCTCCGCGTTGAACACCGTGAACGCCGGATGCGCCACCGGCCACACCGCCGGATCACCCGACTCCGTCAGGCACATCCGGAACTCCTCGTGCCGGTTCACCACCGTCGCCAGCGCCCACACCTGCGCCACATACGACTTGCGCGGCGAGCGCTGCAGCGCGGCGGTGAACTCCGTGACGTCCACCTCCACCGTCATCGAGTACGTGCACGGCACGCGGCGCCGGTAATGTGCGAAGTGCTCCCGGCGCGGCCAGGTGTCCAGGTCGATGGGGGTCGGAGCGTTCATCCGGGCATCATCGCAGCCACCGGCGCGCCCGCTCGAAGGGTTTTCGCGGCACTCGCTTGCCTTGGAGCGCACTCCAACTCCTACCGTCTGCCCCATGACCAGCGAACAGCAGAACGACCGGCACGAGCGTGGTTACGCGGCCCTCAGCGAGGTCGCGGACGGAGCCCAGGACGCCGTCATCGACGGCCTCGCCGACATCGCCCCGCACATGGGCCGGTACATCGTGGAGTTCGGCTTCGGCGACATCTACACCCGCCCCGGACTCACCCGCCGCCAGCGCCAGTTGGCCACCGTCGCGGCCCTCGCCGCCCTGGGCAACGCCGCGCCGCAGCTCCGCTTCCACATCGGCGGCGCGCTCAACGTCGGCTGCACGCGTGAGGAGATCGTCGAGGTCCTGATCCACGTCACCGTGTACGCCGGATTCCCGGCCGCGCTCAACGGCCTCACCGCCGCCCGCGAGGTCTTCGAGTCCCGCCCCGACGAGCCCGCGTTCGTCCCCGCCGACACCTCCGCCGACCAGGGCGGCGACCGCTTCGAACGCGGCCGGCAGGCCCTCGCCGACATCGACGGCCACGCCGGACAGCAGGTCATCGACTCCCTCAAGGACATCGCGCCCGACCTCGCCCGCTACGTGCTGGAGTTCTCGTTCGGCGACGTCTACTCCCGCACGGGCCTCGACCTCCCGACCCGCGAGCTCGTCACCGTCGCCCTGTGCACCGCCCTCGGCACGGTCGGCCCGCAGCTCCGCGTACACCTCCACGGCCTGCTCAACGTGGGCGGCACGCGGGAGGAGGCCGTGGAGGTCATCACGCAGATGGCCGGTTACGCCGGTTTCCCGGCCGCGCTCAACGGCCTCACGGCCGCGCGCGAGGTGTTCGCGGAGCGGGACGCCGCGTAGCCGCGCCGCCCCCAGGGCCCTACGTGGCGAGGGGCACCGGTTCGTCCAGCCTCGTCAGCTTCCGGGGGTTGCGCACCAGGTAGACCCGGCTGACCCGGCCGTCCTCCACCATGAGGCTCACCGCCGTGGCAAGCTCGCCGTCGATCTCGATGCGGCCCGCGGGTGCCCCGTTGAGCCACACGGCCGTCGCCGTGAGCCCGGCCGCCCGCGCGAGGACCTTCGCCACGAGCTCGACCCCGCGGATCGGGGCCAGCGCGGCGGGCGCGAGTCCGCCACCGTCGGCGATCAGGACCACGTCGGGCGCCATGACCTCGACCAGGGACTCCAACTCCCCGGTACGCAGGGCGAGCAGGAACCGTTCCACCACGGCCTGCTGCTCCGACCGGCTCACCCGCACGCGCGGCCGCCGGGCCGCCACATGCTCGCGTGCCCGCCGCGCGATCTGCCGGACGGCGGCCGCCGACTTCCCGAGAGCCCCGGCGATCTCGTCGTACGGCAGCTCGAACACCTCGCGGAGCACGAACACCGCCCGCTCGGTCGGCCCGAGTGTTTCGAGGACGGTCAGCATCGCGATCGAGATGTTCTCCGCGAGCTCCACGTTCTCGGCGACGTCGGGCGTGGTCAGCAACGGGTCCGGCAGCCACTCGCCCACGTAGTCCTCGCGGCTGCGCGCCAGCGTCCGCAGCCGGTTGAGCGACTGCCGGGTGACGGTCCTGACGAGGTACGCCCGTGGGTCACTCACCCGTGACCGGTCGACCCCGGCCCACCGCAGCCAGGACTCCTGCAACACGTCCTCCGCGTCGGCCGCCGAGCCGAGCATCTCGTAGGCGACCGTGAACAGCAGGCTGCGATGGGTGACGAACGGGTCCCGCGTCATGCCGTCGGCGCCGCGTCGGACGTCCCGGGCCGCGCGGCCAGGGGGATCTCGCAGGCTTCGGAGTAGCCCTGCGAGGTGACCCCGTGCGCCGTGTTGCACCTGGCCGCGAGGTTGGCGAAGCCGATGAACACCGTGAGCTCGACCAGCGCGGCCGGCCCGAGCCGGTCGAGCAGGCTCGCCGACAGCTCATCGGTGACCGTCGGCGGTGTGTTCGTCATCGCCTCCGCGTACTCCATGACCTCCCGCTCCAGCGGCGTGAACACCTCCGACTCGCGCCAGCGCGGGACCTGGCTCGCCTTGGTCAGGTCCAGACGCTGGTTCAGCGCCGCGAAGTAGTTGACGTCCAGGCACCAGCTGCAACCGATCTGCGCCGCGACCGCCATGTGCGCGAACGTCTTGAGGCTCGCGTCGGCCGCGTCCCAGGTCGCCACCTGGGACGCGAACTGCTGGTTGGCCTCAGCGAGCACAGGGTGGTTCCACAGCACCTCGTGGGGCTCCGGCACGGAGCCGAGCTGCTTGATCAGGTTATCGCGGAGCTCGGTGGGGATCTCGGCCTTGGGAATGCGCAGCGCCATGGTGTTCTCCGTAGTCGTTCGGCTGTTTGACATGGAGACACCGCCCGGCCGACGAATGTGACATCGGAGCGGGGCGCCGCGTTACGCGGCGGTGTGGCGGATGAACGTGTCCCAGGCGTCGGGGGAGACGGCGAGCGCGGGGACGGTGATGTCCTTGGAGTCGCGGACGTGGACGGTGTGCGGGCAGGTGGCGACCTCTCCGCAGGTGGAACAGTCGCCAACAGGCTGCGGTCAAGCGACGGCCGGCATCAAGCGTGGTCCGAGGCGAGCCTCTGCACAAGGGTGGCCGTGCAAACACAGGCGGCATCGCCACGAGGTACAAAAACTCGCCGTCCGCTACGAAGCGACCGTCCAACTCGCCTTGATACGAAAGTCACTGTGACTGCAGGTCGACCTCGCTGAGGAAAGTCAGCACCCGGCGCCAGGTCAGTTCGGCTGCTGTCGGGGAGTGGTCGGGGAGTTCATGGTCGGTGTAGAAGTGGCCGACGCCTGGGTAGCGGAAGACCTCCAGGTTGACGGCAGACTCCTCAGCCGACCGACAGAGGGCGGCAACGCGATCGGGTGGCGCGAACTCATCGTGCTCTGCCGCGTGCAGTTGCACCCTGAGACCTGGACCAACGGTGGCGGGAAGGTCGGCAGCGGCATGCAGGAGGAGAACGCCCGCGGTGGCGGAACGCTCGGGCCAGAGATCGGCGACGACACCTGTCCCCATGGATACGCCTGCGAGAACAGTCTGGTCCGGCATCCCCGCGAGGGTCTGCCGGGCGCCCTTGACCACTGCTGCCCATCCGATCCGGTCGAGCAGCTCGAACCCCCCGTCGAGAGCGGAAGCGGTCTCTCCATCGAAGAGGTCCGGAGTGACAACCTCATGCCCGGCACGACGCAGTCGCTCGGCAGCGAAGAGTTCGACGGAGCGCAGGCCAAGAACGGAATGGAAGAGAGCAACGTGGGCCATCAGATCATCGTGCCGCACGAGACGGCAGTCGTGACCAGCACATGCACAACACGCCCTAACCGACCTCGGCCAGGGAGACGATCCTGGACGCCGTCTGCCGGGAGACCGCTGAGGAGACCGGCCTGACCCTCGACCGGGTCACCGGCTACATCGGGCACTTCGACCACTGGAACAGCCGGGGCGGAACCACCCGCCAGTGCAACTTCGCGGTCACCGTGAAGAAGACCGCACCCGCCGTTTCCACCGAGCACGATGCCCACCAGTGGGCCCTCCCCGGCGAGCGGCCCGAGGTGAGCGACGTTGTACGCGCCCTGCCGACCAGCAGACGCCGAACACGGAAGGCCCTTCCGCTCCGCCCGGGACGCGTTCCCGGGCGGAGGCGTCGGTCATCCCGCACTCACTGCCGCGCGCGAGGCGTTCGCGGAGCGGGATGCGGCGTAGCCTTACGCGGCGGTGTGGCGGATGAACGTGTCCCAGGCGCCGGGGGAGACGGCGAGTGCAGGGACGGTGGTGTCCTTGGAGTCGCGGACGTGGACGGTGTGCGGGCAGGTGGCGATCTCTACGCAGTCGCCGCCGTTCGAGCCGCTGTAGCTGGACTTGGACCAGGAGAGTGCGACCTCGACGCAGTTGCCACCGTTGGTGCCGCTGTAGCTGCTCTTAATCCACTTCAGGTCAGTGCTCATAGTCCTTCGCCGTCTGCTTGATTAGCTCGCGCGACTCTTCCAGCCCGTGAGCATGGGTCCGCAGCATTCCATACGTGCTGAACAAGATTCCCAGCTGGGGCTGCTCGCTGACAAGAAAGTTTTGTCCCTGCACCTCCAGGTAGGCGAGCCGCCGCCGGTCGACGGTTTCCAGCAGGACGAAGGGGCCGTTCAGCCCGACGTGCGTCTCCCGATGGGGCGACATCACCTGGATGCTCACGTTCCGCAACTCGCTTACGTCAAGGAGGTGTTGAAGCTGCGCCCGATGAACCCTTCGTCCGCCGATAGGGCGAGTAAGTGCGCTCATTTCCAGGACGAAGCTGACGTCCACCAGTGGCCTGCGTGTCAGCAGCGCCTGCCGCGCAAGGCGTCCGGCTACCAACCTGTCGATCTCGTCGTCATCGAGGGGCGGACACGCTGCGCGGTGCAGCGCGTAGGCGTGCGCCTCGGTCTGGAGCAGGCCAGGCACGGTGCTCGACTCGTACTCGTACCGTGCGACGCATTTGGCTTCCTCGTCAGCGAACGGCGCGAACCAGGAAGCCAGATGGCTGAACTTCAGCTTCAGCGCCGCGGCGATCAGCGCACCGCTCGCACCTGTGGCCGAGTCCGCCTTCGGGACGAAGTCCCCCTTCGGCGGCCTGTGCCCCCGTTCCACCATCGCTACCTGCGACTTGGAGAAGTCGATCTTGAGCCCCAGCGCCTCCTGGGAGAGTTCAGCCAACTCGCGGTAGTGCCGTAGCAGCGCCCCGAACATCGCAACGGTTCCACCATCGGCACCACTGGAGTGCACAGCCCCACCTCCAAGTTCACAAGAGTGCACAGACTGCCTGTGTCCCTGGTCACGTTAAGTGCGGGCGCCGACGCTTACCGTATGGAACCGAAAAATTCACCGAACCCGGTGCCCTGCTGGATTCCCGCGAGCGGCCATGCCCTGCGTCACGCGGGCATCCACTTCGACGCGGTCCGGATCTCCGGCGTACTCGGCGAGCAAGTCTCGTACGAGATCATGCAGTTCACGGACTTCCAGGCCGGGCCGATCATCCGCTCCTGGATCGGGATGCGGAGCATGTACTTCCTCGTCCCGCCGGGCACGGCGAGTGCCTATCGCTGGCCGGCGGGCGTGGACGCGCTCGTGCGGAAGGGCTCGGACTTCGTGGGCGTGCCCGCGCTGCGCGGGCTGACGTACCCGCTGGACTGGCGTTCGGAGCCGACCGCCGAGGATCCGTTCGTGGATACAGCACTTCTGTTCGAGCTGCTGACCAAGGTGGTGTCGGGCGGAATTTCTGCTGTACGGTGACGGCGTCGTTACGCTCCGTGCGCATCGCGCACGGGGCGGCCCCCGGGGGTGCTAGCAACACCTGGTCCGGGGGCCTTCACCCACAGATGGATCTGAGGTCCACCGAAGATGCTTTGGCATGCTATCTCGCCCTCCCGCGCCTATGTGAAGGCCGCGCACGATGTCGTGCGTCATTCGAATCTGAGCAGTGACGCAAAGGTTCTGATCATGTATGTGCAGGGTTTGCCCGAGTCCTGCGCGAGCGAGGCGCTGAGCGATCACGCGAAGAAGATCGGGATCAAGGGCCGGGCGTATCAGCGGGCCAAGGGCCAGCTGAAGGAGGCCGGTTACGTCCACGAGTGGCGGTGGCAGGGCCAGGGCGGGCTGTGGATGACGGATCAGCTGTTCTCCAACGTGCCGCTCTCGGACGAGGAGGCGCGGAGGCTCAGGAGCGCGAACGCGCAGGCCGAACCGGCTGATCGGTCACCGGCGGGCGGTCAGGCGAGCACTCGGTCGGTCGGTCCTTCCCAACCTTCGGTTGAGGAAGAACGTGAGGAGAACAACCCCCACCCACCCACCGAAGCGCCTGCGGCCGAAGCGCCCGCAGTCGAGGCGCCCGCGACCGACGCGCCTGCGGCCGAAGTGGCCGGGCCGGTCGCGGCGGCCGACCCGGACGTCGCCCAGGCCGAGCGCGTGCTGCTCTCGCTGCGCCACGCGAACCCGCAACTGCACCTCGGCGTACGCGAGGCGCGCAGCCTGTCCGGGACGGCGGCGGACTGGCTGCGCAGGGGCGTGAAGGCGTCGGAGCTGCGGCAGGCGCTGGTGAACGGGCTTCCGCCGGAAGGTGTGCGGTCGGCGTTCGGCTTCGTACGCCACCGCCTCGTACAGAAGCTGCCGGAGGCACCCGCGCCCATCGCGCCGGTGGCGACGGTCAGGCCGCCCGTGACGTGCGAGGGGGGCGGGCCGGAGCATGTGTTCCGGCCCCGGGCGGACGAGACGTTGTGCGGTCCGTGCGCCCAGCAGGCGGCCGAGGAGGCGCACTTCGCGAAGTGGCCGCCGCGACGGCCGGACGAGGATGTCGAGGTGCCGGAGCGGCGGCCGTGGCGGGAACGGGTCACGGCGGTCCTGCAAGCGGGCGCGGAAGCGCCGTGATGCGCACGTCCGTTCGTGGTGTGGCGGTCTTTGCCGTGGATGCGGCGAGGCGTGGACAGTGGTGGCCGGGGGACGGTTCGGACTGAGGAGGACCCGTGGTGGATACCGTGGTGCAGCTTTGGGACGGCGTACGAGCGGTGCGCGACCCCGCGCGGGTGCGTGCGCAACTCATGGAGGCCGGGCGTACGTTGTTCGCCGTGTACGGCTACGCCCACACGTCCGTCGAGGACCTGTGCGCGGAGGCGCAGGTGGAGGTGCGTGACTTCCACCGCGAGTTCGCCTCGCGCGAGGCGCTGCTCACCGACCTGTACGACGAGGTCGCGATGACCGGGATGCAGGCGGCGCAGGCGGAGCTGGCGGCGGAGGGCATGGAGACCTGCCCGACCGAGGAGCGCGTCCGCAGGCTCTTCGACGCGTACGTCCGGGCCGTCACGAGGGACCCGCGGGCGGCCAGGGTGGCCTTCGTGGAGGTGCTGGGCGTGAGCCGGGCGATGGAGGAGCACCTCACGATGTGGCGCTCGGTGTGGGTGGAGTTCCTGACGGCGGAGTCCGAGCGGGCCCGGACGCGGGGGCACGGGGTGGACGGCGACCTCGCGGTGGTGGTGAAGGTGCTGACGCGGTCGGTGGACGAGCTGCTCGCCCACCACGGGCGCAGGCCGCGCCAGGTGCCGCCGGCGTGGCTGACCAGTGAGTTCACTCGGCTGTCGATGGCGATGATCGGTCCGGCGCATCCGGACGCCCCGGGGTCC
This sequence comes from Streptomyces sp. DT224, assembly GCF_049844595.1. NCBI lineage: Bacteria > Bacillati > Actinomycetota > Actinomycetes > Kitasatosporales > Streptomycetaceae > Streptomyces > Streptomyces sp. DT224. Next base: position 153,380 of record NZ_JBNCLI010000009.1, read on the forward strand.
GCCGGTGGTGCCACCGTTTGACAAGACGCGTTGCCGGGTCGGCAAATGGAACCATGGCAGACCCGATGGGTGACGAGGACCTGGCCGCCGTCCTGACCGGCGTCGGACCCCGCCTGCGCGCGTTGCGCACCGAGCGCGGGACGACGTTGACGCAGCTGAGCGAGACGACGGGCATCTCGCTCAGCACGCTCTCCCGCCTGGAGTCGGGCGGCCGCAAACCGACCCTTGAGCTCCTGCTGCCCCTGGCGAAGGCGTACGGCGTGCAGCTGGACGAACTGGTCGGGGCGCCGGACACGGGGGATCCCCGCGTCACCTTCCGCCCCTTCAAACGCCACGGGATGACCTTCGTCCCGCTCACCCGGCACCTGGGCGGCGTGAACGCGTACAAGCAGGTGATGCCGGGTGCGACGGGCCCGGCCGGGCCGGTCGAGCAACGCGTCCACGAGGGCTACGAGTGGCTGTACGTCCTCTCGGGCCGACTCCGCCTGGTCCTGGGCGACCACGACCTGGTGCTGACGGCGGGCGAGGCGGCCGAGTTCGACACCCATACGCCGCACTGGTGGGGGGCGGCCGGGCCGGAACCGGTGGAGTTCCTGAGCCTGTTCGGTCCGCAGGGCGAGCGGATGCACGTACGGGCGAAGCCCTCGGGGCGCGAGTGAGGGGGGCGTCCTGGTCCGGAGCACCTCCGGCAAGGCGGAAGTCCTGGGGCGAGGTGCTGCGACGAGGAACGCCTGATGGCTTCGACCAGCCGGGTGATCCATACGGTCCGGCCGGTCAGAGGGTCCAGGCAGGTCGCCACTCGATGGTGTCCTGGGCACGCCTCAACGCCTGAGTGGGGAGTGGGTCTCCCCGCACGAAGAGGGTCCAGCGCCAGGGGCCGTCCTCCCATTGCTGTCATCCTCGCGGCCCGGTACCGCTCCTGACCGCGGAGACGGCTCCGGTGGGCCCGTGATGCCGGGGTCACGTCCAGGCGACGGCCACGACGACCGCCCCGGCCGTGAGCGTGCCGACGCCGTAGAAGGCCCACGCCTTCTTGTTGCGCATGCCGATCAGTGCGACCGCCGCCACCAGGACGTCCAGGGCGAGCTTCACCCACATCTTGGCGTCGATCACCGGCAGGTCCAGGGAGTGCCTGGTCCAGATCAGCCCCGCACCCGTGACCAGCTGGACGACAGCGCTGACCGCCATGTAGCCGGCCGTCACCGGGTCCTTGCCCCGCAGCTGGTAGAAGAGCCCGCCCATGATCGCGGCGAAGCCGAAGAGGTGGAAGACGAGAAAGACGTACCGGAGAGCGTCCATGGCGATGAACCTCGCTCCTTCTGAACTCACGGGACAGCGCGAAGAACCTCTGAGGGGACGCGGCCGGCCCTGATCGATGACTTCCTCATCTGCGACGAAACGGCCGACCGACCTGTGAGGTCCGGAGGCCCGAGGTCCGGGGAGATGCGGGTCACACGGCGGGGCCAGGCCGTCTCATCCGTCCAGCAGGGGGCGCTGCCGACCGGCGAGTCCCGGCGCCCCGGACTCCTGCCTCGGCGGCTCCGGCGAGGCGACTTTGGCCCACGCGTGCGGATCCGGCCAAACGGCCCTCACTTTCCGGGCTCTTTCCTGGCCGTTACATGGAGTTAACCTTGCTCACGACTTTGCCTGCCTATGGTGTTCTTGACCAGCGATTGACGATCTTTTGGTTCGAGCCAGGGGCGTGCACCTGCCGGAAGGGAAGAGCGTGCTGCGAGCCACTACGACCCGAAGCGTGTCGGCGTTCTGTGCCGTCCCGCCGCCCGCGTCTCCGCTCCTCGCGGCTACGGCTTCCCTGACGCACCCCCACACCTCTGGCCGTCCCGCCAACGGCAGCCGGGCCCGGGACCATCCCTCCCGTCCGGAAGCCGCTCGGTGAGGCTTCGACGCCTTCGGCCCGTTCGACCTGCGGTGACCTGATCGGGTCACCCCAGGCTCGCCACCGTCCCACACGGACACGCGTCGAGCGGATCCGCAGCCCCCTTCGGGGCCGCACCCCAGATGTTCCGCTGCTGACCGAGCGGAACGGCCCCCCATATCTCTGTCAGGCAAGTCCGACGCGCCGTTTCGACGCGCCAGGAGGAATCACCACACCATGCAGCCCTTCATCGACAACGCACGTGCCTTCGGCCGGCGCCCCGAGAAGTTAGCGGGCCTCGCCGCGGGCCAGTCTCCCGAGGCCCTGTTCATCACCTGCTCCGACTCCCGGGTCGTACCGGCTCTGATCACGGGCGCCCGGCCCGGCGAGCTGTTCGAGCTGCGCACCGCCGGCAACATCGTTCCCCCGTACGCCTCGGCCACCCCCACCGGCGAGGCGGCGACGATCGAGTACGCCGTCGAAGTCCTCGGCGTCAAGAGCATCGTGGTGTGCGGCCACTCCCACTGCGGCGCGGTCGGTGCCGTGGTGCGCGGTGACGACCTGGCCTCGGTTCCCGCCGTACGGGACTGGCTCGCGCACGCCGCGAAAGAACCCGCGTGCTCCGATCCCGCCGACCCGACGGTCGCCGAGGCCGTGCAGAACCACGTCCTGACGCAGCTCCTGCGGCTGCGCTCCTACCCCTGCGTCGAACAGCGCCTGCAGATCGGTGAAGTCCGGCTGCACGGCTGGTACTACGAGGTCCACACCGGACTCGTACGCGAACACCACGCGGGCACCGACACGTTCGAGACGCTCTGAAGGGACGGGTGATCACCATGCTGACCAGGTTCCCTCATTTACGTGAGGACTTCCTCGCCTCCGTCGTCGTCTTCCTCGTCGCTGTGCCCCTGTGTGTGGGGGTGGCGGTCGCCTCCGGCGTCCCGGCCGAACTGGGGCTCGTCACCGGCATCGTCGGCGGCCTCGTCACCGGCCTCATGCGCGGCAGCAGTTTCCAGGTGTCAGGACCGGCCGCCGGCCTGACCGTGATCGTCTTCGAGGCGGTCAGCGAGTTCGGGGTGGGCACGCTCGGAGTGATCGTGCTGATCGCCGGGCTGCTTCAGCTCGCCATGGGGTTCTTCCGGATCGGCCGCTGGTTCAGGGCGATATCCGTCGCCGTCGTCGAGGGCATGCTCTGCGGCATCGGCCTGGTGATCATCGCCGGGCAGATCTACGCCGCAGCGGGCCTGAAGGCTCCGGAGACCGGCATCGGGAAGATCACGGGCCTGCCCCGCGCGTTCGCCGACGCGTTCGGGAGCACCGAGGCCCTGGCTTCCCTCGCCACGGGCGCGGGCACCATCGCCGTCATCGTGCTGTGGAGGAAACTGCCTAAGCGGGTGCAGTCCGTGCCGGGGGCCCTCGCCGCGGTGGTGCTGGCGACGGCCACCACACTCGCCCTCGGACTGCCGGTCGCCACCGTCGAGGTGGAGGGCCTGCTCGGTGTCGTCCAGCCGCCCGACGCCGAGGCCTTCGGTGACCTGGCCACTCCCGCCATCTGGGGCACGATCATCGCGTTCGCGCTGATCGCCTCGGCGGAGAGCCTGTTCAGCGCGGCAGCCGTGGACCGGCTGCACGACGGTCCGCGCACCGAGTACGACAAGGAGATGGTCGCCCAGGGCACGGGCAACACGGTCTGCGGACTGCTCGGTGCCCTGCCCATGACCGCGGTGATCGTCCGCAGTTCGGCCAACGTCAACGCCGGTGCGAAGACCAAGGCCGCACGGGTTCTGCACGGTGTGTGGCTGCTGCTGTTCGCCGCCGCGCTCCCGTCCGCCCTGGCGCTGATCCCTCTGCCCGCGCTCGCCGGCATCCTCGTGCACGCGGGCTGGAAACTGATCCCGTTCCGCCAGGTCGCCGCGTTGTGGCGGGAGCACCGGGGCGAGGCGGCGATCCTGGTGGTCACGGCCCTCGCCATCGTCGTGGTGAACATGTTCGAGGGCGTCCTGATCGGTCTGGCCCTGGCAGTCGCCAAGACCGCCTGGGAGGCCTCTCACGTCAAACTGGAAGTCATCGACAAGGGCGCCGGCCCCATCGAGGCCCACCTGGCAGGCAACGCCACGTTCCTCCGCCTGCCGAAGATCCTCGACACACTGGAGTCCCTCCCGCAGGACCGCCCGGTCGAACTCGACCTGACAGGACTGCACCACCTCGACCACGCCTGCCGCACAGCGCTGGAGAGCTGGGCCGAACGGCACAGTGCGACCGGCATCGAACCGGTGAAGCTCACCACCGTGTCCTGAACTGACGAACGAAGGTCTCGGGCACACCACCACCGACATGGCAGCCGGCGGCTGGAACGTTTCAGCCGCCGGCTGCCGCGACCGTCGCCCCCGCGTACGCGCCGCCCACCCCCCACGCCTGGTGCATCGCGTCCGCGAAGGCCGCCGCCAGGTGGTGTTCGCCCGTGGGGTTGGGGTGGGTGCCGTCGTACGTGGAGGTGTGGATGTCGTACGCCGGAGGGTGGGAGGCCAGGAGGAGGGGGGAGGCGGGGGTGGCCAGGTCGGCTGTCGCCTTCGCCAGGAGGTCGTTGAAGCGGGCGCACTCCGCCGCGAAGGGCGCGTCCGTCTCCGCGCGGATGTTCGGGATCACCGGGAGCAGGACCACGCGGATGCGCGGGTCCGCCTCGCGGGCCGCGGTCAGGAACGCGGCGGCGTTCTCCGCCGTCTGCGCGCTGTCCGTGTAGAAGCCGAGGTCTATCAGGCCGAGGGAGACGAGCAGGACGTCCGGGCGGTGCGCGGTGACCGCGTCCGCGATCAGCGGGGCCATGTGGAGCCAGCCCTCGCCCCAGCCCGCGAGGTGACGGCGGGCGGCCGGCGGGAAGTCGCCGGCGGCGTACGCGGACGAGGAGGCCGTGCCCGTGTCCGCGTCGTACAGGCCCGTGCGCGGGCCCACCAGCTCGTGGGGGCCGTCCGGTGCCGCCTCCAGGTGCTGCCACATGCGGTAGCGCCACGTGAAGTCGCCGGCGCGCCCGATGGTCATGGAATCGCCGACACACATGAAACGCATGGCGTCATCATGGCGGATCTTGGCTACGCGCCGGTAGGTGACGATGGACACTTGTGCCATGCGTTCGTACCGACTGACCTCCTCCCTCGGCGCCGCCGTGCTCCTCGCCCTCGCCGCGGCCCCCGCGCTCGCCGACGGCGGGGCCGACCGGAGCTTCACCATCGAGGACCCCCGGATCACCGAGTCCAGCGGCCTCGCCGCGAGCCGCCTCCACCCGGGGATCTACTGGACGCACAACGACAGCGACGACGGTCCGTACGTCTTCGCGGTCGACTCGCGGACCGGGAAGACCGTCGCGACGATCACCATGAAGGGCGTCGGGCAGCCCCGCGACGTCGAGGCCATCTCGATCGGGCCGGACGGGAACGTCTACGTCGGCGACATCGGGGACAACCTCAACGGCAGCTGGGACCACGTCTGGATCTACCGGTTCCCCGAGCCGAAGACCCTGAAGGACGCCACCGTCCGGGCCACCCAGTTCGACGTGACGTACGCGGACGGGCCGCGCAACGCGGAGGCGCTGATGGTCCATCCCAGGACGGGGCGCGTCTACATCGCGTCCAAGAACGAGGACGGCGGCGGCCTCTACGAGGGCCCCGCGAAGCTCACGACCGGCGGCGACAACGTCTTCAAGCGGGTCGGCGAGGTCCCCTGGGTGACGGACGGGGCCTTCTCGCCGGACGGCAAGGAGCTCGTCCTGCGCTCCTACTTCAGCGCCCGCGGCTACGCCTTCGCCGACGGGCGCCTCGGCAAGGACTACGACGTCGAGGCGCCGCTGCTCCGGCAGTCCGAGTCCGTGACGTACACGGCGGACGGCTCCGCCCTGATGTACGGCTCCGAGGGCGAGCGGAGCAGTGTCGTGCGGGTGGACCTGAAGACGAGCGGCGACGGAGGCGGCGGCGGGGCCGCGCACCGGGCCGGGGGGACGAAGGACTCGGCCGACGAGGGGGACGGGGTGCCGGTGAAGAACACGACGCTGACCGGCGGCATCGTGCTCGCCGCCTTCGCCCTCGTGCTCTTCCTGGGCAGGCGGCGCCGCAAGGGGTGACCGGTCAGGACTCCATGGGCCGGATCTCGTAGTGCAGGGTCCGGTCCCGTTTCAGCCGGTGGGTCAGCGGGACCAGGACCCCCTGTGTCGCCGGGTACTTGCGGGACAGCATCCGCGACGCGTGCGTGTTCTCCTTCGAGCCCGCCTGGAGGAGGCGCGCGTGGGCCTCGATCTGCGGGCCCGTGGGGTGGCCGCGCACGGTGCACGGGCCGATCCGCACCACGGGGTGGTTGCGCATGCGTTCCACCTTCCACGCCGAGGAGAACGTCCGGATGTACGCGTGGTCGCCCTCGACCGCGATGTGCACGGGGGTGTCGGCGTGCGTCCCGTCCTGCCGCCGCGTGCTCAGCAGGACGGTGTACTGCTTCACGAAGGGCTTGAGCTGGGGGACCGTATCCATACCTCCATGGTCCGCCCGTACGCTCCCGCGTTCATCCGGGCGGCGGGCACCGCGCAGGCGTTTCGCGTAAGGTCCCCGGACCATGAGCCACCGCACCCCCGAGCCCTTCGCCACGCCCCGCCTGGAGGCCCTGCCTCTGCGGGTCGAGTACGCGGAGGAGATGGCCGCCGTCCTGGCGGACCCGGCCCTGCACACCTTCACCGGGGGCGCCCCGGAGACCCCGGAGGCGCTGCGGGCGCGGTACGCACGGCAGACGGCCGGCTCGCCGGACGCGGGCGAGCTGTGGTGGAACTGGGTGCTGCGGGCCGGTGACGGTCTCGTGGGGTACGTGCAGGCCACCGTGCGCGGCGACCTCGCCGGGATCGCGTGGGTGGTGGGCGTTCCGTGGCAGGGGCGGGGGTACGCCCGCGAGGCGGCCGGGGGCCTGGTCGCGCATCTCCGCGAGGCGGGCGTGCGCACTGTGATCGCCCACATCCACCCCGAGCACGCGGCGTCGGCCGCCGTGGCCGCCGGGGCGGGCCTGGCGCGGACGGGGGAGCGGGAGGACGGCGAGGAGCGGTGGGAGCTGGCCTTCTAGCGCCTCAGGCGTCCGGCGTAGGGGGCTTGGCGCGGCCCGCCTGGATCAGTTCGGCGACATCGAGGCACACCTCGGCGCCGATCGATGCGGGCAGCGGCGCCTGCTGGCCGGGGGCGTACACCTCGTGGCGGTCGTACGAGCTGCCCAGCGGTTCCGTGAGGACGTGGACGCGGCTGTGCTTCCGGTCGAGGATCACGTACACGGGGATCTTCGCCTCGGCGTACGCGGAGACCTTGTGCCGGAGGTCGCTGGCGTAGTTGCTGGAGGTGACTTCCAGGACCAGGCGGAAGACGGCGGGGTCGTAGCTGTTGTTCTTGACCAGGTGTTCAGCGTAGTCCGCGTCCACCAGGGCGAGATCGGGGATCGCGAAGTCCTCGGGGCCGCCCGGCAGCCACAGGCCGATGCCTTGGAGGACTCGCGATTCCGTGCTGTGCAGACCTGCGGCGAGGAACGGGATCATGAGCGTGGTCAGCGCGTCCGCGTGCGGGCCGTCCGGGGGTGGAGCCACGGTGATGATGCCTCCGATGATCTCGACGCGATGGCCGGGATTCTGCTCGGCGAGCCGGTTGGCCGTGACGAGCAGGGGCTCCGGTCCATCGTCACAGGGGTGCTCGACTGCTGCTGCAGACATTGCGGGCCTCCTGGAATGGCTGGTGTCGAGACCATCATCGTAGGGCGGGACAGCCCCAGACCGTGTTCCTGGCATATGCCACACGGTCGAGTGAAGCAGAAACGGCCCTGCGCACCTCTCGGTGCGCAGGGCCGTTCCGGGGCGTACGGGCTACAGCTTCTCGATCACGTAGTCGATGCAGGCCGTCAGGGCCTGGACGTCCGCCGGGTCGATCGCCGGGAACATCGCCACGCGGAGCTGGTTGCGGCCCAGCTTGCGGTACGGCTCGGTGTCCACGATGCCGTTGGCGCGGAGCACCTTGGCGACGGCGGAGGCGTCGATCTCGTCCGCGAAGTCGATCGTGCCGATGACCTGGGAGCGCTTGGCCGGGTCGGTGACGAACGGGGTCGCGTACTTGGACTCCTCGGCCCAGCCGTACAGGTGGCCGGAGGAGGCGGCCGTGCGGCCGGTCGTGAAGTCCAGGCCGCCCTGGGTGTTCATCCACGTGAGCTGCTCGTTCAGCAGGAAGAGCGTGGCGAGCGCCGGGGTGTTGTACGTCTGGTTCTTCAGCGAGTTGTCGATCGCCGTGGGCAGCGAGAAGAACTCCGGGATGTGCCGGCCCGAGGCGTGGATACGGGCCGCGCGCTCCAGGGCGGCCGGCGAGAAGACGCCGATCCAGAGGCCGCCGTCGGAGGCGAAGGACTTCTGCGGGGCGAAGTAGTAGACGTCCGTCTCGGCGATGTCGACCGGCAGGCCGCCCGCGCCGGAGGTGGCGTCCACCAGGACGAGCGCGCCCTCGTCGGCGCCCGCGACGCGCTTGATGGGCGCGGCGACACCGGTGGAGGTCTCGTTGTGCGTGAAGGCGTAGACGTCGACGCCCGCCTCGGCCTTCGGGTCCGGGTGGGTGCCCGGGTCGGACGCGATGACGGTCGGGTCCGCCAGCCACGGGGCCAGCTTGGCGGCCTTCGCGAACTTCGAGGAGAACTCACCGAAGTTGAGGTGCTGGGACTTCGACTCGATCAGACCGTGCGTCGCGATGTCCCAGAAGGCGGTGGAGCCGCCGTTGCCCAGGATCACCTCGTAGCCCTCGGGGAGGGAGAAGAGGTCGCGTACGCCCTCGCGCACCGCGCCGACCAGGTTCTTCACCGGGGCCTGGCGGTGGGACGTACCGAGCAGAGACGTGCCGGTGGCGGCCAGCGCGTCGAGCGCCTCGGTCCGCACCTTGGAGGGACCGGCGCCGAAGCGCCCGTCTGCGGGCTTGATGTCAGCGGGAATCTGGATGTCGGCCACGAGTCGGAGCGTAGCCGCTCGGTGCGGCGGGCTGCGCCCCCTGTCCGTCCGATGAGACAGAGAGTCCGACTCGTGGTCTTCGGAGGAACCTCCGTACGTACGGCGTCAGCGCAGCGTGACCGGGAGTTCGTACAGGTCGTTCTGCGTGACGATCGGCTTGTTGCGCAGCTCGGACGCCGGGACGGCGAGGGACAGCTCCGGGAAGCGGGCGTACAGCGCGGGCAGCGCCACCGACGCCTCCAGGCGGGAGAGCGCGGCGCCCGGGCAGACGTGCGGGCCGTGCCCGAAGGAGATGTGGCGGTTCGGGGAGCGGGTCACGTCGAACTCCGTGGCCGACGGCCCCCACTGGCCCTCGTCGTGCGCGATCGCCGCGAACGAGGTCATGACGCCCTCGCCCTTCGGCAGCACCCGGTCGCCCACCGGGATGTCCTCCGTGGCGAACCGGATCAGGATGTGCGAGGTCGGCGCCGACCAGCGCAGCGTCTCCTCGATCACCGCGTCCCAGCCCACCTCGCCGGCCAGCACCGCCCGCCGCTGCTCGGGGTGGGTCTCCAGGGCCACCACGGCGTTCACGATGAGGCTGATCGTCGTCTCGTGGCCCGCCGCGATGATCAGCTTCAGGGTGTTGAGGATCTCGGCGTCGGTGAGGTGGTCCCCGTCCTCGGACGCCAGGAGGAGCGCCCCGGTCAGGTCGTCGCCGGGGGCCTCCTTCTTCTCGTCCAGGATGCGCGAGAACAGGGTGTGGATGTCCGCCATCATCTGCGGCACCTCGGCGCGGGGCGTCATGTTGGAGAAGAACTTGTCGAACAGTTCCTTCATCCGGGGCAGGTCCGCCGAGTCGATGCCCATCAGCTCGCTGATCACGTTCATCGGCAGCGGGTAGGCGAACTCCGCCTTCAGGTCCACCGTTTCGCCCGCCGCGTGCTCCTCCAGGCGGTCGAGCAGCACCTTCGTGCGGGCCTCGATGCCCTCGCGCAGCCGCTCCACCCGGCGCACGGTGAGCGCCTGCGCGACCAGGCCCCGCAGCCGGCGGTGCTCGGCGCCGTCGGCGGTGAGCATGGTGCGGCCGGGGTTGACGAGGCCGATGAGCGGCCAGTCGAGCGGGATCTCGCCGCGCTGCCAGGCGCCCCACACGTTGATGTCCTTGACCAGGCGGCTGTCGGTGAGCAGCGCCTTCGCCTCGGCGTAGTGCGTGACGGTGTAGACGGGCACGCCGCCCGGCAGTTCGACCTGGACGAGCGGGCCCGCCGCGTGCAGCCGCGCGCTCTCGCCCGCGAGGTCGGTGACGAAGGGGTCGAGGACGATGCGGTCGGTGGCTTCTGTGGCGGGCGCGGTGGTCATCTGGGGCCTCCAGGGGGTGTCTCGTCGGTCAGGGGCGGATCGGGCTGCGGCGTCTGGTGCGGTGCATCGCAAGGCGCCGGGGCGTCCTCATCGCGGAGCGATTAGGGCGTTTCGGCAACGCGGCGAGGTGCCGTGCCAGGCGTCGCGGCCCCGGCCCTGACCGACGAGACACCCCCGAGAGCAGGGGTGGGCGTGAAGGTGACGGGCAGGTCGGTCAGGCCGCGCAGCCAGGGGGAGGGGCGCCGGGTCAGCTGCTCGGCGGGGACGGCGAGGTCGACGTCGGGCAGCCGGTCGAGGATGACCTCGATGGCCGTACGGGCGATGACCTCGGCGGTCTCCTGCGCCGGGAACGGGCAGCGGTGCTCGCCGTGGCTGAAGGAGAAGAACGCGTTGTTGCCGCCGGTGAGCGTGGAGCCGTCCGTACGGACCTGGGGGTCGGCGTTGGCCCCGGCGAGGGAGAGGACGAGCAGGTCGCCGGCCTTGATGTGGCGGCCGCCGAGGTGCGTGTCGCGGGCGGCCCAGCGGCCGGCGATGTTCTGGCTGGGGGTGTCCTCCCACAGCACCTCGTTCATGGCCTCGCCGACGCTGTGCCGGCCGCCGGAGAGCGAGGCGGCGAAGCGGTCGTCGGTGAGCATCAGCCGCAGCGAGTTGCCGATCCAGTCGGCGGTCGGCTGGTGCCCGGCCGCCATCATCACCATGAGGTCCCGGGCCACGTCCTCGTCCGTGAACCCGGCGGTGTTGGCGAGCATCCGGGACGCGACGTCGTCCCCGGGCTCGGCGCGCCGGTCGGCGAGCAGCGCGTACACGGAGCCGGCGATGTGCTTCTGGCCGGCGAGCGCGGTGGGCCCACCGTTGATCATGTCGTTCATCGCGGTGACGAGGGCGGGGCCCTCGTCGTCGGAGAAGCCGTACAGCTTCGCCAGTACGCGTACGGGGAGGAGCGTCGCGTACTCGGCGATGAGGTCCGCCGTGCCGGCCGCGCAGAACGCGTCGATCAGTTCGTCCGCGAACTCCTCGGTGCCCTTCTTGAGCTCGAAGGGGTTCGTGGCCTCCAGCGCCTCGCAGATCACGGCGGAGCGGCGGCTGTGGCGTTCGCCGACCGTGTAGAGGATCGACGGCTGGGTCCGGCTGATCATCGGCATCAGCGGCCAGTCCTCGGGGATCGCGTCCCACTGGTTCCACAGCTGCGAGTCGCGGGTGAAGAGGGCCGGGTCTCCGGTGACCTGGTGCAGCTCGCGGTAGCCGAGGACGAGCCAGGCAGGGACGTCGCCGGGCAGCACGATCGGGGCGACCGGGCCGTGGTCGCGCCGGATCTCCCGGTACAACCGCGCCGGATCGCCCTGGAAGCGGGGGCCGGACAGCGGCACGGCACCGGCCGTGTGGGGGCACTCGGTCACGGGGTGGGCTCCGGGGTCAGGGCGGGGGTGCCTCCGGCGGGCGCGGGGGTGTCCCCCGTACGGGCCGCCGAGAGCCGGTGCAGGTGCTCGACCAGGGTGATCAGCACGTACTTGCTGGAGGACCGGTCGCGCGCGTCGCACTCCACGAGCGGGACGTCCGGGGAGATGTCGAGCGCCTCCCGGATCTGCTGCTCGGTGTGGAGCGGGCCGCCGAAGTCGTTGCAGGCCACGATGAACGGCGTGCCGTGGTGCTCCAGCCGGTCGATCGCGTACCAGGAGTCGGCCAGGCGCCGGGTGTCGACCAGGACGACGGCGCCCAGGGTGCCGGAGAACAGCCGGTCCCACAGGAACCAGAAGCGCTCCTGGCCGGGCGCGCCGAACAGGTAGAGCACCGAGCGTTCGTCCAGGCTGATCCGGCCGAAGTCGAAGGCGACCGTGGTGGACGTCTTGGACCCGACGCCGTCGAGGTGGTCGACCGCCTCGCCCGCGCGGGTCATCGTCTCCTCCGTGTTGAGCGGACGGATCTCGCTGACGGATCGGACCATGGTGGTCTTGCCGACCCCGAAGCCGCCGACCACGACTATCTTCAGTCCGTTGTCGGCCGTCGCTCTCAGGGCGGCGCGGTCAGAGGTTGCGGAGTCCAACGAGCACCTGTTCCAGGATGTCGGGGGCGGGAAGCCGGTCCGATACGCGTGCGGTACGCGGGTGGCGGGCGCTGATCCGGCCGGTGTCGAGCAGATCGCAGAGCAGGATGCGCACGATGCTGACGGGTAGGTCGAGATCGGCGGCGATCTCCACGACCGCGGTGGGCCGTTCGCACATCCGCAGGATCGCCACGTGCTCCGACTGCATGCCGGGGGCCGGCTCGCACTCGGCGACCACCAGCGTGACCAGGTCGAAGGCGGCGGAGTCGGACCGGGTGCGGCCACCCGTGAGGGTGTACAGCCGGTCCGGCGCGTCGTCCCTGCCGGGCCGTGGGCGGGGTGTCATACGGCCGTGCCCCGGGCGGCGGCGACCGCGTCGGCGGGTTCGCGCGGCGGGGCGACCAGGTGCTCGCCCAGCTGCTCGACCAGCTCGCTCATGTTGTGGCCGACGAGGCCCACGTCCGCGCTCTCGGCGGCGACGACCGCGAGGTGGGCGCCGGCGCCCGCCTCCACGATGAACAGGATGCCGCCGTAGAACTCGGCCATGGCGGAGCGGACCCCGCCGCTGCCGTTGCCGAACTCCACGGACGCGCCGTGGGACAGGCTCTGGATGCCGGCCGAGATCGCGGCGAGCTGGTCGGCCTGGTCGACGGAGAGCTCGGGGGTACGGCACAGCTTGAGGCCGTCCCTCGACAGCACGAGGGCGTGCCGGGCGCCGGGGGTCCGTTCGAGGAGCCCCTCCAGCAGCCAGTTGAGCTTCTCGTCGGTGGTCGCGGTCATCGGGAGCTGTCCTCCGGGGGTGGGGAGTCGGGCCGTACGGCGTTGCGGAAGCTGCTGAAGCGGGCCGCCCGGGCTTTGGGGTCGGGGGTGGCGTCCGCCGTGCCGGCGTCCCGCGCGGGCTCGGCGGCGGCGGTGGCCCGGACCCTGGCCTCGGCGGCGGCCAGGGTGCGCCCGCGCGCACGCTTGGGCAGGCCGCTCTCGCCGAACTTCGGAAGATTGCCGGTGGTGTCCGAGGCGGAGTCGGAGCGCATGGGCTCCGGGGCGGTGGGCCTGGCGGCGGGGTCCGTCCCCAGGGTGTGGACGGGCTCGGGCTCGGCGGTCGCGGGTTCCGGGGCGGTCCGGGGCGTGGTGGCGCGGGTGACGATCTCCTGCGGGAGCATCATCAGCGCGCCCGTGCCGCCGCGCGCGGAGGGGCGGAACGAGACGGTCAGCCCGTGCTTGCGGGCCAGCCGGCCGACGACGGCGAGCCCGAGGCGGGTGCCGGTGAGGCCGGTGAGGCCGGTGTCGTCGGCGGCGACCGCGCGCTCCGCCCGGCGCAGCTGCACGTCGCTCATGACGAGGCCGCTGTCCTCCACGGTGACGACGATCCCGGCCGGGACCTCCTCCACGTACACGTGGACCTCGGCGGTGGGCGGCGAGAAGTTCGCCGCGTTGTCGAGGAGCTCGGCCAGGGCGTGCATGACGCCCTCGGCGGCGTGGCCGGTGACGGCGACGTCGCTGGTGGAGTGGAGCCGGACGCGCTGGTAGCCGCTGATCCGGCCCATCGCGCCGCGCAGCACGGACTCCATGACGATGGGCTTGGCCCAGCGCCGTCCGGAGCGGGCGCCGGTGAGCACGGCGATGGAGTCGGCGAGGCGGCCGGCCTGGGCGGTGCGGTGGTCCAGGTGGAGCAGGTCGGTGAGGACGTCCTCGGCGGTGTGCCGGTGCTCCATCTCGCGGAGGTCGGCGAGCATGCTCGTGGCCAGGGCCTGCATCCGGCCGGCCGCGTTGGCGCAGGCGGTGAGGGCCGCGGAGCGCTCGGTCTCGGCGCGGGAGGCGCGGGCCTTGAGCCGGGCGGTCTCGGCGGTGAGGCGGGCGGCGGCGGCCTCGGCCTCCTCCCTGGCCTTCGCCGTCTCGGCGGCGGCGGCCGCCGTGACGCGGGCGTTCTCCGCGGTGAACCTCTGGGCCTCGGCGGCGGAGGCCGAGACCAGACGGGAGACCTCCGCCGTGAACCGGCCGCTTTCGGCGGCGTGCGTCTCGCGGAGCCGGCGCACCGTGGCCCGGGCGTGGACGGCGGTGGTGACGGCGGCCACGAGCAGCACGGCGGCCCCGCCGGAGCCCCAGGCCACCGCGGTCCTGGCCGATTCGGGAGCGGCGAAGGTCGCCCACGCGCTCAGGGCTGCGGTGAGGGCCGCCGTGACCGTGAAGGCCAGTGCGGTCGGCCGGGTAGAGGGGCGCAAAGCGGAGTCCTTGGGGCGGACGGCGGCGGACGGGGCAGTTCGGACGAGCGTGGCACCGGAGACAAGCGGGACAACTGGAACAGCTGATTCATGAGTAAGTCCCCGTCACTATATGAGAATTGAGGAACCAGTTGGGAAGAACTTGTGGTGACCTCTGTTCTGTTTTTGTTTTCAACTTGTCAATTTCTGACCGTCTGCCGATAACCGCCCTTGCGGGGGACGTGCGCGGGGTTCGTACGGTGGGTGGGGGGCTGTGCCGGGAAAGTGCAGTACCGTACATGAGGCAGTGCAATGCAATGTACTGCCGATCTTCAGGACTCAGAAGGACAGGCCCCGAAAGTGAACGACCGGACCACCGCCGCAGAACCGGCCGCTGCCGCCGCCGTCGCCGTGCCGGAAGCGGTCGCCTCGCCGGGCCTCGGCGAGGGGAAGCCGGGCGGGGGGCGGCGGGCCGCGCTGGCCCCGGTCGCGCTGGTCGTCGCGGGCGGGCTGTCCGTGCAGTTCGGCGCCGCGGTCGCGGTGCTGCTGATGCCCCGGGCCGGGGCGCTCGGCGTCGTCACGCTGCGGCTGGCCGCCGCCGCGCTCGTCCTGCTCGTGGTCTGCCGGCCGAAGCTGCGCGGCCACTCACGGGCCGACTGGGGCACCGTGGTCGCCTTCGGCATCGCCATGGGCGCCATGAACGCGCTGTTCTACCAGGCCGTCGACCGCATCCCGCTCGGCGCCGCCGTCACCCTCGAAGTGCTCGGCCCGCTCGCCCTGTCCGTGATTGCCTCGCGCCGCCTGGTCAACGTCGTCTGGGCGGCCCTGGCCCTCGCCGGCGTCGCCCTGCTCAGCGGCGGCTTCGACCGGCTCGACCCGGCGGGCGCCGCCTACGCGCTGGGGGCCGGGGCGATGTGGGCGGCGTACATCGTCTTCAGCGCCCGCACCGGCCGCCGCTTCCCGCAGGCCGACGGCCTCGCCCTGGCCATGGTGGTCGCCGCCCTCCTCTCGCTCCCCCTCGGCATCATGGACGCGGGCTCCAAGCTCGTCGTCCCCACGACGCTCGGGCTCGGCGCGGCCGTCGCGGTGCTCAGCTCCGTACTCCCGTACACCCTGGAACTCATCGCCCTGCGCCGCCTGCCCGCGGCCACCTTCGCCATCCTGATGAGCCTGGAACCCGCGATCGCCGCCCTGGCCGGATTCCTCATCCTCCACCAGGCCCTGTCCGCCACGGACGCCCTCGCCATCGCGCTCGTCATCGGGGCGAGCATGGGGGCGGTACGGAGTCAGGTGCGGGGCGTCTCGAAGCGGTAGCGGTCGGGCCGGACCGGCCGGCCGCACGCGCGTGAAAAAATCATGCAAGCATGCTTGATTGTTTTGCGTCGCGCTGGCAGGCTCCCGGGCACGCCGTCACGCCCCGAGGGGAGCGCACCGTGTCCGATGCCTCAGCCGTGCTGGACGATCTGCGCAGCGAGAGCCAGGAGCTCGACCTGCTCGTCGCCGGGGCCACCGCGAGACAGTGGGCGGGGGCGACCCCGGCCGAGGGATGGACCCTCGCCCACCAGATCGCCCACCTGAGCTGGACCGACGACGTCGCGCTGATCTCCGTCACCGACCCCGGCCGCTTCGGGGACGAGGTGGCGAAGGCCATGGAGGACCCCGAGGGCTTCGTGGACCGGGCCGCCGACGAGGTCGTCGCCGCGTACCCGCCGGACGCGCTGCTCGTGCGCTGGAGGGAGGGCCGCGAGCGCTTGCAGGAGGCCCTGCGCGCGGCGCCCGCCGGAGCGAAGTTCCCCTGGTACGGGCCGCCGATGAGCGTCGCCTCCATGGCGACCGGGCGGCTCATGGAGACCTGGGCCCACGGCCAGGACGTCGCCGACGCCCTCGGGGCCACCCGCACCCCGACCGCCCGGCTGCGGCACGTGGCCCGCATCGGGGTCCGGGCCCGCGACTACGCCTTCTTCGTACGCGGGAAGCAGCCGCCCGCCGAGGAGTTCCGGGTGGAACTCGCCGCGCCCGGCGGTGAGCTGATCACGTACGGCCCCGAGGACGCCGGCCAGCGGGTCACCGGGCCGCTGCACGACTTCTGCCTGCTCGTCACGCAACGCGCCCACCGCGACGACCTGGCGGTGCGCGCGGACGGGGCGGACGCGGACGCCTGGCTGTCGATCGCGCAGGCGTTCGCGGGCCCCGCGGGGGCGGGGCGGGCGCCGAAGGGCGAGCGATGACCGAGCCCCGGCCCGCGCCCCTCGCACCCGCGCCCCTGCGCATCGGCAACGCCTCCGGGTTCTACGGCGACCGCTTCGACGCCCTGCGCGAAATGCTCACCGGCGGCCCGCTCGACGTCCTCACCGGGGACTACCTCGCCGAGCTGACCATGCTCATCCTCGGCCGCAGCCGCCTCAAGGACCCGGCGCGCGGCTACGCCTCCACGTTCCTGCGGCAGTTGGAGGACGGGCTCGGGCTCGCCCGCGAGCGCGGGGTGCGGATCGTCGCCAACGCGGGCGGCCTCAACCCGGCCGGGCTCGCCGACGCGGTCCGGGAGCTGGCCGGGAAGGTGGGCGTGCCGGTGCGGGTGGCGCATGTGGAGGGCGACGACCTTCCCGTACCGGACGGTTTCCTGACCGCCAACGCGTACCTTGGGGGAGCAGGCATCGCGGCGTGCCTGCGGGCCGGTGCCGAGGTCGTCGTCACCGGCCGGGTGACGGACGCCGCCCTCGTCACCGGCCCAGCCGCCGCCCACTTCGGCTGGGGGCCCGAGGACCACGACGCGCTCGCCGGGGCGGTCGTCGCCGGGCACGTCCTGGAGTGCGGGACGCAGGCCACGGGCGGCAACTACGCCTTCTTCCGCGACCACGACGTCCGCCGCCCCGGCTTCCCGGTCGCGGAGATCCACGCCGACGGCAGCTCCGTGATCACCAAGCACGACGGCACCGGGGGCGTCGTCGACCTCGGCACCGTCACCGCCCAGCTCCTGTACGAGACCGGCGGCGCCCGGTACGCCGGGCCCGACGTCACCGCCCGGCTCGACACCGTACGGCTGACGCAGGACGGGCCGGACCGGGTCAGGATCTCCGGCGTGCGCGGGGAGGCCCCGCCGCCCACGCTCAAGGCCGGGCTGACCCGGCTCGGCGGCTGGCGGGGCGAGGTCGTCTTCGTGCTCACCGGGCTCGACGTCGAGGCCAAGGCGGCGCTCGTCCGGGACCAGTTCGCGGACGCCTTCGCGCGCGCCGGGCGCCGGCCGCAGGAGGTCCGCTGGGAGCTGGCCCGCACGGACCGGGCCGACGCCGACACCGAGGAGACCGCGAGCGCCCTGCTCCGTCTGGTGGTCCGGGACCGCGAACAGGAGCCCGTGGGGCGCGCGTTGTCCGGTGCGGCGATCGAGCTGGCCCTCGGCAGCTATCCCGGTTTCCATGTCACCGCCCCGCCCGGGAAGGGCGCGCCGTACGGGGTGTTCGAGGCGCGGTACGTACCGGCCGGGGACGTGGAGCACATCGCCGTTCTGCCCGACGGGACGCGGCAGCCCGTCGCGCACCCGGCGCGGACGCAGGTGCTGCGGGACGTCGAACAGCCGCCCCTGCCCCCGCCGTTGGAGCCCGGGCCCACCCGCCGCGCCCCTCTCGGCCGCGTCGCCGGGGCCCGGAGCGGGGACAAGGGCGGGGACGCCAATGTCGGGGTGTGGGTCCGGGGCGAGGACGCGTGGCGGTGGCTGGTGCACGAGCTGACCGCCGACCGCTTCCGCGCGCTCCTCCCGGAGACCGCCGGGCTCACCGTCGTACGCCATGTCCTGCCCAACCTGCGGGCGTTGAACTTCACCGTGCACGGGCTGCTCGGCGAAGGCGTCGCCGCGCAGCACCGGTTCGACCCGCAGGCCAAGGCGCTGGGGGAGTGGCTGCGCGCCCGCCACCTGGAGATACCCGTGCCCCTTCTGGAGGTGCCCGCATGACCGTCCTGCCCACCGGGCTCGACACCGCGAGCCCCGACTACGCGGCCAACCGGGCCGCCATGCTCGCCAAGCTGGCCGAGCTGGAGGCCGCGCACGCCAAGGCGCTGGAGGGCGGTGGCGAGAAGTACGTCGAGCGGCACCGGGGGCGCGGCAAGCTGCTCGCCCGCGAGCGCGTCGAACTCCTCGTGGACCCGGACACGCCGTTCCTGGAGCTGTCTCCGCTGGCGGCCTGGGGCAGCGAGGCCACCGGGTACACAGTCGGCGCCTCGCTCGTCACCGGGATCGGGGTGGTGGCGGGCGTGGAGTGCCTGATCACCGCCAACGACCCGACCGTACGCGGTGGAGCGTCGAACCCGTGGACGCTGAAGAAGGCCCTGCGCGCGAACGAGATCGCGTTCGCCAACCGGCTCCCGGTCATCAGCCTGGTCGAGTCCGGCGGTGCGGACCTGCCGTCGCAGAAGGAGATATTCATCCCCGGAGGCGCGCTCTTCCGCGACCTCACGCGGCTCTCCGCCGCTGGAATCCCCACCGTGGCCGTCGTCTTCGGCAACTCGACCGCCGGAGGCGCGTACGTCCCCGGCATGTCCGACCACACGGTCATGATCCAGGAACGCTCGAAGGTCTTCCTCGGCGGACCGCCCCTCGTGAAGATGGCGACCGGCGAGGAGAGCGACGACGAATCGCTCGGCGGCGCCTCGATGCACGCCCGTACGTCGGGGCTGGCCGACCACTTCGCCGTGGACGAGCACGACGCCCTGCGCCGGGCCCGCCGCATCGTCGCCCGCCTCAACTGGCGCAAGGCACACGCCGATCCGGGCCCCGCAGAGCCGCCCGCGTACGACGAGGACGAGCTGATCGGCATCGTGCCCGGCGATCTGAAGGTGCCGTTCGACCCGCGCGAGGTGATCGCCCGGCTGGTCGACGGCTCGGACTTCGACGCGTTCAAACCGCTGTACGGGACGAGCCTGGTCACCGGCTGGGCCGCTCTGCACGGCTACCCGGTCGGCATCCTCGCCAACGCGCAGGGCGTGCTGTTCAGCGAGGAGTCGCAGAAGGCCGCGCAGTTCATCCAGCTCGCCAACCAGCGCGACATCCCGCTCCTCTTCCTCCACAACACCACCGGTTACATGGTCGGCAAGGAGTACGAGCAGGGCGGCATCATCAAGCACGGCGCGATGATGATCAACGCCGTCTCGAACTCGAAGGTCCCGCACCTGTCGGTCCTGATGGGCGCCTCGTACGGCGCCGGGCACTACGGGATGTGCGGCAGGGCGTACGACCCGCGCTTCCTCTTCGCCTGGCCGAGCAGCAAGTCCGCCGTCATGGGTCCGCAGCAGCTGGCCGGGGTGCTCTCCCTCGTCGCGCGCGCCTCGGCCGCCGCGAAGGGCCGCCCGTACGACGACGAGGCGGACGCCGCCCTGCGCGCGATGGTCGAGCAGCAGATCGAGTCCGAGTCGCTGCCGATGTTCCTGTCCGGGCGGCTGTACGACGACGGGGTCATCGACCCGCGCGACACCCGGACCGTGCTCGGCCTGTGCCTGTCCGCCATCCACACCGCACCGGTCGAGGGCGCCCGGGGCGGCTTCGGCGTCTTCCGGATGTGAGGGAGATCCCCATGATCACCAGCCTGCTCGTCGCCAACCGGGGCGAGATCGCGTGCCGGATCTTCCGCACCTGCCGGGCCCTCGGCATCGCCACCGTCGCCGTGTATGCGGACGCGGACGCCGGCGCCCTGCACGTCCGGGAGGCCGACACCGCCGTACGGCTGCCGGGTGCGGCCCCCGCCGATACGTATCTGCGCGGCGACCTCGTCGTGGCCGCCGCGCTCGCGGCCGGGGCGGACGCCGTGCACCCCGGCTACGGGTTCCTCTCCGAGAACGCCGGATTCGCCGCAGCCGTGCAGGAGGCCGGGCTGCGGTGGATCGGGCCGCCCGTCCAGGCGATCGAGCTGATGGCGTCGAAGACCCGGGCCAAGGAGCTGATGGCCGCCGCCGGGGTGCCGCTCCTCGCGCCGGTGGACCCGGCCGCCGCGACCGCCGAGGACCTGCCGCTGCTGCTGAAGGCGGCGGCCGGCGGCGGGGGGCGCGGGATGCGGGTCGTGCGGGAACTGGCGGACCTGCCTGGCGAGTTGACCGCCGCCGGGGCCGAGGCGCTGTCCGCGTTCGGGGACGGCGAGGTGTTCGCCGAGCCGTACGTGGAGCGCGGCCGGCACGTCGAGGTGCAGGTGATGGCCGACGAGCACGACGGGGTGTGGGCGCTGGGGACCCGCGACTGCTCGCTCCAGCGCCGGCACCAGAAGGTCATCGAGGAGGCGCCGGCGCCGGGCCTGCCGGACGGGCTGCGCGAGCGGCTGCACGAGGCGGCGGTGGCCGCCGCCCGGGCCGTGGGGTACCGGGGCGCGGGGACCGTGGAGTTCCTGGTCGCTCCCGGCGGGCGGCCGTACTTCCTGGAGATGAACACGCGCCTTCAGGTGGAGCACCCGGTGACCGAGGAGGTGTTCGGGCTCGACCTCGTCGCGCTCCAGCTCCGGATCGCGGAGGGCGAGCCGCTGCCCGCCTCCGGGCCGCCGTCGCCGGCCGGGCACGCCGTGGAGGCCCGGCTGTACGCGGAGGACCCGGCGCGGGACTGGCAGCCGCAGACCGGAGCACTGCTCTCGCTGGACGTGCCGGAGGAGCCGGGGGTGCGGCTGGACACGGGGTACACCGGCGGCGACACGATCGGCGTGCACTACGACCCGATGATCGCCAAGGTGATCGCCCGGGCTCCGACCAGGGCCGAGGCGGTGCGGCTCCTCGCCCGTGCGCTGGAGCGGGCGCGCGTCCACGGGCCGGTGACCAACCGGGACCTGCTCGTCCGGTCCTTGCGGCACCCGGATTTCGTGGGCGGGCGGCTGGACACGGGGTTCTACGACCGGCACCTTCCGGCGCTGACGGCCGCGCGGGACGAGGCTTCCGCCCGGCTCGCGGCCACCGCCGCCGCCGTGGCCGAGGCGGCGCGGAACGCCACCTCCACCACCAGGGGCGGCTTCACCCGCTTCGGCGCCTGGCGCAACCTCCCCTCGCAACCCCAGCTCCGGCGCTACCGCAGCGAACCGGACGGGGCCGACCACGACATCACGTACCGCCCGACCCGGGGCGGCGGCCTGACCGTCGGCGACATCGGCACCGACGGCGTCCGCGTCGTGTCGGCGGGCCGGGCCCGCGTCACGCTCGAACACGCCGGCGTGACCCGGCACTTCGACGTCCTCCCGGCTGACGGCAAGGTGTACGTGGACACCGCCTCCGGCGCGTACACCTTCACCGCCCTGCCCCGCTTCACCGACCCCGCCGACCGCACCGAGCCCGGCTCGCTGCTCGCCCCCATGCCCGGCACGGTGGTCCGCCTCGCGGACGGCCTCGCGGAGGGGGCCGCCGTCGAGGCCGGGCAGCCGCTGATCTGGCTGGAGGCGATGAAGATGGAGCACCGCATCCTCGCCCCCGCCTCCGGCACGCTCACCGCCCTGCACGCCGCGCCTGGCCTCCAGGTGGAGGTCGGCGCCCTGCTCGCCGTAGTCACCGACCCCGCTGAGGAGCAGCCCGCATGAGCACGAGCACCGTCCTCGAAACCGAAGAGCACCAGGCCCTGCGCGCCGCCGTCGCCGCCCTCGGGAAGCGCTACGGGCGCGCGTACACGCAGTCCCTCGTCAGCGAGGGCGGCCATCCCCGCGAGCTGTGGGCGGAGGCCGCGAAGGCGGGCTTCCTCGGCGTGAACCTCCCCGAGGAGTACGGGGGCGGCGGTGCCGGCATGGCGGAACTCTCCATCGTGCTGGAGGAGCTGGGCGCCTCCGGTTCCCCGCTCCTGATGATGATCGTGTCGCCCGCGATCTGCGGCACGGTGATATCCCGCTTCGGCACGGAGGAGCAGAAGCGGCAGTGGCTCCCGGGCCTCGCCGACGGCTCCCTCACCATGGCGTTCGGCATCACCGAGCCGGACGCCGGCTCCAACTCGCACCGCATCACGACCACGGCGCGCCGGGACGGCGGGGACTGGCTGCTCACCGGTCGCAAGGTCTTCGTCTCGGGCGTCGACATCGCGGACGCCACGCTGATCGTCGGCCGCACGGAGGACGCGAGGACCGGCAGGCTCAAGGCGTGCCTGTTCATCGTCCCGCGCGAGACGCCCGGCTTCCAGCGGAACCGGATCGACATGGAGGTCCACGCGCCGGAGAAGCAGTTCGAACTCGTCCTGGACGACGTGCGGCTGCCGGCGGAGGCGCTGGTCGGGGACGAGGACGCGGGGCTGCTCCAGCTCTTCGCCGGGCTCAACCCGGAGCGCATCATGACGGCGGCCTTCGGTATCGGGATGGGTCGTTACGCGCTCGGCCGGGCGGTCGAGTACGCGAAGACGCGCCAGGTGTGGAAGGAGCCCATCGGCGCCCACCAGGCCATCGCCCACCCGCTGGCCCAGGCCCACATCGAACTCGAACTGGCCCGCCTGATGATGCAGAAGGCCGCCCGGCTGTACGACGCGGGCGACGACGTCGGCGCGGGCGAGGCGGCGAACATGGCGAAGTACGCGGCGGGCGAGGCGTGCGTGAAGGCGGTGGACCAGGCGGTGCACACGCTGGGCGGCAACGGGCTGACGCGCGAGTACGGCCTGGCCTCGCTGATCACGGGGGCACGGGTGGCCCGGATCGCGCCGGTCAGCAGGGAAATGATCCTGAACTACATATCCCACCAGACCCTGGGTCTCCCCAAGTCGTACTGAGGGGCGCCACAGTCGTACGTACGCGAGAGGCCACCTCCCCGTATCGAAGGGACCGACCCACCATGGCGCACGTGTTCCGCAGCGATTACCCGGACGTCCAGCCGCTCGACACCGCCATCCACGACGCGGTGCTCGGGCACGCCACCGAGCGGTTCGGGGAGACCGTCGCCCTGATCGACGGGACGAACGAGAGCAGCCGCCTCACCTACGCGCAGCTCGACGCCTTCCACCGCAGGATCGCCGCCGGTCTCGCCGCCGCCGGCCTGGTCAAGGGCGACGTACTCGCCCTGCACAGCCCGAACACCATCGCGTACCCGGCCGTCTTCTACGCCGCGACCCGGGCGGGCGCCACGGTGACGACGGTGCACCCGCTGGCGACGGCGGAGGAGTTCGCGAAGCAGCTCCGCGACTCCTCCGCGCGCTGGATCGTCACGGTGTCCCCGCTGCTCGCGATCGCCCGCCGGGCCGCCGAACTCGTGGGCGGCATCCAGGAGGTGTTCGTCTGCGACCACGCGGAGGGCCACACCTCGCTCCTGGACATGCTCACCACGACCGCCCCGGAACCGATGGTGGCCGTGGACCCGGCGCAGGACGTCGCGGCGCTCCCGTACTCCTCGGGCACGACGGGCGCGCCCAAAGGCGTGATGCTGACGCACCGCTCGATGGCGACGAACCTGGAACAGCTGAGCCCCTTCGTCCCGCTGGGAGAGGGGCACCGGATTCTGGCGGTGCTGCCGTTCTTCCACATCTACGGCCTGACGGCGCTGATGAACGCCCCCCTGCGCCTGGGCGCCACGGTCGTCGTCCTCCCGCGCTTCGACCTGGCCCAGTTCCTGGCGGCGATCGAGACGCACCGCATCAACGGCCTGTACGTGGCTCCGCCGATCGTCCTGGCCCTCGCGAAGCACCCGGTGGTCGACCGCTACGACCTGTCCTCGCTGGAGTACATCGTCAGCGCCGCCGCCCCCCTCGACGCGGACCTGGCCGCCGCGTGCTCCCGCCGCCTGGGGCTGCCGCCGGTCCGCCAGGCGTACGGCATGACGGAACTCTCCCCCGGCACGCACGTCGTCCCGCTCGCCGCGGAGAACCCGCCGCCGGGGGCGGTCGGCACGCTGCTCCCGAGCACCGAGATGCGGATCGTGTCCTTGGACGACCCGTCCGCCGACGCCCCGCCCGGCGAACCCGGCGAGATCCTGATCAGGGGCCCCCAGGTCATGAAGGGCTACCTGGGCCGCCCCGACGCCACCGCCGCGATGATCGACCCCGACGGCTGGGTGCACACCGGCGACGTCGGCCGGGTGGACGAGGCGGGCTGGCTCTTCGTGGTCGACCGCGTGAAGGAGCTCATCAAGTACAAGGGCTACCAGGTCGCCCCCGCGGAGCTGGAAGCGCTGCTGCTCGGCCACGAGGGGGTGGCGGACGCGGCGGTGATCGGCGTCCGGGACCCCGACGGCAACGAGATCCCGAAGGCCTACGTGGTGCGGGGGCCCGGGGCGGTGGTGACGGCGGAGGCGCTGATGGAGTGGGTGGCGGAGCGGGTGGCCCCGTACAAGAAGGTGCGGGCGGTCGAATTCATCGGGACGGTGCCCCGGGCGGCCTCGGGGAAGATCCTGCGGCGGGAGCTGCGGGGGCGGGCGGTGACGGGGAGCCCTTGAGCGGGATACGTTCCCTGCGGTGAGCGCGCCGTCCGTGGTGCGACGAGGGCCGGGAGGGCGAGCATGCCGGATGTGACGGCGAGCGGCACGGGGACGCGCAGGCGCGCCCGCCTGCTGTGGGCGGTCGCGGCCCTCGCGTACGCCGTCGACCTGGGGACCAAGCTGGCGGTGGTCGCGAAGCTCGAAGGCCGTACGACCGTGTCGGTGCTCGGGGACTGGCTCGTGCTGCGGGTCCAGCGCAACCCGGGCGCCGCCTTCGGCATGGGCGAGGCGACGACGATCGTCTTCACCCTGATCGCCACGGCCGTCGCCGTCGTCGTCATCCGCTACTCGCGCCGCCTGGCGAGCGCCCCGTGGGCCGTCGCCCTGGGCCTGCTCCTCGGCGGCGCCCTCGGCAACCTGACCGACCGCGTCTTCCGCGCCCCGGGCGACTTCCAGGGCGCGGTGGTCGACTTCATCTCCGTCCGGGACTTCAGCGTGATGAACCTCGCCGACTGGGCGATCACCTGCGGCTGCGCGTTGGCCCTGGTGCTGTCGTTCCGGGGCTCCCCGACGGACGAGACCGCCGCCGCCGCTCCCGACGATTCGGTTGCGTCGGGGGCCCGGGGGGCGTAGGGCTGCCCGGTCCGGCCCGCGTCGGCCTCGTGGCCCGGGTCCGGCCGAGTCGCTACGGTTTCGCCATGACCGCACTGCCCGACTGGATGCGCCCGCCCCGCGCGGAAGGCTGGTACGCGGAAGATCTGGACCGCCTCCCGGAAGCGCCGCGTCACACCGAGCTGATCGACGGAGCCCTGGTCTTCTCCGGATCCCCGCAGCGGTGGTGGCACGGCCATCTCGTCACGATGCTCACCGTGGCTCTCATGGAGCAGGCACCAGCCGGTGTGCGGGTCGGACGGGAGATGACCATCAGACTCGATCAGCGCAATCGGCCCGAGCCGGATCTCCTGGTGACGACGGCCGACTTCGACGGTGACCGCACCTGGTTCGCACCGGATGAAGTGCGGCTCGCGGTGGAAGTGGTCTCCCCCGAGTCCGCACACCGGGACCGCACGGTGAAGCTGCGGAAGTACGCGGCGGCCGGCATCCCGCACTACTGGTGCATCGAGGACGAGGACGGGGCACCCGTCGTCCACGTCTACGAGCTGGACGGGCCGACCGCCACCTACGTACCCGTCGGCATCTTCAGGGGCTCCCTCACCCGTCCGGTGCCCTTCGAGATCGACCTCGACCTGGCGAAGCTCGCCCCGCCCCGCCGCGGCTGAGCCGATACGGCCGTCGGGCGGCGCTCCAGGACGCGTCCGACGGGAAGCCCGCGTCGTTCCGCCGGCGGTGAACCCGGGTCCGGCCGTGCTCGACGCGGACTACGGTCCGTTTCATGACGACGGTTATCACGCGCACGGTCACGTACCCGGCCGACGGTCTGACGATGGTCGGCCATCTCGCGCTCCCGGCCGGTGACGGCCGCAGGCCCGCCGTGCTGCTCGGCCCGGAAGGCATGGGGCTCAGCGACATCGAGCGGCGCCGGGCCGACGTCCTCGCCGAACTGGGGTACGTCACGCTGGCCTTCGACCTCCACGGTGGGCGGTATCTGGGCGAACCCGGGGAGATGCTGGCCCGTTGCCTGCCGCTGCTCGACGACTCCGAGCGGATGCGGGGCATCGGGCACGCGGCGCTCGACGTGCTGCGCGCCGAGCCGAGGACCGACCCCGACCGGATCGCCGCCATCGGCTACGGCACCGGCGGCATGATCGCGCTGGAACTCGGGCGCGACGGTGTCGACCTGCGCGCGATCGGGACCATCAACGGACTGAGCGCCGGCCGGCCGGGCGAGTCCGCGCGCATCCGCTGCCCGGTGTGGGCCGGGGTCGGGTCGGAGGACCCGATCATGGGCCCCGCGCAACGGGACGCGTTCACGGCCGATATGCGGTCCGCGGGCGTCGACTGGCGCTTCGTGGTCTACGGCGGCGCCCTGCACGCCTTCCACCACCCCCCGGTCGACCACACGACCCTCCCCGGCGTCGGCCACCACCCCCGGCACGCGGAGCGCGCCTGGCGCGACGTCCTCGACCTGCTGGCCGAGTGCCTGCCCGCGCCGGGTTCAGGGGGTGGGCGGGTGGTCCGGGAAGGGGACCGCGTACCGGGGATCGCGGTGTGACGTGATGCGGGCGTGGCGCAGGAGCTCGCGGATGATGCCGGCGTTGCCCATGGACCAGCCAGTGGTGGGAGCGAGGTCGCTCGGCGTCTCACGGTGCTCGAAGTTGGACCAGGAGATGCCGTTGTCATCGGTCCTTGCGCGGACCGCGAGGTCGGCGACGAGGACATCGGCGAAGTCGCCGCCGTCGCCTCGTTCGACTTCGCGGTCGCAGGCGAGGGCGAGGACACCGGCGGTGCCGCAGCAGCGGCCGTTGTTGTCCCAGAAGCCGGGACGGATGCGCCGGGGAACGCCGGAGTCGACCAGGGTGCGCCAGCAGCGGTCGACGAGGGCGGGCCAAGCGGAGTCGTCGGCCCGGATGTGGCTCAGCAGGCGGAACACCTGTGCGTCGCCGGCCGTGCCGTGGCACCAGCCGTAGCTGTGACGTTCGATCTTCTCGTGTTCCTGCTGCGGATCGGAGTGCGCGACGAGGAACCCGTCCGGGCCCGCCTCATCGCGCGCGACCACGTCGGCGGCGCCGGCCAGGGCGAGGTCGAGCAGATCGGGGCGGTCGGCGGCGCGTCCCACGGCGGCCAGCGCGTAGACGATGCCCAGGGTCCCGTGCGATATGTGGTGCAGACGCGGGACTGCGCCGGCCCGGATCTCCCACTGGACGCCGGCGGCGGTGGTTTCGGCGGTGCGCGCGTAGCGGGCGACGGCTCGTTCGGCCAGATCGAGATCACCGCACTCCAGCGCGGCGAGCGCGATACCGGCGTTGCCGACGATGAGTTCGTAGTAGTCGTTCCATCCTTCGCCGTCGAAGCGGGACCGGAGGACGTCCAGAGCACGGTCGGCGGCCGCCCCCGCCGCGGTGTCGCCGAGTGTCCGGTGCACGCCCCGCAACGCGACAGCCATCCCGGCGACCCCCGTGTACAGTCCGCTGTTCTCCCAGCCGCCGACCTCGGCAGCGACGCTGCGGGCACCACGCGAGGCCGCGTCCGCGTAGCGGTCGTCGGCGAAGTACCGCCATGCGTCGAGGAGGGCGGGCAGCACCCCCGAAGTCCCGCTGTACAGGGTCGGTGTGACCTGCTCGGCGGCGAGGTTGTAGGGCCAGGCCAGACCGTGGCCGACGTCTCGGGCGGCCTTCATCAGCCACTCAAGGGCCCCGACGGCAAGTGACTCGGCGTCATGTGGTGTACCAGTAGTCATCGTTCAACATTTCCAGAAACATCCTGGGGCCTGCCCGTCGGGTCCCAGAGGCCGTCCGCCTCTCCGCGGGCCAGGTGGTCCGCGTAGACGCCGACCTTCCAGGTGATGACCGAGCGGCACTCCTCCAGGGCCTCGATCCGGGCGTCGACGCGTTGGCGGTGGGTGTCCAGGAGGTGGAAGCGCTCGGCCTCGTTGCCCGGGCCCTGGCGTACGAGGTCGGCGAACCGTTTCAGGTCGGCCAGGGGCATTTCGGATTCGCGCAGCTTCACGCAGATCAGGAGCCAGTCGACGTCGAGCGCGCTGTAGCGGCGCCTGCCGCCGGAGGTGCGGTGCACCGGGCCCACGAGCAGGCCCTCGCGTTCGTAGTAGCGGAGGGCGTGGACGCTGAGGCCGGTGCGGTCGGACACCTCGCCGATGCTCAGCGTGCCGGTGGTGGTTGCCATGCGGTGGAGCGTAGGACTTGATCTAGAGCGCGGTCCAGGTCGTAGCTTCGCCGCATGGACACCATTGGACAGCAGCCTCTCGGCTCCCCCTTCTCCGCCGCCAGCACCGCCCAGGACGTCATCGCGGGCGCCGACCTCTCCGGCCGGAACGCCGTGGTGACCGGCGGCTACTCCGGGCTCGGGCTCGAAACCACCCGGGCCCTCGTCGCCGCCGGGGCGCGGGTGATCGTGCCCGCGCGCCGGCCCGACGTCGCCCGTGCCGCGCTCGACGGGGTGGGCGGTGACGTGGAGGTCGTCCCCATGGACCTGTCCGACCTCGGAACCGTACGGGCGGCTGCCGCGCACCTCCGCGAGACGCTGACCGGGCTCGACCTGCTCTTCGCCACGGCAGGGATCATGGCCACGCCGGAGCGACGCGTCGGGCCCGGATGGGAGAGCCAGCTCGCGGTCAACCACTTCGGGCACTTCACCCTCGCGTGCGAGCTGTACCCGCTCCTGGCCGCCGGTGACGGGGCGCGCGTCGTGGTCTACAGCTCCGGCGGCCACGGCATCACGGACTTCCGCTGGCACGATCCCCACTTCCGTTCCGGATACGACAAGTGGCACGCGTACGGCCAGGCCAAGACGGCCAACGTGCTCTTCGCCGTACACCTCGACGCCCTCGGGCGGGGCGACGGCGTGCGGGCCTTCGCGCTCCACCCGGGGTCGATCATCACCGGGCTGCAGCGGGAGATGACGCTCCGGGAGCAGATCGACAACGGGTGGGTGGACGAGCACGGCAACGTGATCGGCGAGGGCTTCAAGACCGCCTCGCAGGGCGCCGCCACCGGCCTGTGGGCGGCCACGTCGCCGCTGTTGGCGGACCGGGGCGGCGTGTATCTGGAGGACTGCGAGATCGCCTCCGTCACCGGGCCCACGGGCGAGGGCGGCGTCCGCGCCTACGCGGTGGACGCCGACGCGGCGGCCCGGCTGTGGGAGCTGTCCGTCGCGGCTACGGGGGTGGGGCCGGTCGGGGGCGGTGCGGGGGCGTCCTGACCGGCTCTACGTCACGGCGCTCCGGACGCCGAGGGCGATCAGGACCGCCGAAGTGGCCCGGGCGGCCCTTCGTTTGCAGCGGGGGGCCCGGAGGACGCGGGTCGCGTGGAGGATGAGGAAGGTCCATGCCGTCAGCCAGAGGGTGATCAGCAGGGCATGGGCCGTGGCCAGGGTGAGGATCTGGCCGGGCAGGGGGTGCTGGGGCGTGACGAACTGGGGGACCAGGGTCAGGTAGATCGCGGCCGCCTTCGGGTTGAGGACGTTGGCGAGGAGCGCCTGGGCGTAGACGGAGTCCGTACGCCTCGGGCGGGAGCGGCGCGGGGTCGGCGCGGCGGTCCGCCAGGTCCACAGGCCCAGGCCGATGAGGTAGACCGCGCCGATGAGCTTGACGACCGTGAAGGCCAGGCTGGAGTGCATGACCAGGGCCGACAGGCCCGCTGCGGCGAGCGCGGCGTGCACGTAGAGGCCGGTGACCGTGCCGAGGACGACGGGAAGCGCCCGGCGGCGGCCGCCCTCGGTGACGTACTGGACCAGCAGGGCCAGGCTGGCGCCGGGGGTGGCGATCAGGGGGAGGATCGCCACCAGGAACCCGGCGACGGCGACGGGGTGGACCACGGCGATCAGAGCACGGCCCGGTAGTGCGTGGTCAGGCGGCGGTCGTCGGACAGGACGTGGAACGCGAGACCGGGCGGCTGGTCGAGGTCCGCGAACTCGGTGCCCTCCCAGGGCAGGCGCAGGGTCCAGGTGACCGCCGGTCCGACGATCAACGGCCGCCCGGCGAAGGCGGACGCCGCCGCCGTGTGGGCGTGGCCCGTGAGGACGGCGACGACCTGGGGGTGCGCGGCGAGCAGACCGGCCAGGTCCTCCGGGTTTTCGAGCATGCAGGAGTCGGGCAGCGGGTGGTGGAGCTCGACGGGCGGCTGGTGGAAGGCGATCAGCGCGGGGGCGTCCTGCGGCAGCGCGGTCAGCGTGGCGTCGATCCAGGCCAGCGTCTCGGCGTCGAGGCGCCCCTCGTCGCGGCCGGGGATGGTGGCGTCGCACATCAGAACGGCGGTGCCGGCGACGTGGTGCGCCCGGTTGACGGGGCCGTGGCCGGGCGCCTCTTTGAGGAGGGCCTTGCGGTACGCCGGTCGCGCGTCGTGATTGCCGGGGCACATGAGTACGGGGAAGGGGGCGGCCAGGATCCGGGCCGCCTCCTCGTACTCCGCCTCCGTGCCGTGGTCGGCGATGTCCCCGGTGACCAGGAGCGCGTCGACGGGGCGGGGGAGGGCGCGCAGGTAATCCATGACGCGGGTGGTGCGCCGGGTCGCCCGCGTACTGCCGTCCAGGTGCAGGTCGCTGATCTGTGCGAGCAGGGTCATGCCGCGATCACCTCTAACGGTTGTGTTCAGTTTTTCCGTTAGGGACTTTAGGGTGTGCGCAGGCGTGTGTTCAAGTGGTCGGAACCGGAAGAGGAAGGGGCGCCCTGTGGAGCGTTGGCCGGCACTGGAACTGGCGAGCACGATCCGTCACGACGGGGACGGCGGTGTCGCGGACGACCTGGCCACGGTCGCCGGTACGACGCGCTGGATCCGGGAGCACGGGGAGCCGGCCGCCGGGGAGCTCGCGGCGGACGAACAGTTCCGCCTCGACCTCGTCGGGCTCCGGCAGGCGGTCCGCGCCCTGTTCGCCCGAGCGGTCAGCCCCGGTCCGCCCAGCCCGGCGGACGCGCACCGCCTGATGCCCGCCGACGAGGCGACGGCCCGCCTCAACGCGGCCGCCGCGCGGGAGCCGGTCGCCCCGCAACTCGCCTGGCCGCCCGACGGCACCCCCACCGCGAACCTGCTGACCGCCGAGAACGACGCGCACGTCCGCCTCGTCGCGGCCCTGGCCCGCGACGCGATCACCTTCCTGAGCGGCCCGCAGCGCGACCAGCTCCGCGCCTGCACCGCGCCGCGCTGCGTCCGCTACTTCATCAAGGCCCACGGCCGCCAGGAGTGGTGCAAACCGTCCTGCGGCAACCGCGCCCGGGCGGCTCGCCACTATCGGCGTCAGCGTGGGGCGGGGGAGGGCGGGGCCGTACCGTCCTGATGGATCGGAACGGCTGCAGGGCTCGCGCTGTCGCCGTCCGTCGAGGACCTGAGCGCAGGACCTGATGACGCCCCACCCGGCGTCGACCGTCACGAAAATCGGGGAGCTGGGCCGCTGTCAGGCGAGCGGGACTTCCGGGAAGTCCAGTTCGTCCATCAGCGACGTGAACAGGTCCTCCGCGAAGGTGGCCCGGGTCCGCAGCAGTTCCTCGATGTGGTGCTGCTCTGCCGTGGTGCGGACGCCGGCCGCTGTCGCCCAGGCGAGAGCGTGCCTGGCCGCAGCGGGGATCTCGGCGTCGAGCTCTGCTCGCTTGCGGGCCAAAGCCTCTTCGAACTCCGGGGTGTTGAACCACAGGCTTTCGTCGTCCACGTCCTCGGGCGTCCTGAGGAGTACGGCCGCGGCGTTGTCCAGGTTGAGCCACGCCTGCCAACGGTTGCCCTCGGTGTCCAGGCCCGTGACGAGGGCGACGTCGCTGTCGTGGACGTCGGCGAAGCAGGCCGGGGCGCCGGTCCATTCGACCAGGCCGGACAGCATCTCGTACGTCCAGTCGCCGTAGGGCAGTTGAAGTGTCTGCCAGCCGCCGGGTCGGGGCAGGCACTCGTGCGCGTCGTCCTCCCACCCCCGGAACGGGGGCGCCTCCAGGAGGGGGCGGTGGCTGCGTGCGAAGACCAGGTGACCTGAGAATCCCATGGGCGCACGGTAGGGGGTGCCACTGACACCCAAGGGCGCCCCGGCCGCTTCCGACGTTGTGGCTCCGAGTGGCTGACGGCGCGAACGCCTTGCGCGAGACTGGATCTCCTTGTCCGAGCAGGGAGGCGCGGCGGTGCGGGACCAAGTGCTGGCGGGGCGTTACCGGTTGGTGCGGCGGCTTGCCGAGGGCGGGATGGGGGAGGTGTGGGAGGCGTCCGACGAGACGCTGGGGCGGAGCGTTGCCGTCAAACTGGTCCATCAGCTCGCCGGGGGCGGCAGCCGCGGGGAACAGGAGCGGGCGAGGTTCCTGCGGGAGGCCAGGATCGCCGGCCAGCTGCAGCATCCCAACCTCGTGACCGTGCACGATCTCGGGGAGGCAGGAGAAGGGGCGGACCGGGTTCCGTTCCTGGTGATGGAGCTGGTCCGGGGGGAGGGCCTGGACGCCGTCGTGAGGCGGGGCCCGGTCGCGCTGTCGGACGCGGCCCGGTGGGTGGCGCAGATGTGCGACGCGCTGGACGAGGCGCACAAGGCCGGCATCATGCACCGGGACATCAAGCCGTCCAACCTCTTCGTCTCCCCGTCCGGCACCGCGAAGATCCTCGACTTCGGCATCGCCAAGGCGGCCGATCCGCTCGCGACCCGGGTCACCCGGACCGGGTTCATTGTCGGTACTCCCGCGTACATGGCCCCCGAGCAGGCGCGCGGCCACCCGGAGCCCAGCAGTGACCTGTACGCCCTGGGGTGTGTCCTCTTCGAGCTGATCACGGGCCGGACACCGTTCGAGGCCCCCGACGCCATGGGCCATCTGACCGCGCACGCCACCGAGGACCCGCCCGCGCCCAGCTCGGTCGCCGAGGGCG
This sequence comes from Streptomyces sp. DT224, assembly GCF_049844595.1. Taxonomy (NCBI): domain Bacteria; kingdom Bacillati; phylum Actinomycetota; class Actinomycetes; order Kitasatosporales; family Streptomycetaceae; genus Streptomyces; species Streptomyces sp. DT224. Next base: position 186,609 of record NZ_JBNCLI010000009.1, read on the forward strand.
TCCCGTACGACTGGGACGAACTCGTGCTGACCCTGCTCGACAAGGACCCCGCCAAGCGGGCCCCCGACGCGGCCGCTCTCGCGCGGGCGCTGCGGCGGCTGGACCGGGCGCCGCTGGGGCCGTTCCACATCTGGACCTTCGCCGGGCGGTGCCTGGACGTGTGGGGAATCAGCGGCGACGACCACGCGCGGATCGTCCAGCACAGCTGCCACGGGGGGCCGAACCAGCAGTTCACCTTTCACCCGCACGACGACGGGCTCTACGAGATCCGGACGTTCGCCGGGAAGTGCCTCGACGTGCAGTGGGGCTCCCCCGACGACTTCGCCCACATCATCCAGCACACCCGGCACGGCGGGCCGAACCAGCGGTTCTCCCTCCACCCTGTCGGTCAGGGGCTTTTCGAGATCGGCACGTTCGCCGGGAAGCATCTGGACGTCCTGGAGAGCAACACGTGGGACCACACGCCGCTCGTGCAGTACACCCGCCACGGCGGGCCGAACCAGCAGTTCCGGTTGGTGCTGGTCGGCCCGGAGAACCTGCCCGCGTAGCGAGGTCCCGCGCGAGTACGTCTGTCAGGCCGGGGCTCAACGAGGGCTGCGGTGGACCAGGTCCGCCAGGACGAGGTCGCCGCGCTGGGCGGAAGCCGGGAGAGGCTCTCCGCCCTCGTTGTCGGTGCCGTGCGCTTCACTGGCCGTCATGGAGCTCACGCAGACGGCCCTCAACGACTTGCTCGCCACGCTGGAACCGGCAGGCGGCCACGTGTATCTGCCCGACGACCTGGATCCGCAGGAGCTCACCGGCCTGCTCGCCGGCAGGTACGGCGCACCGCGCACCCTCGTCCTCGACGGCTTCCGCGATCCGACGGCCGACGCGTCCTCGGGCGCCGCGCTCCTCGCCCCGTTCGCGGACCGGGTCGTGAAGATGCGGGCGTGGGCGTACGGGGACCAGTGGGTCGGAACGGGATCGGCGCGCGATCACGAGGGCGTCGAGCGGACCGTGCTGGTGGTCGCCCCGAGGCGCGTACCGGAGCCGCTGGCGGTCGGGCCGGAGGGCGGAGACATCGACTGGGTGGACCGGCTGATACGGATCACCGGCTGGGGCGGGCCGGCCCGGCGGCCGGACGTGGACTGGGCGGAGGTGGAGGCGCGCCTGGGCACCGCTCTTCCGGGCGACTACAAGCGCATGGTCGGCGTGTTCGGCGACGGCGCGTTCGACGCGTACCTGAGCCTGAACCAGGAGCCGTGGGACCTTCGCGGGGACGGGCTCCTCATGTGGGCCGGCACGGAGCACGAGGACCTGTACTGCTGGCGGCCCGACGGCGACGACCCCGACCGGTGGCCCGTGGTCGTCCGGTCCTTCGACAACGAGGACATGCTCTTCGACTGCGGGACCGCGCGGTTCGTGTGCCGCATCCTCGTCGACCCGCACCATCCGTACACGATGGCCCGCTACTTCGACACGCACTGGTTCATGACCTACGGCGAGGGGGAGTGAGGGGACGGGGTGTTCCGCGGCCCCGACCGGGGGCGCCCACCGACTCCAGGCGCAGCCGCACGCTGGGCCACGGCGGTGGCGCGGACGGGCCGAACCAGATGCGTACGTCCTCCCCGGTGCGGACGGGCAGGCGGGGGAAGTCGTTCTCGGCGTGCTCGGTGCGGTGGAGCGCGTGGGACGGGGTCAGGTGGCGGGCAGCGTAAGCGTCGAAGACCGCCGGGCCGGGCGGGTGGCAGACCGTCACCCGTACCTCGGTGGCGTCCGGGGGCGGTGTGCAGCCGGGGCCGCGCAGAAGGAGGACGTCGTCGCTGTCCGCCATCGTGGCGTTGGCGGCGTCGCGGTGCCGCCGCCAGACCGGGCCGTCGTAGAACGCCTCCAGCGCGCGGCGGCGGTGCGCCATGTCGGGGAAGGCGTGCAGCCAGACGAAGCGGTCCGGGTCGTCCAGATCGCGGAAGCGGCCGCCGACGGTGATGCCGGCCGCCTCCTGGCCGGTCACGAACTCGCCCTCGAACAGCTCGATCAGGGTGTCCCGGGCTCCCGGGTGGAGGGTGTACTGCCGGAGTTCCACGATGCTCATGCGGTGGCCGCCCGGCTCGTACGCGTGAAGTCCATGGTCCAGTTGAGCTCCCAGGAGGCACCGCCGTCGGCGGAGAATTCCTGCTCCCAGCGAGCGGCGTCCGGGCCGAGCAGGTGCCAAACGAAGTGCACGCGGACCGGCCGGCCCTCATGGACGTCGTCCCCGTAGAAGTCGCCCCGGTCGCCGGTGAAGCGGCCGGTCACCGGCGGGAGCAGCCGACCGGTGCGGCAGTCGGACCAGTGGAGCGACCACTGCCCGGTCTCCCGGTCGAAGAGCCGCAGGGTCGCGCCCCGGCGGCCGAGGGTGGGGAAGCTGATCTCGTCGAAGTTGCCGGCACCGTCGAAGAGCGAATGGCCCGTCGGGGTGGCGGGGAACACCTAGAGCTCGTAGTCCCCGGCCAGTTCCTGCCAGTTCAGGTCGCGCAGCCCGGGGTCTGCGGACTCGTCCGTGGGGACGGACAGGGGGGTCTGGAACCAGCCCACGGCGAGGGAGGAGCGGTGCAGGACCGGGTCGAGGTCCGGGGCGATCACCGTCGAGCGGAAGAGGCCGACGCAGGCCACGGGAGGCAGCTCCACGACGGGCCCGAACGCTGTGGGGGGCTCGTCCCGGCCCCCGTCCCGGTACGTGAGGCGGGGTGGCACGAGATGGGCGGGGGTGTCAGGAAACGCCTGCTCCGCCTGCCACGTGAGCCTTCGGATCACCATCTCGTTGGCCGCCCTGCACGGGTAGCCCTCCAGGAATCCGGCGTACGTCGAGGACATACGGATCTCGGTGAGCTCGACGGAACGGCCCGAGGACAGCACTATGCGGCTGAGCGACATGCGCACACCCTAGGCAGTGGGTTCCCGCCGGGCACTCGGGTTTCGGTCAGGAGCGCGGCGCCTCCGGGAAGTCCCGTTCGTCCAGGAGCGAGGCGAACAGGTCCTCCGCGGCGGTGTGGCTGTGGGACCTGTCCGTGGCCGCCACGGGGGCCGCGCCGATCATCCGGTGACACGGGCCGCCCGAGGGGTGACGGGCGGCCCCCGCGGCGAACGGCGGCGCGGCGGTCCGGGTGGCGGCCGGTGCGGTCAGGCGTCCGTCGGCGCCGCCTCGCCGAGCATGGCGAGGGTCAGCACGTTGCCGGAGATGCCCCAGCCGCCGTCGGCGACCTCTTCGACCAGGACCATCGTGTTGGCGCGGGCGCGCTCGCCGTAGATCTCGACGAACAGTTCGGTGGTGCGGGTGACGATCTCCTCCTTCTGCTTCGGGGTGAGGGTCTTCTTGGGGACCTTGAAGTTCGCGAAGGGCATGGTGGGTCGTTCCTTCTTCCAGTGGGTGATGCGGACGGTCAGGGGGTGGTTCAGGCGATTCCGCCGTTGGCGCGGACCACTTGTCCGTTGACCCAGTGGCCGGCGGGGGAGGCCAGGAACGCGACGACTTCGGCGATGTCGGCCGGGGTGGCGAGGCGTTCCAGCGGGGGCTGGGCGGCCAGGCGGGCGATGGTCTCCTCGTCCTTGCCGTCCAGGAACAGATCGGTGGCCGTGGGCCCGGGCGCGACGGTGTTGGCGGTGACGTCGCGGCCCCGCAGCTCGCGGGCCAGGATCAGCGTCAGCGCCTCGACCGCGCCCTTGCTGGCGGCGTAGGCGCCGTAGCGGGGGAAGGCCAGCCCCAGCACCGACGTGGAGAACGTCACGATCGCGCCGCCGGGGCGCACCCGGCGGGCGGCCTGCTGGACGACGACGAACGTGCCGCGGATGTTGGTGCGGTGCAGGTCGTCCAGGACGGCCAGGTCCATGTCGGCGATCGGCGCCAGGTGCATCCGCCCCGCCGCGTGCACGACGACGTCGACGCCGCCGAACTCGGCTTCCGCCGCGTCGAACAGGGCGGCGACCGCGTGTTCGTCGGCGACGTCCGCGCGGACCGCGAGGGCCCGGCCGCCGGCGGTGACGACCTCCTTCACGGCGGCCTCGGCCTCGTCCCGGCCGCCCGCGTAGCCGACCACGACGGCGTACCCGTCGGCGGCCAGCCGGCCGACGGCCCCGCGGCCGATGCCGCGCGAGCCACCGGTGACGATCGCGACCCGGGGTGAGGCGGAGGGCCGCTCCGGGGCAGCGGGCCCGTCGGGGGAAGTGGGGAGGGGCATGACTGACTCCTGTGGTGGATGAGGGCCGAGACCCGGCGGTGTCCTCAACGATCGGCCGGTTCCCCGTCCGCAGCCAGGGCTGCGTCGACCCAGGGGACGCCACCCCCTGGCTCCGCTCCGCCGTACGAGCGAGCATGGAGCGGTGAACCTTCCAGAGCTCGGTGCCTTCCTCAGGACCCGCCGTGACCGCATCCGCCCCGCCGAGGTCGGCCTCCCCCACGGTCCGCGCCGACGCGTCCCCGGGCTGCGGCGCGAGGAGGTCGCGCAGCTGGCGGGGCTGTCGGCCGACTACTACACCGAGCTGGAGCGCGGGAGCGCGAAGAACGGTGTCCAGCCCTCGGCGCAGACGCTGGCCGCCCTCGCCCGGGCCCTGCGCCTGAACGGCGACGAGCGCGACCACCTGTTCCACCTGGCCGAACGACCGGTCCCGCCGCCCGCGGGCGGCGCGTCGGCACATGTGCAGCCCGCGCTCATCGGGCTCCTGGACAGGCTCTCCAACACCCCTGCGCGCGTCATCACCGACCTGCACGAGACGCTGATGGAGAACAGCCTCGCCCTGGCCCTGCTCGGCAGGTCGCCGGCCCGCCGCGGTCCGGCGGCGAGCCTCGTGTACCGCTGGTTCACCGACCCGCGGGCCCGTGAGATGCACCCGCCCGAGGACCACCCCCACCACTCCCGGGTGTTCGTGGCCGACCTCCAGGCCGCGGCGGCCCGGCGCGGCCGGGACGCGGAGGTCGCGAGGATGGTCGCCGCGCTGCGCCGCCGCAGCCAGGAGTTCGCGGACCTCTGGGACACCCACGACGTCGCGGTGCGCCGCATGGACCACAAGAGGATCGTCCACCCCCTGCTCGGCGTCATCGAACTCGACTGCCACAACCTCCTCAGCGAGGACGGGCGGCAACGGCTGCTGTGGTTCACCGCCCCGCCCGGAAGCCCGGCGGCCGAGCAGCTGGAACTGCTGTCCGTCGTGGGGACCCAGGAGCTGACCGCCGCGGAGGACGGGGCACCGGAGAGGCTGTCCGCGGCGGACTCCTGAGCGCGACCGGCCGTACGCGGCCCGCCGCACCCCGTAAAATCATGCAAGCGCGCTTGATTGTTCCGGGCCCTGCTGCCACGCTCGACGCGACGGCCGGCAGAGAAGGAGTTACGCGGATGAGCCCGCTCGCACCGCCCGCCCACGTGCGCGGCGTCACCACCCTCACGCTCGACTCGCCCGCCAACCGCAACGCCCTCGGCGCCGGCCTCGTCGCCGAGCTGGCGGAGGCGCTGGACGGGTGCGCGGCCGACGACTCCGTGCGGGCCGTCGTGCTCACCCACACCGGGACCACCTTCTGCGCGGGCGCCGATCTGCGCGCCCCGGCCGATCCGCACGACTTCGTCGCCCTGATGCGGCGGATCGTCGCGCTGCCGAAGCCCGTGGTCGCCCGGGTCACCGGCCACGTCCGGGCCGGCGGGCTCGGGCTGCTCGCGGCGTGCGACATCTCCGTCGCCGGGTTCGGGGCGACCTTCGCGCTCACCGAGGCGCGGCTCGGGCTCGCGCCCGCCGTGATCTCGATGCCGCTGCTCCCGCGCCTCGACCCGCGCGCCGCCGCCCGCTACTACCTGACCGGCGAGAAGTTCTACGCGGACGAGGCCGAGCGCATCGGCCTCGTCACGATGGCCGCCGACGACGTGGACGGCTCGGTCGACGGCGTGCTCGACGATCTGCGCCGGGCCTCGCCGCAGGGGCTGGCGGCGTCCAAGGCGCTGGTCACGGCTACTGTGCTCCAGAGTTTCGACCAGCACGCCGAAGACCTCATCGCCCGCTCGGCCCGGCTCTTCGCCTCCGACGAGGCCCGGGAGGGGATGACGGCCTTCCTTGAACGACGGGACCCCGCATGGGCGTTGTGACACCGGGCGGCAGCAGCCCGGGCCCCAAACAGGACCGCAGCCGCGCCACCCGCCGCCGCCTCCTGGAGGCCGCCGTGGCCTCCCTCGCCGAGCACGGCTGGGCCGGGTCCACCGTCGCCGTCGTCGCGGAACGGGCCGGGGTCTCGCGGGGTGCGGCCCAGCACCACTTCCCCACCCGCGAGGACCTGTTCACCGCCGCCGTCGAATACGTCGCCGAGGAACGTTCCGCCGCCCTGCGCGCCGTCCCCGACCAGGACCGCGCCGCCGTCGTCGCCGCCCTGGTCGACCTCTACACCGGCCCCCTCTTCCGCGCCGCCCTCCAGCTCTGGGTCGCCGCGTCCAACGAGGAGCAACTGCGCCCCCGCGTGACGGAGCTGGAGGCCCGGGTGGGCCGCGAGACCCACCGCATCGCCGTCCACCTCCTGCGCGCCGACGAGACGAGGCCCGGGGTGCGGGAGACCGTGCAGGGACTGCTGGACATGGCCCGGGGGCTCGGCCTCGCCAACGTCCTCACCGACGACACCGCCCGCCGCCGCAAGGTGGTCGCCCAGTGGGCGGCGCTGCTGGACACGGCGCTGGGGTGAGCGGACCGGGGCGACACCAACGCCTTGGTGTCCGGGGAACGCCCGGATAGGGTCCGCACCATGACCAGCAGCGCCACGCCCCCGTTCCCCGAGCACGTCGAACTCACGGGTGAGGGGCTCGTCCTGCGCGACTGGTCCGAGGACGACCTCGACGCCATGCCGGACCTGTTCGACCACCCGGACATCGCGTACTGGACCCCGATCGTCTCGCCCTTCGACGCGGAGGCCGCCCGCGCGCGGCTGGCGAAGGCCCGGCAGCTGCGCGCGGACGGCACGGCGGTCCTGCTCGCCATCACGCTCGACGGCGGCGCCCCGCTCGGCGAGGTCATGCTGCGGCGCGCCCCCGAGGGCACGGAGCTGGGTTACGCGGTCGGCCCCGCCCACCGCGGGCAGGGGCTCGCCGGGCGGGCGGTGCGGGTGATGGCCGGGTACGCGTTCGAGGAGCTGGGCGTCGACCGGGTCATCCTGGAACTGGAGGCGGAGAACGCGGCCAGCGTCGCCGTCGCCGCCGCGAACGGCTTCCGGCTGCTCGGCGTACCGCTCATCGAGGGCGAGGAGAAGGGGCGGCCGTACGCCCTCCAGACCTGGGCGCTCGACCGGGACTGACGCCCGCCGCCCGGATCAGCGCGTGGCCAGCTCCGCGTACCCCGCGACCTCGCGCGGGCTTCGCGCGCCCGGGCCCACGTAACGCGCCGAGGGGCGCACCAGGCGGCCCGTGCGCTTCTGCTCCAGGATGTGCGCCGACCAGCCCGCCGTACGGGCGCAGGTGAACATCGACGTGAACATGGGCGCCGGGACCTCGGCGAAGTCCAGCATGATCGCCGCCCAGAACTCCACGTTCGTCGCGAGCACCCGGTCCGGGCGGCGCGCGTGCAGTTCCTCCAGGGCGGCCTTCTCCAGCGCCCGCGCCGCCTCGTAGCGGGGCGCGCCCAGCTCCTCGGCGGTGCGCCGCAGCACCCGGGCCCGCGGGTCCTCGGCCCGGTAGACGCGGTGGCCGAAGCCCATCAGCCGCTCGCCCTTGTCCAGCGCCTTCTTCACGTACGCCGTGGCGTCGCCGGTCCGCTCGACCTCCTCGATCATGCCGAGGACCCGGGACGGGGCGCCGCCGTGCAGCGGGCCCGACATGGCGCCCACCGCGCCGGACAGCGCGGCCGCCACGTCGGCCCCGGTGGAGGCGATGACCCGGGCGGTGAACGTCGAGGCGTTCATGCCGTGCTCGGCGGCCGACGTCCAGTACGCGTCGACGGCCTTCACATGCCGGGGGTCCGGCTCTCCGCGCCAGCGGATCATGAACCGCTCCACGACGGACTCCGCCTTGTCGATCTCCCGCTGGGGGACCATCGGCACACCCTGTCCGCGCGCCGACTGCGCCACGTACGACAGCGCCATCACGGCGGCCCGCGCCAGGTTCTCGCGGGCGGTCTCCGCGTCGATGTCCAGCAGCGGTTTCAGCCCCCAGACCGGGGCGAGCATCGCCAGCGCGGCCTGCACGTCGACCCGGATATCACCGGAGTGCACGGGGAGCGGAAACGGTTCGGCGGGCGGCAGACCGGGCTCGAACGCCCCGTCCACCAGCAGCCCCCACACATGTCCGAAGGAGACGTGACCGACCAGCTCCTCGATGTCGACGCCCCGGTACCGGAGCGAACCGCCCTCCTTGTCGGGTTCGGCGATTTCCGTCTCGAACGCGACGACTCCTTCGAGTCCGGGTACGAAGTCGGACATCAGGCGGCTCCCTCGGATCGACGGCTGCGCCGGGGGTCTCCTGCCCGTCCGGCCGCTGCGGCAGGATGGCACCGTGCCCACCCCAGACTCCTCCTTCGATTCCACCACCGATCCGGCCGCGATGCGCGAGCAATACCGATCCGAGACCTTCACCGAGGACTCGCTCGCGCCCGATCCGATGGACCAGTTCGCGCGCTGGTTCCGCCAAGTCGCCGCCGGCGGCATGCTCCACGAGCCGAACGCCATGGTGGTCGCCACGGCGACCCCCGAGGGCCGCCCCTCCTCCCGCACGGTGCTGCTGAAGATGTACGACGCGCGCGGCTTCGTCTTCTTCACCAACTACGGCTCGCGCAAGGGCCGCGAGCTGACGGCCAATCCGTACGTTTCGCTGCTCTTCCCCTGGCACCCGCTGGCCCGCCAGGTCATCGTCACCGGCACCGCGGCCCGCGTCGCCCGCGAGGAGACCGTCGCCTACTTCCGCACCCGCCCGCACGGTTCCCAGCTCGGCGCCTGGGCGAGCGACCAGTCGGCGGTGATCGGCAGCCGCGAGGAGCTGCTCACCCGCTACGAGGAGTTGTCGTCCCGTTACCCGGAGGGCGAGAAGGTCCCGGCGCCCCCGCACTGGGGCGGTTTCCGGGTCGTTCCCGAGACGATCGAGTTCTGGCAGGGCCACGAGAACCGGCTGCACGACCGGCTGCGTTACGTCCGCGAGGGCGGCGAGGACGGCACGTGGCGCGTCGAGCGGCTGTGCCCGTAAGGGGCGTATCCGCCCGGGAACGCGGAAACCCGCAGGCTCTGGTTCCCTCCTCGCGGAGGGAGCCGGCCGGATCTACCGGCGAGCCTGCGGGTCGGTGACTGCTTGGGTTTCGGCGGTCAGCCCGCCGAGGTGCACGAAGTGCGACGACGGGCTGTCAGCCCGCAGCCACCTCACGAATCCGATAAGACTGCACTTTTCGGATCACCTCCTTTCGCGTGTACAGCCACCTTAGGAACCGCCTCCGGGCCGGGCAAGCGAATTAGGGCCTGTCCGATTTCCGGGAAAGTCCCCGTGCCCCGGGTCACGTTCGAGTTCAATGGTCTGACGTGCGGTTATGGCGGACACCTCGCGCAGGGGGACCGGGATGAGTGCTTCCACGAGCAGGGGGACGGCCGGCGCGGAGCTGCTGGCGGCCCTCCTCGACGGCATGGACGCGGCGCTCTGCGCCTTCGACGCGGACGGCACCGTCACCCACTGGAACCGCGAGGCCGAGCGCGTCCTCGGCTGGTCCGCCGAGGAGGCCGTGGGGCGCCCGGGCTTCGCCGGATGGGCCGTGCGCCGGGCCGACGCGGACGAGGTGCAGCGGCGGCTGATGGCGGTCATGGACGCGCCGGGGCGCCGGGTCCACGAGTTCGCGCTGCTTCGGAAGGACGGCGGCCGGGTCCTCGTGCGCACCCAGTCCGCCGGGGTCCGGGGCACGGACGGGAAGCCGGCCGGGGTGTACTGCGCGTTCAGCGAGGTCCACGCCCAGATCGACCTGGAACGGGCCATCGCGCTCAGCGAGGCCCTGTTCGAGGACGCCTCCTGGGGTGTCGTCCTGGTCGACGTGGACCTGCGCCCCACCGTCGTCAACGCCCACGCGGCCCGCGCTCTGGGCGGCGGCCGTACGGCCCTGCTCGGGCGGCCCCTCGGCGAGGTGATCGCCCAGGGGGTCGAGGAGCTGGAGGGCGCCCTTCAGCACGTCCTGGCCGAGGGGGCGCCCGGCCCGCCCGCCGAGCTGTGGGTGACCCTGCGCGGCGGTGAGGGCACCCGCCGTCGCTGCTGGCGCAGCGGCTTCCTGCGGCTGGCCTCCCCGCTCACCGAGGAGCCCGTGCCGCTGGGCGCCGGCTGGGTCTTCCAGGACGTCACGGAGGCCCGGCTCGCCGCTCAGGAGGCGGACCGGCTGCGGTTCCGCTCCAACCAGCTGCACCGCGCGGCGCGGTCCGCCGCGGAGTGCGAGGACCCGATGGAGGCCGCGATGTCGTCGCTCGACTTCGCGCTGGCCGGGTTCGCCGACCACGCGCTGGTCGACCTGGTGGCGGGGGAGCGCCTGGTGCGGGCGGCGGCCACCCCGGCCGACGCGCCGGGCCCCTGCCTCCCGGTGGCCGGCGGCGGCGTCCCCCTGCGGTACGCGCCGGGCCACCCGGCGCTCCAGGCGGTGGACCGCACGGGCTCGGTGCGCACGTCGGCGGGGGCGGGGCGTACGGACGGCGAGTGGGCGCGCCGGCGGCAGTGGCCGCCGGACGCGGTCCACGCCCTCGCCACGGTCCTGCGCAGCCGCGGCCGCACCCTGGGCGTGGTGACGTTCCTCCGCTCCGCGCACCGCAGCGCGTTCGAACGCCCGGACGCGGCGTACGCGGAAACGGTGGCCGCCCGGGTGGCGGCATCGGTGGACCTGCACCGGACGGCGAGCGGGCGGCCGGACGCCGGTCGGCCCTGATCCGCCGATCCGCCGGGCAGGGTGTCCCGCGCGGCCGACGCCGCTCTCGGGGGGTGTCCGGCGGGGCTCGGTGCGAGGATGGGGTGCATGGATGTGCGCGCCAGGAACCATGTGACGGTGACCGGCCGGGCGGATGGACCGGTCCTGCTGCTCGCACACGGGTTCGGGTGCGATCAGAACCTCTGGCGGCTGGTGGTGCCGATCCTGGAGCGGGACTTCCGGCTGGTCCTCTTCGACCACGTGGGGGCGGGTCTCTCGGACCTGGATGCGTGGAGCGAGGACCGCTACGCCGGGCTCGACGGCTACGCCCAGGACGTGCTGGAGATCTGCCGCGAGCTGGATGCGGGCCCGGTGGTCTTCGTGGGCCACTCGGTGAGCGCCATGATGGGCGTGCTGGCCGTCGCACGGGAGCCGGAGCGGTTCGCCGGGCTCTTCCTGCTCACCCCTTCGCCGCGCTACATCGACGACGTGGCCACGGGGTACCGGGGCGGGTTCAGCTCGGAGGACATCGAGGAGCTGCTGCAATCCCTGGACTCCAACTACCTGGGCTGGTCGGCGGCCATGGCGCCGGTGATCATGGGCAACCCGGAGCGGCCGGAGCTGGGACAGGAACTGACCAACAGCTTCTGCCGCACCGACCCGGAGATCGCCCGCACCTTCGCCCGGGTGACCTTCCTGTCCGACAACCGCTCCGACCTCGAAGCGGTCCCGGTCCCCACCCTGATCGCCCAGTGCTCCAGCGACGCGATCGCTCCGCCGGAGGTGGGCGCCTTCGTCCACGCGCACATCAAGGGCAGCGAACTGGTCACCCTGGACGCGACCGGGCACTGCCCGCAGTTGAGCGCGCCCGAGGCCACGGCCGCGGCGATCGCCTCGTTCGCCACCCGACTCACCCAGTGATGTGCATGGCCGACGACGGTCACGACCGCGGGACGGGTGGCGCCGATGGTGAAGCGACGTTCTCCGCGCTGCCCGAGGACAGCATGGAGGACCTCTACGAGAACGCTCCCTGCGGATATCTGTCCACCCTGCTGGACGGGCAGATCGCCAAGGTCAACAAGACGTTGCTGGACTGGCTCGGTTACCGCCGGGAGGACCTGGTCGGGCGAAGGCGCTTCGCGGACCTGCTCACCGTCGGCGGCAGGCTCTACCACGAGACGCATTTCGCGCCGCTGCTGTCCATGCAGGGCGAGGTGCACGGCATCGCGCTGGAGCTGAAGACGGCCGACGGTTCCCGTCTGCCGGTCCTCGTCACCTCCACCGTCAAGCGCGATGACGACGGCCGGCCGCTGCTGATCCGTACGACCGTCGTCGACGCCCGCGACCGGCGCGCCTACGAGACGGAGCTGCTCCGCGCCCGGCAGGAGGCCGACCGGGAACGCGACCGCCTCCAGACCCTGGCCACCACGCTCCAGCGCACCCTGTTGCCCCCGGTCCTGGACGACGTGCCCGGTCTTGAGGTCGCGGCCCGGTATTACATCGCTTCCGTCGACGAGGTCGGCGGAGACTTCTACGACCTCTTCCCCCTCGACCGCGGCACCTGGGGCCTCTTTCTCGGCGACGTGCGCGGCAAGGGTGCGGACGCGGCGGCGATCACCTCACTGGCCCGGTACACCCTGCGCGCCGCCGCCGTGTACAACTCAGATCCGGCTTCCGTTCTCGACCACCTGAACACCGTCCTGACCCATGAGGACAACGAAGTCGAACCCCGGTTCTGCACCGTGATCTTCGGCCTGCTGGCACCCACCGACCACGGGGCGTTCCGGATCACCCTGGCCAGTGGCGGCCATCCGCCGGCCATCCGGATGCGCGCCGACGGAACCGCCCACTACGTGCCCACCCCGGGTGGCCAGCTCATCGGTGCCTTGCCGGACGCGGACATCGCCACCACCACGGTCCGCCTCGAACCGGGCGACACCCTGTTGTTCTACACCGACGGCCTCACCGAGGCCCACATCGACCAGTCCGGTGGCAGATACGGCGAGGAAGCACTGCTGGATTTCGCGCGTTCGCTGGCGCCCACCACCGCCGCGGCCACGGTCCGGGCCATCAGCGGCGTGCTCGATTGCCTGGGCGCCGGTGTGGACGACGACACCGCCGTCCTGGCCGTCAGTGCGCCCGGACCAGGTGAACGACGGCGGCGGGCGCCCGTGCCGGAGACGGGCGCCCCGTGACGTTCAGTGCCGGTAGAAGATCCGGTCCGCGTACTGGCTCATCACGCGCCCGTTCCACTCGTGCCCGCCGTCCACGTTCCCCGACCGCAGCAACGGCGGCTCGATGCCCCGCTCCAGCAGCCGTTCCGCCGCCGCGGCCATCATGCCCTGCATGATCGCGCTGGTGACCACCGTGGACGCCGGCGCGAACGGCGCCTCGATGCCGTCCACTTCCAGCTCCGCGTCGCCGACCGCGATCTTGCTGTCGAGGACGATGTCGCAGTGGTCGCGCAGGAATCCGCCCGAGCTGTGTCGGGACCGGGTCTCCTGCGCGTACGCGACCGAGGTGACGCCGATGACCTTCAGGCCCAGCGCGCGGGCGTTGAGCGCCATCTCGACGGGCAGGGCGTTGCGCCCGGAGAGCGAGATGATCACGAGCACGTCGCCGGACTTCGCGGGGCTGGAGTCGAGCACCGCGCCCGCGAGGCCGTCCACGCGTTCCAGGGCGGAGCCCAGGGTGGCGGGCATGACGTCCACGCCGAGCGCCCCGGGCACGGCCATGAGGTTCATCAGGGCGAGCCCGCCCGCCCGGTAGACGACGTCCTGCGCGGCGAGCGAGGAGTGCCCGGCGCCGAAGGCGAAGAGCCGGCCGCCCGCCTCGACGGTGTCGGCGATGGCGGCTCCGGCGGCCGCGATGTTCCCGGCCTCCTCGTCCCGCACCCTCCCCAGCAGGCCGATCGCCGCATCGAAGAACTGACCGGCCAGCTTGCTTTCGCTCATCGGGGGAGGACCTTTCCGGCGGGGTGAGGTGTCCATGGGGCGTCCGTAACGCCGATCACGTTGCGGTCTGGACCAGTGACCTGTCAATACCGCACGACCCCGGTGACGACGGCGCGGCACGGTTCCGTGCGCGATGCGTCAGAATTGATGCCAGGGCCAGCGCACGATTGCATCGAGGGGCACGAATGTCCGGACTGATCGACACCACGGAGATGTATCTCCGCACCATCCTCGAACTCGAAGAGGAAGGCGTGGTCCCCATGCGCGCCCGGATCGCTGAACGGCTGGACCAGAGCGGTCCGACCGTCAGCCAGACCGTGGCGCGGATGGAGCGCGACGGCCTGGTCCAGGTCGCAGGCGACCGGCATCTGGAGCTGACCGAGGAGGGCCGCCGCCTCGCGACGCGCGTCATGCGCAAGCACCGGCTGGCCGAGTGCCTGCTGGTCGACGTGATCGGCCTGGAGTGGGAGCAGGTCCACGCCGAGGCGTGCCGGTGGGAGCACGTGATGAGCGAGGCGGTCGAACGCCGGGTGCTGGAGCTGCTGCGCCACCCGACGGAGTCCCCGTACGGGAACCCGATCCCGGGCCTGGAGGAGCTGGGCGAGAAGGCCGAGGCCGACCCGTTCCTCGACGAGGGCATGGTCAGCCTCTCCGACCTCGACCCGGGCAGCGACGGCAAGACGGTGGTGGTCCGCCGGATCGGGGAGCCGATCCAGACGGACGCCCAGCTGATGTACACGCTGCGGCGGGCGGGCGTGCAGCCCGGTTCCGTGGTCAGCGTGACGCAGTCGCCCGGCGGGGTGCTGGTGGGCAGCAGCGGCGAGGCGGCGGAGCTGGACTCCGAGGTCGCCTCGCACGTCTTCGTCGCCAAGCGGTAGGAGCCGTTCCGGTAAGACCGTTCGGGACCGTTCCGGGAGACCGGGCACCGGCAGCCGCCGGTGCCCGGTTTCTCTTTTTTCCGTACGGAACCGCAGCGCTCCGGCGCGGACCGTGCCACGCTGTGGCGGAAGGGTGGCTGAGTGTGTCGGCCGCCGCCCGTGCCGCCGGGGAGGGGAGCCGCGATGCGCCCGTCGTACGCAGACATGCGGAGGGCCCCGGCGCCGCAAGGCGCCGGGGCCCGTCCCTCCCTGTGCCCGACCTGGAGCCCCGAGCTCTCGAGGTCGGTCCCGCGAGCCCTCATCCCCGAGCGGCCCGCCTCCTGCAGAACATCTCCCCGCGGCTGCCGTCGTCAATCCTGGGAAGCAGTCACTCGAACGAGCGGTCTTGGCTGGCAGATCCCAGTTTTCGAATAGAGGTTCGATACTCTGGCCGACACGACCACCCGGTGACGCGGGGAGAGAAGGGGGTGCCAGAAGCTATGGCGCGGCGCATCGAAGTGACCGGATCGGACGGCGTACGCCTCGCGGCATGGGAGTTCGCCGACCCGCCCGGGGCGGGCGCGGACGGCGCCCCGGCCCCCGCCGTCTTACTGCTGCACGGCCTGATGGGCCGGGCCTCGCACTGGGCGTCCACCGCCCGCTGGCTCGCCGAGCGGCACCGCCCGGTCGGTCTCGACCAGCGCGGCCACGGCGACAGCGGGAAGCCGGCCGACGGCCCCTACACCCGCGACGCCTACGTGGCGGACGCCGAGGCGGTGATCGAACAGCTGGGGCTCGCCCCCGTCACCCTCGTCGGCCACTCCATGGGAGCCCTCACCGCCTGGCAGCTCGCCGCCAAGCGCCCCGACCTGGTCCGCGCGCTCGTCGTCTGCGACATGCGCGCCTCCGCGCTCGGCGCGGCCTCCCAGCGCGAGTGGGAGGACTGGTTCGGGAGCTGGCCGCTCCCCTTCGCCTCGCCCGACGCCGTGCGCCGGTGGTTCGGCGAGGAGGACCCGTGGGTGGAGCGCCCCAGCCCGTCCCGGGGCGCGTTCTACGCCGAGGTGATGGCCGAGCGGGACGGCGGCTGGTGGCCCGTCTTCTCGCGCCGCCAGATGCTGGAATCCCGCGCCACCTGGGTGTTCGACGCGCACTGGGAGGAGCTGGCCCAGGTCAGATGCCCGACGCTGGTGCTGCGCGGCCTGGACGGTGAGCTCGGCCGGGCGGAGGCGCAGGAGATGGTCCGGGTCCTGCCGCGCGGTCAGTACGCGGAGGTGGCCGACGCCGGCCACCTCGTGCACTTCGACCAGCCGGAGGGCTGGCGGGCCGCGGTCGAACCCTTCCTCGAACAGCTGTCCGAGGATGTGCGGGACGACCGCGAGCCCGTGTCCCCGTGAGCCCGCGGGGTCTCAGCCCTTGCTGACCGCCGTCAGGATCTCCGGCAGCCGCAGCGCCATGCGCGGGGCCGCCAGCCGCATTCCGCCCCAGGCGATCAGTGCCCCGTACACCGCCCCGGCCGGCAGCAGCAGCCACAGCCGGTCCGTCCGGTCGGTGGCGTGCAGGGTGATCGTCAGCGCGATCACCGGGGCGCTCAGCACAGCCGCCGAGACCATGCCGCCGAGGATGGAGATCGAGGCGAGACCGGCCTGCCCCGGCGCCACGTTCTTGAACGCCCCCTCCTGCGGCACCGAGTACGGGAAGCTCACCGACGCCACCGCGCCGGTCGCCAGCATCGCGCCCAGCAGCGCGAACGACAGGCCGATCACCCCCGGCAGCAGCTTCCAGTCGCCGAGCAGCGCCGCCGTCACCACCGCCACGAGCACCGTGTACGGAAGCGTGACCAGCAGCAGCGCCAGGGCCCGGGCGCGCAGTTCGGCGTACGCGTCCCGCGCCGAGGAGATCGTCTGGGCGACGATCCAGAACGCGGAGGTGTCCTGCCCGAACTGGTTGTACATCTGCATGCCGAGCATCCCGGAGGCGAAGCAGGCGAAGTACACCGTGCCCTGGCCCTGGAGGGCGTTGATCAGCGGGACGATAAGCCCGATCGCCAGCGCGGTCACCCAGGCCGCCTTCGTCTTCGGGTCCCGTGCCACGTACCGCAGGGACCGCTGCATCACCGTGCCGGTGCGGCCCTCGGGGAGCAGCGCCCACAGACCCGCGCCGACCCGGCCGGACTTCTCGCGGTCCGGCCCGGCGGCGGCGGTCGTGGAACCGTCCGGCGCGGTCATCAGCTTCGTCAGACTGCGCCGCCACAGCCACAGCAGCACCACCAGCGCGGCCGCCGCGCTCAGCAACTGGACGACGGCCCGCCCGTACGCCCCCTCGGCGGCGGAGCCTACGGACCCGACGGCCGAGGCGGGCGGCAGCCAGCGCACCACGTCCGCCGCCGGGTCGAGCGAGGAGAGCCCGCCGGCCCGGCCGAGGCGCTGCGCGCCGAAGTTGACGACCTGGATGCCCACCGCGATCAGCAGGCCGCTGAGGACCGCCAGGTCCCGCCCCTTGCGGGAGGTGAGCAGCCGGGTGTTGGCGGCGGCGACCGCGCGGGCCAGGGCCACACAGACCAGCAGGGTCAGCGGCACGGCGAGCACCGCGAAGACCACCGAGCCCGCCCCCTCGGCCAGCGCGGCCACCGATCCGGCCGCCAGGCACAGCGTGAACAGCGGGCCCAGCCCGATCAGCGAGGAGACCAGCAGCGCGACGATCAGCGGCCGGGGCCGCAGCGGCAGCATCACCAGCCGGGTCGGGTCCAGGGTCTCGTCGCCGGCCGAGAAGAACAGCGGCATCACCGCCCAGCCGAGGGCCAGGACGGCGGTGAGCAGCACCACCAGGGAGTCCGCGTGGGCGTGGCCGCGCAGCAGGATCAACCCGACCAGCTGCCCGGCGGCGATGAGCAGAGCGCCGGCGACCGAGGCGATGTAGGCGGCCCGGCGCCCGGAGGACTGGCGCAGCCCGTTGCGGAGCAGGGCCAGCTTGAGCCGGGCGAAGACGGGGATCAGCGCCCTCGCACCGGTCGTGGCCCCGGGCCGGGGGGTGGTGCCGGCGGGGGCGTCGAGCACGCTCATCGGTCGCCGCCCAGCCAGTCCAGGGTCGCGCCGGTGTCGCGGTCGCCCGCACCGACCAGCTCCAGGAAGGCGTTCTGGAGCGAGGGAGCCTCGCCGCGCACCTCGGCCAGGGGGCCCTGGGCGCGGATGGCGCCGGCCGCCATGACGGCCACCCAGTCGCACAGCGACTCGACCAGCTCCATCACATGGCTGGAGAAGACGACGGTCGCCCCGGACCGCGTGTAACGCTCCAGGACCTTGCGGATGGTCTGCGCCGAGACCGGGTCGACTCCCTCGAACGGCTCGTCCAGGAAGAGGACTTCGGGGTTGTGCAGCAGGGCGGCGGCGAGCCCTATCTTCTTGCGCATCCCGGTCGAGTAGTCGATGACCAGCTTGTGCTGGGAGCCCGCCAGGTCCAGCACGTCGAGCAGCTGGGTCGCCCGGCTGTCCACCTCCTGGCCGGGCAGTCCGCGCAACCGGCCGGTGTACGCGAGGAGTTCGCGGCCGGACAGCCGCTCGAAGAGACGCAGCCCCTCGGGCAGGACCCCGATCCGGGACTTCACCCCGACCGGGTCGCCCCATACGTCGCGCCCACCGATCTCGATCCGCCCCTGGTCGGGCCGGAGCAGCCCGGTGACCATGGAGAGCGTGGTGGTCTTCCCCGCCCCGTTGGGCCCCACCAGGCCGATAAACTTGCCCGCGGGCAGGTCCAGATCGATGCCGGCGACCGCGGTCTGCTCGCCGAACCGTTTCCACAGCCCCTGGACGCGCACCGCGGGCGGTGCCGCCCGCGGTGCCTCGGTTCCGTCCGTTCCCTCGCGTTCTGTCCGGTCCGGCATGTGCACGCCTTTCGAAGTCCCCGTACGTACGTGTGTCGTACCCGGGGACCACCCTACGAAAGGCTCTTGCGGCGCGTGTCGGCCGCCACCCGCCCGCAGGCGTACGCGAGCGGGCCGATCAGCTCCTCGACCTCGGGCAGCCAGCGGTTGGCGGTCGTGGGGGAGCGGGCCCACTGCACCGCGCCGGCCCCGCCGACCCGGGTCGGGGGCGCGACGACGTAACCGCCCTCGCCGACGCCGCGCAGGCCGATTGACGCGGCGTTCCACCCGGCCCGGCGGGCCAGGTCCTCCGCCTTCGCGGCGGCGCCGGGCAGCACGAAGAACTGCATGCGGCGGTCGGGGGTGCGGGTGACCGGGCCGAGCGGCAGGCTCATCCGCTCCATCCGGGCGAGCGCCAGGAAGCCCGCCGACTCCGGCACGTCGACGGCGTCGAACGCGCGCCCGGTGGGCAGCAGCACCGCGGCGCCCGGCCGCCGGGTCCACATCCGGCGGGCCGCCGCGCCGCTGCCGGTGGCCCCGTCCGCCCAGCCGTCCCCGGCGGGGTGGGCGCCGGGCGCGGCGCACGCCTCCTCGCCGCACGAGCACCGGCCACCGCCGGACCGCTCCAGCCAGGTGCCCGGGCACACGTCCCAGTGCCTCTCCTCCGTGTACCGCACGGCGGCGTCGAGCAGCTGCTCCAGGCGCTGCCGGGGGACCTGCGCGGCTTCCATGACTCCGATGGGCTCTTCCACGTCCAGCTCAACTACAGGCTTCACGAAGAGTTACGGCCGCCCGGTGCGTGGTTCCGCATGCGGGGCGCACGGGTGCACGGGCGGGGGCGCGTGGGAGAGGCACGGGCCCTGGGCGGGTAGCTGGTTACGGGGCGTCCGGCAGGGGCGGTCCGGCGCGGCATTTTAGTGACTGGCCGTGACGAATGCGGTAAGTCGCGCGGAAAGTGACCAACACGATGAATCAGCGCATTTCTCAGTCATATGTCGGGCAGTGATCCCGCCACCTATCACTGCGGCCTCAGGGGGACACACACATGGCAGCCAGGCCACTCGTCGCACGCCAGCCGAACGAACGGCTCCAGGCGCTCATCCAGGAAGCCGGATGCTCCAACGCGGGCCTCGCCCGCCGGGTCAACATGGTCGGCGCCGAACGCGGCCTCGACCTCCGCTACGACAAGACGTCCGTGGCCCGCTGGCTGCGCGGCCAGCAGCCACGCGGCCGGGCGCCGGGCACCATCGCCGAGGCGCTGGGCCGCAAGCTCGGCCGTACGGTCACGATCGACGAGATCGGGATGGCCAACGGCAAGAACCTCGCCTCGGGCGTCGGCCTCCAGTTCGCGCCGACGGTGACCGGGGCGATCGAGCAGGTCTGCGAGCTGTGGCGCAGCGACGTCGGCCGCCGCGACTTCCTCACCGGCTCGGCGGTCGCCTCGTCCGCGCTCGTGGAGCCCAGCCGGGACTGGCTGATCACCGGCGCGGACCCGCAGGTCGCCCGGGCCGCCGGGTCCCGGGTCGGGATGCCGGACGTGGAGGCGGTGCGGGCGACGACGGCCGCGCTGGTCGACCTCGACCACCGCTTCGGCAGCGGCCATGTGCGCCCGGTCCTCGTGCACTACCTCAACAGCGTGGTCTCCGGGCTGCTTTCGGGGGCGTACCGCGAATCGACCGGCCGTCAGCTGTTCGCGGCGGTCTCCCGGCTCACCGAACTCGCCGGCTACATGGCCATCGACACGGGCCAGCCGGGCCTGGCCCAGCGCTACTACATCCAGGCCCTGCGCCTCGCGCAGGCGGCGGGCGACCGCGCGTACGGCGGCTATGTGCTGGCCGCCTCGATGAGCCACCTCGCCGCCCAGCTCGGCAACCCGCGCGAGATCGCCCAACTGGCGCGTGCCGCGCAGGAGGGCGCGCGCGGCCGGGTCACCCCGCGTGCGGAGGCGATGTTCCACGCGGCGGAGGCGCGCGGCCACGCGCTGCTCGGCGACGCCCGCACCTGCCTGGAGACCGCGGGCCGGGCCGAGGCCGCCCTGGAGCGGGCCGACCCGGACAGCGGGGACGACCCGGACTGGATCGCCCACTTCGACCACGCCTACCTCGCGGACGAACTCGCGCACTGCCACCGGGACCTGGGGCAGGCGGAGGCCGCCGCGCGCCGGGCGAAGGAGTCCCTGGACGGCCACCCGGAGTCCCGGGCCCGGCGCCGGGGCATCGGCCTCGCGCTGCTGGCCACGGCCCAGGTGCAGTTGCGGGAGGTCGAGCAGGCGTGCCACACGGGGACCCGGGCGATGGAGCTGCTCGGCACGGTGCGCTCGACCCGCGGCGCGGAGTATCTGGAGGACCTCCAGCAACGGCTGCTGCCGTACGGGGACGAGCCCGCGGTACGGGAGTTCGGGGCGCGCCTCGAACTGCAGGCGGCGTGAGGCGGGGGCGTTCCCTCAGCTGCGTCTCAAGGGGGCGCGGCGTTACACCCCGTGTCACAGGTCGGCTGCGGACGGCGGGCACTTGGCGCATCGCGGCTGCCACCCGATAGCGTGAGTCGACGATTACCTAGTTGACACGCACGTAGGAGTCCCGGTGACACAGAGCGGACAGGGCGACGAGCAGCAGCCCCCTGCTGTACGACCCGCGCACGAGGGTGTCGTGCTGCCCTCGGACGGCGGCGAGCCCTGGACGCCGGGAAGATCGGCGGACCAGGCGCCTCCGGCCGGCGGCCGGCCGTGGGGGCAGACGTGGGGCCCGCAGGACGGCGGGCAGGACGCGTACGGGCAGCAGCCGCAGCAGCCGTACCAGGCGGACCCGCAGCAGCAGGGGCCGTACGGACAGCAGCCCGGCGGGTACGGGCAGGACGCGTACGGCCGGAACCAGAGCGGCCCGTACGGCCCGGACCAGGGCACCGCGCCCCTTCCGCCCGCACAGCAGCCGCCCGCCCGGCCCCAGCCGTACGCGCAGCCGCTGCCGCCCGAGGCCGGGCCCGGGGCGGCTCCGGGCGGGGACGCCGACGCCACGCAGTACATCGCGCCGGTCCCTGGCGGCCCCGCGCCCGGCGGGCTGCCGCCGGAGAACCCCGCGGAGTCCACGCAGATCCTGGGCCGCGCCGCGCGGGCCCCGCAGGGCGGCGGGGACGCCGAGGCGACCCAGTACATCCCGCCGGTGCCCGGCGGCGCCCCGTACGGCATCCGGCCCGGGGCGCCCGGCGAGCGGCAGCCGCCCGCCGAGTTCGACAACCTCTTCCGCAGCGACGAGCCCGAGGGCGCGACGCAGCAGATGCCCCGGTTCGACCCGGCCCAGCAGCAGCCCCCGTACCGGCAGGGTCCGCCGCAGCAGCCGTACCAGGCGGGCCCGCCGCCGCAGCAGGGCTTCCAGCAGCCGCCTCCGTACAGCGGCCCCCAGGACGGGCCGGGGCAGGGCGAGGGCGACGGCGGGCGGCGCAAGAAGTCCGGCGCGGTGCCGCTGATCGCGGCCGTCGTCGTCGGCTGCGCGGTGATCGGTCTCGGCGCCGGCGCGCTGATGAGCGGCGGCGACGACGACAAGGACGCCAAGCAGCCTGTGGCGTCCGCGAGTTCACCGGCCGCCGGTGAGCCGTCCGGCGAGAAGGAGCAGCCCGCCGCCGACCCGGCGAAGCCGCAGGCCGAGGCGTTGGACAAGCTCCTCGCGGACAGCAACAACAGCCGCGCCGCGGTGATCGGGGCGGTCGAGAAGACCAAGACCTGCACCGACCTGGACACGGCCGTCTCCGACCTCAAGGGCGCCGCGAAGGAACGCCGCGACCTGGTCACGCGGCTCCAGGCGCTGTCCGTGGACAAGCTGCCGGACCACGACCGGCTGACGTCCGCGCTCACCACGGCGTGGCAGGCGTCCGCGTCCGCCGACGACCACTACGCCGCCTGGGCGGCGCAGGCCAAGAGCAAGAAGGTCTGCAAGCACGGGCACGCGAAGACGACCTCGCACACCAAGCAGGCCACCGTGAAGAGCGGCGAGGCCAGCAGGGCGAAGCAGGAGGCGTCCGGGCTGTGGAACAAGATCGCGGAGAAGTACGGCCTGACCAAGCGCCAGGCGACCGCGCTCTGACCTCCCGGGCCCGCTGGACCGGCCCGGCGCGCCCGCGCCGGTTCAGCGGGTCGCGCTGGCCTCGGCCATGGTCTCCGTGACGTCCACGAAGTCCTTCCGCGCCGCGACGAGCCGCCCGTCGCGCACCACCTGGAACGTCACCTTGCTGTTGACGACGCGCGGGTACGACCGCGAGCCGATCATGTCCTCGTAGCGCCAGCGCAGCGCGGGTGTGAGGCCCCCGGTGTCGGCGCGGACGCCCCGGCCGAGGGCCCTGGTGAGCTTCGACGCGGTGATCCCGGACTCGTGCATCGACGCGATGACCGACGCCAGCGCGGTGTACGCGATCCACGTGGTCTGCACGCCGGTGTCGTCCGGGTCGATCCGGTTGTCGCCGAAGGCGTACTCGCGGATCACCTTCCGCATCGGGTCCCACCGGGCGTCTCCGGGGGGCGGGTACCAGCCGGTGACGTACGCCCCTTCGAACGGGCTGTTCCGGCCGCCGGTGCGGTCGATGAGCGGCTGCCCCACACTGCCGAGCACGGAGGCCACGCGCACGGCGGCGCCCTCCGGTTCCAGCCGCCGGAACGAGTCGAAGAAGGTCTCCGTGCGGTCGCCCAGCACGGACGTCACACACCCGCCCGCCGCGCCCGCCCCGGAGAGCGCGCGTTTCGCCTCCGCGTCGTACGAGGTGGCGCCCTCGGCGGCCGGTATGTCGAGCGGCAGGGGCCGACCGGCGCCCTTGAGGCCGGTGCGCAGCAGCCACGCCTGGCTGTCGCCGGCCAGGGTGTCCGGGCGGACCAGCGAGACCCGGTCGCAGTCGCGCGACAGCTGCTGGGCGGTGCCGGCGAGCAGCGCGGACTGGCCCCCGGTCACCGGGTAGGACGCATAGCTGCGGAACTCCTCCTCGGAGGCGCCGTAACCGCCGATGTACGGGATGCCGGCGACCTCCAGCGGGGCCATGTAGGCCCGCCCGTGCCGGCTGTACGAGCCGACGACCGCGACCGCCTTCTCCTCGACGGCCTTGCGGGCGCAGTCCCCCGCTCCGGTCCAGGCGTCCTGTTCGTCGCAGGTGACGACGCGCAGCTCGTGCCCGTCGATCCCGCCCCGCGCGTTGATCCAGCGCCCGTACGCCTGCGCCATGGCGGTCATCCCCGCCATGTTCTCGGCGTCCGGTCCCGAGACGCCGCTCGGCGCCCAGGTCACGACGGTGACGGGCTCCCTGGAGTCCCCCGAACCCCCAGGGAGCGCGCCGCAGCCGGACAGCAACAGGGCCCCTGCCGTCACCGCACCGGTGAGCAGTCGCAAGGAGCGGGAGGGATGGGGGCGTCGCCGTCCGGTCATGGACCGAGACCTTTCCCCGCCCCGGGTAACGCCGTGGTGTGGAGGCGTCAACGGCCGGTGACGTCACCGTGAACGCCAGGGGCCGGTCATCGGCGCCGAAAAGGGAACGTACGATCGACAACCGTGCAGCAAGGTTCCGAGAACTCTTCCCGTCGCGGCCGTCGCTCCTCCACCATGGGCGGCATGCCGCTCAACGACCTTCCGTGGTGGCGCTGGCGCAGCAACGTGCGCTCGGCGCTGCACATGCTCTCCGACCCCGTCTTCCACCGCGACTGCTGGCTGGCCGGCCGGGAGGGGTACGGCGACGTCACCGACGCCGTCTACCGCCTGGTCGAGGACACCTGGCTCGACAACTGGTCCGCCGAGAAGTACGTCGGCACGATCTTCCGGGACGCCACCGAGGCCGCCCTCGTGGACGCCGCCGTACTCCGGGTCCTGCGCATCCTGCACCAGGTCGGAGCGGACGCCCACGTCTCCGTCTACCTGGAGCACCCGGGCTGGCCGGAGGCCGTCACGGCCGCCCGCGAGGCGCATGTGCTGCTCTCCGCCAACGACGGCGAGGACCCCGACGCCCCGCCGCGCTCCCTGGACGTCCTCCGCATTCTGACCAGGTCCGCCTGAAGCCGCGCCGTTGTGGCACGCTACGGGGATGACCGAGCCGCAGCCCGCACCCGATCAGTACGTCCTCACGCTGTCCTGCCCCGACAAACAGGGCATCGTGCACGCCGTGTCGAGCTACCTCTTCATGACCGGCTGCAACATCGAGGACAGCCAGCAGTTCGGGGACCACGACACCGGCCTGTTCTTCATGCGCGTCCACTTCTCGGCGGGCACCCCGGTCACCGTCGACAAGCTGCGGGCCAGTTTCGCCGCGATCGGTGACTCCTTCGCCATGGAGTGGCAGATCCACCGCGCCTCGGAGCGGATGCGGATCGTGCTCATGGTCAGCAAGTTCGGCCACTGCCTCAACGACCTGCTCTTCCGGTCCCGGACCGGCGCCCTGCCGGTCGAGATCGCCGCCGTCGTCTCCAACCACCCGGACTTCGCCGAGCTCGTCGCCTCGTACGACGTGCCCTTCCGGCACATCCCGGTGACCCGCGACAACAAGCCGCAGGCCGAGGCGGAGCTGCTGGACCTGGTCCGCGAGGAGGACGTGGAGCTGGTCGTCCTGGCCCGCTACATGCAGGTCCTCTCGGACGACCTGTGCAAGCGGCTCAGCGGCCGGATCATCAACATCCACCACTCCTTCCTGCCGAGCTTCAAGGGCGCCAAGCCCTACCACCAGGCGCACGCGCGCGGCGTGAAGCTCATCGGGGCCACCGCCCACTACGTCACCGCCGACCTGGACGAGGGCCCGATCATCGAGCAGGAGGTCGAGCGCGTCGGCCACGGCGTCACCCCCGACCAGCTCGTCGCCATCGGCCGGGACGTGGAGTGCCAGGCCTTGGCCCGCGCGGTGAAGTGGCACGCGGAACACCGCATCCTGCTCAACGGCCGCCGCACGGTCGTCTTCGACTGAGCGGGGCTTCTACAGCCGGCTGAGCGAGGCGGCGGCGGACAGTACGTCGCCGATCGCCTCGCGGTCCCCGCGCTGCCCGGCCGCCGCCTCCACGGGCGGCACGTGCCCCGCCACCAGCCGGCAGAACTCCACCCCGTCCAGCGCGACCTGCGCCACCGTGTGCTCGGCGGACCCGAGGGCGGCGGGGGAGTCCAGCGCGACGTACCAGTCGCCGCCGCCCGAGCCCTCGATCTCCAGGTGCAGCGAGCGCCCCGGGGCCCCGGCCGGCACCAGGCCCCTGGCCGGGCCGGCCAGCCCCGCCCGGCGCCGTGCGGCCAGCGCCCCCGGCAGCATCCGGACCGCGAGGTCGATCATCCGGTGCAGATGTCCGGCGGACGGCGGCTCGTACGGGTAGTCCACCGCCTTCGCGATGTCCCACGCGTGCACCCAGCACTCGAAGGCCCGGTCGAGCATCGCGTCCTGCAACGGCAGCGTGAAGTCCCCGTACGGCACGGACAGCTCCGAGGCCCCGGGCCGCGCGAACGACACGGTCCTGATCAGCGTGTGGCTCTGCTCGCGCCACGGCTCACGGACCGCGCGGGTGGGCGGGCGCCGGTCGGACGACCAGTACGCCTCGGTGCGCGCGGTCGGGGTGAGCGGGGCGCCGGGAAGCGGGTCGTCGAGCCCGAGGGAGGCGCCCACCAGGCCGTCCACGCTCATCAGGTGCCCGATCACCCCGGCGACGGTGGTGCGGCGGCCCGCCTGCCGCTCGTCCTCGAACCACTGCAGCCGCACCGGGGCGTGCCACTCGGCGGCGTCGATGTCCCGCAGCAGCGCGTCGAGCCGCGCCGTCTCGGCGTCGTACGGGGCGGCCCAGCCGGGCACCGGGATCTTCGCGGGCCGCCGGCTCAGGCAGCCCTCCAGCACCCGGG
This sequence comes from Streptomyces sp. DT224, assembly GCF_049844595.1. NCBI lineage: Bacteria > Bacillati > Actinomycetota > Actinomycetes > Kitasatosporales > Streptomycetaceae > Streptomyces > Streptomyces sp. DT224. The sequence goes on from NZ_JBNCLI010000009.1 coordinate 212,932, forward strand.
CCCGCAGCAGCGGATCGAGATCCAGGCTCCGGTCGGTGTGCAGCAGCCCGACCGCGTCCCGCAACCGCTGCGCCTCGCCGGCACAGGGCGCGCACGCGGTGAGGTGCGCCTCGACGGCCGCGGTCTCCTCGGCGGAGCACGCGGCCAGCGCCCAGGCGCCCAGGAGGGCCTGAAGCACGCGGTGGGGGAGGACCGGGGCGGGCACCGGCGGCGCCGCGGGCACCGGAGGCACCGGCGGCGCCGCGCGGCCCAGGTCGCCGAAGTCGTCCGCAGCGGCCCTGGGACCCGGTATGCGCCGGGCGCCGCGCACCTCGTCGCGGCCCTCCTCGTCCCGGTCGCCGCCCGCGCCGCCGCTCACAGCGCCCTCCCGTATCCGGGCGGCGGGGCGCCCTCCGCCGGCCGGGTCCGCGCGGTGGCCAGCAGCTGGAGCCCGAGGCGCAGCCGCCGCCGCGCCTCGTCCTCGGTGACGCCGAGGTCCGCCGCGGTCTGCCGGTAGTCGCGGCGCTGGACGTACGCCAGCTCCAGGGCGGCCCGCAGCGGTGCGGGCATGGAGGAGACGATGTAGTCGGCCCGGGCCGCCGCGGTGGCCCGGCGCACCCGCTCGTCCAGGGCGTCCGGACCGCCGGGATCCCCGTGGTCCTCGCCGTCCGCCGCGTCGCGCAGCCGCCGCACGGACTCGCGGTGCGTGAGGAAGGCCAGCCAGGCCCGCATGGAGCCCTGCTTCGGGTCGTACATGTCCGGGTTCTCCCAGACGTAGCCGAAGACCTCGCGCGTGACCGCGTCGGCGGCGTCCTCGTCGTCCAGCATCCGGTTGGCCTGGCTGTGGACGAGGGCGGCGAACCGGTCGTACATCTCGCCGAGGGCGGCGGCCTCGCCGCGCGACAGCCGCTGCTGCATCCTGCGGTCCCAGCGGGGTGGTGCGTTTTCGGCCATCTGCCCCCCAGCCCTCCGCCGTCGGACCTGTGCGTCCCTGTCCCACTCGTCCTGTCCGAATGTAGTCGGCCGTCCCGGGGGAGCACGCCCCTTTACAACAAGTACGTCCCCGGGGGTGTCCTGCCCATCATGACCGCGTCAGCGACGTCCGGTGCGGCCTGATCCGGCCCTGATCGGCAAGACACCCACAGAACACGCCGTCTTTGCGAGACGCGTGTTTCGCGAGGGACGTGCGGGGGCAGCCGCCAGGGGAGGAACCAAAACTTCCGGATCGCCGGGCTGCCCCGGAATCCCCGGAACGAGAGGCCCAGTCGCGTGACCCTGAAAGTCTCGGAGACCGAGCGGGGCGGATGGACCGTGCTGCACATAGGCGGCGAACTGGACCTGCTCACTTCGGCCACCGTCCGCCAGTCCGTCCACGAGGTGGTGGCCGTGGGCCGCCACGACGTGGTGCTGGACCTGTCCGGTGTCCAGTTCTGCGATTCCAGCGGCGTCGGGGTGCTCATCGCCCTGCGCCGCCTGATGCGGTCCTGCGGCGGCCGCCTGCGCCTGATCCTGCCCGCCCGGGGCGCGGTGGAGGGCTCCCACGTCAACCGCGTGCTCGCCGCCCTCGGCGTGCGCCGCTTGTTCGAGGTGTACCCGGACTGGGACGCGGCCGTGGACGAGGAGGCCGAGCCGCTGACGGCCTGAACGCGTCGCCGCCGCACCGGCTCGCGCGGAGCTGTCACACGGTTGAGCCGGGTACGTGACACGTGACGCCTGCGGGCGTCGTACGCTCCCCGCATGGACAGCGCAGAGTATGAGCGCAAGATCGCCTTCCGCTTCGCCGCCTTCGACCAGGACGGCAACGGATACATCGATCGCGCGGATTTCAACGCCGCCGCGGCCCGTCTGCTCACCGAGTTCGGTACGACGGCCCGCTGCGACAAGGGCCAGGCGCTCTACAACGGCGCCGAGGCGTTCTGGCAGGGCATGGCGGGCATCGCCGATGTGGACGGGGACCAGCGCGTCACCCGTGAGGAGTTCGTGGGCGGCGCGGTGAAGCGGCTGCGCGACAACCCGGAGCGGTTCGCGGAGATCGCCCGCCCGTTCCTGCGCGCGGCGCTCGCGGTGGCGGCGGGGCCGACCGGCGACGGCAGAGCGCCGGTACCGGCCGTGGAGCGGGCCCTGAAGGTCCTCGGCGCGAGCCCGGAAGCGGCGGCGTTCGCCGCGCAGAGCCTGGACACGGACCGGGACGGCGGCGTCGTCGAGGAGGACGCGGTGGCCGCGCTGGCGGTGTACGTCACGGTGATCGAACCCGACTAGCGCCTGTCCGGTGGCCCAGGGGCGCTCCGCCCCTGGGCGTGACGCAGCGCGACCTTCTGCCACCCGGGCCGGCTTGTGTCCTTTGCGTGATTCGTCACGGCGTGGAGTCGGCGCCCGGCTCGGGTACCCTCCGTGGGATGCGAGTGGTTCTGGAACCTGTCGGTCCGGACGCGGCCTGTGCGGCGCGTCGGGTCTGCACGAGGTGCTGTTCGACTCCCCGCAATGTGCGTCGCACAGTATGCACCACGGGTACTCCTTCGCGCTGGAATATGCCCGAAGCGCTTGTTGCGGTGACTGTACGTCAACCATGCTGTCGTGCAAGGGAATCACGTTCCGTGACCCTGTGGAGGCGCGAGGCGATGTGTCCGCCGGTTCGGATGGTGTGAGCGGTGCAGGTGCTTCAGGTTCAGTTGGAGGTCGGGCCCGACCCCGCGGAGGTCGGACGGGCCCGCAGATGGGCGCGCTCACGGCTCGCCGGTTCCGGCGTGAGAGACGACGAGCCGCTGGCCGAGACCCTCATCCTGCTCATCTCGGAGCTGGTCACCAACGCGGTCGTGCACACCGGCTGTCCGGCCGTGCTGCGCATGCTCTTCGGCCCGGCGGGCACCCCGGGCGGCGCCGGGACCGTGCGCGTCGAGGTGGCCGACGCCAGCTGTCGCCCCCCGCAGCAGCGCCACGCGCGGGGTGAGGACACCGGCGGCCGGGGCCTGGAGCTGGTCGACGGCCTCGCCGACCGCTGGGGCTGGCAGCCGGAGGGCGCGGGCAAGCGGATCTGGTGCGAGGTGGACCGCAGCGTCCCGCTGATCCAGGTCCAGCTCCAGCCCGGCGCGCACGGTGCCGTCCCGGGCGCCGAGCCCGCGGTCTCCTAGCCTCAGGCGCTCCTCCCCGCCGTCGAGCGGAACGTGCGGCGGTACGCCGTCGGCGAGACGCCCAGCGCCGCCTGGAGGTGCTGCCGCAGTGACGTGGAGGTGCCGAAGCCGGCGTCCCGGGCGACCTGGTCGATGGACAGGTCCGTGGACTCCAGGAGCCGGCGCGCCAGCTCCACGCGCTGCCGGGTGAGCCACTGCACGGGGCTGACACCGACCTCCTCGCGGAACCGCCGGGTGAACGTCCGTACGCTCATCGACTCCTGCCGGGCCATGTCCCGCAGCAGGATCGGCCGCTCCAGCCGGGCCAGCGCCCAGGCCCGCGCGGTCGTCGTCGTGGCGAACCGGTTGTCCGGCACGGGCCGCTGGATGTACTGCGCCTGACCGCCGTCCCGGTGCGGCGGCACGACCGTGCGCCGGGCGACGTCGTTGGCGACCGCGGTCCCGTGGTCGCGCCGCACCATGTGCAGGCAGAGGTCGATCCCGGCGGCGACCCCGGCGGAGGTCAGCACGTCCCCGTCGTCGATGAACAGGACGTCCGGGTCGACCCGGACGCCGGGGAAGAGCCGCTGGAAGTGGTCGGCGGAGGCCCAGTGCGTGGTGGCGGGGCGCCCGTCGAGATACCCGGCCGCGGCCAGGACGTAGCTTCCGGTGCAGATGGACACCATCCGGGTGCCCGGCCGGATGTGCGCGAACGCGGCGGCCAGCTCGTCGGTCAGCCGGCCCTCGGTGTAGACGGGGCCCAGCTCGTAACTGGCCGGGATGACGACCGTGTCCGCCGTGGCGAGGGCCTCGGGGCCGTGCTCCACGATGATCGTGAAGTCCGCGTCGGTGCGGACGGGGCCGGGCGGCCGGGCCGAGCAGGTCACGACGTCGTACAGTTTCCGGCCCCGGTTCAGCGGCTCGGAACCGAGCGAGCGCCCGAAGATCCTCTGGGGGATGCCCAGTTCGAAGGGGAGCAGCCCGTCGAGGGCGAGGACGACGACCCGGTGCGGCACAGCGGACTCCCTTCGGCCGGCCGGGGCCGGCGAAAAGCCCCTAGCTGGTATAGACCATAAGCTGATACTTGTCTCCGGTGTGAAGGAAAAGTCAGCAGACTCCGTGCGCATTCCCGCCGCGGACCCCCAGGCCGCCCCCGGCGGTCCGTCCCCCCTCCCGCCCCTCCCGCCCCTCCCGCCCCTGCCGTCCCTGTGCGAGGAGCCCGGCAGGCAGCTCTGGAACCGTCACTTCAGGCTGTTCTTCGTCGCCCGCACCGCGGCCGTCTTCGGTGACGGCATGATCCCCGTCGCCCTCACCGCGGGGCTGCTCGGCGCCGGCCGCCCCGCCTCCTCGGTCGGCTACGCGCTGGCCTGCTGGATGGGCCCGCTCGCCGTGTTCGTCCTCTTCGGCGGCGTCCTCGCGGACCGGTTCACGCCGCGCCGCATGATGATCATCGCCGACGCGCTGCGCCTGGCCGGTGCCTCCGTGCTCGCGGTGTCCTTCGCGACCGGCAACCCGCCGCTGTGGGCGGTGTACGCGCTCAGCTCGGTGGCCGGCGTCGGCGCGGCCCTGTTCCAGCCGGGCGTCGCCTCCACCGTGCCGCGCGTCGCCCCGGACGTGCAGCGGGCCAACGCCGTGCTGCGTGTCTCCGAGGCGCTGATGACCATGGCGGGCCCCGCCTTCGCGGGCGTCCTCGTCGGCCTGGCGAGCGCCGGCGCGGTCTACGCCGCCAACGCCTCCACCTTCCTGGTCTCCGGGGCGTGCCTCTTCCTGCTCCGGCTGGCCCCGGCCCCCTCGGACGAGGCGCCGCGCGGCTCGTTCCTCGCCGAACTGGTGGACGGCTGGCGTGAGTTCACGGCCCGCAGCTGGCTCTGGGGAGTGATCGCCGTCTGGACGGTGTACGGCTTCGCCGTGCTCGGCCCGATGCTCCCGCTCACCGCCGTCCGCGTCACCGAGGCGCACGGCTCGGGGACGTACGGCGCGCTGATGGCGGTGAACGGCGCGGGCAGTGTCGTCGGCGGCCTGCTCGCCCTGCGCCTGCGCCCCCGCCGCCCGCTCGCGGCGGGCGCCGTCGCACTGACCGGCGTCTGCGTGAACCTCGTCGTGCTGGGTCTCGGCCTCTCCGTGGCGGCCCTGGGCGCGGGGCAGTTCGTGGCGGGCGCGGCCTCCGCGTTCTGGCTGGTGATGTGGTCGACCACGGTCCAGACCCACGTACCGCCCGAGTCCCTGAACCGGCTGCACGCGTACGACGTCGCCGGCTCGCTCCTGATGGTGGCGGCGGGCCGCGCCCTGGCCGGCCCGCTTGCCGGTCGACTGGGCGCCCCGGAGGTGCTGTTCGCCGGGGCGGTGGTCAACATCCTGGCGGTGGCCGTGCTGCTGGCGGCCCGCCCGGTCCGCCGCCTGGAACGGATCGGCTGAACCGGCGGTGAGCGGGGGCTACTTGTTGCGCGCCCGTTCCTCGGACTGCTGCATCTCGATGACGCGGAGGACGTGTGCGCTGGTCTGCCGGCGCACGCTTCCGGCGACGAGCAGCCCCGTACCGGCCACCGAGAGCGGCGCAGAAATCCCGAGCAGGGTCAGCTGCTCGGGCATGGTGGTGTCCATCTCGCAGATCGACGAGGCGCGGAAGCAGTACAGCGTGTCCTCCGTGTCCCAGATCAGGAAGCCGACCCGGACCCACAGCGCGCAGGCGACGAGCAGCAGCAGGGCGCCCCACCCCTGCATCAGCGACGACCCGTGGTTGAAGCGCTGGCGTTCGGCCCACTGCATGAAGTTCCCCCGGGGACTTGGACGGAGCGGCGTGCGCCAGATCGTACGCGTGTGCGCAGGGTGCGTGCCGGGGTGGTGGCCCGATCCTTGCGAACCGTGTCCCCCGGGCCACTCGTGAGGGGCGGGCCCGCGACCGGATGCTGGGCGGGTGAATCCGACAACCGAGAGCGCCGCTCCCGTCGTCCCCGTGCCGAACGCCCCCGGGAGGCCCGGGCGGTGGCGTATCCACCGCGCCTGGATCGTCGCCGCCGTCACCTTCGTGACGATCATCGGCGGGGCCGCCTTCAACTCCCTGCCCGGTCTCCTCTTCGACCCCCTCCAGGACGACTTCGGCTGGTCGCGCGGGCAGATCGGGCTCGCCGTCTCGATCGACATGGCGCTGTACGGGCTGACCGCGCCGTTCGCCGCCGCGCTGATGGACCGGTTCGGCATCCGCCGGGTGGTGGCCGTGGCGCTGAGCATGGTCGCGGCCGGGGCGCTGGCGAGCGTGTGGATGACGGCCGCCTGGCAGCTGATGCTCTACTGGGGCCTCCTCGTGGGGCTCGGCACGGGCTCGATGGCGCTGGCGTTCTCCGCGACGGTCACCAACCGCTGGTTCGTGGCCCGGCGCGGCCTGGTGACCGGTGTCCTCACCGCCGCAGGCGCCTCCGGTCAGTTGGTCTTCCTGCCGCTCTGCGCGTGGATCGTGGACCGGCACGGCTGGCGCCCCGCGTCGGTCACCGTCGCGCTGGCCGCCCTGGTCGTCGTCCCGTTCGTGTGGCTCCTGATGCGCGACCACCCGGCCGACGTGGGGCTCGCCCCGTACGGCGGGGAGTACGCCGAGAAGCCGGCGCCCGCGCGGGGGGCGGCGGGCCGGGCGGTCAGGGTGCTGTTCGACGCGGCGCGCACGGGCCCGTTCTGGCTGCTGGCCGGGTCCTTCGCGATCTGCGGCGCCTCCACCAACGGCCTGATCCGGACGCACTTCGTGCCCTCGGCGCACGACCACCACATGCCGATCACCGCCGCCGCCTCGCTCCTCGCGGTCATCGGGATCTTCGACATCATCGGCACGGTCTTCTCCGGCTGGCTCACCGACCGCTTCGACGCGCGCCGGCTGCTGGCGGTGTACTACGCGCTGCGCGGCGTCTCGCTGCTGTTCCTGCCGCTCCTGATGCAGGCCACCGTGGAGCCGCCGATGGTCTTCTTCATCGTCTTCTACGGCCTGGACTGGGTCGCCACGGTCCCGCCGACCCTGGCCCTGTGCCGGGAGCAGTACGGGGAGGACAGCGCGATCGTCTTCGGCTGGGTCCTCGCCTCGCACCAGGTGGGCGCCGCGCTGGTGGCCTTCCTCGGCGGGGTGGCGCGCGACCACTTCGGCACGTACGACGTCGTCTGGTACGCGGCGGGGGCGCTGTGCGCGGTGGCGGCGCTGATGGTCCTGGTGATCCGGCGCGTGCGGGGCCCCGAGGGGGCGGCGCTGGTGGCGTAGGGCCAGAATGCGCGGGGGAGGGGGTTCTATGCCGGGGAACACCGCGTGGGACACGAGTAAGCCGTGGGGGACATGGCGGCCGGACCACGCGCCGGACGGGTCGCCGTCCGTGTGGACGGGGCGGTCCATCGTGGCGGGGGCGGCGGCGCTGTACGTGGGCTCGATGCTCGCCTTCGAGGTGTACGCCTTCGCGGAACTCACCGTTGAGGCGTACAGGCCGCCGGACGGGCCCGGAGGCGGCCTGCTCATGCTGCCGTTCTCCCTGTGCTTCGGGGTCCCGGCCGCCCTGTGGGGGAGCCTGGCGATCGTGCTGCCCCTGGTGTGGGCGGCTCGCCGGGCCGGTGCCCGGCTGACCGGAAGGGACGCCTGGTGGTGGGTGCCGACGGTGGCCGCGGTCCCGGCGGTCCTGATCACGGCCGTCGTCGCGGTCGCTCTGCACCCCCGGCCCGGACCTCTGGTCCTGACCTGCCTGTCCGGCGAAGTGCTGCTCGCCGGGCCCGCCCTTCTGGCGCGGTACGCCGTCCTGCACGGGCGCCGGCTGCTGCTGCCCGTGCTCGGCGGCGGGGCGCTGGCGGCGGCGGTCGTGTTCGGTATCGGCGCCACGGCGTTCGGGACAGGGCTGCTCACCGAGTATCGACCTCCGAAGGCCGACGCGGCCGGGCTGGCGGGCGCCTGGGACGACGGCCACGGGGGCACGCTGCGGCTGGACGCCGACGGCACGGCCCGCGCCGAGGGCCTGACCGACCATGAATCCGCATACGAGGACCACGCGGACGCCCGCCGCGCGCAGTACCGCTGCACGGGCACGGGCACCTGGGGTTACGAACCCGGCGCATCCACTACCTGGAACCAGCGTGTGAAGGTGAGCATCGAGCGCTGCGGCTTCGACGACTTCGACGAGTACGGCGACTCCGGCTGGCGGATCAGCGGTACGCCGGAGCGCCCGGAACTGGTCCGCGAGTACGGCGACCTCGACACCCCGGGCTTCTACGTCCTCACCCGCTGAACCGATCGCATCCGGCCCCTACCTTCGTCAGGGGTCCCGCCTGCCGTTGGCCCCGGGCGTCCGCCCGGCCCCGCTCGTAGGTTCGGCTCCCATGAGACGTAACGGACGAGACACCGCACGCGGCACCCCGAGCGCACGGCCCTGGCTCGCCTGCGCCGTCCTGACGGCCGGAGGGGCCGCCGTCGTGGGCCTCGCGCCCGGCGGGCTGGGGACGGAACGGGCCGTGGAGGTGACGGACGGGGCCTCGGCGGACGCCTACCGGTCCGTGGCCGACGCGCTGGACGGCGCGCCCTCCTGGGCCGGGTCGTTGCTGGAGGCGGTCTGCGACGGGACGCTCGTGGCGCTCGGGCTGCTGCTGGCCTGGGTCTGCTGGAGCGCCGTGCGCAAGGGGGACCACCGCACCGTCGCCGGAGCGGTGCTCACCGGCGCGGGCACCGTTCTCGCGTACGCGGCCAGCGAGGCCCTGAAACTCGTCGTGGACGAGGAGCGCCCCTGCCGGGTCCTGCTCCGCGGCGCGGCGGGGATCGCCGAGTGCCCGGCGCCCGGCGACTGGTCCTTCCCCAGCAACCACGCCACCCTCGCCGCCGGCCTCGCGGTGGGCGTGGCGCTGCTCCGGCCGCCCCTGGCCGCCCTCGCACTCCCCGTGGCCGCCACGGCGGCGGCGTCACGGGTGCTGGTCGGCGCGCACTACCCGCACGACGTGCTGGCCGGGGCGGTCCTCGGCGGCGCGTTCGTCGCGGCCCTGCTGCTCGCCCTCCTGCCCCTGGCCGGAGCGGCGGTCTCAGCGCCGGCGGCGCGGTTCCGGAGGCGGGACGACGCCGGCCTCGTGGGCGACCACCGCCGCCGCGGCCCGGTTCTCCACGCCGAGCCGGGCCAGGATCGAGCTGACGTGCGCCTTGACCGTGCCCTCGACCAGGTGGAGCCGGCGGGCGATCCGGGCGTTGGACAGCCCGGCGCCCAGGAGGACCAGCACATCGCGTTCCCGGGGGGTGAGCGCGCCGACCCGTTCCCGGGCGGCGGTGCGGCGGCCGGACAGCGCGCCGGCACCGGTCGCCGCGAGGTGGGCGACGACCCGGGCCGCGACCTTCGGTGAGAGGTAGGCGGCGCCGTCCGCGACCGCGCGGACCCCGGCGATCAGCTCCTCCGGTTCGCCGGACTTGATCAGGAAGCCGGCGGCGCCGCCCCCGAGCGCCCGCAGGATGTAGTCGTCCTCGCCGAACGTCGTCAGCATCACGACGCCCGTCCCCGGCACGGCGCGCCGGATCCCGGCGGCCGCCTCGATGCCGTCCGTCCCGGGCATCCGGATGTCGAGCACGGCCACGTCCGGGCGGTGGAGCCGCACCTGCTCCACCGCCTCGCGCCCGTCGGGCGCCTCCGCGACGACCTCGATGCCCGGGTCGGTGGTGAGGACGGCCCGCACACCCGCCCGGATCATCGGTTCGTCGTCGGCGACCAGGACGCGGATCATGGGTGGTCCCTCCGTCATGCTCATCCCGCGCCCGGGGTGAGCGCTTCCTTGGACATCAGCCTGCCGTCCCGGAAGCACAGCCGGTAGGCGTCCCCGGAGCGGTCGTCGAAGCGGTCCGCCGTCATCGCGTAGTACGCGCAGTCGACGCCCGGACCGCGCGGCTCACCGGCCACCGGCCGCTGGGTGGTCTCGCGGGCGGGCAGCACGCGCTCGACCGACGCCCGGTCCTGGCCCACCCGGAGCCGGGCGAAGTCACCGGGGTCCAGGACGGACTGCCGGGCCGAGTGGATGTCCCAGCCCAGGAGCGCCGCGCTCAGCCCGGCCCACGCCGCCAGCGGCAGGACGACGGCGAGGGCCAGGGCCCGCCGGGCGCGCCCGCGCGCGTGCCGGTGCTCCGGGGACAGCGCCCCGGGCGCGGTCCGGGGCACGGCGGCCGGCAGGCGGGCGGGCGAGGTGTGCGGGAGGTGCGCGGTCACCGCGAAGCCGTCCTCGTACGGGCCGTGGGTGAAGGTGCCGCCCGCCAGGCGCACCCGCTCGTCCAGGCCGGGCAGGCCCCGCCCGGTGCCGGGTCCGCCCTGCCGCCCGGCCGGGGCGGGGCCGTTCTCGACCCGGACCGTCGTCGTTCCGGCCGCGTGGGTCAGCCGGACGTCCACCCGGGCGCCCGGGGCGTGTTTGGCGGCGTTGGTCAGGGCCTCCTGGACGACGCGGTGGGTGGCCCGCGCGGTCTGCGGCGGCATCGCGGCCGGGTCGCCCTCGGTGTGCAGGGTGACCGGGAGGCCGGTGGCGGCGGCCTCCGCGACCAGCCGGCGGACGGCGGTGCCGGGCGGGCCCGGCGGCTCCTCGTCCGCCCGGCCGCCGCCGTCCTCGCGGAGCAGGCCGATGACCTCGCCGAGCCGTTCGACCGAGGCCGCCGCCCGGGCCCGGATCTCCCCGGCCGCCTCCCGGTGCGCCCCGTCCAGGCCGGGGGCCAGCTTGAGCGCGCCCGCCGACAGGGCGATGAGGCTCAGGTCGTGGCCGATGAGGTCGTGCATGTCCTGGGCGATCCGGGCCCGTTCACGCGCCCGGGCCTGTTCCGCGACGAGCAGCTGCTCCCGCTCCAGCCGCTGCGCCCGCTCCCAGCCCGCCCGTACGAGCTCCTGGTACTGCCACCAGAACCGCCCCGCACACCACGGCAGCATCCCGGCCACCGCGACGACCGCGACGAACCGCCCCGCCATCAGCACCCAGGACGGCACGAGGGCGACGGCCACGACCCCGCCCGCGACGACCGCGACGAGCAGGAGCAGGGTCGGCCCGGTCCTGCCCGGCACCCGCCCGGCGAGGAACGCCGTCACGGCGGCGGGCAGCGCCCACCACGGGCTGACCGCGCTCAGCGCGACGCAGGCCGCCGCCGCCACGGCCAGCAGGTTTCCCGGCGCGGCGGCCCGCCGGACCGTGCCGCTGACGATCGCTCTCTCCACCCCGCGACCGTACGCATGCCGGGGCGGCGGCGGCACTGCCGAAAGTCATGGTGCGGCGTGACGTGCGGGGCCGGTCAGCGCCGCCCCCTCCGGGCGACCCGCTTCGCGATCCTCTCCGCGTCGCGGGCCAGTTCGCGGAGCATGCCGCTGATGGGGTTGGTGAAGCCGGTGAAGTAGAGGCCGGGGGCCTGCTTGGGGGTGCGGGGGCCGTGGACCACCGGGCGGCCCCGGGCGTCCAGCACGCCGAGGTGGCCGACCAGCGGTTCGAGGGCGCGGCGGTAGCCGGTCGCGGCGATCACGGCCTCCGGGGTGACCCGGGTGCCGTCCGCGAGGACCACCGCGTCCTGGTCGAAGGACTCGACGGCCGCCACGGGTTCGACCCGGCCGCGCTTCACCGCGTCGATCAATCCGACGTCCTGGACCGGGATCGCGCCCTCCTTGACGCGGGAGTACAGGCCCGTGTCGGGGCGGGGCAGCCCGTGCTCAGACAGGTCCGGCACGGCCGCGCGCGCCATCAGGCGGCCGGCCCGGTCCACCAGGGCGACGGGCAGCCGGCGGACCAGGATGCCGGTCGCCTGCGCGGGCCAGCCCGCCGTGGAGCGGCGCACGAGGTGCGGGACGGTGCGCACCGCGAGCCGCACGCGTGAGGCGCCGCCCTCCACGAGGTCCACGGCGATCTCCGCGCCCGTGTTGCCGACGCCGACGACCAGGACGTCCTTGCCCGTGTACGGGGCCGGGGAGCGGTAGTCCGAGGCGTGCAGGAGGTCCCCGGTGAACGTCTCGCGGCCGGGCCAGTCCGGCAGGCGCGGGGTGTGGTTGAAGCCGGTGGCGACGACGACGGCGCGGCCGGTCAGCTCGCGGCCCCCGCTCGCGCTCAGCCGCCAGCCGGTGCCGTCCGCCGCCCGGTCGATCCGGGAGACCTCGACGCCGGTGATCACTTCCAGCCCGTGGTGCTCGGCGTACTTCTCCAGGTACCGCACCACGTCGTCCCGGGCGACCCAGCGGCCGAACCTCCTCGGTATCGGCAGCCCGGGCAGCGCGGACCAGCGCCGGGTGGTGTGCAGGTGCAGCCGGTCGTAGTGGCCGCGCCAGGACGCTCCGACGCTCCCGGACTTCTCCAGCACGACCGCCCGGACACCCCGCGCGCGCAGGGCGGCCGCCGCGGCCAGTCCGCCCGGGCCGCCGCCGATGACGTAGACGGGGCGGTCCTCGGTGAGGTCGGTGGGGGCCGGGGAGGTGCTACCGGTGGGAGGCGCGCTGTCGGACATGCTTCGGAGCGTAATCGCGCGACTCCTTGATGGGTCTCGGTCAAGACCGGAATCGATTGCGAATTGATCACGCTCGAACGCGGGTGCGGAGGTGCGGTACCCGCGCGCGGTCCGGAACGCCCCCGGTGGCAGGCTGTCGGTGCCCGATCCGTACGGCCCTGAGGGAAGCATCCGTTGAACACCGGCAGCTACTACGAGCGCATCGACGCCGACCGCTACAAGCCGACCGCGCACGCGAGCGGTGCGTGGAGCACGGACGAGGTGCACTTCAGCCCGTTCGGCGGGCTCCTCGTCCACGCCGTCGAGCGGCACCTCGCCAAGCGGCCCGGCGAGCGGCTGCTGCTGTCCCGGATCAGCTTCGACATCCTCGGCCGGCTCGCCCTGGACGAGTGCGAGATCCGGGTGGAGACGGTCCGCCCCGGCCGCACCATCGAGCTGGTGGAGGCCGTCGCCCTCATCGCGGGCCGCCCGGTCGTACGGGCCAGGGCCTGGTCGCTCGCCCCCGTCGACACCACCGCCGTCGCCGACGGCGAGGAGGACCGGCTCACCCCGCCCGAGGCGCTCGCCCCCTGGCCGATGGGCGACCTCTGGCCCGGCGGCTACGTCGCGTCCCTCGACGTCCGCCCGCTCGCCGCGCCGCTGCCGGGCCGCGCGGCCGCCTGGCTCTCCACGCCGCTCGACCTGGTCGCGGGCGAGACGGCGGGGCCGCTGGCCTCGTACGTGGCGCTCGTCGACACCGCCAACGGCATCGCCGTGCGCGAGAAGCCCACGGAGTGGATGTTCCCCAACGTGGACCTGACGATCCACCTGCACCGCCAGCCCGAGGGCCGCTGGACCGGCCTCGACACCACGGTCGTCTTCGGCCCCACCGGCCAGGGCCTCACCAGCACGGTCCTGCACGACGTCAACGGGCCGGTCGGCCGGGCGGAACAGATCCTCACCGTCCGTCCGCTCTGAGGGAGTTCAGCGCTGCTTGCGGCGTTCGCGCAGGCCCGGGCGGCGGATGCGGACGCCGCCCACGCCGCAGGAGCCGGTGATCCGCAACAGCGGCGCCCCCGGCGTCCGTTCGCCCGTGACCTTCGACTTCAGGCCCCCGAGCGCCGGCTCCAGCGCGTCCGTGTCCACGCCCCAGCCGTCCGGCACCACGATCCGGACCCCGCCCATCTGACCCTCCACCTCCACCTCGACCTCGCGCAGCCGGCACTCGGCCCCGCTGAAGTCGAGCAGGGCGCCCCCGATGCCCCCGTGCACGAGGACGCGCGGCGGGACCTGCCAGGAGCCCTTGCGCTGCACCCCGTGGATGCCGCCGCGCAGGACCAGCGGCTCGCCCGTGCCCCGCACGGCCGTGCCGCCCAAGTCATCGGTGATCGGGGCGAGTTCGCCGTAGGTCTTGGCGGTGAGGGCCAGGTGGAGCCGTTCGTCCAGCTCATCCATGTCGATCCGGCCCTCCGCCGCGGCCTCCCGCAACTGCTCCACCACCGCCTCGCGGTCGGCGTCGGATGCGCGCATACGGGCGGCGGAACGGGCGGGCTCGGCAGTCATGCACCTGATGATACGGAGGCGGGCAAGCGCTAACCGCGCCGCCTCGTACGCTCCAGCCACGGGCCGAACTCGCTCTCCAGGACCAGCCGTCCGAGCTTCCGGTACTCCGCGAGCACGGCCCCGGCCAACTGCTCCGTGTCCAGCGGGCGGCCCGACTCCGCCGCCTGGTACGCGGCGGTCACCGCACACGCCCGGATCGAGCCGCCCGTCAGCTCGAACCGCTCCGCGCACGTCGGCAGGTCCAGGTCCGGGGCGCGCGGGATCTCCGTACCCAGGCAGCGTTCCCACAGGGCGAGGCGTTGCTGCGCGTCGGGTACGGGGAAGTCGGCGACCACGTCCAGGCGGCGGGTGAACGCCTCGTCCAGGTTGGCCCGCAGATTGGTCGTGAGTACGGCGATGCCGTCGAAGGACTCGACGCGCTGGAGGAGGTACGCCGACTCCACGTTCGCGTGCCGGTCCTGGGCGTCCTTGACCTGCGAGCGCTTCCCGAAGACGGCGTCCGCCTCGTCGAACAGGAGCACCGCGTTGACCTCGGACGCTTCCACGAAGATCCGTTCCAGGTTCTTCTCGGTCTCACCGACGTACTTGTCGACCACGGACGACAGGTCGACCACGTACAGCTCCATGCCCAGGTCCGCCGCGACGACCTCGGCCGACATGGTCTTGCCCGTCCCGGACTCCCCGGCGAACAGCGCCACGATGCCCCGCCCCCGGCCCCCGCCCGGCCGCATCCGCCACCGCCCCAGCACCTGGTCGCGGTGGCGGGCGCGCAGGGCCAGGTCGGAGAGCTGGCGGCGGGTCGCCGGGGGGAGGACGAGGTCGTCCCAGCCGACGGCCGGCTCGATGCGCCGGGCCAGCCGGGCGAGCCCCGCGCCGTTCTGCGCCCGGACGGCGGTCCGCAGGTCGGCGGCCTCCACCGGGCGGTTCTGCTGCGCGGCCAGCCGGGCGGCCACATCGGCGGCCCGGCGGATCTGGCCGGAGTCCAGCCGGTACGCCCGGGTGGCGTCCGCGAGGAGGGCGTCGGCCTCCTCCGTTCCGGCGGCGAGCCCGGCGGCGGCACCGGCCCGGGTGAGCGCGCCCCGCCACCGGCGTACCGCGTCCGCCGGGTCCGGCGGCGCGATGGGGACCGTCACCGGGCTCTCCCCGGCCCACAACGGGTCCCAGTGCTTCCGCCCGTACACGAGCAGCGGTGAGCCGCCGCCGACCGCCGCGCACAGCGCACCGACGAGCGCGGCGCCCTTGGGCTGTTCCGGCGCCAGCGTCTCCAGCGGGCCGAGGACGAGACCGCCGCCGCTCAGCCGGGCCTCGGTGGCCAGCGTCCGGACGGCCCGCTCCGGTTCGGGCGCCGCCGCCAGGGCCGCCGCGTCCACGACGAGCGGGCGCAGCCCGGATGCGGCGAGCGCCCCGACGGCGAGCCGGGCCGGGTCGCCGCCCCGGTCCAGCAGATGCACGAACCCGCTCCCGGTGGAGGCCGCCGACGCGACGCGCCCGGTGACCGGGTCGCCGTCCGGCTCCCCGTCCGGGCCCGCCACCCGGACCAGGCCGTGCACCCGGGCGTCCACCTCGTCGTCGCCGAGCAGATGCGCGGTGATCCGGTCCGGGACGCGCAGCACCCGTGAGAGCAGGGGGCGTTCGGGTTCCAGCACCTCCACCAGGCCGGCCGCGACGAGCGGCGCGGATGGCGCGAACCGGAACCGGCCGGGGCCCGCGCCGGGCAGCCCGCACAGTTCGAGCGCCAGGCCGATCGTGGCGCGGCGCCGGGTCAGGTCGTCGTGGAGATACCCGTACAGCCGCTCGAACCGTGCGTCGACGTCCGGCGCCATGGCGACGAGCAGGAGGTCGACGTCCGGCCCGGTCAGCCCGAACCGCTCGGCCAGCTCCGCGATCCGCCCGCGCTCGGGGGGTGCGTCGGGCCCGAGGTCCGGCACGGGCAGGAACGCGTCGCGCGAGTCCAGGACGCGTTCGGCGGCGGCGGGCGTCAGGTACTGCCCCCGGAACGGGTCGTCCGGCGTGGGATCGCCCTCGTGCCGCAGCGCGACGGCGACCCGGACGCGCCGCTCGACGTGCCCGAGCCGTTCCCAGAGCTCGGCGAAAGCGGTGTCGGCGGCGGGGAGCCGCTGTGCGGTGGTCACCGGGCCGCCCCGCCCCCGCGCCTCCGCCGTCCGGGCGGCAACTGCCGTTCGCGCTCGGCCGCGAAGCCCTCGCCCGCCGGGTCCGTCGCGCCGCCCCCGTACCGCAGCCGGCGGCCCGGTTCCGTCGCCCCGCCGTCCACAGCGGCGGCCGTGCGGACGAGCAGCCCCTCCGTGACGGGCGGGCCGGCCGGCTCCACATCGCCGGACAGCGGGGCCCAGACGCGTACGTCGATCGCGGCCTTCAGCTCGCCGCCCAGCGCGGACCAGACGTCCACCGTGGACGGCCGGTCGCCCGAGCCGGCCGAGGCGGCCTCCATCTCGACCGTCAGACCCAGCTCGGCGAGGCTGCCCGTGAGCATCCGGGCGGGCAGCGCGCGGGTGCGGATCAGGCTGCGCAACACCTCGGAGAGCAGCCGGTGTTCGTCCTGGGGCCGGTTGGTCCACGCCGTCACCAGGTACGTCAGCTCGAACCAGCGCGCGGGTGTGCGGCGGCCGGTGACCACGCCCTCGGCGTCGTACTCCTCGGACGTGCCGCTGCTGCGGCGCGTCGCGTCCTCGCGGATGCCGTACAGGAAGACGCTCACCGTGGGCGCGTTGCGGCGGGCGGACCAGTCCTTCGTCGGGGCGTCGAAGACCAGGTCCACGCCGCTGTCCTCCAGGCCCGCGTCCACCAGCAGCAGCCGCAGCGCCTCGTCCACCTCGTGGATCACCGGCGCCCCATCTCGTCCGGCGGGACCAGGTTGCCCGTCACCACGAGGAAGTCCGTCTTCACCGGCGAGAAGCCGGGGCCGGACGCGGTGATCGTGCGCGGCCCGGTCCGGTCCTTGACCAGGATCAGCAGCTGGGCGGTGAACGTGCCGTCCCGGCCGGGCAGGGTGGGCGCGGCGGCGGCCGTGATCCCGGGCTTCCAGGCCAGCTTCACGGGCACGCCGGGCGGGAAGTCCTTGCCGCGCACCGAGGTGACGAACCCGGGCTTGCCGATCTCCGGCACCGAGACGATCCGGGGCTGGAGGATGCGCAGCGGGATGCGCGAGACGTTGTCGCCCCGGTCCGCGTCGGTGCCGGTGGTCGTCAGCGTGCCGGTGATCCGGGTCCGCAGGGCGTGGTCCGGGGCGAGCACCACCCGCAGGACCGAGGAGGCGCCCGGCGCCAGGTCGGGCAGGGCGCACACCCCGCCGGTGCAGCCCGCCGGGAGCGTGGCCACGGGGACGCGGGAGGGCAGCCCGAGCCGCAGCCGCAGACCGGTGGCCAGGGCGTTGTCGCCGTTGCGGACGGTGTACGTCACCACGACCCGGCCGCCGACGTAGCCGGGGCTGGGCTGCGCGCGGACGACGACGCCGGGACCGGCCTCCGGGGCGGGCGGCAGCGCCGGCGGCTGCGCGGGCGGCTGCGCGGCCGGGGTCGGCAGCTTGGGCGGTGTGGCCGGACCGGACGGCGGCGGGCCGGGCACGGCGGGCGTGGTGCGCACTCGTACGGCGGTGCCGGTGGCGTTGTCCGTGGTGTTCGGGTCCACGACCGCGCCGGAGACCGACCACCCCAGCTGCCAGGGCCCGTTCGTCACGCCGACGAGCCGCACGGTGACCAGCACCTCGGCGCCGGGCGCGAGCAGGCCGAGGGCACAGCTCGGCGAAGCGCCGGCGCACGGGCCCTTGGGGGTGGACATGCCTTCCAGGCGGACGCCCGGCGGGAGGTCGGCGACCAGCGTGGTGGCGGGGGAGGGGGCCGGGCCGTTGTTGGTGACGGTGACCTCGACGGACACCGGGGAGCCGGTCTCCATGGTGGGCGCGGTGGGCGGCGCGGTGACGGCCAGGTCCACCTTCTGCTGGAAGGCGGGCTCCTTCTGGCGGCCGGGCAGCTTCGCGGTGAGCGGGGTCAGGGTGCCGGTGGCCAGGTCGAGCTGGGACAGCTGCTCGGGGGAGTTGGGCGCCCGGCCGCGGCGGTGGCTGACCACCAGCCGGGAGGCGTCCGGCGACCAGGCCACGTCACGCGGCTGGTACGGGCCGGTCGCCTCGACGTCCGGGATCTTCGAGGTGCACGTGGGGGCGTCGGCGCGGCCGGACGGCAGGACGACGCGGCAGTCCTTCCCGTCCGGCGAGACGACGACGACGCTGGCGCGCTGGTTGATCTGGTCCGCGCGGTCCTTGCGGTTGAAGGCGAGGGACCTGCCGTCGGGCGAGAACGCGGGGCTGTCGTCGATGACCTTGCACTCGCCGGGGCAGCCGCCGGTGCGGCTGAGGTCCTGCTGCCGCTTCAGCGCCTTCACCGGAGCGGTCCAGACGTGCTTGATGCCCCCGAGGCCCCGGACGACCTCGGCGCGGGTGAACGCCAGCACGGTGCCGTCCGGCGACCAGGCGGGCTGCGCGTCGGCGCCGCTGACCTCGCCCTCGGGTGCGACGACCCTGCCGGTGATGCGCCCCGATTTCACGTCCGCGACGAGCACCTGACTCTTCCAGGTGCCGTTGTCGCCGGGCGTGGACCGGGTGAAGGCGAGCAGCTTGCCGTCCGGCGAGTACGAGGGATCGGTGTCCCGGTCCCGGGGGCCCCGCCCGGCCAGCTCGACCACCTCCGGGTGCTTCCCCTCGGTGTCGGTGCGCCAGATCCGCTGGACCCGCTGTCCGTCGATCGTCTGGAAGCGGGTCACGGTGATGTACCGGCCGTCGGGCGTGTACGTCTGCCGCTCGGTCCAGGGGTCGTAGCCGTCGGCCGGGTGGAACAGCGGGTCGACGGCCGGGTCGTCGCTGGTGTTGGTCCGGGCCGCGGGGTCCTCGCGCAGCACGTCGAGCCGGAGGTCGCGGGGGTCGGAGCCGTCCTGCCGCATGTCCTGGAGCGTGACGAGGGCGGGGTCCTCGGTGGTCCTGCGGGGGACCACCGGGGTCGGTGTGCCGGCGATCACGAGCGCCGCCGGGGGCCCGACCTCGCGGTCGTCGTCGAGCAGCTTCGTCGGGGTGGGGCCGTCGAGGGAGGTGATCCCGTAGACGTGGTCGTAGACGGAGCACCCGCAGTCCGTGTTCGGGCTGAGGAAGTACAGCCCTTCTCCGTCGGGGAGCCAGGCCGCCGACCGGGTGCCCCAGTCGGAGCCGAGGCCGGTGGCGAACACGGGGCGGCTCGTCCCCGGCCCGTCGGTGACCCGCAGCCGGTGCCCGGTGTCCTCCTTGGAGGCGGGCGTGACGTGGACGGTGTAGACGACGCGCGACCGGTGGGCCTCGTCGTCGCCGTCCGGGTTCCACTCGGGTTCGTCCGCGTCGCCCTCAGCGCTGTTGCTGAGGCACTTCACCGGGCCGCCGTCCAGGTCGCGTGCGTAGATCTGCGTGCCCCGCTCCGGGCCGCCGTCGCTCGCGTACGCGATGCGGGTGCCGTCGGGGGAGAGCGTCGGGGACGTCTCCTCGTCCGGGGTGTCCGTCAGCTGCCGCGTCTTCCCGGACCCGTCGGCGGGCACCGACCACAGATCCCGGCGGCCGCCGTTCCCGGGCGAGTCGAAGACGACGGTCTTCCCGTCGGGGGACAGCTCGGGGTGCGCGGCGTCCATGCCGCGGGTCAGCCGCAGTACGGAGCCGTCCGCGCGGCGCAGGTAGACCTGGGGGCGCGCCTCGTCCCGGAGGCTGGTGAAGACGAGCGCGTCACCGCGCCCGTAGGCGTCCTGGTCGTAGTGGGCCGGGTCGTCGCTCTCGAACAGGTCCTCGGTGGCGGTCTGCGACGTGACCCGGCCGAGGCTGCGGTGCCCCGTACCGGCGAAGACGATCCGCCCGGTGTCGGTCACCTTCTTCGACGCGGCTGCGGCCGGCTGGACGCCCTGCGGGGCGGACACGGAGCCCGCCACCAGCAACGGCGTCAGCAGCACCACCGCCGCGCCGAGCCGGTGCAGCCGGGTACCCCTCGGACCGCCCACAGTCCACCTCGCAGTCTGAATCGATGGTTCTCCACGACGAGCATCCCGTCCATGGGGCCGGCGGAACAGGGCCGGGAGTACCCGGGGCGGGGGAAGAGCGGGTGCCCTTTGCGGCTGGAGCGGTCCCGGCGGCCCGCTCCGGACCGGGTCCTCGCCGGGGTGCGCCGGACTTCGCGGAGTCCGGCCCGTTCGCCGGAGGGCGGGCGGGGGCACCGAGGGGGCAACGGCGGCTGCCCTCCCGGTGCCGGACGGGGCGTCAGATGAGCCCGTGCCGCATCGCGTACCCCACCGCGTGCGCCCGGTTGCGCAGGTTGAGCCGCGTCGCGACCTCGTGCAGCACGTTCTTGACGGTGCGTTCGGAGTACGAGGTCTTCTGCGCGATCTCCGCCGTTCCGTAGCCCTCCGACACCAGCCGGATCATCTCCGCCTCGCGTGTCGTGAGCGTGGACAGCGAGAGGCCCCTCGGGTCCAGGACCGAGCGGTGCAGGCTGCTGACGTGGTCGATGAGCTTGCCGAGGAGGTCCCCGGGAAGGACCCCCTCGCCCTTGGCGATGGCCGTCACGAGGTGGACCAGCCGGTCCTGGTCGGCCTCCCCGCGCCGCAGCACGGCGGCCACCCCGTACTCGATCAGGGTCTGGAGGGCACCCGCCTCGAAGTACCCGACGACCAGGCCGGTCCGGGTCGCGGTGTTGCGCTGGAGGCGGTGCAGGAGCCGGACGGCGGCCTCGTTCACCACGTCCACCACCACCAGGGACACCTGGGCCCGGTCCGCCTCCTCGTCCGGGATCAGCTCGATCTCCGGGCGCCGGCGCAGCTGTTGCACCACCCCGGTCCGGAGGATCAGGTCCTCCGCGTACACCGCCACCGAAACCCGGCCGGACGCCGGGGCGGGTATGCCGGGGGCGGGCTGCTCGGGCGGCGCGAGGCCGCGCGGGCCCGCCGCCCCCGTCGTCGTCATGTCTGTCGTGATCGTGGTCATGGTCTCGTCCTTCTGGGCCGCTTCCGCCGGTTTCCGGTACGTGGGATCGGGTACGCGTTCGTCCAAGGGGTGCAGGGGGACCTGGCGCGGGGATGCGGTGCCGGCGTCCGGCGCGGATGTGCCCCCGGGGCACCGCCCCTGCCCGCACATTGCCCTCGCGCCCCTGCTGCCGGGGGCACGGCGCGGCCTAGCGTCGCAGGGTGACCACATCTGCCGAACTCGCAATGCCCACGGTGACGGTGTCGCCCGGCGCCGAAGCGACGACCACGCTGACCGTGCGCAACGACGGGGACATCGTCGAGGCGTACACCCTCGACGTGGTCGGCGACTGCGCGGCGTGGACCACGGTGGAGCCGGCCCGGGTCTCCCTCTACCCCGGCACCTCCGAGACCGTCACGGTGCGGTTCGCGCCGCCCCGCTCCCACGAGGTCCGGGCCGGTGAGAAGCCCCTGGGCATACGCGTACTGCCCGCCGAGCACCCCGAGTCGGTGGCCGTTCCCGAGATGACGGTGGTGGTCGAGCCGTTCCACGAGCTGCGCGCCCGCCTGGAACCCGGGCGCCGCCGGGGCTGGCTGGGGGCCCGCTTCCGTACCGTCGTACAGAACCGTGGGAACGCTCCCACGGAGGTGTCCCTGGGCGCCCGGCAGCCCGGCGAGGAGCTGCGCCTCGCGTTCACGCCGGAGCGCAGGAAGCTGGAGCCCGGCGAGTCCGCCGAGGCGGGCCTCAAGGTCCGGGCCCGGAAGCTGATCTGGTTCGGCGCGCCGGCCGCCTGGCCGTTCGAGGTCGTGGCCGGAGAGCCGGAGGACGCCGGGGCCGAGGGCCCCCGGGAGGGGCGGCCGGAGCCGCTGCCCGGCGAGTTCGCCCAACTCCCGCTGTTCCCGAAGTGGTTGCTGATCCTGCTCGCCGCGGTGCTCGCGCTGCTGCTCGCCTGGTTCGCGCTGGTGCGCCCGGCCGTCCGCAGCACCGCCAAGGAGGCGGGCGCCAAGGCCGCGCAGGAGGAGAACCGGCAGCCCGCACAGGGCGGTTCGGCCTCCGGGGGCGGACAGCAGGAGCCCCAGGGCAAGGGGCAGGGCGCGGGAGGCGCCGAAGGGTCCGGCGGTGCCACGGGCGGCTCCGGCTCGGCCGGCTCCACCGGTTCCACGGGCGGCACCGGCTCGGCCGGCGGCCAGCAGAGCTCCCAGACCATCGACGTGCAGACGGGTGCCGGCGGCCGGAAGACCGGTACCTATGTGGTCCCGGAAGGGAAGACCTTCGGTGTCACGGACATCGTCGTGGCCAATTTCCAGGGCGACGAGGGGCTGCTGACCATCTCCTTCGGGCAGCGGAAGATCACCACCATTGCCTTGGAGACGTTCAGGAACCAGGACTACCACTGGGTCACCCCCATTCAGATACCGGAGAAGGCGGCGGTCACCGTTTCCGTGACCTGCGCCAAGCCTGGGACTCCGGCCACCGGTAAGCAGGCTTCCGGATGTCACCAAGTGCTCAATGTCAGCGGCGTGCTGAGCGATGTTTCGCGAGACGAACGATAGCGCCGGATTCCAGGCCTTCTGTTCCGGCTACGTGAACAGACGGGTTTCCCACCTGCGGGGATGCGCCACCGAGTGTTCATCCGGGTGTGTCCCTTCACACACCCGGACACACCCGTAACGACTGGACGCGCAAATGCCCGGAGTGCGGGCAGCGGGCCAATTCCGGCGTTTCCCGGGTGATTCCCGGTCATTTTCGTGTGCGGTGAAGGGACTGGACCACTGGGCCGTGCGCTCGACGGAGCGGATCGGGACTCATTCGGTTCCCCGGGGCGACCGGAGAAATCCAGCCGATCTCGCCGAACGGCTCGCTATTTTCTGGCTGAATCCAATCCCTCGCGCCCCGTGTGCGGACGCACCGCCCCGGAAAGGCAGCGACCCTGCCCCCCGGCCAGGACTTTGAGACCTACTGCCCCGCGCACGCCCTGGCAAGACTGGGCGTGCGAACGACTGACCAGCCGAAGGAGCGAGCATGCCGTCGTACCTCACCCCAGGTGTTTACGTGGAGGAGGTGCAGTCCGGAGCACGGCCCATCGAGGGTGTCGGCACCGCGGTCGCCGCCTTCGTCGGCTTCGCGGAGACCGGCCCCTTCCACCGGCCGACGCTGGTGACCAGCTGGGACCAGTACGTTTCGACGTTCGGCACCTTCACCCCGGACACGTATCTGACGCTCGCCGTCCACGGGTTCTTCAGCAACGGCGGCGGCGCCGCCTACATCGTCCGGATCGGCGGCCCCGCCGAGGACGCGCCGCAGGACGGCGCGCCCGCGACGGCCCCCTCCGTGGCCGTCGGAGGCTTCCTGGTCTCGGCCCGGCAGGGCGCGGGCGACGGGATCTCCATCGAGGTCGCCGACGCCGAGGGCGAGAACCCGCCGGAGGACCGCTTCCGCCTGCTGGTCCGTCAGGGCGGCAAGGTGGTGGAGACCTTCGACACCTCCGTACGCAAGAACGTCAAGGGCTACCTCGTCACCCAGGCCCGCCAGTCCAAGCTCATCGAGGTCACCGAGCAGCCCGGAGCGGCGCAGACCCGCCCCGAGAAGCAGAGCCTCACCCTCGCCCCCGCCGCCCCGGAGACGAGCACCACCGGCCGGACCGGCCCCACCGAGTACGTGGGCGACGCGTCCGCGCGTACCGGCATCGCGGCCCTCGAGGCGATCGACGAGATCACCATGGTCGCCGTCCCCGACCTGATGAGCGCCCACCAGCGCGGCGACATCGACGACGAGGGAGTCCGGGCCGTCCAGCTCGCCCTCATCGCGCACTGCGAGCAGATGGGCGACCGGGTCGCCGTCCTGGACACCCCGCCCGGCATGAACGCCCAGCGCGTCCGCACCTGGCGCAACGACGACGCCGGCTACGACTCGCGCTACGCGACCGTGTACTACCCCTGGCTCAAGGTCCTCGACCCGGCCACCGGCCGCCAGACCCTCATGCCGCCGAGCGGCCACGTCGCCGGCGTCTGGGCCCGCAGCGACGGCGAACGCGGCGTGCACAAGGCCCCGGCCAACGAGGTCATCCGGGGCGCGCTCGACCTCGAACTCCGCCTGAGCCGGGGCGAGCAGGACCTGCTGAACCCGATCGGCGTCAACTGCGTGCGCGCGTTCCCCGGCCGGGGCATCCGGATCTGGGGCGCCCGCACCCTCTCCTCCGACCCGGCCTGGCGCTACCTCAACGTCCGCCGGCTCTTCAACTACCTGGAGGAGTCGATCCTCCTGGGCACCCAGTGGGTCGTCTTCGAGCCGAACGACGACCGCCTCTGGTCGAGCATCCGGCGCAACGTCACCGCGTTCCTCTCCGAGGAGTGGCGCCGGGGAGCGCTCTTCGGCCGTACGGCAGAGGAGGCGTTCTACGTCAAGTGCGACCGGGACAACAACCCGCAGGAGTCCATCGACCTCGGCCAGGTCGTCTGCGAGATCGGCGTCGCGCCGGTGAAGCCGGCGGAGTTCGTCGTCTTCCGGCTCTCGCAGTTCTCGGACAGCACCAGCCTCGTGGACGAGTGACGGCCGTCCCCCTTACGCGGTGACCCAGCAGGCGACAGACAGCGGCAGCGAACGGAACAGGTGACACACAGTCATGGCAGAGGGCGACGCTCTTTCCACCCACGTCTTCGGCGTGCAGCTCGGCGGCTATCTCGTGGAGTCCATCCAGGAGATCAGCGGCCTGACCGTCGAGGAAGAGGTGGTGGAGGTCCGGCAGGTGACCTCCACCGGCAAGCAGATCATCCGCAAGCAGCCCGGCGCGCGGCAGGCCGGCGAGGTGACGATCACCCGGGGACTCGACAAGAGCAGCGAGTTCACCAAGTGGATCAAGGAGACGCTGAACAACGGCGCCGTCGACACCGCGCGGCAGAACCTCACCATCGAGATCAAGGACTCCAAGGGCGACACCGTCCGCCGCATCCAGCTGATGCAGGGCTGGGCCAGCCGCTGGGAGGGCCCCTCGCTGAAGGCCGGCGAGTCCAGCGCGGCGACCGAGACGGTCACCATCACCTTTGAGGAGATCGTGGTCGAATGAGGCGCAGGACCGTTTCCGGCGGCGGTCTGGAGGAGGTCCTGGACAGCCTCGCCGCCGCCGCGCCGGCGCAGCCCGAGGCCCCGGCCCCCGCCCCCGCGCCGCCCCCGGCCGCCCGTCGGCCCGACGAGTTCGACTTCGAGCTGCCGCGCGGTTACGTGGACGACGAGGGCCGGACCCACCGGACCGGGACCATGCGGCTCGCCACCGCCCGCGACGAGCTGCGTCCGCAGATCGACCTCCGGGTCAAGGAGAACCCCGCTTATCTGAGCGTGGTGCTCCTGAGCCAGGTCATCACCCGCCTCGGCACGATCACCGACGTGCACGCGGGGGTGGTCGAGCGGATGTACGCGACCGACGTGGCGTTCCTCCAGGACTTCTACCGCCGCATCAACAGCGAGGGCCACACCCACGCGGCGGTCACCTGCCCGCTGTGCCAGGGCTCGTTCGAGGTGGACCTGTCGGGTGAGCGCCTGGGGGAATCGTGACGTACGCGCCTTCCCGGCTGCGGGAGGAGATCGCGTACATCGCCTACCACTTCCACTGGCAGCGCGAGGAGATCCTCGACCTCACCCACGGTGAGCGGCAGGAATGGGTGAGGGAGATTGCGCGGATCAACACCCGCGTGAACGAGAGCGGGTGAAGGCGTGGAGTTGAGGGGCTGGTTCCGGAAGCGTCCGGTGGCGGGCGTCCCCGAGGCGGACCGGGCTCCGGTGCCCGGTGCCGGGGACGCCCAGGCGCCGGGCCCCGCCTCTCCGCGTCCCGGCGCGGACTGGGACGGCGGCTGGCGCCGCGTCGCGCCGCCGACGGTGACCGTCGCCCGGTCCTCGATCGGCGTCAGCGACGGCCTGCGCTTCCGGTCCCGCCTCGCCTCCTGGCAGAACGTCGCCTACAGCGACGGCGACCTGGGCCACGCCGTGCTCCCGTCCGCCCCGGTGGGGCGGATCCACGGGGTGACCCGGACGCCGGGCACGCCCCGTAGCGGCCCCTCGGGGACGCCGCTGGTGCTGCGCGCGGTGGACGCGCCCTCGGCACCGCCGGCGCCTCCGGCACCGGGTGAGGGGGAGGCCGCCCCGGCGGGCCGGAGCGCGCCCGCGCCCAGGCGCGTGGTCCCGGCCGTGGCCGGATCGGCGTCCCGCCCGCCCGGGGCCGGTGCGACGCCCGCGCCCCCGCGGGCGACTCCCGCCCCCGTACGCGCCCGCCGCACCGCGCCCCCGCTGACCGTCGCGCGCCGCCCGGCGACGACTCCGCGCACCCTGTCCGCCGTCCCCTCCACGGCGGTGCCCGCACCGCACGCGGGGACGCCTCCGGTACGCCGTGGGCTCGGCGCCCCCTTGGGCGCGCTGCAGCCCGGAGCGGGGCCGGCGGCGCGGCGGGCGGACGAGCCGCCTTCCGCCGGTGGGCCGCCTTCCGCCGGCGGGTCGGAGCTGCCGGTGGTCCAGCGCCAGGCGGACGCGTCCGCCGTCACTTCGGTACGCCCTCAGCCGGGCGAGCCCTCGGGCGAACGGCCCTCCGGGGCAGCCCGGCCGGCTCCGTCCGCACCGGAGGTGCCGGTGGTGCAGCGCCGGACGGACGCGCCCGCCACCCCGGAGCGCCTCGCGCCGGCCGCCCCGGGCGGGCCCGCCCTGCCGGTGGTGCAGCGGCAGGCGGACGCGCCCGCCGGACCTGCGGTCCGTCCGCCTCTGGGCGAGCCCCTGGGCGAACTGCCCTCCGTGGCCGTTCCCCCGGGTGCACCCGCCGACGCCGGTCCGAAGCCGCCCGGGCCCGCGCTGCCCGTGGTGCAGCGGCAATCCGACGCGCCCGCGTCCGCAGGTGCGGCGGCCGGTCCCTCCGTACGCCCGACCCTCGACGGGCAGCCGCCCGTGGCGGAACCGGGCAGCCACGCCCTGCCGGTGGTCCAGCGCCGGACGGATGCGCCCGTCACCCCGGAGCACCCCGGGCCGGCCCTGCCGGTGGTGCGGCGCGAGGCGGACGCGTCCGGGGGAGCGGCGGCCGGTCCGTCCGTGCGCCCGACGTTGGGTGGGCAGCCGTCCGTGGCGGCGTCAGCCGGAGAGGCGGGTGCCCCGGGCGGGCCCGCCCTGCCGGTGGTGCAGCGCGAGGTGGACGCGTCCGGCGGTGCGGCGGCCGGTCCGTCCGTGCGCCCGACGTTGGGTGGGCAGCCGTCCGTCACCGCTCCCGCTGGAGATGCGGGTGCGTCGGGCGGGCCCGCGCTGCCGGTGGTGCAGCGGCAATCGGACGCGTCCGCGTCCGCCGGTCCGTCCGTGCGCCCGACGTTGGGTGGGCAGCCGTCCGTGGCCGCTCCCGCCGGAGAGGCGGGTGCCCCGGGCGGGCCCGCCCTGCCCGTGCTGCAGCGCCAAGTGGACGCGTCCACCGGTCCGGCCCCCGGTCCCTCCGTGCGCCCGTCCCGGGACGGGCAGCCGCCCACGGTCCAGCGCCAGGCAGACGCGTCCGCCGTCCCGGAGCCCTCCGCGCCCGCCGCCCCGGCCGGGCCCGGTCTTCCCGTGGTCCAGCGGCAAGCGGAGGCTCCCGCCTCCGCGGCCCCCGGGCGCGGCACGCGCCCCACCCTGGGCAAGCCTCTGCGTGAACTCCCGGCGGGCGCCGCCCCCTTCGCCCCGCCCACCCGTGACGCGGGCGGCCCCGCGCTGCCCGTCGTCCAGCGGCAGACCCCCGACAGCGCCACCACCGCGCCCCCGGCCCCCGGCACTCCGTCCACCGGCCCCGGCTCCCAGGCCCGCACCCGGGGCGGTCTCGGCGCACCGCTCTCCGTCCTCCCGCCGACCGCCGGGACCGGGAGCGACGGCCCGCGCCGGGCGCAGCCGGCCGCCCCGCAGCCGGGCCCCGTCACGCCCCCCGCGATGCCCCTGAGCACCGCGCCCCCCGCGCCCCCCGCACACCGCACCCCCGACGCCACCGCACCCGTCCGCATCCAGCGCGTCCCCTCCCGCCACACGCCCCGGCCCGCCCCCGTCCAGCGCGCCCGCGCGCTCCTCGCGGGGCGCACCCTCACCGTGCATACGGGCGCCGCCGAGGGCTTCACCGCCCGTGAGTCCGCCGCACCGACCCGGCCCGTCGTGCCGGCCACCTGGCGCCGCGACACCCCGCGCCGGGAGGCGGAGGCACGGCCCGTCGTCCAGCGGGTCGCCGCCGACCCCGTCGCCCCGCCGCGCCCGCACGCGCCGCTCCCGGCCCGCACGGTCCCGCCCGCCGACCAGGGACCCCCGCTCCCCGGAAGGACGCCCCCCGGCGTCTTCGCCGCCCCCGCCGCCCCGGTGCAGCGCCTCGCGATGCCGGTGGTGGCGGAGACCGGCGCCCCCGCTCCGGGGCCCGGGCCGGAGGCGGGCGGCGCCCCCGCCGGCGTACCGCAGCCCCTGGCCGTACGGCCGTCCGCTCCCCGGACCGGCCAGTCACCGCCCGCGCAGGTGAACGCGCAGGCGACCACGCAGGCCAACGCGCAGGCGGTCCAGCGTGCCGTGGCCCGAGCCGGACTCGCCGGCGTGCCGGTGACCGTCGTCCAGCGGCAGCCCGCCCAGGGCCCCGCGCCCGCACGCCCCGCCGAGCCCGCCCCGGACGTGGACGTCGAAGACCTCGCCCGGCGCCTGATCGACCCCGTCGCCCGGCTCCTCAGGGCCGATCTGCGGCGCGGCCGGGAACGTTCCGGACGTCCGTACGACGGCCGCCGCTGACAGGGAAGCGCTGGAGAAGGAAAGCAACGGATGACGGACAACATCTTCGCGACGAGCGTGTTCTTCAAGCTCACCATCGGCGGGAGCGACCTCGGCGCGTTCCACACCTGCTCCGGCCTGGGCGCCGAGGTGGAGATCGAGCAGTACGCCGAGGGCGGCAACAACGGGTACACCTGGCAGCTGCCCGGGCGGATCACCTGGACCAACATCACGCTGACCCGCCCCGTCACCGCCGACACGCTCAAGATCGCGCGCTGGCTGAACGAGACGACGCAGCGCGTCGAACGCAAGGACGGCGAGATCGTCGCCCTGCGTCCCGACCTCAGCCGGATCGTCAGCTGGCAGATCCAGGGGATCGTGCCGGTCCGCTGGCAGGGGCCCTCCTTCGACCCGGCCAGTTCCCAGGCGGCGGTCGAGACGCTGGAGATCGCGCACGAGGGGCTGGTGACCTCCTGATGAACGGTCGGGAACACGTCGTGGAAGGAGGGACCCCGTGCCAGCCGCAGCCCGCACGAGCCGTACCCGCGCACAGCTGACCATCATGGAGCCGCCGTCGGACGTCGGCGCCAAGCCGGGCGGGACCCTCGCCCAGCTGACGCTCCAGTTCAACCCGGCGACGCTCTCGCTGCGCAAGTCCACCGAGTGGCGCCGCACCCCGTCCCGCACGGCGGGCGAGTCCGCGCTGCCCGAGTTCGTGGGCAGCGGACCCCGCTCGCTGTCGCTCGACGTGTTCCTGGACGCCACCGCCACGCACGACAACTCCGTGGAGAACGCGGTCGAGCAGCTGATGACGGCCTGCGTGCCGACGCCGAGCAGCCTGGGCCGGAAGAAGCCGTCGAGCCCGTGGGTGCGGTTCGACTGGGGGACCTCGCGGACGACGTCGTTCGACGGGGTGCTGTCGAGCCTTTCCGTGTCGTACACGCTGTTCGACGTGGACGGGAAGCCGCTGCGCGCCACCTGCTCGCTGTCCATCGAGGAGGCGAGCGTCGACCCGGCCGGGCAGAACCCGACGTCCGGCTCGCGGGAGGCGCGGCGCACGCACACGGTCGTCGCCGGGGACAGCCTGCCGCTGCTCGCCTGGCGGGAGTACGGCGACGCCACCGCCTGGCGCACGATCGCGGAGGCGAACGGCATCGACGACCCCATGCACCTGCCCCCGGGCAGCGAACTCCTGGTGCCCGCGCTGGAGGACAGCGCGGCCGAGGAAGGCGTACCGGAGGCGGCCCGATGACCGGTCCCGCCCGCTCCTTCGCCGCCGACCCCATCGTGGAGGCGCCCGCCGAGCTGCCCCAGGCGTGGGCCGCCCAGCTGGTGAGCTGCGCCGTGGACGAGAACATCGGCCTGCCGGCCGGCGCCGTGCTGACGTACCGCGACCCGTACCACACGCTGCTCACCGCCACCGGGATCACGATCGGCACCGAGCTGAAGATCTCCGTGGTCACCGTCCAGGAACGGGCGCGCGAGCGGCTGTTCACGGGCGAGGTGACCGCGCTGGAACTGGACAGCGACACCACGGGCTCGTTCACCGTCGTCCGCGCGTTCTCCAAGGCGCACCGGCTGAAGCGCGGCCGCAAGGTGGTCGCGTACCGGAACATGAAGGCCGCCGACATCGTCCGCAAGGTCGCCGCCGGGGCCGGGCTGCCGTGCGGGAAGGTCGAGGCGGCCCCGGTGATGTACAAGCAGCTGACCCAGCCGAACGTCTCGGACTGGGACTTCCTCCAGTACCTCGCGGGGGAGTGCGGGGCGCACGTCCTGGTGGACGAGAAGGGCGTGCTCCAGTTCGTGAAGCCGAAGCCCGCCGCCTCGGCGCCCGCCCCGTCCACCTCCGCCGCCAAGCACCCCATGGTCCTGGAGTACGGCCGCAACCTGCTGGCGCTCCGGGCCGTGCTGACCGGGGCGGACGGCGCGGACAGCGTGGAGGTGCGCGGCTGGGACGTGGAGAACAAGGTCCGGCTGGTCGCCCGGGAGCAGTCCGTCCGCTCCGACACCGTGACGCCGGGCGCCAACCCGTCCTCGGCCGCCGCCCTGTTCGGGAAGAACGCCCGGATGACCGTCGCCGACACCCCGTACCGGACCCAGGCCGAGGCCCGCGCGGTCGCCGGTGCCGTGGCCGGACGGGTCGCCTCCGGCTTCGGCGAGATCGAGGCGGTCGCCGAGGGCAACCCGAAGCTGCGGGCGGGCGAGCCGGTCGCCCTCGGCAACGTCGGCCCCGCGTTCGCCGGGCGCTACACCGCGACCGCCGCCCACCACACCCTGGACCCGCACGACGGCTACCGGACGACCGTGCTGGTCAGCACCGATCCGGACCGCTCGCTGGCCGGCCTCACCGGCGGCCAGGGCGCGCCCGTGCCGGGCCCCCGCATGCCGGGCCTCGCGATCGGCGTCGTCACCGACATCCGCGAGGGCCGGGGCAAGGAACGCGGCTCGGTGCGGCTGAAGTTCCCCTGGCTGGACGACACGTACGTCACGGACTGGGTCCGTACGGTGCAGTGGGGCGGGCAGGGCGGCGGCGGGGTCTTCAGCCCCGAGGTCAACGACGAGGTGCTGGTCGGCTTCGAACAGGGCCTGATCGACAGCCCGTACGTGCTCGGCGGCCTCTACAACGGCGTCGACAAACCGTCCCCGCACGACGTCCCGCTCGTGGACCCGACCAGCGGCAAGGTCAACCGCCGCTCCCTGGTGTCCCGTTCGGGCAACCGGATCGAACTGCTCGACACCCCGCGCGGACCGTCCGGCGTCCGGCTCGCCACCGGTGACGAGCAGCTGGAAATCGTGCTCGACGAGCGGCGCGGCGAGATCGCGCTGAAGGTGTACGCCCGGGGCACCTCCCGGGTCCTCAGCTCTCTGTCGCTCGGCCGCACCGGGATCACGCTCGACGCGGGCGTCGGGGACATCCATCTGAAGGGCAAGCAGGTGACCGTCAGCGGCAAGACCGGCGTCACCGTCGACGGCGGCCTGCTCGCCGTCCTGAAGGCCGCACTCGTCCGCATCAACTGACGCCCCGCCCCACCGAGGAGACCAACAGCCATGCCCCAGGCAGCCCGTACGGGCGACCCCACCGTCCACGGTGGCGTCATCGGCACCCCGCCCCCGGGCGCGGTGGCCGTCGCCACCGTGCTGATCGGAGGCAAGCCGGCCGCCGTCACCGGAAGCCTGCACGTGTGCGTCGTGCCCCCGCACGCCCTGCTCGGCCCGGGGAACGTCGTCATGCCGAACCCGGCGGCGGCCGTCGGCGGCGCGGTCCTGATCGGCGGGCTGCCCGCCGCCCGCATGGGCGACACCACGACCTGCGGTGCGAAGATCGTCATGGGCGCGCCCAACGTCCTGATCGGCGGCCCGATATGAGCGAGCACGGGTTCATCGGGCGCGGCTGGGGCTTCCCGCTGCGCGTCGGCGCCACGGGCGGCATCGGCATGGTCGAGCGCGAGCAGGAGATCGAGGAGTCGATCGGCCTGATCCTCGGCACCGCGCCCGGCGAACGCCCCATGCGCCCCGAATTCGGCTGCGGCATCCACGAGTACGTCTTCGCCCCCGGCGACGGCGCGACCGCCGGGCGGATCGCCCATGAGGTGCGCACGTCCCTGGAGCGCTGGGAGCCGCGCATCGAGGTCCGGGACGTGGTCGTCGCGTACGACACCGTCGAGGAAGGCACGCTCTACATCGACGTGCACTACACCGTCCGGTCCACCAACGACCTGCGCAACCTCGTCTTCCCCTTCTATACGATCCCCGAGGCGGGAGCCCGCTGATGTCCCTGACCCCGCCCAATCTGGACGACCGCCGCTTCCAGCAGCTCGTGGACGAGGCCAAGCGGTACGTCCAGCAGCGCTCGCCCGAGTGGACCGACCACAACGTGTCGGACCCCGGGGTCACGCTGATCGAGACGTTCGCCTACATGGTCGACCAGCTCCTGTACCGGCTGAACCGGGTGCCGGACCGCAACTACTTCGCCTTCCTGGACCTGCTCGGCGTGCGGCTGTTCCCGCCGACGGCCGCCCGCGCCGACGTCGACTTCTGGCTGTCCGCACCCCAGCCGGACACCGTGCGCCTGCCGGCCGGCACGGAGGTGGCGACCGCGCGCGGAGAGACGGAGGAGGCGGTCGTCTTCTCGACCGGCGAGGACCTGGCGATCGTGCCGAGCTCCCTCGTCCGCCTGGTCACGGTCCCGGCGTCCGGCGAGCAGACCGACCGCACCGCGCCGCTCGCCGAGGGCCGGGACATCCCCTGCTTCCAGGCCCGGCCCCAGCCCGGCGACGCCCTCCTGTTCGGACTGCCCACCGCCGTGCCCCGCTGCATCGTCGCCGTACGCCTGGACAGCCGGGTCGAGGGCGTCGGCGTCGACCCCCGGCAGCCGCCGCTGGCCTGGGAGGCGTGGGACGGCGCCCGCTGGGTGCCGTGCGCGACCGGCGTCGACTCCACCGGCGGGCTCAACAAGCCCGGCGAGATCACGGTGTTCGTGCCCGCCGGGCACACCGAGTCCGTCACCGCGGGCATCCGCGCGGGCTGGCTGCGCTGCCGGGTCACCGAGGCCTCCCCCGGCCAGCCCTTCTACTCCGAGTCCCCGACGATCCGCGAGGCCGAGGTCTTCACCGTCGGCGGCACGGCCGGCGTCGAGCACGCGGAGACCGTGCACGACGTGCCGCTCGGGACCTCCGAGGGCGTGGCCGGCCAGACGTTCGCCGCGCCCCGGACGCCCGTCCTGCTCGACGGGGAACCGCCGCTCGTGGAGGTGTCGTCGGCCGACGGCTGGCAGACCTGGACCCCGGTCGACCACTTCGGCGCCTCCGGGCCGGGCGACCGGCACGTGGTGATCGACGCCGTCGCGGGCCGGTTCGCCTTCCCGCCCGAGGTGCGCGAGGCGGACGGCACCATGCGGGCGTACGGGGCGGTGCCCCCGAAGGGCGCCCACATCCGCCTCGCCCGCTACCGCACGGGCGGCGGCGCCGCCGGGAACGTGGCGCGCGGCGCGATCCGCGTCCTGCGCAGCTCCGTCCCGTACGTCGCCGGGGTCGACAACCGCGAGGCGGCGCGCGGCGGCGTGGACGGCGAGACCGTCGAGAACGCGAAGCTGCGCGCGCCGCAGATCCTCCGCGTCCAGGAGCGGGCCGTCACCGCCGAGGACCACGAGGCGATCGCCCGCGAGGCCGCGCCCTCGCTGCGCCGGGTCCGCTGCCTGCCCGCCGCCCCGGGCGAGGGCGGCGCGGTCCGCGTCCTGGTCGTGCCCGACGCGGTCCCGGACGAGGGCGGCCGGCTCCGCTTCGAGCAGCTGGTCCCGCCGGACTCCGTGCTCGCGGCGGTGGCCGGACGCCTGGACGAACGGCGGCTCGTCGGCACCCGCCTGGTGGTCGAACCCCCCGCCTACCAGGGCGTCACCGTCGTCGCGGGCCTGGTCGCGGACGAGGGCGAAACGGACCGCGTCCGGGCCGCCGCGCTCGACGCGCTCTTCCGCCTCATCGACCCGCTGAGGGGCGGCGCGGACGGCACCGGCTGGCCGTTCGGCAGGCCCGTGCAGTACGGGGAGGTGTTCGCCGCCCTCCAGGCCGTGCCCGGCGTCCGCCTGGTCGACGAGGTCCGCCTGTTCCCCGCCGACCCGCTCACCGGGAGGCGCGGCGGGGCGGTGGACCGCATCGACATCGCCCCGAACGCCCTGGTCTTCTCCCACCAGCACCAGATCGCGGTCACCGCCGCCGGGCCCGGTGAGCGCCGATGACCCGGGCCGCCGTCCCCGGCCTCCCCAGCCGCTACCCGATCGGCGCGCTGCTGCCCGCCCTCTACGCGGACGACGACCTCGCCCAGCGCTTCACGGCGGGCCTGGACACCGTCCTCGCCCCGGTCCTGTCCACGCTCGACAACCTCCCGGCCTACTTCGACCCGGCCCTGACCCCGGACGACTTCCTGCCCTGGCTCTCCTCCTGGGTCGGCGCGGGCATCGACCCGTCCTGGCCGGAGGACCGCCGCCGCGCCGCCGTCGCCCGCGCCGTGGAGATCCACCGCCGCCGGGGCACCCGCCGGGGCCTGGCGGACCACCTGCGCCTCTGCTTCGGCGTGGAGGCGGACATCCAGGACGGCGGCGGCGTCTCGTGGTCGTCCGAGCCGGACTCCGCGCTGCCGCCCGCCCCGACGGGCGAACTGCTGGTCCGGATCCGGTCGGACCGCCCCCTGGACGAGGCCCGCGTCCTGGCGGTGGTCCGCGCCTCCTGCCCGGCGCACCTGACCTGCCGGGTCGAGATCACAGGGAGCCCCGCATGACCCGCCCATGCCCGACCTGCGGCGCCGCGAACGCGGACGACGAGGACTTCTGCGGAAGCTGCGGTACGTATCTGGGCTGGTCGACGCGGGTACGGCCCGGGGGGCCGCACCCGGACCCGGCGGAGCCGGACGCACCCCCGGCGCCGGACCCGGACCCGGTCGCGCCACCGGCACCGGAACCGGAGCGGCGTACGGCCCCGGGCCCCGCCGCGCCCGCGCCGGACCCGGCCCCCGAGCCGGAGCGACGCACGCCCCCGAGCCCCGCCGCGCCCCCCGCGCGCGACCCGGACCCGGCCCCCGTCCCGGAGCCGCGTGCGACGCGGCGCTCGGCGTGGAGGCGGTCCCCGGAGCCGGAGCCGGCCGCTACGCCGGACCCGGCCCCGCGCCCCGCCGCGCCCGCCGCGCCCCCCACGCCCGAGCCGGTCCCGGCCTTGGAGCCCCGGACGGCCCCCGCCCCGCCCCCGGCCGCCCCGCGGCCCCCCGCGCCCGCCCCCGTACAGCCCGCGCGGCCGAAGCCGCCGGAGCCGGTGCCGGGTCCGGCCGAGGAGCCCATCGGCGCGGTCCTGCCCGGCGTACCGATCGCCGCCCGCCCCACCGTCAGGACGGCGGCGGCGGACGACGAACCGGACGGCGAGCCGTGCCCCTCCTGCGGCACGAACAACCGCCCGGGCCGCACGTTCTGCCGGAACTGCGCCGAGCCCCTGAAGCCCCGTGCCCAGGCGGCACCGCTGCCCTGGTGGCGGACCCGGTGGCCGTTCAACCGCCGGGTGCGGGCGGGCTCGGGGAGGCTGCTGCGCGGCAGCCTCATCGCCCTGGTGATCGCGGGGCTCCTGGTCGCGGGCTTCCTGCTGATCCCGGCGGGCCGTTACGTCGTGGAGGACGTACGGGACAAGCTCGGCGGTACGGGCGAGGTGAGCCCGCTCAAGGTCACCGCGAACGAGGCCGCCCCCGGACACCCGGCGAAGGCGGCGGTGGACGGTGTCACGAACACGTACTGGGGCGCGCCGAAGACGGGCGACGCGCTGACGGCGGAGTTCGAGGACCCGTTCCGGCTGGTCGGCGTCACGGTCCACACGGGCGTCTCGACGAAGGCGGAGGTCTTCCAGAAGGGCGCCAGGCCGACCCGGGCGGACCTCCTCATCACGACGAAGGACGGGAAGCAGCACGAGAAGACGATGACCCTGGCCGACAAGCCGGGCGAGCAGACCCTGCGCATGGGCATCAGCGACGTCGTATCGGTCCGCTTCACGGTCCGCGAGGCCGCGGGCCAGGGCGGGGGACACCCGATCGCCCTGGGCGAGATCGAGTACTTCAAGCGGACGTAGCGGTATACGAGCCGGCACCCACCTATCTGACAGGTTCAAGCAGGTCAGCCGTGGTCAACCCGGTCTCACCATGGACGAGCTGGAGGGCGACTTCGGCGCGAGCGGCCAGGTCGAGGGGGTCGAGATCCTCGGTGTAGGAGGCATGGACGATGCGGTCGAGGCCGGCGCCGAGGAGCGGGGCGGCGGTACGAAGGGAGGCTTCGAGCGCGACACCGTGGGTGGCGCCGCCGTGGAGGATGATGTTGCGGGTCCGGTAAAGACGGCGCATAGCGACGCGGAACGCCTTGGCGACTTCATTCAGCTGGGACCGGGGACTGGCGAGCAGGCCGACCATCCGCTGGGCGGCGGCCTGATCGCTGTAGCCGGTGGCTCTGGTCAGAACGAGAGCCTCGGCCCCGGCGGCTACGAGAGCGTCGGCGACCAGGCGGGCGGCTTCCCTGTTCGTAGTGGAGGCGGCCACCGCTCGGTAGAGATCGTCCGGCTCGCTGGGGTTGTGGCGGTGAGCCAACGTGGTGAGCTCGGCACGGGGCCAGGAGCAGGCGATGATGGCGGCCATTCGGTCGGCGGCGATTGCCTTTCCGGAGCGCTCGCCATCGCCCTTCGGATCGTCGGCGTGGACAAGGAGAGACTCCACGGCGGCCCAGCCACCGGCGACCGCGGGCGCGAGCGCCCCGCGGTTGACCGCGGCGGCGAGCTCCAGGGCATCGTCGATGCGACCGCGTCGGCTGTCGACCTTGTACAGGTGTCCCTCATGGACAAGGGACAGGACGTCGGCGCCCCTGGCGGGAGGGGACAGCGGGACCGGATGGGGATGACCGGCAACCCAGATACGGGGAACCGGGACCACACCGCCGCGGTGGGCGCGAAGGTACTGGGACCGGGCGACCATCCGGTCCAGCAGTTGCCGGGCCTGCTCGGCCGCCCCGTACGGGTCGAGTGCGTCGAGCCGGTAGACGAAGCCGCCGCCGGTGCGAATACCAGAGGGGTCGTGCCCGTTCTCCCTGAGCCAGGTGACGACCCCACCCTTCGAGCGCCAGTGATCGAGCGGTTCGGCGAGTTCATGGCGGCCCGGCACCTTCTCCAGCGCCACCAGGACCTCGTGGGGGCGAGGGCGGGTGCGGGCGAGCTCGGCGGCGGATTCCGCGATTTCCACAGCTCCGACCCGCTCGCGGTTGAGCGTCCTCGCCCAGCCCTTCAGATAGCTGGCGCTGAAGCCGAGGTCGAGCAGGTGCGCGGCCGTGGTCCGGGAGAAGCGCTCTGGCTTGACTCGCTTGTCGTCCTCCACCTTGAGCGCGCGTGCCCAGCGGTCCAGGTAGCCGACGCGGACATGACCGATGATCTCCTTCAGCCGTCGTCGTTCAGGGCTGGGGTCCGTGAGCGGGTGTTGGAGCAGCAGGTTGATTTCCTTGCGGAGCTCCCGGTCACCCAGTCCTTGATCGGGGCCGATCAGTGCCCTCAGCTCGTTGCGCTGCCAGTCACACGCGGATGCCGTGAGCACATTGTGGGCCTGCCAGTGCCTCCCACAGTTCCTCCAGGGCCAGCACAGCCCCGATATCCCATAGCCGGCGCGGCCACGGCGTCCCCTCGTCGGTGAAGAAGTCTGTCATCCGGGCGAGGACGCGGCGCGCGTAGGCGTCGGGCTCCGGAGCTGCGGCAATGGCCATCCATGCACCCTATCGACGCGCTGCACGCGGGTAGCCGGCTCACGATCGCCGTGCTAAGTTGGGAGCAGACTTGAAGGGGTACTCGCTACGGCCACTATCCCTCTATCATTTGGCTCGCACATCACGTGGTGTGCGAGCCGTTTTTCTGCCCAGAACGGGAGCCCGATCAGCGGACGTGCCGCTGCTCGTAGCGCGTCGCCGCGTCCAGGAGCCAGGTGTCCGGCCACTCCGCCCTGTCGACGGGACCGATCAGCCGGGCCCCCTCCACACAGCGGGGGTCGTCGGCGAGGGCGAGGCCGCTGACGGCCTCGATACGGACCAACTGGTCTTCCTCGCCCCACAGGGTGTCCCGCACGCGGTGCGCACGCCCGGCCCGCACCTCATCGACCAGCTGGTACCCCGACATGGCCTCGCCCCCTGTGTCCACTTGCCCGACGGGCAGAGTAATCCGCTGGAGCAGCTACTCCTCGGACACGAGCTGCGCGGTCACCACGCCGTGCAGCAGCTCCGCGTCCACGAAGTCCCCGTCCTCCGGCGGCCCGCAACGCCAGCTCAGCGGATAGGTGTTGCCGTGGGCCGCCGGAATCCCCACGTACTGGTCCCGCACGGCGGGACCGAAGCACTTGGCGCCGGGCGGCCAGTCGAAGTCCTGGCTGGCCCCGGGCTCCAGCAGGAAGTACGTCCACCGCGCCCCCGCGAACTCCCGCACCACCGGCCCCGGATCACCGTCCGTGAGGGTCGCCAGATGGTGTACCACCGCCTCACCGCGTACGCCCCGGAGCCGGATGGCGTCGAAGTGGATTCCGCTCAGGTGGAGTTGGTGCCCCGAGGAGGGAACCCATTCGGGGAGATTCTTTTCCGTCATGGCCCTAAGCATTCCGTCGCGTGCGTAGCGTGACCAGGAGGGCGCGATCCACATCGGTGAGATGTGGGGTTGGATGGTGAGCTGTGGGGTCGAGTGGCGAAGTCTCGCACGGGCGAAAGCTCGTGGGGGAGCTGATCCGTATCCACCGGGTGCGGGCCGGGTACACGCAGAAGGGCGCGGGGGAGAAGCTGCGCGTCTCCGAGTCGCTGATGGGCGCGGTGGAACGGGCGGAACGGATTCCGACGACCGAACTGCTGCTGGACTCGGAGGAACTGTTCGAAGCGTGCGGCGCGTTGAAGGCGTGCATCGACTTCGTGGACGAGGAGAAGTACTCCCCGAAGTTCCTGGACTGGGCGAAGCTGGAGCGGACGGCCCGGGTGATCAGCGCGTACGAGACGATGCTGATTCCGGGGCTGCTTCAGTCGGAGGCGTACGCGACCGCGCTGCACCGCTCCCGCGTACCGGCATACTCGGAGGCCGAGATCATCCAGCATGTCGAGGCACGGCTGGAACGGCAGGCGGTGCTGGACCGCACGCCGCCGCCGCGTGTGGGGTACGTCATCGAGGAATCGGTCCTGGACAGGGCGTTGGGCGGTCCGGAGGTGCTCAGGGAGCAACTGCTGCATCTGCTCGACTGCATCGAGCGATACAACCACCTGACGGTTCAGGTGATGCCGACCACGCAGCACACCCACGCCGGGTTGATGGGCCCGATGCAGTTGATGACTACCTCGGAAGGGCGCAGTCTGCTGTACGTGGAGGGCCAGAGCGGCGATAGGTTGATCTCCAAGCCGGAGCAGGTGGGCGACATGTTCGACCTCTTCGGCATCTTGCGGGCCCAGGCGCACAATCCCTGGACGTCCGCAGAGGTCATCAAGACGAAGGTGAGTCAACTGTGAGCCACATGTCCGGGCTGACCTGGTTCAAGTCCAGCTACAGCGGCAACGAGGGCGGGGCCTGCATCGAGGTCGCCTACGACTGGCACAAGTCCAGCTACAGCAACAACGAGGGCGGGGCCTGCGTAGAGGTGGCCACCTGCCCCCACTCCATCCACGTCCGCGACAGCAAGCTCACCGACGGCCCGACCTTCGCCGTCGCCCCGACCGCCTGGACCGCGTTCCTGGGCCACGCGACCGCGCACTGAAGCGGCTTGCTCGCCCCGCGACGGAGGCACAGATCCCGGAGAGCGGTGCAGCCGCTCTCCGGGCCGGACCCGACGACCTCGACCGTTCAACTCCGGCCCCGTCCCGTCGCGTCGTCGACCACGCCTTACGCGTTCGGGTCCCAGGCGAAGAGCCGCTCGAAGATGACCGGGTCGCCGTCGATCTTCACCGAGTCCATCGGGGTGCGGCCGTAGAACCACAGGACCAGCTCACCGGCCGTGCCCTGGGCGGAGGCGTCGGCCGGGGCCTCACTCTCGCCGGCAGCCGGGAGGCGGACGGCGCGGGCGCCGTCCGCCTCGACCGTGAAGCGCCAAGAGCGGCCCTCGGTGGCGTGGTAGTCGACGACGGCCGGCTCGTGCGGCCAGGCGCCCGACCACGCGCAGCAGGTGAACAAGAATTCCTCGACGCCGTCCAGCGCCACCTCCGCCGGCAGCGGCTGCGCGGCGCCCACGGTGAGCTGGGCGTCATAGGTGTGCATCGCGATCTCCTGAAGCTGGTGCCGGGCGACGGCACCGCTGGTCCGCGGCGACTGCGAGGCGCCCCACCACGACCAGCACTCGGCGTCCGGGCCGGCCTCCCGCAGGCTGTCCAGCAGCTCCTGCGTCGCCGCGGCGAGCCAGGCCACCAACGCCCCTCGCTCCCGGGGTGCCTGCGCCCCGGCGCGTGCCGCCACGGCCTCGGCCGACGGGGCGTCGGCCGGACCCGCCTCGACGACAGCGGCCCAGAACGGGCGGCCCGAGCCCAGGTGCCGCGCCAGGTCGAACAGCGTCCATTCCGGACAGGTCGGCACCTGCGCGTCCAGGCTG
Source organism: Streptomyces sp. DT224 (assembly GCF_049844595.1). Classification (NCBI taxonomy): domain Bacteria; kingdom Bacillati; phylum Actinomycetota; class Actinomycetes; order Kitasatosporales; family Streptomycetaceae; genus Streptomyces; species Streptomyces sp. DT224. The sequence goes on from NZ_JBNCLI010000009.1 coordinate 253,787, forward strand.
GGAGCGGCGGCTATCGCGGCCCGGAAGGCCGTCGCCCGTTCGTCGATGAGTCGCAGCAAGGCAGGGAATTCCAGGGTGTTCTGCACGCAGGATGTCTATCACTGCTCCGCGTGCAACCACACGCGGATTCTCGCAGCCGACGCGGCGGGCGCGCGGCACGGTCCGCGCATCTTCGGGCGGAGGGGTGCCTTGCTCTCTGCGCGCGAGCACGGCCGCGCCGCACTGATCGCGGCGTCAGCGGCGGCGCCCCAGGGCGACCCTTTCTCGGCCGCCCCACGGCGCGACCCGGGCGGCCTTCCTGGGGGGCGCCCTCCGGGGCCAGCCAACTGTGCCCCGCCGGACCTGGATCCGATCCCGCGCTCCGGGATATGCAAGGTAGGACACGCTCCCCGCAGGAAGAGGTCCCCATGCGCAGCCAGGACGGTGCCGAGAAGGCAGACGCGCCGCGCGGGCCCGGCCGGGCCCGGAAGCCGGGGGCCGCGGCCGCCGCACCCGCCACCGAGTGGCTCGCTCTCCAGGGCAGCGTCGGGAACGCGGCCGTGGTCCAGATGCTGCGGGCCGCCGGCCACGCGCACTGCGGCCACGAGGAGGCGGAGCGGCCGGTGCAGCGCGCGGCCGTCACGGACGTGCTGCGTTCCGCCGGACGGCCGCTGGACGGCGCGGTCCGGTCCGAGATGGAGTCCCGGCTCGGGGCGGACTTCTCCGACGTGCGCATCCACACCGACGCCGCCGCCAGGGCCTCGGCCGCCGGGGTCGGGGCTCGCGCCTACACCTCCGGGCACCACGTCGTCATCGGCGACGGCGGGGCCGACAAGCACACGCTCGCCCATGAGCTGACCCACGTCATCCAGCAGCGCCGGGGGCCGGTCGCCGGTACGGACAACGGTGCCGGACTCCGGGTGAGCGATCCCGGCGACAGGTTCGAGCGCGAAGCCGAGGCGAACGCGACACGGGTGATGAGGGGGCCGGCACCCGGACGCGGCGAAGGCGCCGAACACCGGACGGACACGAGGACGGCCGCCCGGACCGGTGAGACCGTGCAGCGTTACACCGACGTCGAGGCGGACGGGCAGAACCTTCGCGCGTCCGAGAACGGTCTCTTCCTGACGCGCCCCGACACCCCCTACGTCTGGGTCCGGGAGGACGCGCCGGCGCACAGTGTCGCACCCGCCCTGAGGCGGGAGGACAACGAGACGATGCAGTGGAACGGGGGGACGTACTTCAGGCACTGGCTGGGCGGCGACGTCCAGCAGGACTGCCTGCACGCCGCCGAGGAGATCATCAACAACCGTGTCCGCGAACTCGGTTGGGGCGAGGGTGAGTACAGCACGATCGAGACCACCAGCAGCCGCTACGGTCCGACCGAGGTGTTCGGTCAGGCGGACGCGACCAATCGCCGCCAGGCCCGGCAGTTCGCCGGCCCGAAGAACGAGATGGCCGATCCCCGGGCGGGAGAGGCGTTCGTCATCGTGGTCACCAAGCCCGACCCGGACAAGGAGATGAGCCAGTTCCACGCCGGCGCGGTAGTGGCCCGGGACGGGAACGACTGCGTCGTCCTGGAAGCCTGGTCGGACGGGAACAGCCCGCCCAACCTGGCAGCGGCCGACTCGGCGATCTACACGGTGGGAGACCTCCAGCGGTCATTCCACTCGGCCTACGGCGGACCGGGCGCCTACTTCGAAAAGGTCGGAACGACGACGGTCGTCATCAGGTCGCACCCCGACGTGGTCAACGCACCCTGACCGCGGATGCCCTCACAGCCCCGGCGCCCCCCACACCGGAAACCACCGGGACAGGTCCTGCTCCACCCGGAGATCGTCGCCCAGCGCGGCCCGGACCTCCAGCTCCAGCCGGTTGTCGCGCTTCTCGGCGCCGCCCGGCACCGGGGCGAACGGATAGAAGGTGCCGCGCTTGTACAGGTACACCAGCGCCAGCGCACGCCCGTCCCCGTCCCGGAAGGCCACCAGCGAGCACAGCAGCTGCGGGCCGAAGCCGCCGTCCTGGAGCAGGGTGTTGACCGCGTGCAGGTCGTTGACCAGGGCGGCGGTGTCCTCCGGCGGCCGGCGGGCGAGCAGCCAGGTGTAGCCGTACGCGTCACGGCTGAACTCCACCGGGACGCCGCCGCGCCCCGCGTCCGCGTCGAGCAGTTCGCGTACGTCCTGCCGGACCCGGGCGAAGGCGGAGCCCTCCACGCCCGCGAAGCACACCGAGCCCAGGCCCGTCGGCGTGAGGCCCGTCGCGGCCCGGAGGGTCAGCGCGGCGGACGGGACGGCGAAGAGCTGGTCGAGGTCGGGGCGGACCGGCTTGCTGCGGCCCAGGATCGTGTCGAGCAGGCCCACGGGGACTCCTTGCGGACGGACGGCCCTCACGGACGGGACAGGTCGGCCGAGATGCGGGCCAGCTGGTCGAGGCGCTGTTCCAGCGTCGGGTGCGTGGAGAGCAGCCGGCCGATGCTCTCCTTCGAGGCGAAGGCCGGGACGAAGTAGAAGGCGTTGTACGGCTCCGCCTTCCGCAGGTCCTCCGTCGGAATCCGGGCCATCTGGCCGCTCACCTTGGTGAGGGCGGAGGCGAGGGCCGAGGGGCGGCCGGTGAGGAGGGCGGCCGTGCGGTCGGCGGTGAGTTCCCGGTAGCGGGAGAGCAGCCGGGTGAGCAGGAAGCTCAGCGCGTAGACGACCGCGCTGACCAGCGGGATGAGCAGGACCAGGACGCCGGCCGGGTCGTTGCCGCGGCTGTTGCGGGCGAAGCCGCCCCACAGCGCGACCCGGGTGATGATCCCGGCCAGGACGCCGAGGAACGAGGCGATCGTCATCACGGCCACGTCCCGGTGCGCGACATGCGACATCTCGTGCGCGAGGACGCCCTCCAGCTCCTCCGGCTCCAGTCTGCGCAGCAGCCCCGTCGTCGCGCAGACGAGCGAGGACCTCTGGCTGCGCCCGGTCGCGAAGGCGTTCGGCACATCGCTCTCCGCGATCGCCACACGCGGTTTCGGCATATCGGCAAGGGCGCATATCCGGTCGATCGCCCCGTGCAGCTCCGGCGCCTCGGAGGGGGAGACCTCCCGGGCGCCCATGCTGAACGCGGCGATCCGGTCGCTGAACCAGAACTGGGCGACGAACATCCCGCCGGTGATCACGAGGATGATCGGCCAGGCCCCGCGCAGCACCGCCAGGAGCACGCCGACCAGCACCACGTACAGCAGCCCGATCAGGAACATGGTGATGACCATGCGCGTGGTCAGGCCGCGGTCGGCGACGTACCGGCTACGGGTTCCGGCCATGGCGGACCTCCGCTCCTCGCCTCTCTCCATGGTGCTCCTCGGCGGCCGAAAGTGGATGCCGGTGCTCCGTTCGCCGGATATGGCCGAACATCACCTGGGCCAAGTAGATGCCTGAGGCATCTAGTGAGGGTGATCGGCAGGACCACCACACCCCCCTCGTTGCGAGGTCCGTCATGACAGAGACCCAGTCCGAGCCCCAGCCCGCGCCCGTCGACTTCCCGCAGAACCGTTCCTGTCCCTACCACCCGCCCACCGGCTATCCGAGCGCGAGCCGCGGGCAGCGCCCGGTGTCCCGGGTCCGCCTCTTCGACGGCCGTACGGTCTGGCTGGTGACCGGGCACGCCGAGGCGCGGGCACTCCTGACCGACTCCCGGCTGTCGTCCGACCGCTCGCACCCGGACTTCCCGCTCTTCGCGCCGAGGCTCGCCGCGGTCAGGCGGCGGCGCCTGGAGCTGCTGGGGGTGGACGACCCGGAGCACAAGGAGCAGCGCCGGATGCTGATCCCGAGCTTCACGGTCCGGCGGACGGCGGCGCTGCGGCCGCGCATCCAGGAGACCGTGGACCGGCTGCTCGACGCGATGGTGGCGCAGGGGCCGCCGGCCGAACTGGTGGAGGCGTTCGCGCTGCCGGTGCCGTCGACGGTCATCTGCGCGCTGCTCGGGGTGCCGTACGCGGACCACGAGTTCTTCGAGGACCGCTCGCGCAAACTGCTCCGGGGACCCGGGCCGGAGGACGTGGTCACGGCCCGGGAGGACCTGGACGCGTACTTCCGCGAGCTGATCGGGCGGAAGCGGCGCGAGCCGGGCGACGGGCTGCTGGACGAGCTGATCGCCAGGCAGCTGGAGACCGGGGCGGTGGAGCGGGACGCGCTGGTGCGCCTGGCGGAGATCCTGCTCGTGGCCGGCCACGAGACGACCGCGAACATGATCTCGCTCGGCACGTTCACGCTGCTCCGGCACCCGGACCAGCTCGCCCGGCTGACCGAGGGCGGCGCGGACGCGGTGCCGGCCGCCGTGGAGGAGCTGCTGAGGTTCCTGTCCATCGCCGACGGGCTGTCCCGGGTGGCGGTGGAGGACATCGAGATCGGCGGGGAGACGCTGCGGGCGGGGGAGGGCGTGCTCCTGTCCACCGCTGTGGTCAACCGGGACGCGGCCGTCTTCGAGTCGCCGGACGAGCTGGACCTCGGGCGCGGGGCGCGCAACCACGTCGCCTTCGGCTTCGGCATCCACCAGTGCCTGGGCCAGAACCTGGCCCGCGCCGAACTGGAGATCGCCCTGCCCGCGCTCTTCCGCCGGCTGCCGGGGCTCCGGCTCGCGGTGGACCCGGAGGACATCCCGTTCAAACCGGGCGACACGGTGCAGGGCCTGCTGGAACTGCCGGTGACCTGGTGACGGAGGAGAACCCCATGCGGATCGACATCGACAAGGACGTGTGCATCGGCGCGGGCCAGTGCGCCCTGGCGGCCCCGAAGGTGTTCACCCAGGACGAGGACGGCCTCAGCGAACTCCTGCCGGACCCCGAGCCGGGCCCGATGGTCGCGGAGGCGGTACGGGCGTGCCCGGTGGGGGCGATCAGGACGCGATGAAGGGTTCCGGCTCCGTAGCACTGCGTAGCTCATCGCGCTACGGTGGACGTATGAGGACGATTACGCAGCGGGAGTTCCGCAACAGCTCCGCCGACGTGATGGACGCCGTGGAGGCGGGTGAGGTCTTCCACATCACCCGCAACGGCATAGAGGTTGCGGAGCTCCGGCCGCTCACGCGGAAGCGGCGCCTGAGTGCCGAAGAGCTGGTGGCGAGGCACAGGCGTCTGCCACGCGTGGACAGCGCCCTCATGCGGCAGGAAGCGGACGAGTTCTTCGGCGACGAGGACCGTGCCGGGGACGACGACCCCTGGGAGCGGGCCCGTGGCTGAGCGTTACCGGGCTGGTGTACTCGACACCTGCACGTACATCGACCTCGACCTGCTGCGGGCGGAGGACCTTCCCGCCTTCCCCCTGCTCACCGCCGTGACCATGGCCGAGCTGCAGCAAGGTGTGGCGATGGCCGAGGACGCCGCCGGGCGGGCCGCGCGCATGGAGAAGCTCGGTGCCGCTGTGGCCGATTTCGAGCCGCTCCCCTTCGATGGAGAGGCGGCCGCGCGCTACGGGAGCCTGGTCTCCATGACCCTCGCCGCAGGTCGCGACCCCCGGCCCCGGCGCATGGACCTGATGATCGCCGCGATCGCCTCCGCCGGTGAGCTGCCGCTGTTCACGCGTAACGCGGGCGATTTCAAGGGGCTCGAAGGGGTGCTGACGGTCGTCCCCGTGTGACCCCGTCCGGATACGCCGACGGCGGACCACAGGCGTGGTCCGCCGTCGGTGAGACAGGACCTGGGGGCGCCGGGGTCACCGTGCGTCGCCCCAGCGAGGGCGCGTTACTTCGCGGGCTTCTTGCCGGTGATGCCGAGGTGCACCAACTGCGCCAGGTGCGGCTTGAGTTCGGCCTGCTTGACGCCCCAGGCCGTGAAGCCCTTCTGGTGCGAGGCGACGCCGGCCAGCATGACGACCAGGGAGCCCGCCATCGCGGCGGCGCTGATGTCCTTGTCGACCCTGCCCTTCGCCTGGAGCTCCTTCACGGACTCCGTCAGGGAGCCGGTCACGGAGTTCAGGACCTTCATGCGGATCTTGTTGAACCGCTTGTCGCCCTCCGCCGCGCCGAGGTCGATCACGCGCAGGATCGCGTCGTTGCGGCGCCAGAAGTCGAGGAAGCCCTCCACGAGTTGTTCGGAGGTCTGCCAGCCCGCCTTGCCGACCCAGGAGCGCCCGGCGACCAGTTCGGTCAGCCCGGCCCCCTCCTTGGCGACGTCCTCGGCGAGTTCGAGGACGGCACCCTCGACGTCGGGGAAGTACTGGTAGAAGGTCGCTGGTGAAGTCCCCGCCCTCCGGGCGACGTCGATGACTTTGACGTCCCGGTACGGCGAGGAGCTGAGCATCTCGCTGAGGCAGTCGAGCAGCTTCTGCCGCGTCGCCTGACCGCGTCGACCGGCCACGCGGCCGTCGACGGTGCGTACTTGTCCTGTCATGCCGTCAGCTTACCGACGGGTGATCGGAGCGCGATTCGGCCGAAGCAAATGGGGAACGAGGCCCATGCCGCCCCCGCGACGGCCTCCCGGCACCACAGTCCGAACAGTGTTATTAACAGCCTGTGGATAACTTCGGTGGATAACTTTCGAACCCACGTTCGTAAACGAAGCCTCCGGGGCGCGCCGCACGCACCGTAAAGCTACCGTGACTGTGACGGGCGTCACCCGCGACGGAAGGATCCGGACCCATGGCCGCGTTCGCGCAGTCCGCACCGTGCTGGGTGGATGTGCAGCTCCCCGACCTGGAGGCGGGCAAGCGCTTCTACGGCGAGCTGTTCGGCTGGACCTTCCGCCCGGCCGAAGGCCCCCGCGCCGACGCCCTCAGCGACGGGAAGCTCGTCGCCGCGCTGGCCGCGAAGAAGGACGGGCGGATGCCGACCGCCTGGGGCGTCTACTTCGCCACCGACGACATCGAGGCGTCGGTCACCCGGATCCGCGCGGCCGGCGGCCAGGTGATCACCGAGCCGGTCCCGGCCGGGCGCCACGGCGTCCTCGCCCAGGCGGCCGACCCGGGCGGCGCGGTCTTCGGCCTCTGGCAGGCCGGCGAGCGTGAGGGGTTCCAGAAGCGACACGAACCCGGCTCCTTCTGCTGGACCGAGGTCCACACCCGGTCCAAGGAGCGCGTCGACCCCTTCTACGAGGAGGTCTTCGGCTTCCGCTGCGCGGACGTGGACGACTCGCCCCTGGACGTCCCCGACACCGACGAGCACCGCGTGGACTTCCGTACGTGGTCCCCGCCCGGCACCGAACCGGGCCCCGAGACGGCGGTCGGCGGGCGGAGCGTCATCACGGCCGCCTTCCCGGCCGAGCTGCCCAGCCACTTCCTCAACTACTTCAACGTCGCGGACTGCGACGACACCGCCCGTACCGTCCAGCGGCTCGGCGGCCGGGTCACCGAACCCCCGCTGGACATCCCGTACGGGCGGATGGCGGTCCTCCAGGACGACCAGGGTGCCGAGTTCGCCGTACTTCAGGAGCCTGTGTCCTGATACGGGCGGAGAGGTACGGGACACCCCGATCCGCCCCCGAGTTCGCCACCGGGGCCCCGGCCAGGAACAATCGGGGTGCGCACCGCCGGGCCGCGCCCACGGATGAGACGCTGCACACGGCGGGATTTTCGCGGGCCTCTGTTCCCTGAGGTCCGTACGGGGAGGTGGCAAGTAGTGGAGCAGCTGACGCAGCACGACCCGAGGCGGATCGGCCCCTTCGAGGTGCTGGGACGGCTCGGGGCCGGCGGCATGGGGCTGGTCTATCTGGCCCGGTCGGCGTCGGGCCGCCGGGTGGCGATCAAGACCGTCCGTACGGAACTGGCCGAGGACCAGCTGTTCCGGGTGCGCTTCACGCGCGAGGTGGAGGCCGCGCGGGCCGTCAGCGGCTTCTACACGGCCGCCGTCGTGGACGCCGACCCGCGCGCCGCCGTGCCCTGGCTCGCCACCGCGTACGTGCCCGCCCCCTCGCTCGAGGAGATAGTGAACGAGTGCGGGCCCATGCCGACCCAGGCGGTGCGCTGGCTGGCGGCGGGGATCGCGGAGGCCCTGCAGTCCATCCACGGGGCGCAGCTCGTCCACCGCGACATGAAGCCGTCCAACGTGCTCGTCGTGGAGGACGGCCCCCGGGTCATCGACTTCGGCATCGCGTCCGGCGTCTCCAACACCCGGCTCACCATGACCAACGTGGCCGTCGGCACCCCGGCGTACATGTCTCCGGAGCAGGCCCGTGACTCGCGGAGCGTGACGGGGGCCAGCGACATCTTCTCGCTCGGCTCGACACTCGTCTTCGCCGCGACCGGGCACGCCCCGTACCGGGGGGCCAACCCGGTCGAGACGGTGTTCATGCTGCTGCGCGAGAGCCCCGACCTGTCCGGCCTGCCGGACGATCTGCGGCCGCTGATCGAGTCGTGCATGCAGAAGGACCCGGGCCTGCGGCCCACCCCGGCCGACCTCCAGGCCCAGCTCGCCCCGCACCTCTTCGCCTCCGGCGGCGGGGACGACGACGGCGGTACGGCTTCCGCGTGGCTGCCGGCCGCCGCGACCGCGCTCATCGAGCGGCGCCGGGGCGGTGGCCGGACGGCCCCGCCGGCCGCCCCGCCCGTACCGCCGCCGCCCGAGCCCGTCGCACCGCCGCGGTCCGTCGGGACCGCGCCCCACCGGCCGCCCGGCACGGACTGGGACGGCCCCTGGCACAGCGGCGCCCCCGCCCGCCCGCCGGCCCCGCCGGTGCCGGACGCCGGGGGGCCCGTGCGGCTGACCGGGGTCCAGGTGCCGATCGGGCCCGGCCCCCGCGTCCAGGACGTCCGCGCCTCGGCCTCCGGCGCCGACGCGGGCCCCGCGACCGGCTGGGTCCGCCCGCCCGCCGGGGTCAACGGCACGCCCCCGCCCGCCCCCGTACCGCCTCCGGCGCAGGCTCCCGACGCCGCGCAGTCCGGGCCCGCCCGGTGGCGGCCCTGGCGGTTCCGCATGTCCAACGACGTGTGGGGCACGCCGGTCGTGGTCGGCGACCTGCTGTACGTCACGTCCTTCGAGGTCCACGCGCTGGACACCGGCAACGGGCGGCGCCAGTTCAAGACCCGGGACGTCGCCTGGGCGATGGCCGTCGAGGGCGGCCGCATCCACGCGTCGGACGGCCCCTCCCTCTACGCCCTGGACGCCACCAGCGGCGCCGAGCGGTGGCGGGTGGGCACCGACGCCTGGGTGTACGCGCTGAAGGCCGACCGGGGCACGGTCGTCACGGCCACCCGGGGCGGCGGCGTCCAGGCGTGGGAGGCGGCGACCGGCGAGAAGCTGTGGGACCTGACCGGCGCGCAGACGGACTTCGAGACGCCGGAGGGCGGGCCGGTCATCCACGACGGCACGGTGTACGTCTGGCAGGACGCCCGCCTGAAGGCCCTCGACGCCCGGACCGGCGTCGAGCGCTGGTCGTACCCCATCGGCGACGCGGCCTCCTGCGGCGGCGTCCCGGTCCGGGTGACGCCCGCGCCGGACGGTTACGTGTACGTCGCCGCCGGGACCCGGGTGCTCGCGGTGGACATCGCGGCCGGGCGCGTGCGCTGGCACTTCGAGTGCCCCGCGGTCTTCCTGTCCCCGCCCGCCTTCGCCCCCGGCCCGGCCGTCACCGGCGGCGGGGTCTACCTCGCGGACTACCTCGGCACGGTGTACGCCCTGGACGCCGCGACGGGCAAGGACCGCTGGCGCATCGCCACGGAGGCCCGCCAGTCGGCCGAGCCGGTGCTCGTCGTCGCGGGCAACGTCCATGTGGGCAGCGGCAGCGCGCTGTACACCCTCGACGCGGTCACCGGCACCCCGAAGTGGCGGTTCGCGGCGGGCGGCGAGGTGGTGGGCGCCCCGGTCGTCGCGGACGGCCGTGTCCACTTCGGCTCCGCGGACCACGTCCTGTACACCCTCGACGCGGCGGGCGGCCAGCTCCGCTGGAAGCTCGCCACGGGCGGCGAGATCACGGGCTCGCCCGTGGCCCGGGGCGGCGTGGTGTACGCGTGCAGCAAGGACCGCTGCGTGTACGCGCTGGACGCGCTGAAGGGCACGGGCACGGGCGCCCGGGCGCGTACCTGAGACCCGGGTGCACCGCCCCCCCCGGGGCAACGGTTCCGTCCTCAATCGCCGGACGGGCTGGGAGGTCCGCCGGGCGGGCTTGATGGGTCAGGCCCCACGTAGGGGTCATCCCCCTCGGGCTCGGGGTAAGGGCTCGTCTGGACCGAAGGCCCGGGCTCCCACGTCGGGGGCCACGTGTCGGGGGGCGCGGGGTCCGGTGCGCCGTCCTTCGGCGCGCGACGGCGACGGCGCCCGAGGCGGCCGTCGTACCAGTCACGGAAGGGGCTCGGCACGGCGACCGCCGCTCCGGCGAGAGCGAGGACCGCACCGAGGACGTTGCGGGTCATCTCCGTACCTCCAGAGCGCTCTCGCTCCGACGCTACGCCGCCCGTGTGACCGCCGCCACCAGACGGAGACGAGACCGTGACAGGGCCATGACCGGCCCGCCGGTCATCCGCGCCATGCTGTGCGTTACGGTTCCGTGGCGCCCGGCCACCCGGGCCGGCGGCGCGCAACAGCACACAAACGGGGGCGGATTCGATGAGACGGCAGCACGTCAAACTGACGGTGGTCCTGGTCGCGGTGGTACTCGCGCTCACCGGCTTCTCCAGCGGCAGCCACGGCGGGAAGAGCAAGAGCGGCAAGAGCCGGTCCGGCAGCCACAGCAGCGGCGGCGGTGGCGGGTGCTCCAGCTCCAAGAAGAGCAACGGCACCTACCACGACACGGACTCCGACAACGACTACGACGACGACTACGGCTCGTCGAGCGGCTCCTCGGGCTCCACGTACACCGACCCGACCCCCACCGCCACCGCGTCGGACGCGCCGCAGGTGTACGTCTTCCGCTGCGCCCAGCCCGCGAAGGGCAAGCGCAAGGCGGTCACCACGTCCACCGTCCGCCTGACCCCGGTCGCCTCCGGCACGCACACCTACGAGGTGGACGTGACCTTCCTGGACGCGAGGGGCGGCGTGGTCGACACGGGCGAGGCGACCGTGGAGGCGGACTACGGCGACACGAAGACCGTGTCCGTGCGGATGGACAGCCCGCGCAAGTTGTCCCGCGTGAAGAAGTGCAAGGTCACGGCCGAGCTCAGCTACTGACCGCGCCGCGCACAGACGCAACGGCCGCGGCGGCATCCCCTCCGCGCCGCCGCGGCCGTTCCCCCCGTACCCCCGTGCCCCGTCGAATGACGGCTTCAGCTGGCCGGCTCGCTCGTCGCGTGGGTGTTGTCCGTCTTGTCCTCGGTGTCACCCTCGGGCGCCGACGTGGCGTGCGTGTTGAGCGGCTTGATCGTGTCGTTCGTGCCCAGGATGTCCACCGGGGCGCTGGTGGCGTGGGTGTTGAGCGGCTTGATGATCGGCTCGTTGTTCTCGTCGGCCATGATCGTCTACTCCCGTTAGTGGTTCGCTGTGCTGGGTCGGCAAGGCCCGTCCGGCTGTTCCCCCGTGGACTGCCGGACGGGCCTGTCGGGGCCGCTCACCTTAGTGCCACGGCCGTACGTCGCCCCGCCTGCCCCCCGACGCGGCGGATCGACTGACTCAGAGACTGGCCCGTCGTGATAAACGAACGATGAACGGGCAGGCAGGAAAGGTCAGGAGACCGTTTCGGAGGTGAGCAGCCGCCGGACGTCGGCTGCCTCCGGTGAACCGAGGGATTCGAATATCTCCAGCGCCTCGCGCCAGCAGACCTGGGCACGGCCGGTCTGCCCGACGCCGGACAGCGACCTGCCCAGGACCGTGAGCACGTTTCCACGGCGCCATTCCCCGCCGATGCCCCGCAGGACGGTGAGCGCCGTCTCGGAGTTGGCCGCGGCCTGTGCCGACCGGCCGGCCGCGAGGTCGAGCTCCGCCAGGCGGAACAGCGACATGCCCTCCCAGAGCCGCTGACGGCTGTCCTTGAAGACCTGGTACGCCTCCTTGAGGCTGTCGGCAGCCTCCTCGAAGCGGCCGCTCTGCGTCAGCGCGAGCCCCAGCGCGTAGCGGCCGTTCGCGCCCTTGAGCGCGTGGTCCATCTCGTCGTACATGGCCGTGCCGCGCTGGGCGAGGGTGATCGCGGTCGTGGTGCGGCCCGTGGCCAGGTGGACGCGCGAGAGGTTGCAGAGGGCGGACGCCTCGCCCGGCCGGTCGCCCAGTTCCCGGAAGTCCTCGATGGCGCGGGTCAGATGCTTCTCGCCGTCCGCGTGCCGGTTCTCGTACAGCGCGACGATGCCCAGGAGATTCGACGCCCAGCAGGCGGGCAGCGGATCCTGCGCCGTCGCCGACAGCCGCAGGACCCGCGCACACTCCCGCTGGGCCAGGTCGAAGCGGCCCGACACGTGGTGCACATTGGCGAGGGTGATGAGGGCCCGGGCCCCCGACTTGGTGTCACCGGCCTCTTCGGCCGCCCGGCAGGCGGCGGTGACGGTCGCCTCGTACTCCTTGGAGTTCGCACCCGACTCCGCCAGTTCGATGGCCGCCCACAGGAGATCGACGGCATGCGGCAGCGCACGACCGTACGCGGCCTGACGGGCGCACGCCAGCAGCGTCCCGGCCTCGCTGTAGAGCCAGTCCTGCGCCGCACGGCGGGTGGCGAACGTCAGACCGCCGTACGAGGTGGGCGCGAGGTGGTCGACCAACGTGTCGCCCGGCTTCTCCATGGCGCTGACACACGCGACCGTCGCCAGGTAGAAGTCCAGCAGCCGCGACAACGCCTCCTCCCGCTCCCCGGGCTCCTCCTCGTCCCGCTCCGCGCAGGAGCGCGCGTACAGGCGGACCAGGTCGTGGTAGCGGTAGCGGCCCGGGGCGGCCGACTCGACCAGGGACGTGTCGACCAGGGCCTCCAGGAGGTCCTCCGCGGTGTGCGGGTCCAGGTCGAGGAGGGCGGCCGCGGCGGCCAGGGAGATGTCCGGGCCGTCCGCGAGGCCGAGGAGGCGGAAGGCGCGGGCCTGGGCCGGTTCCAGCTGGCCGTAGCCGAGTTCGAACGTGGCCTTCACCGCGAGGTCGCCCGCCTGGAGCTCGTCCAGGCGCCGGCGCTCGTCGGCCAGCTTGGCGGCGAGGACCGAGACGGTCCAGGTGCGGCGGGAGGCCAGCCGGGAGGCGGCGATCCGGATCGCGAGGGGAAGGAAGCCGCACGCGGCGACCACGTCGAGCGCGGCCTCCCGCTCCGAGTTGATCCGCTCCTCGCCGACGATCCGGGTGAAGAGCTGAAGCGCCTCCTCCGGCGACATCACGTCCAGGTCGACCAGGTGCGCCCCCGCCAGGTCGACCATCCGCACCCGGCTCGTCACCAGCGCCGCGCAGCCCTCCGTGCCGGGGAGCAGGGGGCGGATCTGGGCCGCGTCGTGGGCGTTGTCCAGGAGCACCAGGACCCGGCGGCCGTCGAGCGTGGAGCGGTACAGCGCGGCCCGCTCGTCCAGCGACTCCGGTATGGCCGAGTCGGCGGTCCCGAGCGCCCGCAGGAACGCGCCGAGCACCGTCTCCGGCTCGGCGGCCCGGGCCCCCGCGCCCTGGAGGTCGACGTAGAGCTGCCCGTCCGGGAAGTGCCGGCGGGCCTGGTGGGCCACGTGGACGGCGAGCGTCGTCTTGCCGACGCCCCCGATGCCGGCCAGCGCGGAGACGGCCATCACGGACCCCTCCGCCGTGGAGAGCCGGTCGCCCAGCTCGCGTACGAACGCGCCCCGCCCCGTGAAGTCCGGGACGGTCGCGGGCAGCTGGGCCGGGCGGACCGGCGCCGCGGCCGGGGCCGGGGCGTCCGCCGGGCGGGCCAGTTCCTCGTCGGCGCGCAGGATGCGCTGCTGGAGCTGGGCCAGCTCCGCGCGCGGATCGACCCCCAGCTCCTCCGCGAGCAGCCGCCGGGTGTCCGCGTAGACGGCCAGCGCCTCCGCCTGCCGGCCGCTGCGGTACAGGGCCACCATCAGCAGCTCCCGCAGCCGCTCCCGCAACGGGTGCGCGGCGGTGAGCGCGGTCAGTTCGGAGACCGCCTCCGCGTGGCAGCCGGCCTCCAGGTCCAGATCGAGGCGGGTCTCGGTGAGCTGGAGCCGCCACTCCTCCAGGCGGGTGCGCTGGTACTCCGCGTACGGCCCCGGTACGGAGGCCAGCGCCTCGCCGTCCCACAGGCCCAGCGCCTTGTTCAGCAGGGCCCGCGCCGTGTTCCGGTCGCCCGCCGCCCGCGCCTTCTCCGCACGGGCCGCCAGCTGCTGAGCCACGGTCAGGTCCAGCGCGTCGGCGCCGGTGCGCATCGCGTACCCGCCGGAGTCGCTGACCAGGGTGTCGGTGCCGAGGACCTTGCGGAGCCGGGAGGCGTAGGTGCGTACGGCGGCCAGCGCCTGCGAGGGCGGCTCGTCGCCCCAGATGCCGTCGATGAGTTCGGCGGCCGTCGCCGTGTGCCCGCCGCGCAGCAGCAACGCCGTCAGCAGCGCGCGCTGCTGGGGCGACCCGGACGGCAGTGCCTCGCCGCCGCGCCGGACCCGTACGGGACCGAGTACGGAGAAGTGCAGCGCGGCCTCGTCCTCCGGGCCCCGCTCGGGCGTCCGCTGCTGCGGTACGCGTACCCGTGGCCCGTCGTCACGGCCCATTGCTGCCTCCTGTCCTGCCTGCGCACAGCCCGGCACGGCCACTGTGTCCGGATCGGTCATAGGCCGTCCGGATTGCTCCATACCGTTGATATCGCCGTCAACAGTCTGCCTTGTGAAGGGTCGGCCCGTCAGTAACGGATGACTCTCTGCACAAGCCCTCGACAACGATTCAGAACGGGGCAGTTGGGACAGGAGTGCACGAAGCGGGGCGCCCGTCCGGCGACGGGCGCCCCCGGTCTCAGGCCGTCGCCCGGACCACCGGCTCCTGGAGCTCGGTCACCCACCCGTCCCGGTCCTCCGGGCACTCCAGGCTGACCTCGCGGGCGTACCCCGACGACCGGTAGCCGTTGGCGTCGATCCAGCGGGCCAGGGCCTGGGCGGTGGGCAGTACGGAGTCCATGGAGCCCCGGTGCACGACGGTCGCCGCCTCGAACGGCGGCAGCTCGACCACCGTGATCCCGGTGTCGCCGACCGGCCCGACGGGCGCGGAGACCGTCACCCCGGCGTGCACGACGACACCGCCGCCGTCCGGGGCGTCCTCGTACCGGGCGATGCCCGGGCCCGAGGGGGTCAGGCCCGCCTCCCCGAGGAGGGGGAGGAGCCGGTCGTACAGCGGGCCGATCACCGGGGAGATGTCCTGCGGCTCGTAGCTCCCGGCCACCCCGGTCAGCTCGGCGACCCGCACCGCGGGCACCTTCTTCATCACGACGTCGTTCGTGGACATGTGTCCCTCGCTCTCGATGGACCGGAGCCTCGCCTCGACCTGCGCCAGCCGTGCGGCCGCCGCGGCCATCGCCGCCTCCAGCTCCGTACGCCGCAGCCGCAGCATTCCCCGCAGCTCCGCCGGGCCCACCGCGTCGTCCAGGACCGCCCCCACCTGCTGGAGCGTGAAGCCGAGGTCCTTGAGCGCGATGATCCGGTTGAGCCGGGCGAGCTGGGCGGCGCCGTAGTAGCGGTAGCCGGTCGAGGGGTCGGTGCGGTCCGGGCGCAGCAGCCCGATCTCGTCGTAATGACGCAGCATGCGGGCCGACACCCGCCCGTACCGGGCGAAGTCTCCGATCGTGAACATGACGTCTCCCACTGCACGGCTTCACACGGTGTGAAGGTCAAGAAGCCTCTTGGGCACGGCCGGGACGGCCCCCGCACGGGCAGGAGCCCCGCTCCTCCGCCGGTGCGGAGGAGCGGGGCTCCTTGGTACTGCTCTTACCGGCCGCGATCGGCCGACCCGGGCAACTAGGCCGGGGTGACGTTCTCAGCCTGCGGGCCCTTCGGGCCCTGAGTGACGTCGAAGTTCACGACCTGGTTCTCCTCGAGGGAGCGGAACCCGGACGCGTTGATCGCGGAGTAGTGGACGAAGACATCCGGGCCGCCGCCGTCCTGGGCGATGAAGCCGAAGCCCTTTTCAGCGTTGAACCACTTGACGGTTCCGGTAGCCATAAGCCCTCCTTGGGCCAAAGGGTTGCCCTGCTCCAGAACCTGCAATGAAGTCTGAAAACTACAAAAGCCTGCGGGGTTACATGCTCCGCAGGCTCTGTACTGCAAGGGAAACCAAACTGCAACTTGCCTTCGAGCCTAGCACGCAGCCTGTCCCCAGGGGTAGAGGGAAAGATCACTTCACCCGGACGTTTGACAGCCGCCCGGATGAGCCATCAGAGAGGGCCTTCCCGTGCGCCGCCGCCCCCGGTGGGGCGGCCCGCGCGGGACGGGTCTAGCCTCGCGATGTGGACAATTCAACCGTTTCAAACGTCGCGGGCGACGACCGTCGCCCCCGGCCGCGCGTCGGCCACATCCAGTTCCTCAACTGCCTTCCCCTCTACTGGGGGCTGGCACGGACCGGAACCCTGCTCGACCTGGAGCTGTCGAAGGACACCCCGGAGAAGCTCAGCGAGCAACTGGTCAGGGGCGATCTGGACATCGCCCCCGTCACCCTGGTCGAGTTCCTGCGCAACGCGGACGACCTGGTCGCCTTCCCCGACATCGCGGTCGGCTGCGACGGCCCCGTCATGTCGTGCGTGATCGTCTCGCAGCGGCCCCTGGAGGACCTGGACCGCGCCCGCGTCGCGCTCGGCTCGACCTCCCGGACGTCCGTTCGGCTGGCGCGGCTGCTGCTCGCCGAGCGCTACGGCGTCACCCCCGACTACT
Source organism: Streptomyces sp. DT224 (assembly GCF_049844595.1). Classification (NCBI taxonomy): domain Bacteria; kingdom Bacillati; phylum Actinomycetota; class Actinomycetes; order Kitasatosporales; family Streptomycetaceae; genus Streptomyces; species Streptomyces sp. DT224. The sequence goes on from NZ_JBNCLI010000009.1 coordinate 270,427, forward strand.
ACACCTGCCCGCCGGACCTGGGCCTGATGATGCAGGAGGCGGACGCCGCCGTCCTCATCGGCGACGCGGCCCTCCGCGCCAACCTGCACGACGCGCCCCGCCTCGGGCTCCAGGTCCACGACCTGGGCGCGATGTGGAAGGAGTGGACGGGCCTGCCGTTCGTCTTCGCCGTCTGGGCCGCCCGCAAGGACTACCTGGCCGCCGAGCCGGCCGCGGTCAAGCAGGTGCACGAGGCGTTCCTGGCCTCCCGTGACCTGTCCCTGGAGGAGGTCACCAAGGTCGCCGAGCAGGCGGCGCGCTGGGAGGCGTTCGACGCGGAGGTCCTGGAGCGCTACTTCACGACGCTCGACTTCCGCTTCGGCCCGGACCAGCTGGCGGGCGTCGAGGAGTTCGCCCGCCGCACCGGCGACGTCGCGGGCTTCCCGGCGGACGTGAAGGTGGAGCTCCTCGGCGGATGAGAACATCCCGCCGCCGGGGAATGGCATTTTCGATTTCGTTGAACATGCGATGAATGGCGGATTGCGCAATCGGTCATCGGCGGAGACCGGCGCATTCACGCCTTTTATCGCGGTGAATGACGTCGTTCGTTCCCTTGGGGGCGAAATCGGCGGATGGTTTCTCCCGTGACCGGACGAGACTTCGCGGCCACGAACTAGGCTTCGGTCGGAGGTCCGGCCGGTCCACAGGGGGAGTCCTTAATATGCAGCCGCTGGAAGCCGGGGAACCGCGCAGTATCGGCTCCTACCGGCTGCTCGGCAGACTGGGCGCCGGCGGCATGGGCCGCGTGTACCTCGGGCGCAGCGCCGGCGGCCGCACCGTCGCCGTCAAGGTCGTCCACCCCCACTTCGCGCTCGACGAGCAGTTCCGCGCCCGGTTCCGGCGCGAGGTGGAGGCGGCCCGGCGGATCGGCGCCGAGTGGACCGCGCCCGTCCTGGACGCCGACCCGGACGCCCCGGTCCCCTGGATCGCCACCGGTTACGTGGCCGGGCCCCCGCTCTCCGCGGCCGTCACCGAGCACGGCCCGCTGCCCGAGCACGCGGTCCGGGTGCTGGGCGCCGGGCTCGGCGAGGCGCTGGCCGCGGTGCACGAGCGGGGCCTGATCCACCGGGACGTGAAGCCGTCCAACGTCCTGCTCGCCCTGGACGGCCCCCGCCTGATCGACTTCGGCATCGCCCGGGCCATCGACGCGACCACCTCCCTCACCTCCACCGGGGTCTCGGTCGGCTCGCCCGGCTACATGGCGCCGGAGCAGATCCGGGGTGGCGGGATGTCGGGCGCGGCCGACGTCTTCTCGCTGGGGGCGGTCCTGGCGTACGCGGCGACCGGCACCGCGCCCTTCCTCGGCGACTCCTCGGCCGTCCTGCTCTACAAGGTCGTCCACGAGGAACCGGAGCTGGGCGAGCTGGAGGGCGAGTTCCGCGAGACCATCGCCGCCTGCCTGGCCAAGGACCCGGAGCGGCGGCCGACCCCGGACGAGCTGGCCCGCCGGCTGCTGCCGGGCGGCGCGGCGGCGGCGGTCGCGGCGGGCTGGCTGCCCGGGCGGCTGGTCCGCGAGGTCAGCCGGTCGGTGGTGGCGCTGCTGGACCTGGAACCGCAGGAGGCCCCGGTGCAGTCGGGGCCGGTGCCGTTCAGCAACCCGTCGTTCGGGGCGGTGGCGGGCGAACCCGCGCCCGGAGGTGCGGCTTCGGGCGGTCCGGGCGCCGCGCTGGGTGTCTTCGGCCCGCCGGTCGACCCGCCGCACGCCCCGACCGCCGGGGCGGACGGCGTGCCCGGGCAGCGGACCGGCGGGCGGGGCCCGGCCCTCGGCGCGTCGGCGGGCAGGGACGGGGCGGGGCGCCGACGGGTGAGCTGCACGCTCGCGCTCGCGGTGGCCGGGGCGCTGGCCGCGGTGACGGTGGGCAGCGCCTTCCTCCTGGACCTGCTGCCGGCCGGGGGCGGTGACAGCGGCAGCGTCGGGCAAGGCGACGTGAGCGGCAGCCCGTCCGCCCCGTCCGCCACCTCCGGCGGGACCGCCGAGGTGCCCGAGGCGTTCGTCGGGACCTGGAAGGGCACGCTCACCGAGAAGAACTCCGGCCTGCCGCACGGCACGCTCACCGCGGTCTTCACCAAGGGCCGCGAAGGCACGGACGTGGTCCGGCTGACCACGACGGTCTCCTCGCTCGGCGTCGACTTCACGTGCCACAGCATCGGCACGCTCACCTCGGCCACCGCGGAGGAGCTGAAGCTGCGCGAACACGCCGACCGCGACCGCCCCAGCACGGCCGGTGTCTGCACCACCGCGCCCGCCGGCCTCCACTTCACCCGCACCTCCCAGGGCACCCTCCGCTTCCGCTCCGACGAGGAGGGCGCGGGACAGCCGTACGGCACGCTCACCCGGTCCGACGGCTGACGCCCGACCCCCCTGGCGTACGCTGAACCGGTCCGTAGATCCGTTGAAAAACCGCCGAAAGGTGACAGCCCGGTGACCGAGAAGGCCGACCTCCAGCCCATCCTCGACCGAGCCGCCGAAGGCGGCCGGATCACTCCGGAGGAGGCGCTCGACCTCTACCGGTCGGCCCCGCTGCACGCCCTGGGCGCCGCGGCCGACGCCGTGCGCCGCCGCCGGTACGCCGGTACGGAGCACATCGCGACGTACATCATCGAGCGCAACATCAACTACACCAACGTGTGCGTGACGGCGTGCAAGTTCTGCGCCTTCTACGCCGCGCCGAAGGACACCGCCAAGGGCTGGTCCCGGGACCTGGACGACATCCTGCGCCGCTGCGCGGAGACCGTCGAGCTGGGCGGCACGCAGATCATGTTCCAGGGCGGACACCACCCGGACTACGGCGTGGAGTACTACGAGGAGCACTTCTCGGCCATCAAGAAGGCGTTCCCGCAGCTGGTGATCCACTCGCTCGGCGCCTCCGAGATCGAGCACATGGCGCGGATCTCGAAGGTCTCCGCCGAGGAGGCCATCAGCCGGATCCACGCCGCCGGTCTCGACTCCTTCGCCGGCGCCGGCGCCGAGCTGCTGCCGGCCCGGCCGCGCACCGCCATCGCCCCGCTCAAGGAGTCCGGCGAGCGCTGGCTGGAGATCATGGAGATCGCGCACGGCCTCGGTGTCGAGTCCACCTCGACCATGCTGATGGGCACGGGCGAGACGAACGCCGAGCGCATCGAGCACCTGCGCATGATCCGTGACGTGCAGGACCGCACCGGCGGCTTCCGGGCGTTCATCCCGTACACATACCAGCCGGAGAACAACAAGCTGAAGGGGCAGACGCAGGCCACGCTCTTCGAGTACCTGCGGATGATCGCCATCGCCCGGCTCTTCCTGGACAACGTCGCGCACATCCAGGGTTCCTGGCTGACCACCGGCAAGGAGGTCGGCCAGCTGTCGCTGCACTACGGCGCGGACGACCTGGGCTCGATCATGCTGGAGGAGAACGTCGTCTCGTCGGCCGGTGCCAAGCACCGCTCCAACCGGATGGAGATCATCGACCTCATCCGCAAGGCCGACCGGGTCCCGGCCCAGCGCTCCACGACGTACGAACACCTCGTCGTGCACGAGGACCCGGCGAAGGACCCGGTCGACGAGCGCGTCGTCTCGCACATCTCGTCCGTCGCGATCGAGGGCGGCACCGCGCACCCGGAGCTCAAGCTCCTCGGCGCCAACTAGCCTGCCGATGCTCACCCTCCACACGGCCGCGACCGGCCCCGCCGTCCTCGTCGAGGGCCGGCTGGTCGCGGCCGTCGGCGGGTACGAGGACCTGTCCGCCGCGCATCCGTCCGCCCGGGTACGGAGCTGGCCCGGCGAGATCCTGCCCGGCCGGGTGCGGCACGGGGTGCGGGCCCTGCTGGAGGACACCTTCCACCCGGACGCGTATCTGCCGGAACGTCCGGACGACCGGGGCGAATCCCTGCGGCGCGGCATCCACACGCTGCTGGGCGACGGGGTCACCGCCGTCGTCGACGACCTGACGGACCCGGCCGCACGCGCCGCGGTCGACCGGAGCGGCCTCGTCCGGGTGGCCGCCGGCCACCGTCCGGCCCTGACGGTGGGCGGCCGGGCGGATCTGGCCGTGATCGACGCGGACGGCGTGTGCGTGGCGACCGTGCTGGCCGGTCGACTGGTGCACCGGCGGCGGTGACGTACCGCCCCGGGGCCGGCGGCGCCCGGCCGTGCGTCAGGGGACCGAAGGCCCGCCCAGGTAGTGCCCCTCGGAGTCGTACGGCCACGCATTGGCGACGCAGCCCTTCAGGCCGTAGATCTGCTGCATCATCGCGGGCGCGGGGCGGCCCTTGCCGGGGCAGGTCTCGTGGCCGTGTCCGAGCCAGTGGCCGACCTCGTGGTTGATGATCAGGGCCCGGTACTCGGCCAGCGGGCCGTCGAACTCGGGCGAACCCGTCTGCCAGCGCTTCAGGTTGACCATCACGACCGTACCGACCCGGCAGTTCACCTCGCCGTGCGTGTCGAGCCCGCTCTCGCCGCAGACGCGGTCGGTGGTCTCCGGCGTGGCGATCCGTATGACCAGCCCCGCCGGGCCCTTCGCCACCTGGCGGAACCGGTGCTGCCCGTGGTGCGCCCAGCCCCGGGGCGCGGCCAGGATGCGGGCGACGACGGCGGCGGCCTGGTCCGCGTCGAGCCCGGATCCCTCCTCCACCTCCACCCGGTAGGCGCTCCCCGCCCCGCCGTCGGTGGCGGCGGCGCGGGCCACGGTGAAGGCGGCGGGTGCCGGCCCGCGCGCGTCGTTCCAGCGGAGGCCGACGACGGCGGCGGCCGCGAGTACGACGGGGACGACGGCCAGCGTGAGCAGCCTGCTCCGGCCGCTCTCCCGCCGGCGCCCTTTCCTTCCGGGCATCCGTAACCCTCCCCAGCGATCGGTGATCCGTCCCCCGCTGTAGGACCGGTGATCGAGGCGATTGGTTCAGTCCACATCCCTATGGAGTCGTGGTGAGGCCGCCCGGAGAATCGTTACGGCACTGAGGGGCCGCCCAGGTACGCCCCGTTCTCGGCGTACGGCCAGGCGTTGGCGACACACCCCTTGAGCCCGTAGATCTGCTGCATCATCGCGGGCGCGGGGCGGCCCTTGCCGGGGCAGGTCTCGTGGCCGTGGCCGAGCCAGTGGCCGACCTCGTGGTTGATGATCAGGGCGCGGTAGTCGTTCAGCGGGCCGTCGAACTCGGGCGAACCGGTCTGCCAGCGCTTGAGGTTGACCATCACCTTCTCGCCGATCCGGCAGTTCACCTCGCCGTGCGTGTTCATCCCGCCCTGCCCGCAGATCCGGTCCGTCGTGGCCGCCGTCGCGATGCGGACGACCAGTCCGGCCGGGCCCGAGGCCACCCGGTGGAACGTGCGCTTCCCGCCCTCCCCCCAGCCGCGCGGCGCGGCGAGGATGTCGGCGATCCGGTCGGCGGCCTCCTCCGGGGCGACGCCCGAGCCGTCCTCGACTTCGACGCGGTACGCGTACTGCCCGGAGGACGACGTGTCGGCGCGGGCGACCGTGAAGGTGCCGGGGCCGGAGGCGGGGACGCGTACGCGGGTGGGGCTGGGGGAGGGAGAAGGGGAGGCGGACGGGGAGCGGGACGGCTTCGGGCTCCGGCTGGGCTTCGCGGCGGGCGTGGGCGAGGCGGGGGACGCGGCGGAGGCCGAGGGGGTACGTGCGGCGGCGGACGCCGGGGCCCCGTCACCGCCCGCCCAGCGGGGCGCGAGGACCACCACCACGCCGATCAGCGCCGCCGGTACGGCGACGGCGGCCCCTATCCGTACGCGGCTGCGCCGCGCCCGTCTCGCGCGCCGGCGCCCGCCTCCGCCATGTCGTCCCCGCCTGCTCTCAGCCCCCACGGACAGAGCCCTCCTTCGATTCCATCGGACGTTCGTCCGCGTACGCGACCATTTCGATGAACTGCGCGTCCCGGGCGACGGCCAGCAGGTCGTCGGCGGTGACCGGGGCCGACACCATCGCGTCGGTGTCGCCCCCCACGGCGAGCGTGACGCGGCTGTGCCCGTACCTGAAACGCACGGTGACCCCAGTGATCGTCTTTCCCCCCTCGGCGTTCCCGGCCGCAGTGATCGCCTGGGCCATGATGCCCCCTGGCAGTGACACCTCGTCGCACCGGAGGTGCTTCACCGCGACATCGAGGCAGGCGCGGTCCGCCCGGGCCGCCTTGCCGGTGGCCAGCGGGCGGACCGAGAAGGTGAGGGGGAAGACGGGGCTTTCCGCCCCGCCCTGGTACCGGTTGACGGCGATGTCGACCGGACGGACCGGGGCGAGCGCCTTGGGCAGCAGCGTTTCCAGCACCCCCGCCGCCTCGTTCTGGAAGACCTGCTGCCGTGACCGCTCGTCGTCCGGCAGGTCCGCCATGGAGGTCTCGCCGGCGCTCGGCTCGATGTGTACGGGGGGACGGACCGGGACGGCCGTGAACGTGGGGTCCGGGGTCGGCGAGGTCTGCGAGGCGGCCGACCACTGGCGCACCGGCTCCCCGCCCCCGTTCCACACCGGCAGGGCGGCGCCGAGGACCCCCAGGCCGACGACCGCGGCCGCCGCCGCACCCATGGCGGCGCGGGCCCGGACGCGTCGGCGGTGGCCCTGGACCAGGGCGCCGGGGACGAGATCGGGCAGCGGCGGCGCCCCGTCGGTGGCCCGCTCCATGGCGGTCCGGACCAGCAGCTCCTCGTCGTCCCGGACGGGCTCGTCGCCCGGAGCGGGGTCCATGAACACGTACACGGCGTAACTCCTCAGCTTCTGGCGGTGTAGAGGTGGGCGTCGCCCAGGCGGGCGCGCAGCGTGGCCAGCGAGCGCGAGCACTGGCTCTTGACGGTGGACGGGCTGCACCGCAGCAGCCCCGCGACGGTCTCCACGCTCAGGTCCTCCCAGTAGCGCAGGACGACCATCGCCCGGGCACGGGGCGGCAGTTCGGCGAGGGCGGCGAGCAGCGTGACGGTGAGCTCGGGGCCCACCACCGGGGCGGGCGCGGCGATCGGCGTGTGGGCGAGGAGGTCGCGCAGCCGGCGGCGCCGCTCGGCGATGTAGGTGCGGGTGAGCACGGTCCGGGCGTAGGCGTCCGGATGGTCGGCGGCGCCCGCCCGGTGCCAGTGCTGGAACAGCTTGGCCAGCGTCGTCTGGGTCAGGTCGCGCGCGGCGTCGGCGTCACCGCAGAGCAGATAGGCGGTGCGGTAGAGCCGGTGCTGACCGGCGCGGGCGAATTCCTCGAAGCCGTCGGCACCCCGGCTCGCTCCCGTGAACATCTGCCCCCTTCCCTGTTCTCCTCGAAGGTCTCTCCGTGACTACTGAGTGCCGCCGGGCGGAAAAGGTTGAAGCCGATTTCCGCCGGGGGCGTCCGCCGCGAGCCGCCGGGGACCGGGCTGCTTGAATGGGATGCGTGACCCGAGCCTCCCTGGACAAGCAGCCGCACGAAGTCGCCTCGATGTTCGACGGCGTGGCGGCGAACTACGACCTGACCAACGACGTGCTCTCGCTCGGCCAGGACCGGCTGTGGCGCAAGGAGGTCGCCAGGGCGGTGAACGCCCGGCCCGCCGAGAAGGTCCTCGACCTGGCGGCCGGCACGGCGACGTCCTCGCTGCCGTTCGCCGCGACCGGGGCGTACGTCGTGCCGTGCGACTTCTCCATCGGCATGCTCCGCGAGGGCAAGAAGCGCCACGCCTGGCTGCCCTTCACCGCCGGGGACGCCACGAAACTCCCCTTCCGCGACGAGACCTTCGACGCGGTGACCATCTCCTTCGGCCTGCGCAACGTCCAGGACACGGACACGGCCCTGCGCGAGCTGTACCGGGTCACCAAGCCGGGGGGCCGGGTCGTCATCTGCGAGTTCTCCCAGCCCGTCTGGACCCCGTTCCGCACGGTCTACATCGAATACCTGATGCGCGCCCTGCCCCCGGTGGCCCGCGCGGTCTCCTCCAACCCGGACGCCTACGTCTACCTCGCCGAGTCCATCCGCGCCTGGCCCGACCAGTCCGGCCTGGCGAAGAAGCTCCAGGCCGCCGGCTGGTCCGAGGTCGCCTGGCGCAACCTCACGGGCGGCGTGGTGGCCCTGCACCGGGGTGTGCGCCACTGACGTCTGCGGCGGGCTCCGGACGGGAACCGCGCGTCCGCGAAAGCGGTTGGCGGGATTCCGAGTTGACGGGAACCGGTGGGCGGGGAAGATGTGTCCGTTGATACGGCACGCGTCTTCCCCGTTTCCGTGTGTCACGGTCTCGCCCGTCCCCGGCCCGCTGCGGAGCTCTCATGCCCTCGTACTGCCCGTTCTGTGGAACCCAGGCGCCCGACGAGGCGCGCTTCTGCATGAAGTGCGGGCGGGAACGCCCCGCCGCGCCCGCCGCGCCTCCTCGGCCCGCCGCCCCGCCACCGCCGGCCGGGACGCCGCCCGTCGAGCCGCCCGCGGTGCCGGCCTACATGACGCGGCCCGCCGCCCCGCCGCCCGGGTACGCACCGGTCCCGGCCGGGCCCTCGCCGGCCGGGATCTTCTTCGGGCGGGTGATGCGCGGGGACTGGGCGGGCTCGCTCAAGGCGGCCCTCTGGCCGACCGGGCTGATCGTCGGGCTCGCCGTGGCGCTCGCCATCCCGGACTACGGGCAGGGGGACGACGTCGTCGTCGGGTGGAGCGACCGGCTGCGGATCGCGCTCGCGATGCTGCTCCAGGCGTTCGGCGGCGGTTTCGAGGTCCGGGCCGTCATGCCGGGCGGAGGCGGATACGGGGGTGCTTCGCCGTACGGGAACACGTACAGCGACTTCGATCCGGGCGGGCAGAGCCAGACGACGCTCTCCCTGATCCCGCTCACCGTCACCGTGCTGTGGATCGGCGCCCTCGTCCTCGGCGCCCGGGCCGTCCGCCGGCAGGGCGGCGGCCTCGACGCGGCGGTCCGGATCAGCGTCGTGGCCACCGCCGCGGTCCTGGTCCTCGGGCTCTACGCCCAGCCCGAGATCGAGGGCTACTCGCTCCACTCCTCGCCGGTCCTGGCGGCCCTCGGCGCCCTCGGCATCGCGCTCGTCACCACCTGCGCCGTTCTGCAACGCGACGTCGCGGCCGCCTGGCTGGCCCAGCGGCCGGGCGCGCAGAGCTTCGTGCGCGCCGCCGGCACCGCCGTCCGCGCGCTCGGCGCCGTCCTCCTGCTCTGCGGCCTGATCGGCTACATCACCTACGCCACCCTGGACGACGTCAACGGCACCGCCCTGCTGATGGCCCTGCCGCTGCTGCCCAACATCGCGCTGATGGTGCTCTCGGTGAGCTGGGGCGGCTCCGTCGAGTACGACGCGCGGGGACAGGCGGACATCATCGGCTCCGGTATGGACCACGGCTCGTTCGGGCTCGGTGAGCTGAGTGACGCGGCCAACGACTGGGCGCTCGTCGGTGCGCTCGCCGCCGGCCTCGTCTGCGCGCTCCTCGTCGGGCTGCTCGCCGGGCGCCGCTCCGCCGACCGGCGCGAACAGGTCACCGCCGGCGGCCTGTTCCTGCTCGGGTTCCTCGCGCTCACCGCGATGAGCGGCCTGTCCGCCGAGTTCTCCGGCAACGTCGCCGACATCGGCGGCTCGGGCACCCTGGACGTCTCGCCCAGCGTCGCCGACGCGCTGCTGTTCGGGCTGCTGTGGGTCGGCGGCGCGGTGCTCGTCGCGCCCTACCTGGCGCGGATGGCGGGCGGCGGGGGCCCCGGCGGCGGCTCCCCGGCGTATCCGGCCCCGCCGAGCCCGTACGGCCCGCAGAACCCGGGTCCCTACACCCCCGCCCCCGGCCACACCCCGCCCCCCGGCCCGTACCCCCCGAAGCCCGGGCCGCAGGGCCCCGGGCCGTACGCCCCGCCCGCGCGGTTCACGGTGCCCGGGAGCCCCGCGCCCGAAGCCGCCGCCCCCGCGCAACCCCCCGCGCCCCGGCGCCGGCGGGCCGTCCTCGTCTGGGGCGCCACGCTCACCGCCGCCCTGATCCTCGGCGGCGGGGCCACCGCGGGCGCCCTCGCCCTGCTGGACCGCCACGACGACGACCCGGGGACCTCGGAGAACAACGACAAGGGCAAGGGCGGCGGCCGGGCGACGCCCGCCCAGGACCGGACGGACGAGGCCACCACCGACCCGGCCGAACTCGTCTTCCCGGACGGCTACAGCGTCGTCGCCGACACCGCCGGCTTCTCGCTCGCCCTGCCGGACGACTGGGAGCGGCAGGGCGAGGAGAACCACCAGGTCACCTACGCCAGGTCGCCGGGCGACACCGGGCTGCTGAAGGTGGGGGTCATCGCGGACGCCCCCTCCACCTCGTACGAGAACTTCAAGGCCCTGGAGAAGACCGCCTCCGCCAACCAGCGGAACTACCAGCAGGTCCAGCTGTCGGCCAACACCTTCCAGGGCCGCCCGGGCGCCCGGTGGGAGTACACCTACGAGGACGAGAGCGGACAGACGGTCCACGCGATCGACCAGAGCTACATCGCCGAGGACGGCACCGAGTACGCCGTCTACGTCACCGAGCGGGACGTGGACTGGGTCGGTGCCCGCGAGGTCTTCGACACCGCCCTGTCCACGTGGATGCTCAACGACGTGGACTGACCGTCACAGCTCCAGCCGGAAGCACCGCACCTCCTGGCCCGGCAGCGAGGTCGTGAAGGTCTCGGCCGGTTCCATGCCCAGGCGCCGGGCCACCGCGGCCGACCGCTCGTTGAGCACGTCGACCACCGCCACCACCCGTTCCACCCCCGCCGCGCGCACCCGCTCCAGCGTGAGGCGCGCGGCGGTCGTCGCGTAACCCAGGCCCCAGGCCGGCCGCGCCAGCCGCCAGCCGATCTCGGTCTCGCCCACCGGGCCGTAGGCGGTCGGCCCCCACGGCTGCGCGCCCGTGAAGCCGACGACCCGCCCCTCCCCGTCGAGCACGGTCCACAGGCAGTACCCGAGTTCGGCGTCGTGTCTGCGCTGCCGCGCGGTCCACTCCTCGTACATCGACAGCTCCTCCGGCCGTCCGCCGAAGAACCGCATCACCTCCGGGTCGGCGAAGGCCCGGTGCCAGGCCACGGCGTCCTCGTCGGTCGGGACACGCAGCTGTACGACGGGCGGAGCGGCAGGCGCGATTGACATGAGGCAGCCCTTCGGAGGGTTGATCGGCAGGCCCCCATAGACTGCCTTGGACCTGTGCCGCGCGGCACGCGAATTCGAGTCTTCGGGAGAACCGACCGTGACCGAACCCCTGTCCGAACACAGCGCGGACGTCATCGTCGTCGGGGCGGGCCCCGCCGGCTCCACGACCGCGTACTACCTGGCCAAGGCCGGACTCGACGTCCTCCTCCTGGAGAAGACCGCGTTCCCGCGCGAGAAGGTCTGCGGCGACGGGCTCACCCCGCGCGCCACCAAGCAGCTCGTGGCCATGGGCATCGACATCTCCGAAGAGGCCGGCTGGCTGCGCAACAAGGGCCTGCGCATCATCGGCGGCGGCGTCCGGCTGCAGCTGGACTGGCCGGATCTGGCCTCCTACCCGGACTACGGACTCGTCCGCAAGCGCGACGACTTCGACGAGCAGCTGGCCCGCAACGCGCAGAAGGCCGGTGCCCGGCTGTACGAGCGGTGCAACGTCGGCGCCCCGGTCACCGACGAGCGCACCGGCCGGATCACCGGGGTGCACGCCAAGCTCGGCGAGGAGAAGACCCCGGTCACCTTCCACGCCCCGCTCGTGGTCGCCGCCGACGGCAACTCCACCCGGCTCTCCCTCGCGATGGGCCTGCACCGCCGCGAGGACCGCCCCATGGGCGTCGCCGTGCGGACGTACTTCACCTCGCCCCGGCACGACGACGACTACCTGGAGTCCTGGCTGGAGCTGTGGGACCGGCGCGGCCCCCAGGAGAAGCTGCTGCCCGGCTACGGCTGGATCTTCGGCATGGGCGACGGCACGTCCAACGTCGGCCTCGGCATCCTCAACTCCTCGTCCGCGTTCAAGGAGCTGGACTGGCGCGAGGTCCTGAAGGCGTGGTGCGCGTCCATGCCGGAGGACTGGGGGTACACCCCGGAGAACATGACGATGCCCATCCGGGGCGCCGCCCTGCCGATGGCCTTCAACCGCCAGCCGCACTACACCAAGGGCCTGCTGCTCGTCGGTGACGCGGGCGGCATGGTCAACCCGTTCAACGGCGAGGGCATCGCGTACGCCATGGAGTCCGGTCAGATCGCGGCCGACGTCATCGTCCAGGCGCACGCCCGCGCGACCCCGGCCCAGCGGGAGCTGGCGCTGAACAACTACCCGAAGGTGCTCAAGGAGACCTACGGGGGCTACTACACGATGGGCCGCGCCTTCGTGAAGCTGATCGGCAACCCGAAGGTCATGAAGGTCGCGACCCAGCGCGGCCTGACGCACCCGCTGCTGATGAAGTTCACGCTGAAGATGCTCGCCAACCTCACCGACCCGACGGGCGGCGACGCGATGGACCGCGTCATCAACGGCCTGGCGAAGGTGGCGCCGCGCTCGTAGCGTCCGTTCACAAACGAAGGAGCCGTCACTCCCGAGCGGGGGAGTGACGGCTCCTTCGTGTGCCTCACGTGCGGATCAGGCTTGTGAATCCGTGAACACGCGGATGTCTCAGAGGACGCGGACCGCGCCGGTCGGCATGTCGTAGTCCAGCGGGCGCTGCACCACACCGGTCGAGGAGTTCTGCGCACCGACGAACTGGCCGCCGCCCACGTAGATCCCGACGTGGTACGCGCTGCCCGCGCCGCCCCAGTACAGGATGTCGCCGGGCTGGAGGTTGCTCAGCGAGACCTGGGTGCCGGCGGTGGACTGGCTCTGCGAGACGCGCGGCAGGTCGACGCCCACCGTGCGGAACGCGGCCTGGACCAGGCCCGAGCAGTCCCACGAGTTCGGGCCGGTGCCGCCGGACACATACGCGTCGCCGACCTGCGCCTGGGCGAACGCGACGACGGAGGCCGCGGAGCCGGTGGCGTTGGTGGAGTACGAGGTCGTGGCGGCGCTGGTGGAGCCGGACGACGAGGAACCGGTGCTCTTCTGGAGCGTGGTGCGCGCGGCGTCGCGGGAGGCGCGCTCGGCGGCCTCCGCCTTGGCCTTGGCGGCCGCGGCGGCCTTCTTCTTCGCCTCGGCCTTGCGGACGGCCTCGGCCTTGGCCTTCTTGGCGTCCTTGGCGGCGCTGCTGGCCGCCGCGTCCTCCTGGGCCTGCGTCTCCAGGTCCAGGGCGACCTGCTGCGTCGCCTCGGCGGAGGCGGCGACGGTGGTGGAGAGTCCCGCCGTGATGGTGGGCATCTCGATCGTCTGGGTCACCGGTTCGGCCTGGGCCGGGCCCGCGGCACCCGCGACCGCGATGGTGCTGAGGACGCCACCGGCAACTCCGGCACGCAGCGCCGTCGTCGAGGCATTCCGGCGGGGCTTCCGGTGGCTGGGTATGAGAGCGGTGTGGGACATGGGTACTAGCGCTATCAGGGCGCGCGGGCTCCCATCAAGAAACGTGTGTTGCGACACAGTTACGTCCGGAATCTGTGAATCCGCTTTCTGGGGGCCTTTATTGACGCCGTAACGGGCAAAACGGGCACCCGTGATCATGGCTGTGATCACGGGTTATCTGCAATACGCCCGAATTGCCCGCCGCTTACCACCCGTTCACACAGTTGGCCAAGCCCGCTTCTATAACGGCTGATGTGAAGTGATGCAGCTCACAGCATGGTCTTGCTGTGACGGGCATACGAGGGTTCGGCACGGGCGGCGGCGGTCCGTGTCCACTTCGTGCCGCGTGAGCCCCCGCGCGAGTGACCCCTTTCCGGTCCCCGCGTCCGGCGTCACGTCCGGCATCCCGTCCGGCCGCCATGACCCCAGAGTGGGGCAGATCCCTTTATCACCCCATCGTGTCCATCGCCAATTTTGCGCGCAGCGCCGTGGCTTGATAGTGCGACACCTCTTTGACCAGCGCCAACGGTAGGAGATGTCACCTCTCGTGATCACTCGGCCGCTTCGTGTACGAAGATCACCGCTCATCCGACTTCATGATCGTTCGTCAGGTGGTGGAGATCACAAAGACGTTGGTGACCCCCGTGTCGCAGATCACAGGACGGCGGGCATAGGATGCGGGGCAGTCGGGCTTGTGAACTGCCTCACATGTGCACGATCTTGGTGAGGCGGGGAGCCGGTTCGCCCGATGCGGTCCAACGGTCAAGGACGACTGGAAGGAGCGAGGAGCGTGAATGCCTACGCGCCCATCCTCGTGCTCGGCGCCCTCGGGGCAGGGTTTGCGATCTTCTCCGTGGTCATGGCCACGCTTATCGGCCCCAAGCGGTACAACCGGGCAAAGCTCGAAGCGTACGAGTGCGGTATCGAACCGACACCCACGCCGGCCGGAGGCGGCCGCTTTCCCATCAAGTACTACCTGACGGCGATGCTCTTCATCGTCTTCGACATCGAGATCGTCTTCCTCTATCCCTGGGCGGTCAGCTTCGACGCCCTGGGGATCTTCGGGCTCGTGGAGATGCTGCTCTTCGTGCTCACCGTCTTCGTCGCCTACGCGTATGTGTGGCGGCGCGGCGGTCTGGAATGGGACTGAGGGGCTGAGGGGCACACCATGGGACTCGAAGAGAAGCTGCCGAGCGGCTTCGTTCTGACCACCGTCGAGCAGGCGGCCGGCTGGGTGCGGAAGTCCTCCGTCTTCCCGGCGACCTTCGGCCTCGCCTGTTGCGCCATCGAGATGATGACCACCGGCGCGGGCCGCTACGACCTGGCCCGCTTCGGCATGGAGGTCTTCCGCGGCTCGCCGCGGCAGGCGGACCTGATGATCGTGGCCGGGCGGGTGAGCCAGAAGATGGCGCCCGTCCTGCGGCAGGTCTACGACCAGATGCCGAACCCCAAGTGGGTCATCTCCATGGGCGTTTGCGCGTCATCGGGCGGTATGTTCAACAATTACGCCATTGTTCAGGGTGTTGATCATATTGTCCCGGTTGATATTTATTTGCCGGGCTGCCCGCCGCGGCCCGAGATGCTGATGGACGCGATCCTCAAGCTGCACCAGAAGATCCAGGGCTCCAAGCTCGGGGTCAACGCCGAGGAAGCCGCCCGCGAGGCCGAGGAAGCGGCGCTCAACGCCCTGCCCCTCATCGAGATGAAGGGGCTCCTGCGATGAGCGACGAGCTGGGCGGCTCCGCCGTCCCCGCCCCGCGCGACGAGCACGGCGAGGTCATCGGCGTACGCAGGGGCATGTTCGGCGCCGACAACGGCGGCGACACCTCCGGCTACGGCGGCCTCGTCCGTACCGTCGCCCTCCCCGGCGCCTCCTCCCGCCCCTACGGCGGCTGGTTCGACGAGGTCGCCGACGAACTGGAAGGCGCCCTGGAGGAACAGGGACTCGTCCCCGAGAACGCCATCGAGAAGACGGTCGTCGACCGGGACGAACTCACCTTCCACATCGCCCGCGAGCACCTGGTCACCGTCGCGAGGACCCTGCGCGACGACCCGGCCCTGCGCTTCGAGCTGTGCACCGGCGTCTGCGGCGTCCACTTCCCCGGCGACAAGGGCCGCGAGCTGCACGCGGTCTACCACCTGCGCTCGCTCACCCACGGCCGGCTGATCCGGCTGGAGGTCTCCACGCCGGACGACGACCGGCACCTGCCGTCCCTCGTCCCGGTCTACCCGACCAACGACTGGCACGAGCGCGAGGCGTACGACTTCTTCGGGCTCGTCTTCGACGGGCACCCCGCCCTCACCCGGATCATGATGCCGGACGACTGGCAGGGCTTCCCGCAGCGCAAGGACTACCCGCTCGGCGGCATCCCCGTCGAGTACAAGGGCGCCCAGATCCCGGCTCCGGACCAGCGGAGGTCGTACTCCTGATGACCACTCCCCACGCAACGCCTCGCGCCACGACCGAGGGGACTGTATATACAGTCACCGGCGGCGACTGGGACGAGGTCGTCGAGAACGCGGCCGCGTCCGACGACGAGCGCATCATCGTCAACATGGGCCCGCAGCACCCGTCCACGCACGGCGTGCTCCGGCTCATCCTGGAGATCGACGGCGAGACCGTCACCGAGGCCCGCTGCGGCATCGGCTACCTCCACACCGGCATCGAGAAGAACCTCGAATTCCGCAACTGGACGCAGGGCACCACCTTCGTCACGCGCATGGACTACCTGACGCCGTTCTTCAACGAGACGGCGTACTGCCTCGGAGTCGAGAAGCTCCTCGGCATCGAGGACCAGATCCCCGACCGGGCCACCGTCCTGCGCGTGCTCCTGATGGAGCTCAACCGGCTCTCCTCGCACCTGGTGTGCATCGCCACCGGCGGCATGGAGCTCGGCGCCACCACGATCATGATCTACGGCTTCCGCGACCGGGAGCTGGTGCTCGATCTCTTCGAGCTGATCACCGGGCTCCGGATGAACCACGCGTTCATCCGGCCCGGCGGCCTCGCCCAGGACCTGCCCCCGGGCGCGGTCGACCAGCTGCGCGAGTTCGTGAAGACCATGAAGAAGAACCTGCCGGAGTACGACGCGCTCGCCACCGGCAACCCCATCTTCAAGGCCCGCATGCAGGACGTCGGCTACCTCGACCTCACCGGCTGCATGGCCCTCGGCGCCACCGGCCCGATCCTGCGCTCGGCGGGCCTCCCGCACGACCTGCGCAAGACCGACCCGTACTGCGGCTACGAGACCTACGACTTCGAGGTCCCCACCGCCGACAGCTGCGACGCCTACGGTCGCTTCCTCATCCGCCTGGAGGAGATGCGCCAGTCGCTGCGGATCGTCGAGCAGTGCATCGACCGGCTCGAACCCGGACCGGTCATGGTCGCCGACAAGAAGATCGCCTGGCCCGCGCAGCTCGCGCTCGGCCCGGACGGCCTGGGCAACTCGCTGGACCACATCAAGAAGATCATGGGCACCTCCATGGAGGCCCTGATCCACCACTTCAAGCTGGTGACCGAGGGCTTCCGGGTCCCCGTCGGACAGGCGTACACCGCCGTCGAGTCCCCCAAGGGCGAACTCGGCGTGCACGTCGTCTCGGACGGCGGAACCCGCCCCTACCGGGTCCACTTCCGCGACCCGTCCTTCACCAACCTCCAGGCCATGGCGGCGATGTGCGAGGGCGGCCAGGTCGCCGACGTCATCGTCGCCGTCGCATCCATCGACCCCGTGATGGGAGGCGTCGACCGGTGACCGAAGCACGTCAGGAAGTCAGTCTGGGGATGCCGCAGCTCCCCGCCCCCGCCTACCCGGCCGAGGTGCGCGCCAGGCTCGAAGCGGATGCGAAGGAGGTGATCGCCCGCTACCCCGGCAGCCGCTCCGCGCTGCTGCCGCTGCTGCACCTCGTGCAGTCCGAGGAGGGGTACGTCTCGCGTACGGGCATGGCCTTCTGCGCCGACATGCTCGGCCTCACCACCGCCGAGGTCACCGCGGTCGCCACCTTCTACACGATGTACCGGCGCAAGGCCGGCGGCGACTACCAGGTCGGCGTCTGCACCAACACGCTCTGCGCGGTGATGGGCGGCGACGCGATCTTCGACCGGCTCAAGGAGCACCTCGGCGTCGGCAACGACGAGACGACCGACGACGGCAAGGTCACCCTCGAACACATCGAGTGCAACGCTGCCTGCGACTTCGCGCCCGTCGTGATGGTCAACTGGGAGTTCTTCGACAACCAGACCCCGGAGAGCGCCACCCGATTGGTGGACGACCTGATCGCCGGCCGCACCGTCGAGCCCACCCGCGGCGCGCCCCTGTGCACGTACAAGGAGACCGCGCGCATCCTGGCCGGCTTCCCCGACGAGCGCCCCGGCGCCGTCGCGGCGACCGGCGGCGCCGGCCACGCCTCGCTCATCGGTCTCAAGCTGGCCAAGGGCGAGGCCGCACCGCAGGCCCGCGTGGTCGGCCCGCGCGGCGAGGCGCCCACCGACCAGCCGCAGAAGGGCGCCGAGCACCTCAGCTCGCACGACGCGCCGCAGCAGACCTCGGCATCCGACCCGGACCACCCGGCAGGACCCGCGGCCGAGGAGGGGGAGTGATGACGTTGGCCACCGAGCTCGATCACAACGGGACCAGCCCCGAGAAGCTGCTCGCGCCCGTCCTGTCCGCCTTCTGGGACCAGCCGGAATCCTGGACCCTGGACACCTACCGCCGCCACGAGGGCTACGAAGGGCTGCGCAAGGCCCTCACCATGTCCCCGGACGACCTCATCGCGTACGTCAAGGACTCCGGTCTGCGCGGCCGCGGCGGCGCCGGCTTCCCCACCGGCATGAAGTGGCAGTTCATCCCGCAGGGGGACGGCAAGCCTCACTATCTTGTTGTCAACGCCGACGAGTCGGAGCCGGGGACCTGCAAGGACATCCCGCTCCTCTTCGCCAACCCGCACAGCCTCATCGAGGGCATCGTGATCGCCTGTTACGCGATCCGGTCGTCGCACGCGTTCATCTACTTGCGCGGTGAGGTCGTCCCCGTGCTGCGACGGTTGCACGAGGCCGTTCGAGAGGCGTACGAGGCGGGATATCTGGGGACGAACATCCTGGGTTCAGGGCTCGATCTGGAACTCACGGTGCACGCGGGAGCCGGTGCGTACATCTGTGGTGAGGAAACCGCGCTGCTCGACTCTCTCGAAGGACGGCGTGGCCAGCCCCGGCTGCGGCCTCCCTTCCCTGCGGTCGCCGGTCTGTACGCCTGCCCCACTGTGGTGAACAACGTCGAGTCCATCGCCTCGGTTCCCGCGATCCTGAACAGGGGCAAGGACTGGTTCAAGTCGATGGGCAGCGAGAAGTCCCCCGGCTTCACGCTCTACTCGCTCAGCGGCCATGTCGCGGGCCCCGGCCAGTACGAGGCGCCGCTCGGCATCACGCTGCGCCAGCTCCTCGACATGAGCGGCGGCATGCGCCCCGGCCACCGCCTCAAGTTCTGGACCCCCGGCGGCTCCTCCACGCCGATGTTCACCGACGAACACCTCGACGTGCCCCTCGACTACGAGGGCGTCGGCGCGGCCGGGTCCATGCTCGGCACCAAGGCGCTCCAGTGCTTCGACGAGACGACCTGCGTGGTGCGGGCCGTCACCCGCTGGACCGAGTTCTACGCCCACGAGTCCTGCGGCAAGTGCACTCCCTGCCGCGAGGGCACCTACTGGCTCGTCCAGCTGCTCCGCGACATCGAGGCCGGCAAGGGCCGGATGTCCGACCTCGACAAGCTCAACGACATCGCCGACAACATCAACGGCAAGTCGTTCTGCGCCCTCGGCGACGGCGCCGCCTCGCCGATCTTCTCCTCGCTGAAGTACTTCCGCGAGGAGTACGAGCAGCACATCACCGGCAAGGGCTGCCCCTTCGATCCCGCCAAATCGACCCTCTGGGCCGACGACAAGAACGCTCACCAGGGGGTGAACGCATGACAGTCACCACGAGTGCGCCCTCCGGGGGCGGCGAAGCGGCGATCCCGCCCGAGGACCTGGTCACGCTGACCATCGACGGCATCGAGATCAGCGTGCCCAAGGGCACCCTGGTCATCCGCGCCGCCGAGCTCCTCGGCATCGAGATCCCCCGGTTCTGCGACCACCCGCTCCTCGACCCGGCCGGCGCCTGCCGGCAGTGCATCGTCGAGGTCGAGGGCCAGCGCAAGCCGATGGCGTCCTGCACCATCACCTGCACCGACGGCATGGTCGTCAAGTCGCAGATCACCTCGCCCGTCGCCGACAAGGCGCAGCGCGGTGTGATGGAGCTGCTGCTCATCAACCACCCGCTGGACTGCCCGGTCTGCGACAAGGGCGGCGAGTGCCCGCTCCAGAACCAGGCGATGTCGCACGGCGACCCGGACTCCCGCTTCGACGGCAGGAAGCGGACGTACGAGAAGCCCGTGCCGATCTCCACCCAGGTGCTGCTGGACCGTGAGCGGTGCGTGCTCTGCGCGCGCTGCACGCGGTTCTCCAACCAGGTGGCCGGCGACCCGATGATCGAGCTGATCGAGCGCGGCGCGCTCCAGCAGGTCGGCATCGGCGAGGGCGACCCGTTCCAGTCGTACTTCTCCGGGAACACCATCCAGATCTGCCCGGTCGGGGCGCTCACCTCGGCGGCGTACCGGTTCCGCTCCCGCCCCTTCGACCTGGTGTCGACGCCCTCCGTGTGCGAGCACTGCTCCGGCGGCTGCGCCACCCGCACCGACCACCGGCGCGGCAAGGTCATGCGCCGCCTCGCGGCCAACGACCCCGAGGTCAACGAGGAGTGGCTCTGCGACAAGGGCCGCTTCGGCTTCCGCTACGCCCAGCAGCGCGACCGCCTCACCACCCCGCTCGTCCGGGGCGGGTCGGGTGAGCTGGAACCGGCGAGCTGGCCCGAGGCCCTGGCCGCCGCGGCCGAGGGCCTGTCCGCGGCGCGCGGCCGGACCGGCGTCCTCACCGGCGGCCGGCTGACCGTCGAGGACGCCTACGCGTACAGCAAGTTCGCGCGGATCGCCCTGGACACCAACGACATCGACTTCCGGGCCCGCGTCCACAGCGACGAGGAGGCCGACTTCCTGGCCTCGCGCGTCGCCGGGCGCGGCAAGGACCTCGACGGGTCGGGTGTCACGTACACCTCACTGGAGAAGGCCCCGGCCGTGCTGCTGGTCGGGTTCGAGTCGGAGGAGGAGGCCCCCGGCGTCTTCCTGCGGCTGCGCAAGGCCCACCGCAAGCACGGCCAGCGCACGTTCTCCGTCGCCTCGCACGCCAGCCGGGGCCTGGTGAAGGCCGGCGGCGCACTGCTTCCCGCCGCGCCCGGCACCGAAACCGAATGGCTGGACGCCATCGCGGGCGGTGTCGGCCTGGAGGGCGAGGGCGCCGTCGCGGCCGAGGCGCTGCGCGGCGAGGGCGCGCTGATCGTGGTCGGCGAGCGGCTGGCCGGGGTGCCCGGCGGGCTGACCGCCGCGGTCCGGGCCGCGACCGCGACCGGAGCCCGGCTGGTGTGGATCCCGCGCCGGGCGGGCGAACGCGGCGCGGTGGAGGCGGGCGCGCTCCCGTCGCTGCTGCCCGGCGGCCGGCCAGCCACCGACCCGCGCGCCCGGGGCGAGGTGGCCGCCGTGTGGGGCGTCGCCGAACTCCCGTCCCGCTTCGGCCGCGACACCGGCCAGATCATCGAGGCCGCGTCCTCCGGTGAGCTGGGCGCGCTGGTCGTCGCCGGCGTGGGGACCGAGGACCTGCCGGACCCGGCGCGGGCCCTGGAGGCCCTGGACCGGGTCGGCTTCCTGGTCTCCTTCGAGCTGCGGCCGAGCGAGGTCACCGACCGCGCCGACGTGGTGTTCCCGGTGGCCGCGGTCGCCGAGAAGTCCGGGACCTTCCTCAACTGGGAGGGCCGGGCGCGGATGTTCGAGGCCGCGCTGAAGCCCGACCAGATGACGCGGAACCTCGCCCCGGGCGACGCCCGCGTCCTGCACATGCTGGCCGACGCGATGGACGCGCATCTCGCGCTGCCGGACCTGCGGGCCGCCCGCCGCGAGCTGGACCGGCTCGGCGGCTGGCAGGGCGGGTACGCGGACGACCCCCGCGTCTCCGCGCAGCCGCTGCCCCGGCCCGGCGACGGCGAGGCGATCCTGGCCGGCCACCGGATGCTGCTCGACCTGGGCCGCCTCCAGGAGGGCGACACCGCGCTCGCCGGGACCCGGCACGAGGCGGTGGCCCGGCTTTCGGCCGCCACGGCCGCGGAGAGCGGGGTCAAGGACGGCGACCTGCTGGCGGTGTCCGGCCCGGCGGGCAGCGTCGAACTCCCGCTCCGGGTCACCGACATGCCGGACCGCGTGGTCTGGGTCCCGCTGAACTCCACCGGGCGGGGCGTGCCGGCGACGACCGGGGCCCGCCCCGGCGGCCTGGTCCGGATCGGCCCCGCCGCTCCCGGTACTCCCGACGTCACACCGGAGGTGCGGGCGTGACCGCCTTCGCTCAACTGGCCGCGGCACCGCACGGTTCGGTGCTCGCCGCCGAGGACCTGTCGATGTTCGGCAACGACCCCTGGTGGCTCGTCGTCATCAAGGCCGTCTTCTGCTTCGCGTTCCTGATGGTGACCGTGCTCTTCTCCATCGTGTGGGAGCGCAAGGTCGTCGCCTGGATGCAGCTGCGCATCGGCCCCAACCGGCACGGCCCCTGGGGCATGCTCCAGTCGCTCGCCGACGGCATCAAGCTGATGCTCAAGGAAGACGTCATCGTCAAGCGGGCGGACAAGGTCGTCTACGTCCTCGCCCCGATCGTCGCCGCGATCCCCGCGTTCATGGCCATCGCGGTGATCCCCTTCGGGCCCTCGGACAACGAGGTCTCGATCTTCGGGCACCGTACGGCGATGCAGCTCACCGACCTGCCGATCGCGATGCTGTACATCCTCGCGGTCGCCTCGGTCGGGATCTACGGCATCGTGCTGGCCGGCTGGTCGTCCGGCTCGACGTACCCGCTGCTCGGCGGGCTCCGCTCGTGCGCGCAGATGATCTCGTACGAGATCGCCATGGGCGCCGCGTTCGCCTCGGTGTTCCTCTACTCGGGGTCGATGTCGACGTCGAAGATCGTGGAGGCGCAGCAGGACCGCTGGTTCATCATCCTGCTCCCGGTCTCCTTCATCATCTACATCGTCACGATGGTCGGTGAGACCAACCGCGCCCCCTTCGACATGCCGGAGTCCGAGGGCGACCTCGTGGGCGGCTTCAACACCGAGTACTCGTCCATCAAGTTCGCGATGTTCATGCTCGCCGAGTACGTCAACATGGTCACCGTCTCCGCGGTCTCCACGACCCTGTTCCTGGGCGGCTGGCGGGCCCCGTGGCCGATCAGCACCTTCTGGGAGGGCGCGAACCACGGCTGGTGGCCGATGCTCTGGTTCGTCCTCAAGGTCCAGCTGCTGCTGTTCTTCTTCATCTGGCTGCGCGGCACGCTGCCCCGTGTCCGCTACGACCAGCTGATGAAGCTCGGCTGGAAGGTCCTGATCCCGGTCTCCGTCGTCTGGCTGATGCTGGTGGCGACCGTACGGGCGCTGCGCAACGAGGGCTACGACTTCTCCAAGATCCTGCTCTACGTGGCGGGTGCCGTGATCGCGGTGCTGCTGATCTCCTTCGTCGCCGACATCTTCCGCGACAAGAAGGAGAAGGCCGCGGCCGAGCAGGCCGGGCCCGAGCCGGCGTTCGACCCGATGGCGGGCGGATTCCCGGTCCCGCCGCTGCCCGGACAGACCCTGCCGCCCGTGCCGAGGCGCAGGCCGCGCCGCGAGCGGGAGCTCGTTGTCAGTGGCGGGGTGGATACTCAGAGTGACGGAAATCCGAGTGACGGAAAGGAGGCCGACGGTGTCTGAACTGCCAGATCTGCCGGGGTCCAAGAGGCCGGCGAAGTCCACCGGGCCGACGGGGTCGACGGCGTCCTCGCAGTCCTCCCCGAACTCGGAGGACAAGTTCCTCAACCCGGTGGCCGGCTTCGGCGTGACCTTCAAGGCCATGTTCAAGAAGCGGCTCACCGAGCAGTATCCGGAGACGCCGAAGGTGACGGCGCCGCGCTTCCACGGCCGCCACCAGCTCAACCGCCATCCGGACGGGCTGGAGAAGTGCGTCGGCTGCGAGCTGTGCGCCTGGGCCTGTCCCGCCGACGCGATCTACGTGGAGGGCGCGGACAACACCGACGAGGAGCGCTACTCCCCGGGTGAGCGCTACGGCCGCGTCTACCAGATCAACTACGCGCGCTGCATCCTCTGCGGACTGTGCATCGAGGCGTGCCCGACCCGGGCGCTCACGATGACCAACGAGTTCGAGCTCGCCAACACCACCCGCGAGAGCCTCATCTACACCAAGGACGAGCTGCTCGCGGGCCTGGAGGAAGGCATGGTCGACAGCCCGCACGCGATCTTCCCCGGCATGGACGAACAGGACTACTACCGGGGCCTGGTCACCGAGGCCGCCCCCGGTACGGAGCGCCAGCTCGCCGTGTCCAAGGGCGAGAAGCCGTCCGACGAGGCCGAGAGCAACGGCGCTTCGCAGGAGGTGGACGCATGACCGGCCTGGCCGCAGCGGCCTCGCAGACCTCGACCGGCGAGGCGTTCCAGTTCTGGGTGCTCGGCACGGTCGCCGTGATCGGCGCCCTGTCCACGGTGCTCATGAAGAAGGCCGTGCACAGCGCACTGAGCCTCGCCGGGACGATGATCATCCTCGCGGTGTTCTACCTCGCCAACGGCGCCTACTTCCTCGGCATCGTCCAGATCGTCGTCTACACCGGCGCGATCATGATGCTGTTCCTCTTCGTGGTCATGCTCGTCGGCGTCACGGCGGCGGACTCGCTGAAGGAGACCATCAAGGGCCAGCGCTGGCTGGCCGCCGGATGCGGCATCGGCTTCGGCGTCCTCCTCATCGCCGGTATCGGCAACGCCTCGCTGAAGACCTTCAACGGCCTGGGCACCGCCAACACCGCGCACGGCGGGAACGTGGAGGGGCTCGCCAGCCTCATCTTCACCAAGTACGTCTTCGCCTTCGAGATCACCGGCGCCCTGCTGATCACCGCGACGGTCGGCGCGATGGTGCTCACGCACCGCGAGCGCACCGAACGGGCCAAGACCCAGCGGGAGCTGTCCGAGGAGCGCGTGCGCAGCAACCACGTGCCGCCGCTGCCCGCCCCCGGCGTCTACGCCCGGCACAACGCGGTGGACATCGCGGGCCTGCTCCCCGACGGCACCCCGTCCGAGCTGACCGTCATGAACACGCTGCGCAAGCGCGGCCAGATGCGTGACGTGTCCCAGGAATCGCTGGCCGGCCTCAAGGCACTGGAGCAGCGCTCCGGTGAGCGGCTGGGCCGGGACACCGAAGAAGAGGAGGTCGCCAAGTGAATCCGGTCAACTACCTCTATCTCGCCGCCCTGCTGTTCACCATCGGCGCGGCCGGTGTGCTGATCCGGCGGAACGCGATCGTGGTGTTCATGTGCGTCGAGCTGATGCTCAACGCCTGCAACCTCGCGTTCGTCACCTTCTCCCGGATGCACGGCAACCTCGACGGCCAGATCATCGCCTTCTTCACGATGGTCGTCGCCGCCGCGGAGGTCGTGGTCGGGCTCGCGATCATCGTGTCGCTGTTCCGTTCCCGCCACTCGGCCTCGGTCGATGACGCCAGCCTGATGAAGCTGTAAGGGGCGTTTGCACTGTGGAGAACCTGATTGCGCTGCTCGTCGCGGCGCCCCTGCTCGGAGCGGCGGTGCTGCTGTGCGGCGGCCGGCGCCTCGACCGTGCCGGGCACTGGCTCGGCACCCTGCTCGCCGCCGCCTCGTTCGTCGTGGCCGTGGTGCTCTTCACCGACATGCTGGGGAAGAGCGCCGACGACCGGGCGCTGCACCAGAAGCTGTTCAGCTGGATCCCGGTCGAGGGCTTCCAGGCCGATGTGGCCTTCCAGCTCGACCAGCTGTCGATGACCTTCGTCCTGCTGATCACCGGTGTGGGCACGCTGATCCACATCTACTCGATCGGCTACATGGAGCACGACGAGCGCCGGCGCCGCTTCTTCGGCTATCTGAACCTGTTCCTGGCGGCGATGCTGATCCTGGTCATCGCCGACAACTACCTGCTGCTGTATGTCGGGTGGGAGGGCGTCGGTCTGGCGTCGTACCTGCTCATCGGCTTCTGGCAGCACAAGCCCAGCGCGGCGACCGCCGCGAAGAAGGCGTTCCTGGTCAACCGCGTCGGCGACATGGGCCTGTCGATCGCGATCATGCTGATGTTCACCACCTTCGGCACGTTCGCGTACGGCCCCGTCCTGGAGGCGACCGGCGAGACCAGCGAGGGCAAGCTGACGGCGATCGGCCTGATGCTGCTGCTCGCCGCCTGCGGCAAGTCCGCCCAGGTGCCGCTGCAGTCCTGGCTCGGCGACGCGATGGAGGGCCCGACCCCGGTCTCCGCCCTCATCCACGCCGCGACCATGGTCACCGCCGGTGTCTACCTGATCGTCCGCTCCGGTGCGATCTTCAACGCCGCCCCGGACGCCCAGATGGTCGTCGTGGTCGTCGGCGCGGTCACGCTGCTGTTCGGTGCGATCGTCGGTTGTGCGAAGGACGACATCAAGAAGGCCCTCGCCGGGTCCACGATGTCGCAGATCGGCTACATGATCCTGGCCGCCGGGCTCGGCCCCATCGGCTACGTCTTCGCCATCATGCACCTGGTGACGCACGGCTTCTTCAAGGCCGGGCTCTTCCTCGGCGCCGGTTCGGTCATGCACGGCATGAACGACGAGGTGGACATGCGGAAGTTCGGCGGCCTGCGGAAGTACATGCCGGTCACCTTCGTCACCTTCGGCCTCGGCTACCTCGCGATCATCGGCTTCCCCGGCCTCTCCGGCTTCTTCTCCAAGGACAAGATCATCGAGGCGGCGTTCGCCAAGGGCGGCACCGAGGGCTGGATCCTCGGCTCCGTGGCCCTGCTCGGCGCCGCGATCACCGCGTTCTACATGACGCGCGTGATGCTGATGACCTTCTTCGGCGAGGAGCGCTGGCGCCGCACGGCGACGCCGTCCCCGGACGCGCCGGACGTCGAGCCCGCCGCGGAGACGCGCGGCGAGCACGCGGAGCCCCACCCGCACGAGTCCCCGAAGTCCATGACGATCCCGATGATCGTGCTGGCCTTCGGCTCGGTCTTCGCCGGTGGCTTCTTCTCGATCGGCGACCGCTTCCTGCACTGGCTGGAGCCCGTCACCGGGCACGACCACGGCGACGCCCCGATCGGTGCCTCCACCGTCACCGCGGCCACCATGGTCGCCCTGGTCGTCGGTGTCGCCGTCGCCTGGGCGATGTACGGCCGCAAGCCGGTGCCGGTGACCGCCCCGCGCGGGTCGCTGCTCACCCGGGCCGCGCGCCGCGACCTCCTCCAGGACGACTTCAACCACGTGGTCCTGGTCCGCGGCGGCGAGCACCTGACCCGCTCCCTGGTGTACGTCGACCACAGCCTGGTCGACGGCGTCGTCAACGGCACGGCCGCGTCCATGGGCGGGCTCTCCGGCCGGCTGCGCAAGCTGCAGAACGGCTACGCCCGCTCCTACGCGGTCTCGATGTTCGGCGGTACGGCGGTTCTCATCGCCGCGACCCTGCTGATGAGGGCGGTCTGATCACATGTCCTTTCCCCTCCTGACAGCGACGGCGGCGCTCCCCGCGATCGGCGCGGTGGCCACCGCCGCCGTCCCGGCCGCCCGGCGCACCGCCGCCAAATGGCTGGCGCTGGCCTTCTCGCTGGCCACGCTCGTCCTGGCGGGCATCGCGCTCGCCCGCTTCGAGCCCGGCGGCGCCCGCTTCCAGCTCACCGAATCGCACGCCTGGATCGCGGACTTCGGCGTCCGCTACGAACTGGGTGTGGACGGCATCGGCGTCGCGCTCATGGCGCTCACCGCCCTGCTGATCCCGTTCGTCATCCTGGCCGGCTGGCACGACGCCGATCCCCTGGAGACGAACTCCTCGCGCTGGCGCCCCACCCAGGGCTTCTTCGCCCTGATCCTGATGGTCGAAGCGATGGTGATCCTCTCCTTCGAGGCCACCGACGTCTTCCTCTTCTACATCCTGTTCGAAGCCATGCTCATCCCGATGTACTTCCTCATCGGCGGCTTCGGGGACCGGGCGCACACCGGCAGCGACGAGAACGCGGCGGCGCAGCGTTCGTACGCCGCCGTGAAGTTCCTCCTCTACAACCTGGTCGGCGGCCTCATCATGCTGGCCGCGGTGATCGGCCTGTACGTGGTCGCCGGCTCGTTCTCGCTCTCCGAGATCGCCGAGGCCCGGGCCAACGGCACGTTCTCCATGGCGACCGGCACCGAGCGGTGGCTGTTCCTCGGGTTCTTCTTCGCCTTCGCGGTGAAGGCCCCGCTGTGGCCGCTGCACACCTGGCTGCCCAACGCCATGGGTGAGGCGACCGCGCCGGTCGCCGTGCTGATCACCGCCGTGGTCGACAAGGTCGGCACGTTCGCGATGCTCCGCTTCTGCCTCCAGCTCTTCCCGGAGGCCAGCAAGTGGGCGACGCCGGTGATCCTGGTCCTGGCGCTGATCAGCATCGTGTACGGGGCGCTGCTCGCGGTCGGCCAGCGCGACATCAAGCGGCTGATCGCCTACGCGTCCATCTCGCACTTCGGCTTCATCATCCTGGGCATCTTCGCGATGACCAGTCAGGGCCAGTCGGGCGCGACGCTGTACATGGTCAACCACGGCATCTCGACGGCCGCGCTGATGCTGGTCGCGGGCTTCCTGATCAGCCGGCGCGGCTCGCGCCTCATCGCCGACTACGGCGGGGTGCAGAAGGTGGCCCCGGTCCTGGCCGGCACCTTCCTGATCGGCGGCCTGGCCACGCTGTCGCTCCCGGGGCTCGCCCCGTTCGTCAGCGAGTTCCTGGTCCTGGTCGGCGCGTTCGCCGCGTATCCGGCGGCCGGCATCATCGCCACCACCGGCATCGTGCTCGCCGCGATCTACGTCCTGGTCCTCTACCAGCGCACCATGACCGGCCCGGTCAAGGCCGAGGTGCAGGGCATGGCGGACCTCAAGGTCCGTGAGCTCGTGGTGGTCGTCCCGCTGATCGCGCTGCTGCTCTTCCTGGGTGTCTACCCGAAGCCGTTGACGGACATCGTCAACCCGGCGGTGCAGCACACCATGTCGGACGTACAGAAGAAGGACCCCCAGCCCGAGGTGGAGGCCGCCAAGTGAGCGCAACAGCTGTCCACAGCCTGTGGACGACGGCGAGCGGGGTGACATCCGCCGCCCCGGACGAGAAGTTCACGGCCCCGGTCATCGAGTACACCCAGCTGACCCCGGTCCTGATCGTGATCGGCGTCGCCGTCGTCGGCGTCCTGGTCGAGGCGTTCGTGCCGCGCCGGGCCCGGTACCACACGCAGGTGTTCCTGACCGTCGTCGCGCTGGTCGCCGCGTTCGCCGCGGTGGTCGGCCTCGCGGCCGGCGGTTACGGGACGACCAAGGCGCACATCGCCGCGATGGGAGCCATCGCGGTCGACGGACCGGCCCTCTTCCTCCAGGGCGTCATCCTGCTGACGTCCCTGGTCGCGGTCTTCACGTTCGCCGAGCGGCGGCTCGACCCCGAGTCCCACGGCAACAGGGTCGACTCCTTCGCCGCGCAGGCCGCGTCGGTGCCCGGCAGCGACAGTGAGAAGGCCGCGGTCAAGGCCGGGTTCACCACCACCGAGGTCTTCCCGCTCGTCCTCTTCTCGGTGGCGGGCATGCTCGTCTTCCCGGCGGCCAACGACCTGCTGACGCTGTTCGTGGCCCTGGAGGTCTTCTCCCTCCCGCTGTACCTCCTGTGCGCCGTCGCCCGCCGCAAGCGGCTGATGTCGCAGGAGTCGGCCGTGAAGTACTTCCTGCTCGGCGCGTTCTCCTCGGCGTTCCTGCTGTTCGGGATCGCCCTCCTCTACGGCTACGCGGGCTCCGTCTCGTACGCGCGGATCGCGACCGTGGTCGACGGCTCGATCCAGAAGATCGACCCGGCGCTCGCGGACACCATGGGCAACGACGCGCTGCTGCTCATCGGCGGCGCGATGATCCTCACCGGACTGCTCTTCAAGGTCGGCGCCGTCCCGTTCCACATGTGGACGCCGGACGTCTACCAGGGTGCGCCGACCCCGGTCACCGGCTTCATGGCCGCCGCGACGAAGGTCGCCGCGTTCGGCGCGCTGCTGCGCCTGCTGTACGTGGTGCTGCCCGGGCTCACCTGGGACCTGCGGCCGGTCATGTGGGGCGTCGCGATCGTCACGATGGTGGGCGGCGCGGTCGTCGCGATCACGCAGACCGACATCAAGCGGCTGCTGGCCTACTCCTCGATCGCGCACGCCGGGTTCATCCTGGCCGGTGTGATCGCGGCCACCCCCGACGGCATCTCGTCCGTCCTCTTCTACCTCGGCACGTACTCCTTCGTGACGGTCGGCGCCTTCGCCGTCGTCACGCTGGTGCGGGACGCGGGCGGCGAGGCGACCCACCTGTCGAAGTGGGCCGGGCTCGGCCGGCGCTCGCCGCTGGTGGCCGCGGTCTTCGCGGTGTTCCTGCTGGCCTTCGCCGGTATTCCGCTGACCTCGGGCTTCTCCGGGAAGTTCGCGGTGTTCAAGGCGGCGGCGGACGGCGGCGCGGGCGGCCTGGTCGTGGTCGGTGTGATCTCCTCGGCGATCGCCGCGTTCTTCTACATCCGGGTCATCGTGCTGATGTTCTTCAGCGAGCCGAAGGCGGACGGCCCCACGGTCGCCGTCCCGTCCCCGCTGACGATGACCACCATCGCGATCGGCGTCGCCGTGACCGTGGTCCTGGGCGTGGCCCCGCAGTACTTCCTGGACCTGGCGGGCCAGGCCGGGACGTTCGTGAGGTAGCCGGAAACGGCTGTACGGCAACGCCGGACGGGCTTGGCCTTCCCTCGGGAAGTCAAGCCCGTCCGGCGTTGTCACAGGCGGCGCCCAGGGTCTGTCCGGTGGATCAGGGCCGGGTGGGGCGCGGCGTCTGGTGCGGTGCATCGCAAGGCGCCGGAGCGTCGCGAATGGGGTCTCCCCTGCTCGAACGAAGCTGAGAGCTTGGGGAAGGAGCTATCGGGGCGGTTCGGTAACGCGGCGAGGTGCCGTGCCGGGCGTCGCGACCCCGGTCATGATCCACCGGACAGGCCCTATGGTGGCAGGGGAGCGCTGGGACGCAGCGGGACCGGTATCGGGGGACAGAGCGATGAGCGGGACGGGCGTGACGGGCATGACCACGGATGTGAGCACGGGCGGGACCGCCGCCGCGACCGAGAGCGAGGCGCGGCGCACGCTGCACCGCGTCTTCGGTTACGAGGCGTTCCGCGGTGAGCAGGAGGCGATCGTCGACCACGTGGTGGCCGGCGGGGACGCCGTCGTGCTCATGCCCACCGGCGGCGGCAAGTCCCTCTGCTACCAGATCCCGGCCCTGGTCCGGCGGGGCACCGGCGTCGTGATCTCCCCGCTGATCGCCCTCATGCAGGACCAGGTCGACGCGCTGCGGGCGCTCGGTGTGCGGGCCGGCTTCATCAACTCCACGCAGGACTTCGACGAGCGCCGCTCGATGGAGGCCCAGTTCGCCGCGGGCGAGCTGGACCTCCTCTACCTGGCCCCGGAGCGGCTGCGGCTGGACTCCACGCTGGCGCTGCTGGCCCGGGGCGAGGTCTCCGTCTTCGCGATCGACGAGGCGCACTGCGTCGCCCAGTGGGGCCACGACTTCCGTCCCGACTACCTCACCCTCTCCGTGCTCGGCGAGCGCTGGCAGGACGTGCCGCGCATCGCCCTGACGGCCACGGCGACGGACGCCACGCACCGCGAGATCACCCAGCGGCTGTCCATGCCCGACGCCAAGCACTTCGTGGCCAGCTTCGACCGGCCCAACATCCAGTACCGGATCGTGGGCAAGGCCGACCCGAAGAAGCAGCTGCTCGCCTTCCTCAAGGAGGAGCACGCCGGAGACGCGGGCATCGTCTACTGCCTCTCCCGGGCGTCCACGGAGAAGACCGCCGAATTCCTCTGCCGCAACGGCATCGAGGCCGTCCCGTACCACGCGGGGCTCGACGCGGGGACGCGTGCGGCCCACCAGTCGCGCTTCCTGCGCGAGGAGGGCCTGGTCGTCGTCGCGACGATCGCCTTCGGCATGGGCATCGACAAGCCGGACGTCCGTTTCGTCGCCCACCTGGACCTCCCGAAGTCCGTCGAGGGCTACTACCAGGAGACCGGCCGCGCCGGCCGCGACGGCGCCCCCTCCACCGCGTGGATGGCGTACGGCCTCCAGGACGTCGTCCAGCAGCGCAAGCTCATCCAGGGCGGCGAGGGCGACGAGGCGTTCCGCCGCCGGGCCGCCTCCCACCTGGACTCGATGCTCGCCCTGTGCGAGACCGCCCAGTGCCGCCGCGCCCAGCTCCTCACGTACTTCGGCCAGGAGCCCACGGCCGAGTCCTGCGGCAACTGCGACACCTGCCTCACCCCGCCGGAGACCTGGGACGGCACGGTGGCCGCCCAGAAGCTGCTGTCCACGGTGGTCCGGCTGAAGCGGGAGCGCGGCCAGAAGTTCGGCGCGGGCCAGATCATCGACATCCTGCTCGGCCGCCGCACGGCCAAGGTCATCCAGTTCGACCACGACCAGCTGTCGGTCTTCGGCATCGGCGAGGAGCTGGCCGAGGCGGAGTGGCGCGGCGTGGTCCGCCAGCTCCTGGCCCAGGGCCTGATCGCCGTCGAGGGCGAGTACGGCACGCTGGTCCTGACCGAGGAGAGCGGCAAGGTCCTCGGCCGCGAGCGCGAGGTCCAGCTCCGCAAGGAGCCGAAGAAGCCGACGACCTCCCGGTCCTCGTCCGGCCGGGCCGAGCGCAAGCCGAAGGCGGCCGCCGCCGACCTCCCCGAGACGGCCGTCCCGGTCTTCGAGGCCCTGCGCGCCTGGCGGGCCGCCCAGGCGAAGGAGCTGGGCCTCCCGGCGTACGTGATCTTCCACGACGCGACCCTGCGCGAGATCGCCACGGTCCGCCCGGCGACGCTGGGGGAGCTGGGCGGCGTCAACGGCCTGGGCGAGAAGAAGCTGGCGACGTACGGGGAGGAGGTGCTGGAGGTCCTGGCGGGGCTCGACACGACCGCCCCGGCGGCTGCGGAAACCCCGGCCGCCCCGGCCCCGGCCCCCGCCGGAAAGCCCGCCCCGGAGGCCCCGGTCGCCCCGACCGAGGTGCCCTCCGCGCCGCCCACCCCGGCGGCCCAGCCCGCCGCCGCTCACGACGACGCCGCATTCGGCTGGGACGAGGAGCCCCCGGAGTACGAGTGAGAGGGCCGGCCGGGCGGGCCTATTGCGGGTCCGCCACCCGGCGGCGCGGCATGATCGCGGTGAGGTCCAGCTCGACCGGAAAGGGCACGGAGACCTTCATGCGGTCGTGGAAGATCCCGGTGGAGGTGTAGGCCCCGGTCGCAGGCTCCAGCTCGAAGACGTACACGACCGTGCGCCCGTCCTGATCCTCCACCCGCCAGTAGTGCGGGATCTTCGCCCGCGCGTACTTCACGGGCTTGGTCTCCCGGTCGCGGGTGACGGAGTCGTCGGAGACGACTTCGATGGCGAGCAGGACGCTGCTGGCGGGGAAGCGGGTCTGGCGCCGCCCCCCCACCGCGTCGGCGCGGACGACGACCACATCCGGTTCGGGGCGGTTCTGGAAGTCGACGTCGATGGTGAACTCCCGGAACACCTCCAGGTCGAGGGGCGCGACGGACTGCAACTGCCACTTGAGGTAGTCGATCGCGCGCTCGTGGAACACGGTCTGCGGACTCACGAAAACAAGGCTCCCGTCGATCAGCTCCGTATGCGGAGGCAGATTCGGGAGTGTGTCCAGGTCATCGGCGGTCCAGCCGCCCACGGGCGGGACCGCCCACCGCGGCTCCGGGGCCTCGGGGTCGACGCTCATTAGTGCTCCCATGGACGGAGTCTCGCCGGAGCTTTCAGCGTATCCGCCGGAAACCGGAAGCGGCTCCCCTGAACGTGTGAACGACTCACGTGCCCTTGACCGCCCCCACCCCCCGCCCCGCATAAGCCCGCACATCCGCGTCCGGGTCCGCCACCGCCCCCGCCAGCGCCTCCCGCGCCCCAGGGGCGTCCCCGTGACGCAGCAGCGCCAGCACCGCCGCCTTGCGGACGTCCGCGTTCGGATCGGACAGGGCGGCGGCCAGCGGGGGCACCGCGTGGGCCGGTGAAGCCGAGGCCAGCCCCCTCGCCGCGCCCGCGCGGACCTGCCAGGCCGGGTCCGTCAGGGCGGCCACCGCCCGCTCGGCGTACGGCGCCGGGCAGCCCGTCTCCGCCAGCGCGCCCAGGGCCGCCGCGCGGACCAGCGCGTCCCGGTCCTCCAGGAGCGGGGCGAGCGGGTCCGGGGCGGGGGAGCGGACGGCGGCCAGGCCCTTCGCCACCGCGACGCGGACCTCGCGGGCCGGGTCGGCCGCCGCGCGGGACAGGCCCTCCACCGCGTCCACCGAGACCAGCGCCCGCACGGTCTCCACCCGGACGCCGAGGTCCGGGTCGGCCAGCGTGCCCGCGTACAGCTCCGCGTCGCCCAGCCGCAGCGCCCGCAGGGTGTCCAGCGCGGCGGCGCGGACCACCGCGTCGGCCGAGGAGAGCGCGGCGACCAGCGGGGTGCGGAGCTCCGGGGACGGGGGCAGGACCTCGACCAGTTCGCGCAGGGACGCCGCGACGGCGGCGCGCACGGCGGCGGACGGGTCGCCCAGGGCCGTGGCGAGCGCGGGGCCCGCGCCCGGCGGGGTGGACTCCGTGAGCGCGGCGACGGCGGCCCGGCGCACGGCGGGGTCCGGGTCGTCCAGGTACGGGGCGAGCGACGCCAGGTCCGGTTCGCCCTCGCTCAGCGCCAGCAGCTCCAGGATGCGCGGCGAGGTGGAGACGGCCGGTTCGGAGGCCGCCGGCGCGGGAACCCGCGCCGACACCGACACCGGCGCGGCCTCCCGCGCCCCCGCCGTCCCCACCCCCACCGGCTCCACCGCGCCGATCCGCCGCACCGGCCCCCCGGCCGGCGCGAACCCCTCCACCGGGACCAGGTACGGCGCCACCGGGCGCGCCGTGAACTCCATCGCCCCGGAGGCCGACTTGTACAGGTCCAGGTGGTGGAACCAGTCCGCGTCGTCCCGCTCCGGGTGGTCCGTGCGCTCGTGGTAGAGCCCCCAGCGGGACTCCGTACGGGCGAGCGAGGAGCGCGCGGCCATCTCCGCGCAGTCCCGGATGAACGACACCTCCGCGCACCGCATCAGCTCGTGCGGGGTCTTCGCGCCCATCTCCGCGAGGTCCGTCCGCATCCGCTCGAAGGATTCCAGGGCGATCGACAGCCGGGCCCCGGACTTCGGCGGGGCCACGTAATCGTTCACGAAGCGGCGCAGCTTGTACTCGACCTGGGGCTGCGGCGGCCCGTCCGGATTGCGCAGCGGCCGGTAGACCAACTCGTGCGCCGCCCGCAGCTGGTCGGCCGGCAACTCGCCCTCGTACGCCGTGAAACGGGCCGCGTCCTCGCCCGCCAGGTCACCGAAGACGAACGCGCCGATCATGTAGTTGTGCGGGACGCACGCCAGGTCACCGGCCGCGTAGAGGCGGTCCACCGTGGTGCGGGCGTGGTCGTCCACGCGGACGCCGGACGCCGAGTGGCCGCCGCAGAGGCCGATCTCGGAGATGTGCATCTCGATGTCATGGGTGCGGTAGTCGTGACCGCGCCCCGCGTGGAACGTGCCGCGCGTCGGACGTTCCGTGGAGTGCAGGATCGTTTCCAGCGCACTGACGGACTCCTCCGGCAGATGGCTGAGCTTGAGGTAGACGGGACCCCGGTCGGAGGCCACCTCGGCCGCGAACTCCGCCATCATCTGCCCCGACCAGTAGTCGGAGTCCACGAAGCGCTCGCCGTGCCGGTTGACCTGGTAGCCGCCGAACGGATTGGCGACGTACGCGCAGGCCGGGCCGTTGTAGTCCTTGATCAGCGGGTTGATCTGGAAGCACTCGATGCCGGTCAGCTCGGCGCCCGCGTGGTACGCCATGGCATAGCCGTCGCCCGCGTTGGTCGGGTTCTCGTACGTACCGTAGAGGTAGCCGGAGGCCGGCAGGCCGAGCCGGCCGCAGGCGCCCGTGGCGAGGATGACGGCACCCGCGCGGACCGTGACGAACTGTCCGGTGCGGGTGTTGAATCCGGCCGCGCCGATCGCCCGGCCGTCGTCGCCGGTCAGCACGCGCACCGGCATGACCCGGTTCTCGATGCGGATGCGCTCCCGCATCTCGCGCCGCCGCAGCTGCCGGTAGAGGACCTTCTTGACGTCCTTGCCCTCGGGCATCGGCAGGACGTACGAGCCGGAGCGGTGGACCTGCCGCACCGCGTACTCGCCGTGCTCGTCCTTCTCGAACTTCACTCCGTACGACTCCAGGCGCCGCACCATGGCGAAGCCGCGCGTCGCGGTCTGCCGGACGGTGGACTGGTCCACGATGCCGTCATTGGCGCGGGTGATCTCCGCGACGTAGTCGTCGGGTTCGGCGCGGCCGGGGATCACCGCGTTGTTCACGCCGTCCATGCCCATGGCGAGCGCGCCGGAGTGGCGGACGTGTGCCTTCTCCAGGAGGAGGACGGAGGCGCCGTGCTCGGCGGCGGTGAGGGCCGCCATCGTGCCGGCCGTGCCGCCGCCGACGACCAGCACGTCGCAGGAGAGTTCCTCGGCGTCCGCGAGGGCGGGGATCTGCACGGGGGTGCCTTTCGGTGGGAGTTCAGGGGGTGAGGGATTCCAGGACCTCGCGGCGCAGCGCGACCGTCGCCGGATCGGTGTGCGCGGCCCGTTCGCGCGGACGCGACACCGGCAGCACCCGCCCGCCCGGCAGCAGGGCCACCCGGTCGCCGAGGAACAGCGCCTCGTCCACGTCGTGCGTCACGAAGACGACCGTGGCGCCGCTGCCCCGGAGCACATCGACCAGGAGCTGCTGCATACCGGCCCTGGTCTGGGCGTCCAGCGCCCCGAACGGCTCGTCCATCAGGACCGCCCGGGGCCCCGCCGCGAGCGCCCGGGCCAGCTGGACGCGCTGGCGCTGCCCGCCGGAGATTTGGTGCGGCAGCCTCCCCGCGTGCTCGGCGAGCCCGACCCGGGCCAGCCACTCCTCGGCGCGGGTCCGCCGCTCGGCGCGTCCCACGCCCCGGATGGCCAGGGGCAGTTCGACGTTGGCCCGCACCGTGCGCCAGGGCAGCAGCGCGTCGTCCTGGAAGACGAGGGCCCGTTCGGCGCGGGGCCCGGTGACGGGTGCGCCGTCCTCCGCGACCTCGCCGCCGAGCGCGGGCAGCAGCCCGGCCAGGGTCCGCAGCAGCGTGGACTTGCCGCAGCCGGACGGGCCGACGACGGCCAGGATCTCGCCGGGCACGACATCGAGGTCGATGCCGTCGAGCACGGGCGACCCGGCCCGGCCGAGCGTGGCGCCGCGCAGCGTGAGCCGCAGCCCGTGCGTGGTCGTCGTGCCAGTCGTCATGAGCGCACCCGTTCCTGTGCCGTACGGACCGAGGGGGCGGCGGGGGCCGCCGGGGCGGGGCGGCGGCGCGCGGGGGAGGCCGGGCGGCTCTCCGCGCGCGGCAGCCAGCGGGTCAGCCGGCGCCCCAGGAGCTCCACCGCCGTAGAGGTGAGCCAGCCGAGCAGGCCGATGGTGGCCATGCCGACGAAGACCCCGGGGTAGTCGACCACCGTGTAGTCCTGCCAGGTCCGGTAGCCGACCCCGTACTCGCCGGAGATCATCTCGGCGGAGATCACGCAGATCCACGACACCCCGATCCCGACGGACAGGCCGCCGAGGATGCCGGGGAGCGCGCCGGGCAGCACCACGGACCACAGCACGCGCCGCCGCCCGCCGCCCATCGTCAGGACGGCCTCCTCCCACACCGGGGTCAGCGCCCGCACCGCGTGCCGGGTGGAGACCATGACCGGGAAGAACGCCGCCGTGCACGTGATGAAGACGATGCCCTGCTCGTTGCTCGGGAAGAGCAGGATCGCGACCGGGACGAGCGCGATGGCCGGGACGGGCCGCAGCACTTCGAGGACCGGGCCCAGCAGGTCGGCGGCGATCCGGGAGCGGGCCACGGCCGTGCCGACGGTGACCCCGAGGACGGCGGCCAGCGCGAAGCCGGTGACGATCCGGGTCAGGCTGTCGGTCAGGTCCTGCCAGTACGCGTCGCCCGCGACCCGGTCCGCGAAGGCGCGGGCGACCTCGGTGACCGTCGGGAACTGCTCGAAGCGCAGCCACAGATTGATGTCGTAGGTGGTCAGCGCCTGCCACAGTCCGAGCACCGCCACCAGCGAGAGCACCCGCCGCACGGGCGACCACCGCCCGCTCATGACGCGGTCCCGGCGCGTTTCAGCGCGTCGGCGTACGGGACGGTCCGGGCGCCGGGGTGCGCCGCCACATCGGCGCGGGCCGCCGACCCGGTGACGTAAGGCCGCAGCTCCCCGCCCTCCGCGACCCACACCGCGCGGTCCGCGAACCACAGCGTGCCGCTCGAAGCGTCGGGGACGTACGCCACCCGGACGGCGTCCCGGTGCGCGGCCACGTACCGCAGCAGTTCCGCGGAGGTGGCGAAGGCCGTGGTGGCGTCCTTGCCCTTCAGCCACACCTCTCCGCCGCGCCGCGCGGGCGGTCCCGCCGCGAGGGCCTTCGCGTAGCCGGAGCCGTACACCCGCTTGATGTACCGGTCGTCCACGAAGGCGTCCACGTCGACGTCGCCGACGAGCTTCGCCGAGGCCAGCACCGGGACGTCCTTCTTCAGGGCGGCGATGAGCGCGGGCTTCAGCGTGGTGTCGAAGGTGGCGATGCCCTGGGCGCCGTTGTAGAGGTGGACGACCTCCGCCGGCAGCCCGGTGGCCTTCGCGACGGACTCCGAGGCGGCGACCGGGTGCTCGTGGAGATAGGCCGTCGCCCGGCCCTGGGCGCGCAGGAAGTCCTCCACCACCGCGGACCGCTTCTTCGCGAAGTCCTCGGTGACCGTGACGCCGTGGAAAGTCGGCAGGTTCAGTTCGGCGCCGTCGTACAGCGCCTTGGCCCGGCCCTGGAAGGCGAGCAGCCCCGGCCAGGCCACGAACTGCGACAAGGCGTCCGCGCTGCCCGCCTGGAGCGCCGAAGCGCCCACGGCGGGCTGCTGGTTGAGCTTGCGGATGTCCTTCTCCGGGTCGAGCCCGGCCTGTTGCAGGGCCCGTACGAGGGTGCCGTCGGCGGCTGATCCGACGCTTGTGGAGACCTTCTTGCCGCGCAGGTCGGTGAGCGTGCGCAGCGTGGAACCGGGCCCGGTGACCACGGTGTTGAGTCCGCCCGACAGGTTGTAGCCGGTGACGGAGACGAGCTTGGTGGGGCGCTTCAGCTGGACGCCCCGGGCCGCGTTGATCAGCAGCGGGAAGTCGCCCATCGAGCCGATGTCGATCTTCCCGGCGGTCATCTGGGCGGTGATCGGGGCGCCGGTGGCGTAGTCCTGCCACTTCACCGCGTACGTGACACCGTCCCGCTTGCCGCGCTTGCGCAGCTCGTCCTCGAAATAGCCGAGTGACCGCAGCAGGGTGCCGGCGGTGACGGTGTTGATGGTCCGGGACTGGTAGCCCACGGTCACCGTGACCGTACCGCTGTCGTCCGCGCTCGCCCCGCCGCCGCAGCCCGTGGTGAGCGTGAGGAGCAGCGCGGCGCCGGCCAGGGCGCCGGGTGCTGTGCGTCGCATGGGAGTCGGGGCCTTTCAGCGCAGGAGATAGGGCATGTTGACGGTGACCGCCCCGGTGGGGCAGCGGGCGGCGCACGGGCCGCAGTACCAGCACTCGTCCACGTGCATGTACGCCTTGCCGCTGTCCTGGTGGATGGCCAGGGAGTCGAGCGGGCACATGTCGACGCACAGGGTGCAGCCGTCGATGCACTTCGACTCGTCGATGGTCACGGGCACGTCGGCCCGCTGGGGCGCCAGAGGCATGGCGGGGCTCCAGGGAAGGGGTTACGGAAGGGTGGGGTGCTTCAACAGGCCCGGTGCAGCACGCCGTTCATGCTGATGCGGTCACCGCGGAAGCGGATGAACTCCAGGTCCACGGGCCGGCCGTCGGCGAGCCGGGTCAGCCGCTCCAGCATCAGGACCGCGGATCCGCGCGGGACCTCCAGGACGGCGGCGGAGTGCGCGTCGGCGTTGACGGCCTCCAGGGTGATGTCGGCGTCGCCCAGCCGCTGCCCGGTCAGGGACTCCAGCAGCCGGAACACGTCGGTGTTCTCCAGGTCGGCACCGAGCAGCCCGGCGCCGACGTCCATCGGGACGTAGGTGAGGTCGAGGGAGAGCGGCAGCCCGTTCAGCAGGCGGCGGCGCTCGATGTAGAGCACGTCGGTGTGCTCGGCGAGCCCGAGCCGCCGGGCGACCGGGGCCGGAGCGGGGACGGGCCCGACCGTACGGACCTCGTTGGTGACCCGGCCGTGCTCGCGCAGGGTCTCCGCCAGGCCCTGGAGCCGGTCGAGCGCGTGCGGGTACTTCTCGGCGACGACGACCGTGCCGACGCCCGGCTGCCGTTCGACCATCCCCTCGCCGCGCAGCAGGTCGAGGGCCTGGCGGACGGTGTTGCGCGAGACGCGGTAGTCGTGCGCGATCGTGTCCTCGTACGGCAGGACACCGCCGGGGAACGCACCCGTGCGCACCTGGTGGCGCAGCAGGTCGGCGAGGAGCCGGGCGCCGTCCGCACGCAGTCGGCGCCGGCGGGCGGCGGCGACGGGCACGGTGTGCTCGCGGGTGCGTTCGGCTGGCATGCGGTGGACCATACCGACGGGGTACGGGAGTTGGTGTTGCCGCAGTGTTGCGCCATCAACGGACCCCGCCGGGGCGCCCCTGACCTGCGGTGACGCGGGCGGCCGGGGAAGATCCGCCACCGGGCGGTCCGCCATGCGGACTCCGCCCGGCCGGAGTCCGCCCCGCCGCGCCCCGCCCGGGGTCAGCCGGTCGGGACGACCCGCCCCGACACCTCGCCCAGGCCCACCCGCGTGCCGTCCGGCCCCGGTGCCCAGGCGGTGATCGTCACCGTGTCGCCGTCCTCCAGGAACGTCCGCTTGCCCTCGGGCAGCTCCAGCGGGTCGCGGCCGTTCCAGGTCAGCTCCAGGAGGCAGCCGCGCTGGGACGGCTCCGCGCCGCTGACGGTGCCGGAGGCGTAGAGGTCTCCGGTGCGCAGCGAGGCGCCGTTGACCGTCATCTGGGCGAGCTGCTGGGCGGCGGTCCAGTACATCGTGGAGAACGGCGGCTCCGCGACGACGTGCCCGTTGACCGCGACGGAGATCCGCAGGTCGTACCCGCCGGGCTCGTCCTCGTCCGCGTCGTCCAGATAGGGGAGGAGGGGGAGGTCGCGGGCGGGCGGGGCGGTGCGGGCGGCGTCCAGGGCCTCCAGCGGGGTGACCCAGGCGGAGACCGAGGTCGCGAAGGACTTGCCGAGGAACGGGCCGAGCGGCACGTACTCCCACGCCTGGATGTCGCGCGCCGACCAGTCGTTGAGCAGCGAGAGCCCGAAGACGTGCTCGCGGAAGTCCGCGAGGGCGACGGGCTTCCCCTGCTCGGACGGGGTGCCGACGACGAAGCCGACCTCCGCCTCGATGTCGAGCTTCACGGACGGGCCGAAGACGGGCGCCGGGTCGGCCGGTGCCTTGCGCTGGCCCGCCGGGCGCACCACATCGGTGCCGGAGACCACGACGGTCCCCGCGCGGCCGTGGTAACCGATCGGCAGGTGCTTCCAGTTGGGGGTGAGCGGCGCGTCGGCGTCGGGCCGGAAGATCCGGCCCACGTTGGTGGCGTGGTGCTCGCTCGCGTAGAAGTCGACGTAGTCCGCGACCTGGTAGGGAAGATGCAGCGTGACCGCGTCCAGCGGGTGCAGCAGCGGCTCCATGTCCGCGCGGTGTGCGGGGACCGTGACCCACGCGGTCAGCGCCCGGCGCACATCGCGCCAGGCGGTGCGCCCGGCTCCGAGCAGGGCCGTCAGGTCGGGCTGGGCCAGCAGCCGGGCGTAGGGCGAACCGAGGGCGAGCGCGGCGGCCCCGGCGTCCAGGACGTGGTCGCCGATGCGGACGCCGACGCGCCGCTCGCCCGGGCGGTCGGGGGTGGAGAACACGCCGTACGGCAGGTTGTGCGGGCCGAAGGGGTCGCCCTCGGCCACGTCGAGCGGACTGCTCTGCTCGGGCATCGGTCGCTGCCTCGCTTTCCGGGTCGCTTGGGGACAACGTTACGACCTCACCCGCGATCGTCAGCGGCGTCGCGGGGGGAGGTCGTCACGTCGGAGGACTGCCGGGCGGCAGTGCCCCAACCCTCCCCAGTGCCCCGGAAAGTACGCCTCACGTGCGACGTCACCCGGACGTGCGCGGGATGCTCTTCTCCCAGGTCCGGTGGAAGACGACCTCGCCGCCCTCGGTGCAGACGACCTCGTTGACGGTGTGGAAGTCGTCCGCGTCGGCGGTGATCTCGGAGCGGGTGTCGATCTGCACGTCCCAGGACATCTCCGGCCGGTGCAGCCGGATCGTCCAGTCGGACCGGGTCCGCGCGGAGAGCGGGTCGCCCTCCTGGGCGGTATACGTCTCCACCGCGTCCTCGGTGAACTCCAGCCCGTCCGGATAGACGCGCGTGCCGCCGTAGCGCGGGTCCACCTCAAGCCGCCATTCGCCCTTCGCGACATCGCGGACGACCAGCCGTTCGGGGCGCGGCGCGTTCAGGGTCTCCGGGTATACGACGCCCAGCGGCTCGGACTGCTCGGGTTCCTCGAAGCGGATGGCGGGGTCCTCGGTGTGCCGCCGCACCGGGAGTTCGACGAGACTGCCGTTCGCCTCCAGGGTGAAGCCGGCCGAGCCCGCCTGCGGCCAGATCCAGGGCCAGTACGCGGACGAGACGGCGAGCCGGATGCGGTGGCCGGGCGCGAAGGTGTGCCCGATGCCGTTCAGCTCGAAGGTCACGTCCTCGGTGGTGCCGGGGGTCCAGTCCTCGGTGCGGTCGCGGCCGTTCCGGGCGGCGAGGTTGAGGGCGCCGCGCGTGACGAGGGTGGAGGAGCCGTCGGGGGCGACGTCGCAGAGCCGGGCGACGGCCTGGCCGCGCGGCACGTCCATCCGGATGCGCAGGCTCACCCGGGGCCGGCCCAGGATCTCGATCGGGGCGTCGGTGACCGGGAATTCGAAGCAGAGCGACTTGGCGTCCTCGTCGCGCTGGTCGGGCGGCAGGTCGGCGTCGTTGCCGAAGGGGAAGAACCGCCCGGCGTCCAGCCCGGTGTGCTGCGGCGAGTGGACGATCTGCGGCCCGCCCTGGAGGGCGTACGCCACCGGGGTGACGTTCTCCGACGGCCAGCTGGTCTCCCCGACCCAGCGGCCGGGCAGCGTCTCGTACACCGTGGCGGGCCGGTGCGACTCGCTGATCCAGGACCGCAGCAGCGGCTCCTCCATCACCCCGGTGTCCTCGTTCTTCAGGTGCTGGTCCCACCAGCGCAGGGTCTCCTGGAGGAAGCCGATGCCCGGTCCGGGCGGCAGCTCCCGGTCGGGGTACTGGTGCGACCAGGGGCCGATGATCCCGCGCACCTTCGCCGGGTCCAGGTGCTCGACCAGCCGCAGGACGGTGTCCCGGTACGGGTCGTGCCAGCCGCCGACCGCGAGGACGTTCGCCTTGATGGCGGAGTAGTCCTCGCAGACGCTGCCGTGCTTCCAGTAGGCGTCCCGGGTCTGGTGGGAGAGCCAGGTGTGGATGAAGGGGTCCACCGCTTCCAGCCGGTCCAGCCACATCTGCCGCCAGTCGTCGCCGACGTCCGCCGGGTCGGGCGGCCGGCAGACGAAGGCCAGCATGGTCGCCGCCCAGGCGTGCATGTCCACGGCGAGGAC
The DNA here is from genome assembly GCF_049844595.1 of Streptomyces sp. DT224. Taxonomy (NCBI): domain Bacteria; kingdom Bacillati; phylum Actinomycetota; class Actinomycetes; order Kitasatosporales; family Streptomycetaceae; genus Streptomyces; species Streptomyces sp. DT224. The sequence goes on from NZ_JBNCLI010000009.1 coordinate 313,651, forward strand.
CGAGCCGCCCATGTAGTGGACGTCGTTGTCGTAGCGGTCGTCCGCCGAGCACACGGTCACGATCGCCTTCAGCGGCTCCGGGGCCAGCGCGGCGATCTGGAGCGAGTTGAAGCCGCCCCAGGAGATCCCGAACATGCCGACCCGGCCCGAGCACCACTCCTGCTGGGCCAGCCAGTGCACGACCGCGACCCCGTCCGCCAGCTCCGTCGCGTCGTACTCGTCGCCCGGCATGCCCTCGCTGTTGCCGTGGCCGCGTACGTCCACCCGGACGGAGGCGTAGCCGTGTCCGGCGTACCAGGGGTGGCGCTGCCAGTCGCGCGGCGCGGTCCAGTCGCTCAGCCGGTACGGCAGGTACTCCAGCAGGGCGGGCACGGGTTCGTCCGTGACCGGCCGCCAGATCCGGGCGTACAGCTGGGTGCCGTCGGGCAGCGGGATATAGAGGTCCTCGCGGGTCGTCTCGTACGGGAACGCGGTCTGGATGTGCATGGGCGTACCTCAGTGGACGGGGTGCATCGTGCGCCTGAGCCAGGGGGCGGCGGCGATGACGGCCACACCGGCCACCACCGCCACGGCGCCGTTGACACCGAAGTAGGCGGGGTTGGACACCTCGCCGTACAGCTTCACGATCTGGGCCTGGATGCCGTTGGCGAGGGCCAGCGAGAGGAACCAGAGGGCCATGGTCTGGCTGGCGAACGCCTTCGGGGCGAGCTTGGTCGTCGCCGACATGCCGGAGGTCTCCAGCAGGATGTCGCCGAGGCCGAGCAGCAGATAGGAGCCGACGATCCACCAGGCGGCCATCTTGTACGTGTCGCCGGTGTGCCCGGAGGTGGGCAGGACCATCAGCAGGAACGAGAGACCGCCGAGGATCACCCCGATCGCGATCTTGTTGGACGCGTGCGGCTGGCGCGGCCCCATTTTCGCCCAGACGGCCGCGACCACCGGGGCCAGCAGCACCTCGAAGGCGCCGAGCGCGGAGGCGTACCAGCTCGCCGGGAAGTGGAAGCCGAAGATCTCCGTACGGGCGTTGGTCGACGCGAGCAGCATCATCGTCGAGTACGCCTGGAAGAGGATGAAGTTGAACACCACGGACGCCAGGAACAGCACCACGTACGGGCGCAGCCTCCCGCGCTCCTCGGCGGTGACCCGGGGGCTGCGGAACATCACCGCGAAGTAGACGACGGGCGCGATCACCGAGATGAGCGTGAGCACGTCCACGAACCGGTCCATCGTCAGCCAGCCCGCCAGGGCCAGCGCGGTCGCGACCGCGGCCACCACCACCGCCCCGACGGCGATGAGCAGGACCGCCCGCCGCATGGGCCCCGGGGCCAGCGCATATTCGGCGGTGTGCTTTCGCCCGGCCAGGTGACGGCGGCCCGCCACGTACTGGATGAGGCCCAGCGTCATGCCGAAGGCGGCGGCCGAGAAGCCCCAGTGCCAGCTCGCGTGGTCACCGAGCCAGCCGGTGATCAGCGGGCCGAGGAACGCGCCGATGTTGATGCCCATGTAATAGAGGGCGAAGCCCGCGTCCCGCCGCTCGTCGTCCGTGCGGTAGAGCTTGCCGACCATCGTCGCCACATTGGGCTTCAGCAGGCCCGTACCGGCACTGATCAGGCCGAGGCCGACCCAGGTCATCGCGTCGGTGGGCACCGCCATGGCGTAATGCCCGCAGGCGATCAGGATGCCGCCGTACAGCACCGCCCGGTAGGAGCCCAGGATGCGGTCGGCCAGCCAGCCGCCCGCCACCGACACCAGATAGACGAGCGTGCCGTAGGCGGCGGAGACGGAGGCGGCGGTACCGGCCTCCATGCCCATGCCGCCGTTGGCGACCGTGTCCGCGAAATAGAGGACCAGGATCGCCTGCATGCCGAGGAACGAGAAACGTTCCCAGACCTCCAGGCCGGACAGGGTCATCAGACCCCGTGGCTGGCCGAAAAAGGCATGGTCGTCAGCCGGGGGCGGCTGCGCCGGTTCGGTGTCTGCTGCTGCGTGGGACAAAGCGGCAACTCCTGATCGTATGAGCTGATCCCGAACATACCGGCGGAGGCGGGAAGGCGCCCACGGTGATCCAAAGGGGACCGGATACGCTGACTTGAGTGGTGACAACGACACATCGACATTCCGTGTGATCGTCAGCAGACAGGAGATCCCCTCGTGACCGTCGTCGGGCCGTTCGGACTGAGCGTGCGGGACCAGGCTCTTGAGGCCGGTGTCCAGGCCGGTTTGGCTGCTGTCGAGTCGGGCCTGCTCGATGCCACCAAGAGCGACGTGCCCTTCATCACGGAAGCCGCCCAGCACCTGGTGCGCGCGGGCGGCAAGCGGTTCCGGCCGCTCCTCGCGATGCTCGCCGCCCAGTTCGGCGACGCCGACGCGCCGGGCGTGGTGCCCGCGGCCGTCGTGGTCGAGCTGACCCACCTGGCGACGCTGTACCACGACGACGTCATGGACGAGGCCGAGGTGCGGCGCGGCGTGGACAGCGCCAATTCCCGCTGGGGCAACTCGGTTGCCGTACTGACCGGCGACTTCCTCTTCGCGCGCGCGTCGCACATACTGGCCGACCTCGGCCCCGAGGCCGTCCGCATCCAGGCGGAAGCGTTCGAGCGCCTGGTCACCGGCCAGATCCTGGAGACCGCGGGCCCGCGCGACGGCCGCGATCCGGTCGACCACTACCTCGAAGTGATGCGCGGCAAGACCGGCTCCCTGATCGCCGTCGCCTGCCGGTTCGGCGCGCTGATGTCCGGCGCCGACGAGTCCGCGGTGGACATCCTCACCCAGTACGGTGAACGGCTCGGCGTGGCCTTCCAGCTCGCCGACGACGTCCTGGACATCGCGTCGGACTCCCACGAGTCCGGCAAGACCCCCGGCACGGACCTCCTGGAGGGCATCCCGACCCTCCCCGTCCTCCACCTCAGGGCGCAGGCCGCGGCGGACGGCAAGCCGGACGACCTGGCCCTCGTGGAACTGCTCGACGGCGACCTCGGCGACCCGGACCGGCTGGCGGAGGCCCTGCGCCTGCTGCGCGCCCACCCGGCGCTGGCCCGGGCCCGGCAGGACACCGTCCGGTACGCCCAGGAGGCGCGCGCCGTGCTGAAGCCGCTGCCCGAGTGCTACGCGAAGCTCGCCCTGGAAGAGATGTGCGACGCGGTGGTCCACCGCGCCGGCTGACGGGCGCCGGGCCCGCAACGCCTATGAGGGCCCAACCCCTACTGGACGGCGGAGAAAAGGCCCTCCGCAGTCATACCGAAGAGGTACGCGAGGTTGCTCCCGGGGGCTGACGCTTCGGGCCGCCCGATTTGGTCAGATGGAGAACAACCACTCCTGACCACAACGGGTGAGAATGGCGGCACGGAGTGGACCAGTGCATCCCGACGGAAGCCGCCGACCACGGAGGTAGGGCACACATGGCACCGAACGACAGCGCGGAGACCAACGGCACGGCCGCCCGGAGGCCCGCAGGCCGCCGCAAGGCCGCGCGCTACATCGTCCCCGTCGCGGTGGCGGGGGTGGCGGCCGCGACCATCGGCCTGGTCCCGGCGCTCGCCAGCTCGGGCGATCCCGATCTGCCGAAGACCACCGCTCAGGAACTCATCGAGAAGATCGCCGCGTCGGACACCGAGCAGTTCTCCGGCACGGTGAAGATCAGCACCGACCTGGGCATCCCGTCCATGGGCGGCCTGGCCGGCTCCTTCCTGTCCGGCGCGGCCGAGGGCGGCGACGGCGGCAAGGACACGTCGAGCGCCGACCCGCAGAGCAAGCTCACCGAGCTGGCCTCCGGCACGCACACCCTCCGGGTGGCCGCCGACGGCCCCGACAAGCAGCGCCTGTCCGTCCTGGACAAGGCGTCCGAGTACAGCCTCATCCACAACGGCGACGAGGTCTGGGCGTACGACAGCGGCTCCAACGCCGTTTACCACGCGGATGGCAAGGGCGCGGGCAAGGCGCCCCACGGCAAGGACCGGGCCGCCCCCGAGGGCGTCCCGTCCACGCCGAAGGAGCTCGCCGAGGAAGCGCTGAAGGCCGCCGACGGCACCACGTCCGTCACTGTGGACGGCACCGCGCGGATCGCCGGGCGCGACGCGTACCGCTTGGTCCTGAAGCCCGAGCAGAAGGGCTCCACGATCGGCTCGGTCACCATCGCCGTGGACGCGGAGAACGGCGTGCCGCTGAAGTTCACGCTTCAGCCCAGCAGTGGCGGCAAGGCGGTCGTGGACGCCGGTTTCACCTCCGTCGACTTCGGGAAGCCCGCCGCCTCCTCGTTCGCCTTCACCCCGCCCAAGGGTGCGAAGGTCACCGAGGCCGACGACGCCGAGGCCGGGGGCCACGAGAAGGCGCGGGGCGACCTGGGCGAGTTCAAGGACGCGGAGGGGGCCGCCGCCCCGAAGATCATCGGCACGGGCTGGAACAGCATCGCCGAGTTCAAGACCCCCGGCGGCGCGGCCCTGCCGTCCGAGGCGTCGAAGGACGTCCCGGCCGAGGCCCGGCAGTTCCTGGACGCGCTCGGCGACAAGGTCAGCGGAAAGTTCGGCTCCGGGACGGTCTTCAAGACCCGCCTGATCAACGCGCTGATGACGGACGACGGCCGCGTCTATGTGGGCGCGGTCACCAAGGACGCGCTGGTCGCCGCCGCGAACGCGGGCTGACGCCCAGGTCCCTCGCCCGCCCCGCCGTGTGCTTCGCGGCGGGGCGGGCGCGGGCGTACGACCCAGTGGGGAGCACACCATGGCAGTGCCCGTCATCGAGACGCGCGGGCTGACCAAGCGCTACCGGGGCGGTCAGCTCGCCGTGGACGGCCTGGACCTCACCGTCCCCGGCGGCAGCGTCTTCGGCTTCCTCGGGCCCAACGGCTCCGGCAAGACCACCACCATCCGGATGCTCATGGGCCTCATCGCCCCGACCTCCGGCAACGCCAGTGTCCTCGGCCGCCCCATGCCGGACGCCTCGCGCACCGTGCTCCCCGAGGTCGGCGCGCTGATCGAGGGGCCCGCGCTCTACGGGTTCCTGAGCGGCCGGGACAACCTCCTGCGGTTCGACCGGGCCGACCCGACCGCCGACCCGCGCACCCGCACCGCCCGGGTCGGCGACGCGCTGGAGCGGGTCGGGCTCGCCCCGGCGGCCGGCAAGAAGGCGCGCGCGTACTCGCTCGGCATGAAGCAGCGCCTCGGCCTCGCCGCCGCGCTGCTCAGGCCGCGCCGGCTGCTCGTCCTGGACGAGCCGACCAACGGCCTGGACCCGCAGGGCATGCGCGAGATCCGCGCCCTGGTCCGCGAGCTGGCGGCGGACGGCACCACGGTCTTCCTGTCCTCCCACCTCCTGGACGAGATCGAGCAGGTCTGCACGCACGCCGCGGTGATGGCCCGGGGCCGGCTCCTCACCCAGGGCCCGGTCGCGGGCCTGGCCACGGGGGGCCGGCTGGCCGTCACCACACCGGACCCGGCGGACGCGGCGCGCGTGCTGAAGGTGCAGGGCGTCACGGGCATCACGGTGGACGGCGACCGGGTCCGCGCCGACGCGCCGCCGGGCACGGTGGAGCCGGCCGATCTCAACGCGGCGCTGGTGCGGGCGGGCGTCCGGGTGCGCGCGTTCGGCGTGGAACGGGCTTCGCTGGAGGACGCGTTCGTGGCCCTGACGGGAGAAGGATTCGATGTCGCAGGATGAAGGGGCGGCCGAGGCCGCCGGGGAGCCGGAAGCGGGGGCCGCCCGTGCGGGGGCCGAGGGGCCCGTCCGCGCGGACGCCGTCCGCAACCCCCTCTGGACCCTCGGCATCCTCCGCTCCGAGTTCGCCACCACCCTGCGCCGCTGGCGCACCCTCGCGCTGCTCGGCGTGCTGGCCGCCGTTCCCGTCCTCATCGGGATCGCCGTGCGCATCGAGACGGCCGACGGCTCATCGGCGGGAGCGGGCGGCGGGGGCGGCGGTCCGGCCTTCCTCTCCCAGGTGACCAACAACGGGCTCTTCCTGGTCTTCGCCGCGCTTGCCGCGACGCTCCCCGTCTTCCTGCCGATGGCGGTCGGCGTGATCGCGGGCGACGCGGTCGCGGGCGAAGCCAACGCGGGCACCCTGCGCTATCTGCTGGTCGCCCCGGCCGGGCGGACGCGGCTGCTGCTCGCGAAGTACGCCGCGACGCTCGGCTTCTGCCTGGTCGCGACGCTCGTCGTGGCCGCGTCCGCGCTGGCGGTGGGCGCGCTGCTGTTCCCGGTGGGCGAGGTCACGACGATCTCGGGGACGACGATCGGCTTCGGCGAGGGTCTGGTGCGGGCGGGGGTCGTCGCGGTCTTCGTAGCGGTGTCCCTGACCGGCTTCGCGGCCCTCGGGCTGTTCATCTCGACCCTCACGAACAGCGGCATCGCGGCCATGGCGGCGACGGTCGGGGTGCTGATCACCGTCCAGATCGTGGACACCATCCCGCAGCTGAGCGGGGTCCACCCCTACCTCTTCCCGCACTACTGGCTGTCCTTCGCGGACCTGCTGCGCGAGCCCGTCTACTGGGACGGGCTGGTGAAGAATCTCGAACTTCAGGCGCTGTACGCGGCGGTGTTCGGCTCTGCGGCCTGGGCGCGGTTCACGACGAAGGACATCACGGCCTGACCGGGAGCCGCGCCCGTGCCGTCGGCCGGCGAGCCGTCCCCCGATCGGCTCGTCGCGGCACGAACGGCACGAACGGCGCGGAAACAGAGGGAACGAGCCGACACGGTACGTTCCGTTTCCGCGAGAGCATTGTTCGACTTGTAGCGACGCACTGTCAATAACGTTTGGCTCAAACAGACCTATGCTCACCGAATGAACACATCGCCGAGCTCGCTGCGCCGGAGCGAGAGCTCACGCAGGGCGACCCTGCAAGCCGCCCTCGACCTCTGCACGGAGCGGGGCTACGGGCGGGTCACGGTGGAGGCGATCGCGGCCCGGGCGGGCGTGAGCAAGAAGACGATCTACCGCTGGTGGCCGTCGAAGAGCGCGGTGCTGCTGGAAGCCTTTACGGAGATGCTGGTCTCGGCGACCCCGTTCGTGGACACCGGGGACATCGCGAAGGACCTGCGCACCCACCTCACGGGCGCGGTGAACGTCCTCGCCGTCCCCCCGTTCGGCCCGGCCTACGCGGGCATCCTCTCGGAACTCCACCACGACGACCAACTGGCCGAAACGGTTCGCACGCAGCTCATCGACCCCCGCTTCCAGGAGGCGGTCGGCCGCCTCCGCAGCGCTCAGGGCCGGGGCCAGATCCCGCCGGACGCGGACCTCGACCTCGCGGTGGAGATGCTCTACGGCCCGCTGTACTACCGCCATGTGCTCCGAAAGCCGATGCAGGACGCGGAGGACGTGGGGAAGCTCGTGGACCACGTGCTGCGAGGGCTGGGGGCGACGTCGGACTGAGACCGTGGATGCCCGGAGCCGTCAGGAACGGGTCCGGTCCGCGGGCGCGGTCCAGCCGGTGGAGCGGATCCACTCGGCCAGGTCCCAGAGGGCCGGCTCGATCGCCTTCACCGCTGCGAGGTCCGACGGGTGTTCGGACCCCTTGGCGAACTGGCGGAACATCACCTGGTCGAGTTCGTTGCCCAGCACGCTCAGCGGCAGGGCCTCGTAGCGTGACGGCAGTCCGGCGCGCGCGCCGAACGCGGCGGCGATCTGGGGGCCCGTCGGCTCGTCGCCGATGACGTCGACGGCTCCGCCGGGCACGTCCGCGGCGTCGAGCAGGATGGTGGCGGCGACCCGGCCGATGTCCTTGACCGAGATCATCTTCAGGGCGACGTCGTCCGGCAGCGGCAGCCTCAGCACGATCGTTCCGTCCTCCAGGCTCGGCGCCATCACGGTCGCGAAGTTCTCCATGAAGGCGGCCGGGCGGACCATCGTGGCCCGCAGGCCGGAAAGCTTCAGGTACTCCTCGATCCGGTGCTTCGAGTCGTGGTGCGGCACGCCCGTCACACGATCTGCTCCGAAGACCGAGTTGAACACGACGTGCGGCACGCGCGCCGCGGCCGCCGCATCGACGAGGGCGGTGCCCACGCGGACCTCCTCCTCGATCTCCTGGAGACTGTTCGCCTCCGGGGTCATGAAGTAAAAGGCGTCGACCGCCTCCAGCGCGGCGACCGTCGACGCCGGGGTGTCGATCCGGATGGCCGCCAGCTCGACGCCCCGGGCGGCCAGCGCCTGTGCTCGATCGGACTCGGGGGTGCGGACGAGGGCCCGCACCCGCGCTCCTCGGGCCAGGAGTGCGTCGACGACCGCCCCGCCCTGCTGTCCCGTCGCACCGAAGACCGCGATCGCACCGTTCTCACGCGTGACCATGTCGTCACCTCTCGCTGGGGCACGCCGTGAACCCCGATTGGTTCACGGCGTGAACAACATTAGTTCACGCCGTGAACTGATGCAAGGCATGAGGGTGCCGGGGAAGGGCTGCGCGGTAGGTCAGGAAGAGGCGGACGCCGAGACGCCCGAGGCGTCCACGACGGCGGTGGCCAGGCGTTCGAGGGCGCGCCGGTCGTCGGCGTCGAGGTGCTCCGCGACGGCGGGCAGGCGCTTGGTGGTCTCGGCGAACACCGCCTCGGCGAGCACCTTCCCGGTGGGCGTCACGCTGAGCATGATGACCCGCCGGTCCTGCTCCGAACTCGCCCGGCTGACCAGGTGGCGCCGTTCGGTGCGATCGACGAGCTGGCTCAGGGCGTTCTTGGTCATGCCGAGCGCGGTGGCGAGGTACGCCATCTGCCGCGGCTCGTCCTTGACCGCGCACAGCAGAGTGGCCTGCAAGGAGGTCAGGTCGTACTCGGCGCAGATCTGCGCGTACCTCCGCTGGATCAGGACCGAGAGCCAGAAGAGCTTGTCACCGTAGTCCACGCTCGCCGCCCCTCGTCCGATGCCAAACGCCCAGTCTACCGACGCCGACCGGCGTGCCCGACCGTCCGGCTGCCGGGGAGAACCGGCCTGCCTTGCCCGGTCCGGGGGTGCTGCGGCCCCCTCGGCGCCCGGCGGGATCCGGCCGGATGCGACGGCGCACCAGTCCGGCCGCCGGACCTTCTGGCGGCTCCCGCGCCCACCGCTGCCGACGCCGGGAAGCGGCATCTCACTCGCTATGACGATCCACGGCCGGCGTGGTGGCCGAAGAGACGTTCGAGGACCACCGCTATCCCGTCCTCCTCGTTGGAGAGGGTCACCTCGTCGGCCGCCGCGCGCAGCTCGGGGTGCGCGTTGCCCATGGCGACGCCGTAGCCGCAGCTGCGGAACATCGGCAGGTCGTTGGGCATGTCACCGAAGGCGATGGCCGTGCCCGGGTCCACGCCCAGCTCCTCGGCGGCGAGCGCGATCCCGGCGCCCTTGTCGACGCCGTACGGCTGGAGCTCGACGGTCCCGGGCCCGGAGTGCGTCACCGTGGCGAGGTCCCCGACGACCGCGCGGGCCTCGGCGGTCAGCGCCTCGTCGCTCAGCTCGGGGTGCCGGATGAGCACCTTGATCACGGGCTCGGCCCACAGCTCGTCCCGGTGCCGGGTCCGCTGCGCGGGCAGCGTGGCGTGCGGCAGCCGGTAGCCGGGCTCGATGAGCGTGCGCCCCTCGGCCCCGTCCTGGTCGACGGCGGCGAAGACCTGCCCCACCTGGGCCTCGATCTTCCCGAGCGCGGTGTCGGCCGCCTCCCGGTCGAGCGTGACGGCCCGGACCGTGCGCCGCGCCCCGGCGTCGTACACCTGCGTCCCCTGCCCGCAGACGGCCAACCCCTCGTACCCGAGCCCGTCCAGCAGATCCCGCACGCCGGGCACGGGGCGCCCGGTGACGACGAGGTGGCGGGCGCCGGCCGCGCGGGCCAGGGCGAGCGAGGCGCGGGTGCGGGGGCTGACGGTGTCGTCGCCGCGCAACAGGGTGCCGTCGAGGTCGGTGGCCACGAGGGCATATGCGGGAGGGGTCGGCATGCGGCAAGGGTAGGTGCTGGTCATCCGGAGCCCGGCTGGAGTTGTGGCGTGGTGGGGGCGTGAGGTAGAGCGGAGCACGTTCGACAACAAGGGTTGTCGATAACCGTCTCGACAACTAAAGTTGCGAGGTGTGGGGAACTCTGGGGAGATCGAGAACGCGGTGACGGGCCAGGACGTGGACCGGGTGGCGCTGGACGCGGCGCTGCTGGAGGCGCTGAATCCGGTGGCCGCGTCGCTCCGGGCGCGGACGACGGGGCTGCCGCCGGACCGGATGTGGGCGGCGGACCCGGTGGAGGTGTCGCTGTCCGTCCTGGCCGCGTGGAAGGTCGTGGACGAGGAGGTCAAGCGGCTGACGGCGATAGCCGCGCGGACGGCCGGCTCCTACGGCGCCACCTACGAGCGGCTGGGGGCGGCCTGGGGAATCACGCGGCAAGGCGCCCGCAAGAAGTGGCCGGACGCGGTGGGGAAGCGGCGCGAGCCGAGCACGCTGGAACTGTTCGGCGGCCGGGCCGAGTTGAGCTGGGGGGAGGTGCCGGGCGGCTGGTGCTGGTCGGGCCGGGGCGCGGACGGTACGCACAGCGCGGCGGAGGACGCGGGGCGCTCGTTCCCGACGAAGGAGGAGGCGGCGGCCCATGCGGGGGCGTTCCTGAAGGAGCACGCGGAGTAGGGGCGCACCCTGGCGGCGAGCCCAGTTCCCGGACCTGCTGCGCCAGGTCGGCGGGGCCGGGCCCGCCTGGCTCACTGGTCGGCGGCCGACGGCTCGTACCAGAGGCTCGCCATCGGGGAGCGTGTGGTCCAGCCCAGCGAGGAGTAGAGCGCCTGGCCCTCGGGCGTCCCGACCAGGAGACCGGTCCGTGCGCCGGCTTCGTACGCGGAGCTCTGCAGCGTGCGCATCACCAGGCCGCCGAGGCCCTTGCGCCGGTGCTCGGCGGCGGTCTCGATCTGGTCGGCCACGGCATGGCTGCCCGCCTGCGCCATCTGTCCACGGGCGGCGAAGTGCCCGGCCTGGGTGCGGACCAGCACACGGATGACGCCGCCCCGGGTCCAGCTGGTGAGCGTGTAGCCGGCCGGCGCCTCATGGGGCTCCGGCGCCAGGTGGCGGGTCATCAGGTACCCGGGGACGTCGCGCTGCCAGCCCGGCCCGAGCCAGGGCAGAACGGTCCGGTCCTCGGCGAACAGCTTCAGCCATGTCCCGGGCGCGCTCGTTCCGGCGACGATCTTGCGCACATCGGCCTCGGTGGGCTCCGGCACCACGTGCCGGGCGACGTGACGGGGCTGTCCGACGTCGATCGTCCACCCCCACGGCTCGTCGATCGGGTCCGAGGTGCCCCGGGACACGATCCAGCCGTCGATCCACATCCGCACAAGCTCGCTGATCCCGTTGTCCGGCATCGCCGACCGCCCCTCTGAGCTGTAATAGGTAATAGCGTCGAGTGAACCTTACGCAATGAGGGCGTGGCTCGCCACGGAGGGGGTAGGCGATCTCAGCTCAGAGCAGATCCCGTGCCGGGCTGAACCCGGCACGCTTGAGGCCCGCGACGAAGGATCAGTGGGCGCTGGCTAGGCGCTGCCTGGCCGCGCACATCCGTAGTCTTGAGGCCGGGATCAGGACCCTGCGGCACTGCGTGATCGGGGTGGACACCAACGCCGGCCATTTCGCCGCCTACCGCCTGGACCCCCACGGCAGCCCCGTCGGCGAACCCCACCGCTTCCCCTACGACCTCAGCGGATCGGCAGGGCACCGTGACGCGCAGGTCCGCCACGCCCTCACCCGCCTCCTGCACTGGGCCCGGCAGACCGGCGTCACCGCGATCGCCATCGAAGATCTCGACTTCGGAGCGGAGAAGACGCGGGAGAAGCACGGGCGGAAGAAGCGATTCCGGCAGCTGATCTCCGGCCTGCCCACCGGCAAACTCAAGGCCCGCCTCGTCTCCATGGCCGCCGAACAGGGTCTCGCGATCATCGCGGTCGACCCGGCCTACACCTCACGGTGGGGTGCTCAGCACTGGCAGAAGCCACTGACCACCCCGCACCGGACAATGTCCCGTCACGATGCCGCCGGTATCGCGATCGGGCGACGCGCCCTCGGACACCCGATCCGGCGTCCGACGACACCGCCCTCACACGACCGGAGCGATCGTGCGAGGCATCGGACCGTCCAGGCCGCACCAGGTGCCCCGGGGCGTGAGGGACCCCGCCCCCGCATCCCCGGACCACGGACACGATCCGTGCCACCGGACGCGGCGAGAACGCGGGCAGCCAGGACACCCAAAACCGTTCGGGATATCCGCAGTGCCAGGACGTGGGTCCAAGACTCACTCCTGCTCACTGAATAGGAACGGTCAGACGGTGTCGAACCTGCTGCCCTTGACGCCTGCGACGAAGGCGGCGTACGCGTCGGCGCGGAGCCCGAGGGCGGGGCCGGTGGGGTTCTTGGAGTCGCGGACCGGGACGGTGCCGGTGGTGGTGACGAGGTTGGTGGCGACCTGGACGCACTGGCCGCCGTTGTCGCTGTACGAGGACGTGTACCAGCGGGGGGATTCGGTCGTCACGATGTGCCCTTTCGTAATTGCCTGATCATGGCCACGGACGCTCTCTGGGACAGCGATTCGGCCTGTAGCTGATGGTAGGCCGTCAACACGGGCAGCACCGACGTGCTTTCACGGTCGAGGTGACCTTGGGTCTGGGACTCGGCGTAGCAGACCACGGAGCGATCCGAAAGGGTCAGGAGAGTGACGGGAAGGTTGAAGGTCCGCCGTTCCCCTATCTCGTACGGGGCGATCTGGAGCAGCGTGTTTGGCATCTCGGCGAACTCGATCAGTCGTTCCAGCTGGGCTTCCATGACCGCTGAACCACCCACGGGGCGACGGATGCAGCTCTCGTCCAGGGTGACGAAGAGCATCGGCGGCTTGGGGCGTACGAGGGCCGCCTGCCGTTCCGCCAGGACCGCGACGCGCTCGTCGGCCTGCTCCTGTGCGATCGCTCCGCGCGCTACCGCGCTGTCGGCCAGCACCCGTGCGTACTCCGGGGTTTGCAGCAGTCCCGGGATGATCCCGATCTCGTACAGGCGGAGTTCGACCGCGCGACCCTCGAACCCCACGTATTGAGGGAACCCCTCCAGCAGCGAACCGTGCCGGATCTCCCGCCACTCGCGCTCGAACGTGTCAGCGGTTTCCTCGATGCCGAAGGCCCTGTCAGCTTGGCGCGAGAAACGAAGCGTTGGGTTCTTGCGACCAGTTTCCACGGCCGAGATGTGCGTACTGGAGTAGCCCGTGCGTTCGGCCAGGTCCTCCTGCTTCCAGCCTCTGGCCTCCCGCAAGCTGCGGATACGCGCGCCGAAGGCGGCCTGCGGGCTGCTGTCGGGCTCCAACTCCTTGCGGTTCAAGGGGCGTCACCGACCTTTCGTTCGCAAGTGACACGTTGAACGGTCCCTGACTCTAAGCCACGCTGAGTCCGCTTGGTAGTGGAATGACTACGGAGAGGAACGGCTATGCCCGCTGAGGAGCAGGTTCCGGCCATCGGAACGATCGTCGTGGACGTGGGGCGGTGGGATCAGCCGCTGGTCGGGGAGTTCCGAGGGGTCGCCGGCCCCTACTGGACGCTCCGGTCGCCGAAGGGCGGTACGGAGTGGGAGGTGCGGCCCGAGCACACCCGGGACGCGACCCCCGCCGAACGGCTCGCCGCGCGTACCGCGAGGGAGAACGCCCGCAGCCGGGGCGAGGTCGCGTGAGCGCCCCGGAGGGCCCGGAGGGGCCCGAACCGTGCCGTAAGTGCCAGGAGTTGGACCTCGAAGAGGCCGTCGCCCGGAGCGAGCGGGACGGGAGCCGGGAGACGGACGCCCGGGTGCTGCGCAGGCGGCACACGGCGGCGGAACACGGCAAGCGCACATGAGTTCGCGACAGGAGGGGGCTGTGCCGGTGGAGGCCACGGAGCGTACGACGCTTGGTGTGTTCTTCGCCCCGGTGGGACGCCCGTGCCCGCTGTGGACGGAATGACGCGACTGCGCGCCCCTGGTGGCAGGCCGAGAGGCCGGGCTCGGGGAGAGCTCGGCCTCTCGGGTGGTGACGTGGGCGCCTACCAATAGGTACGCGTGATGTCGTCAGGCAGTCGCCCCTGCCGCTCCCCTTCCTGGAAGATCACCGATGCCGCGATCAGGAAAGCGCGGCGGAGTTTCGTGTCCGGGTCGGGATTTTCCACATTCCCGATTCTTTTGTCGAGGAGCATGTCGCCGAGGGTTATTCCCTCCGGCGTGCAGGGGCGGGCGACTGATCCATCCCGGTCGATCAGAATGTGTCCGGTGACACCTTCCGCGGTTTCCCAGGCGTAGACGTATCCCGCTTCCAGAGAGTGAGTCTTCCTGCACGTCAGTGATGCTGTCACGGGGATTCCCACCAGTTCGCTCGCGCCAGGAATTTGATCATCTGCAGCCTATACCGTCCGCCGCGGGTGCGTGTTCGTCCCAGGTGTGACCGGCGTCCAGGGTCGCCTGGTGGGCGCGGCGGTAGTTCTGGTCGCCGTGCTGGCGCATCCAGTTCGACTCGTACAGTTCATGTGCGAGCAGATCGAAATCGCTGGGGTGTGGATTTCCGTTCTGCAGGCGTTCCCAGGCCCTGGCGATACGCGGATTGGCGTCGAAGCGGAGCATTCCCGCGTCGAGCTGATGCGTTTCGATGAACAGGTGGTTGTAGATCTGATTGATGTCGGCCGCGGAATAGCCGTGCGACGCCGCGGTCCGCGCCACCCGGTCGAGCTGGGCGTCGGGCGGATCGCGTTATAGGCGTGGTCCGCCCATTCCAGCTCGACGTCCATTTCGCTGCGCGGACGCCGGAAGGACGAACCGCCGGACTGCAGCTCACGCTCCGTGGCCACCGCGGTGCGCCGCCACCCGGCCAGCCCGCCGATCCCGGTGAGGACCAGCTGCTGGGCGAGTTCGTCGGCGGTCTCCGCGTACAGATCGGCGAGCGCGTCGCAGCCCTGCTGCCGGAGCATGTACTCGGCGCGGTAGAGCCGGTAGGCGGGGCGGACGGGGAGGCACGTGTCGATGAACGCGCCCGCGCCGCCGTTCTCACCGGTGAACGCGTCCTCCAAGTCCCCGAGGTCGGTGTGCGGGCGGCACGTGGCGGCGGAACACGGCCGCGCGGCCCGGGCTCAGCCCCACGTCTTGCCGGCGGGCTCCTTGATCGTGCGGTTGATGCGGTTGAAGAAGTTGGTCATGGCGATCTCCAGGTTGAGGGCGCCGATCTCCTCCTCGGTGAAATGGGCGTTGGCCTCGTCCCAGATCTCGTCGGTGACGCCGGGCGCACCGTCCTGAAGCCGGGTGGCGCCCTCGGCGAGGGCGAGGGCCGCGCGCTCGGCGTCGGTGAAGAAGGGGGCCTCGCGCCAGGCCGCGACATTGTGCAGTCGCTCGTCGGTGTCGCCGGCCTTCTTCCCGGCGGCCACGGCGGCGTAGACGCAGGCCGAGCAGCCGTTGATCTGGCTGACGCGCAGATGGACGAGGGCGAGCAGCTGAGGGTCCACGCCGCCGGCGGCGATGGCCTGGTGGAGGTGCCGGACGGCGGTCCACAGGTCGGGGTTGGCGGCGTTCTTGTCCTTCAGGCGGTTTTCCATGAGAGGGGAGAGCTCCTTCGTAGGGTTACCTTGCGGCGCTGGTGTGCGTCACCCCTATGACGGAGCTGCTGCCACGGAGGTAACAAAATGACGCTCGCCGACGCTTTCGAGTCCCACCGGGACCGGCTGAGGGCGGTCGCGTACCGGATGCTCGGGTCGCACGCGGACGCGGAGGACGTGGTGCAGGAGGCGTGGCTGCGGCTGTCGCGCCAGGAGCCCGGCACGATCGACAACCTGGGCGGCTGGCTGACCACGGTGGTGGGGCGCATCTGCCTCGACGTGCTGAGGTCGGGCCGGACCCGGCCGGAGGTTTCGTACGACGACGGGCCGGAGTACACCGCGACACTGGACGACGCCCCCGCGCCGGAGGACCTGGCCGCGATGGGCGACTCCGTGGGCCTCGCGCTGCTCACGGTGCTGGACTCGCTGCGGCCGGACGAACGCCTCGCCTTCGTGCTGCACGACGTGTTCGCGGTGCCGTTCGCGGAGGTCGGCCCGATCCTGGGCAAGTCGGCCGACGCGACGAAGATGCTGGCGAGCCGGGCGCGGCGGAAGGTCCAGGGGGCCGAGCAGCCGGCGAGGCCGGGCCGGAGGGAGCGCGAGGTGGTCCAGGCGTTCCTGGCGGCGGCCCGGGACGGCCACTTCGAGCGGCTGCTGGAGGTCCTGCACCCCGAGGTGAAGCTCACCGCGCACACCCCGGACGGCACGTTCATCACCCTCGGCGCCACGGAGGTGGCCACCCGGGCCCGCGTGGGCGCCGCCGCAGCCCACGGCCACCCGGCAATCGCCAACGGCCTCCCCGCGATCCTCGCCCGGACCCCGGATGGCGCCCCCCTCTCCCTCCTCGTCTTCACGGTCACCGACGACCGCATCACGGAGATCACGGCGCGGGTGGACCCGGCGGAGCTGGCGCGGATGAACCTGCCGGAGCGGGTGTGACAGGCCACCGAGGCGCCACTGTGTGTGAACGCCGTTCCCGGGTAGGCGAGTTGGGTGACGTCTGGGACGGGGGCGGGGATGGCTGCCGAGGTGGTTGAGCGGGTGCGGGGGGCGTTCAGGGCACCTCGGTGGCCCCGGGGGGTGGGGGCGCTGCTCGGGCTGGGGGCGGGGGTCGCGGCGGCGGGGTCCGGGGTCGCGTACGAGGTGGCGCACAGCGCGCCCGCGTACTACCAGCTCGGCTGCCTGGTGGTCAGCATCGGCGCCGTGGTGGGCCTGGCTGCGCTCGGCCTCCACTCGATGGCGCGCTTCATGGCGTTGCTCGTGCTCGGGGCCCTCCTGGCCATCGGGGTCCCGTACGCGTTCCGGAGCGCGGTTCTGGACGCGCGGGGCGAGTGGGTGACGGCCACGGTCATCGAGGTGCGCCATCCGCATGCCACGTACACCAGCTCCGACAACCACAACTGCGAGCTCGAAGCGCGGGGGGACACCTTCTGGGTCCAGAACCTCGGGGGGTGCGGCCCGGCCACCCGCCCCGGCGACCGCTTCGAGGTCCTGCGCGACCCCGAGGACCTGGTCGGCGTGGCCGGCGGGCACGCGCCGATCACGTTTCCGGTCCTCATCCCGAGCGTAGGCGTCGTGCTGCTCCTGCTCACCGCCCTCGGCGCCCGGGGCATGCGCCTGCGCGTGGCCCGACACCGGGCGGCCTGAGCCCTCCGGTGCCCCGCCGCCGCTCCGTCCGCCGTAGCCCCGGCCGGACCGAGGGCACCTGCTCCGCCGCGCTGCCCACCACCCACTGACCCGGCCATTTTCCGACCCGATTTCTCCGCCCGGCTGATATCGCCGGGAATTCCGGCATGCCCTTCTCTTGTGTGCGGCCTTGCACCGGGGGTAAATTCTCGCTCGCGAGATCGGCTTTCGGTCCGTGAATCCAGGAAGAGGGGCGGGGAATCATGTCCAGAATCAGGTCAACCGTTGTGACATCGCTGGCGGGGGCGCTGCTCGCTGTCACCGGACTGGCGGCATCGCCCGCTTCGGCAACCGTGAGCGAGGGATATATCGCGGGCACGGGGACGATCCGCAACGACTGGAACGACGAGGGGAAGCTGTCCCTCACCAACCATGCGCGCAGCAAGGCGGTGGGGCTGTGGCAGTGGGTTCTCTGGGCCGAGCATGCCATGATCTACGGCAACATGGGGTCGGCCAGGGAATTCAAGCTCTCGGACATCGACTGCGTTTTCGGTGAGAATACGAAATGGGCGACCGAGTACGTTCAGATGGATGGCGGAATGTCGAGCCTGGAAACTGATGGGGTCGTGGGTCCGGCCACCTTCGATTATTTCGCTTCCCACTTGAGGGACGGTGGGAGTTACAACGACAGATATCAGCTGATCAATTACATGGGGGACGGGCGCACGGTCCGATTCCTCCGGAGCAAGACGTCGGGGGCGTACATGTTCCAGGCGATCAATGGCTACAACGGCCTTTGGACCACCGCTTCCTACACCGGGACCGGGTGCTGACCCGTTGCCCCGTGGACACGGGCCCCGGTTCCCGCGAGGGAGCCGGGGCCTCGGCGCGTACGGGAGCGTCAGCAGGTCGAGGACGAACTGATCCGGATGCCGGTGGCGCGGGCGTCGGTGCTGCCGAACGAGGTGCCGGGGGGCATGCACCTCACCTTGGTCTGGCCGTTGAAGACGTAGCGGACGTAAGCCACGTCGTCGTTGCGGGTGTTGACCACCGTCAGGTAGCCGCTCCTGGCGGGCACGCTCTGGTAGGTGCTCGTGACGTCCTGGTACCGCTGAAAGTACGTCCCGTAGTAGTCCAGCGAGTTGTAGAAGCAGACGTACGGGTACGGGCAGGTGCTGCCCTGGGTGTCCGCGGCGGCGGGCTGGGCGCCGGTCATGGAGAGCACGGCGGCCGCGGCCACTCCGAGCGGGGCGAGGCGGGTCTTCCAGCGGGGCCGGGTGTTCTCGGGCGATGCCATCTCTTACCTCACAGGGGCGCACGGGACTGACGGGCCGGGATGCGGACCGCCGTCGCAATGTAGCGGCGGCGGCCGGGCGGCCGGTGGGCGCGAAGTGGCAGCTTCCTGCACTCCGTTGGCAGCAGGTCCACCCTCGTACCCCTTGAGGGGCCCATGCGGCTGCTGGACGGTCTTGAGGACCGTTCCACCGCCGTCCGGGCCCGCACGGGCCCCGTTGCCGAGGAAGTGACCTTGCGTTACAGACACAGAAGGCGTGCACGCTTCGCGACCGCGGCCGGTGTCGCCCTTGCCGTGGCCGGTGCCCTCCTGCCGGCGGCGCAGGTGTCCGCCGCGCCGGTGGCGCCCGCCCCCGAGCAGGCCCCCGCCGACACCGCCCCCGCCGGCGACACCGCCCCGACCGCCGTCCCCGCCGCCCAGCGGGCCGGCACCCTCGGCACGGAGTACCGGGCGTCCGACGACCGGGCGGTGACCACGTCCGGCGACGCCGACGGGTTCCACGTGCTGGTCGCCGACAAGAAGGAGGGGTACGCCTGGAAGACGGCCGCCACCCTCTTCGAGGCCGGGTTCGAGGCGGACGCCTGGATCGGCAACCTCTGCACGACGGAGTCCGGGCGGTACGCGGCCGTGGCCTACGCGCCGCGCACCTTCACCAACAAGCCGGAACTCATGAGCCGGGGGGCGTTCACCGCCGTCGTCGACCTGGAGCGCGGCACGGTCCGCAAGCTGCCGGTGCAGGCGACGCTCGGCTACTTCTCGCCCGGCTGCGGGAACGGGGACCGGGCGGTCTTCTCCCAGTTCACCGACGAGGTGACCAGCGAGCGTTCGGAGACCCGGCTCATCACGGCTGACGCGCCCACCGGCAAGCTGGCCAAGAACACGGTCGCCGGCCAGGTCACCTCCGCCGTACCGGTGGACGGCGGCGTCGTCGCCGCGCGCGGCCACCAGCTCGTACGGATCACCGGCTCCCGGGTGCGGACCCTGGCCCGCACCCACGCGGTGCCGTTCCAGCTGAAGGCGGACAAGAGCGGCGGCGTCACCTTCATCGACCGGCTGCCGGGCGGTGCGAAGAAGTCGTCCGGGGACGACCGCGCGGGCGTATTCCGGGTCGCCGACGCCACCACGGCGAGCGCGAGGCCGGCGGACCTCCTCGCCGAAGGCGCGCTCACCGGCTTCGACCTCGCCCGCTCCGCCGAGGGCGAGGTCTTCGTCACGGGGCACGCCGCCACGAAGCGCGGTGTGCGGCTGCCGACCGCCGTCCGGAACCCGGGAGGCATCGAGAAGGACGCGGCGGTCTCCACCGGCGGCGAGGCGGTGATCGCCACGGCGAAGTCCGCCGAGGACGTGCGGGCCGCTGCGGCGGACGAGGGCCGGAAACGGCAGGCGAGCGTGGACCTCACGGTGCTCGGCACCGGCAGGACGGTGGCCATGAACGCGATCTCGGAACGCCGGGTCGGGGCCCCCGACGCAGCCGCCCGAGCCGCGGTCACGCCCAGCCCGGCCCTCGCCACCGCCCGGCCCGCCGGGGCCGCGGCCCGTACCGCCACCCTGGCGAGCTCGTCGACCCCGGTGGAGGAGGACCGCGCCTGCTCCGTACCCCGCAACGACCCGAAGAAGCAGGCGTTCCAGCCGACGCCGCGCCAGATCGAGTGGGCGGTGAGCCAGGTCATCGTCAACGGCCTGAACGCCCTCGCGAGCCGGCCCGCCGACTGGAAGCACATGGGCATGCCCGCGTACGCACCGCAGACGCTCTTCCCGCTGAGCCCGCTCGCCGGCGGCAGCGGCACCGAGTGGCGCATCCCACCGCAGATCCTGCTCGGCATCACCGCGCAGGAGTCCAACATGTGGCAGGCCACCCGCTACGCGGTGCCCGGGGTCACCGCCAATCCGCTGATCGGCAACTACTACGGAGTCTCGTACTCGGCCGACGGCACCCAGGGCGACCCGTGGTCCATCGACTGGTCCGAAGCCGACTGCGGCTACGGCGTCACGCAGGTCACCGACGGAATGCGCCGGGCGGGCACCGGCTACGCCACTCTGACGCAGACCCAGCAGGAGGCCGTCGCACTCGACTACGTGGCCAACATCGCCGCAGGCGCCGACATCCTGGCCGACAAGTGGAACCAGACCCGCGCCGACGGGCTCATCGTGAACAACGGTGAGCCGAAGTGGATCGAGAACTGGTTCTACGCCCTGTGGGCGTACAACGCGGGTTACCACTCGAAGGCGGAGTCCGGTGCGAACTCCGGCAAGTGGGGCGTCGGCTGGACGAACAACCCGGCCAACCCGCTGTGGAAGGAGAACCGCACCCCCTTCCTGGAGGGGCCGGACCGGAACGACGACTACGAGCACGCCTCGCACCCCCAGGACTGGCCGTACCAGGAGAAGGTGATCGGCTGGGCGGCCCGGCCGATCTCGGCCCTCTTCGCACCCGGTGACGTCCAGCCCGGCTACCGGCAGGCCACCTGGCTGCAGACCGACTACCGCACGCAGGCCAAGCCGCCCATCGACCTCTTCTGCGACGACACCAACAACTGCGACCCGTCGAAGATCGGCACCGGCGCGACCAACGACACCGGCGGCGGCCCCTGCATGCTGCCCGGCACCTCCACCGACCCGCTGTACCTCAAGTGCTGGTACCACCAGCCGGCGAAGTGGAAGGAGTGCGGGCCCGCGCTGCGAGCCTGCGGCTTTCCGCTGCGCCGGTTCGACTCGACGTACGGGGAACAGGCGGACGGCACCGCGTATCCGCCCGAGTGCTGGGGCAACCTGCCCTCCAACGCCAAGGTCGTGGACGACCTGCCCGATCTGACGCAACCGGCCGGAGCGGGCCGCTCCGGCTCACCCTGCTCCACCGTCGGGTCGGAGGGCAGCTTCTCGTTCGACTTCGACCGGCCCTCCGGCCACATGGACCTGCACCAGATCGGGGCCGGGTTCCAGAACCACTTCTGGTTCTCGCACACCTATCAGCAGCACGGCACCGAGATGCCGCCGACCAAGGTCACCGGCACCTGGTCGCTCGACACCGGCGACCGGGGCTGGATGCGGGTCTGGGTGCTGATGCCCGACCACGGCGCCCACACACGCCAGCCCATGTACACCATCCACAACTCCGACACCACAAGCCCCTACCGGACCAAACCGCAGCGCAACGGCTACAACGCCTGGCTCTCGCTCGGCGCGTTCAACTTCACCGGCACACCCAAGGTGTCGCTGTCGAACATCACGCAGGACGGCAGCAACGGGGAGGACATCGCCTGGGACGCACTCGCCTTCGAGCCACTTCCCGGGAAGCCCGCCAACCAGGTGGTGGCCATGGGCGACTCGTACGCCTCGGGCGAGGGCGTGACCGAAGGGCCCGGCGGCCTGGAGTACTACCCCGAGTCGGACTACTACGACGGCAACGACTTCACGAAGAACTCGTGCCACCGTTCGAGGATGGCGTGGAGCCGCCAGGCGAAACTGCCGGGATACACCCAGTCCGTCGGAGCCATGGCCGATCTCCGTTCCCCCGACATGGACTTCCAGTTCGTCGCCTGCTCGGGAGCCCGCCACTTCCACGTCCTCGGTACCCCGCTGAACCATGAACTCGGGCAGATCGACCAGGGATACCTGGACCAGCACACCACCCTGGTGACGATTGCGATCGGCGGCAACGACATGCGCTTCTCCGACGTCGTGGCCACCTGTGTCAAACCCGGCGTGGACTGCGAGGAGGCCACGCTCCCCGAGAAGGACCCGGACACGGGGGTGGAGGTCGAGGGGCGCCAGACCACCCCGCTGAAGATCTGGGCCCCCGCCTACGCCCGCAGCGAGGTACGCCCACGCCTCGTCACCACCCTCAGGCAGATCCAGGAGCACGCGCCGAACGCCCGCATCGTGCTGATGGGCTATCCGCACCTGCTCACCTACGGCCCTGATGCGACGGACGACATCTGCGCGACCGGTATCTCGGGCCACGAGGCGGACTGGCTCAACGAACTCGCGGACATGCTCGCCGGTGAGATGGCCGGAGCCGTGGCGGACGCCAACGAGCAGTACGGCACCGACGCGGTCTTCTCCGACCCACGCGACGAGTTCATGGGCAAGGGCATCTGCGGTGACCCGGACGGCATCCACGGCATCATCCTCACGGGCCACGCGGAGGCCGACAGCTACCCGAACTCCATGAAGTCCTTCCACCCGAACATCCTGGGAGGACGGCTCTACGCCGACAGCCTGGAGTCCACTCTGAACAGCCTGTCCTGACCAACGGACCGACCGCCCCGTCCGCACCCCTCACGGTGCGGGCGGGGCGGTGGCGTGTCCTGGGCCGTGTCCGCGAGGTCCCGTCCGGCCCGCCGTTCCGCGCGCGGCTGCGACACCCCTGCCGGGCCTACTGCACGCAGAACTCGTTGCCCTCCGGGTCCGTGAGCACCGTCCACCGGCCGCCCGGCTCCTCCACCTCGCGCTCGACCTTCGCGCCGAGCCCGACCACCCGCGCCACCTCGGCCTCGCGGCGCTCCGGGCCCGCGTGCAGGTCGAGGTGGAGGCGGTTCTTCACGGTCTTCGGCTCGGGGACGCGCTGGAAGAGCAGCCGGCGGCCGTGTCCGGCGCCGCTGTCCTCGTCGTACGGGTCGTCCGGGTGCCGGACCGCCGCCAGGTCGAGCCAGGCGCGCCGGCCGTGTGCCGTGGTGGTGAGCGCTTCCGGTACGGCCCCGATCCCCAGGAGCCGTTCGATCAGGGGGCTGTTGTCCTCGATCTCGTATCCGAGGGCCCGGGCCCAGAAGCCGGCCTGGGCGTGCGGGTCGGCGGCGTCGATGACGACTTTCCACTCAAGGGTCATGACCGGCATTCTGTCCCGGCGCCGGGGCTTTTGCCGGGTGAGACCGAGGGCCTTTCCGCGCCCGCCGGCGCGGCCGTCGCCGTCGCGGCGAGCCGGGCCGCCTGCGCCTGGGCCCGGTTGCGGCGCGCGGTCCGCAGCGCGTCCCAGGTCAGGACGATCAGCGCCGCCCACACCAGGGCGAACCCGGCCCACCGCTCCGGCGGCATCTCCTCGTGGAAGTAGGCGACGCCCAGCAGGAACTGGGCGATCGGGGTCATGTACTGGAGCAGCCCGATGGTCGAGAGGGGGATGCGGATCGCGGCGGCCCCGAACAGGATCAGCGGCACCGCCGTGACGACCCCGGTCGAGGCGAGGAGCGCGGTGTGTCCGGCGCCCTCGGAGGTCAGGGTCGAGGTGCCCTGCGCGCCCAGCCAGATCAGATAGCCGAGCGCGGGCAGGAAGAGCACGGCGGTCTCGACAGTGAGCGATTCCAGGCCGCCCATGTCGACCTTCTTCTTGACCAGGCCGTACGTCGCGAAGGAGAACGCCAGGATCAGCGAGATCCACGGCGGCTTCCCGTAGCCGACGGCCAGCACGAGCACCGCCACGGCGCCGGTGGCGACCGCCGCCCACTGTGCCGGGCGCAGCCGCTCGCCCAGGAGCAGGACGCCCATGGCGATGGTGACCAGCGGATTGATGAAGTAGCCGAGGGACGCCTCGACCACGTGGCCGCTGTTCACCGCCCAGATGTACAGGCCCCAGTTGACCGTGATCGTGGACGCCGCGATGCCGAGCATCCCCAGTTTGCGCGGCTGCCGCAGCAGCGGGCCGATCCAGGACCAGCGCCGCAGGACCAGCAGCAGGACCGCCACCACGCCGAGCGACCACACCATCCGGTGGGCCAGGATCTCGACCGCCCCGGCCGGCTTCAGCAGCGGCCAGTACAGCGGGACGATGCCCCACATCCCGTACGCGGCGAAGCCGGAGAGGAGTCCGGCCCGCTGGTCATTCGTCCCCTGCACGGGCCCCTCCTGGTGGGTGGCTGTCGTACGACCGTCAACCCCATGAAGGTAGCGCCGCCGGGACCCGGTGTCATACCCGTATCGTCAGACGGTCATGACACCGGGTGGGGTGCGGGTCAGAGCGCGGCGACCGCGGCGGCGACGGTGTCGGACACCGGAGTCGTCGGGCGGCCGATCAGGCGGGCCAGGTCGCCGCTGGTGCCGGCCAGGCGCCCGCGCCGGACGGCCTGGTCCACGTCGACCAGGATGGCCGCGAAGCCCTCGGGCAGCCCGGCGCCGGTCAGGATCTCCTGGTGGACGGCGGCCGGGACGTCGTTGTGGGCGATCTCCTTGCCGGTGGCCTTCGCGACCTCCGCCGCGTAGTCGGCGTAGGACAGGGCGGTGTCGCCGCTCAGCTCGTACGCGCGGTTCAGGTGGCCCTCGCCGGTCAGGACGGCGGCCGCGGCGGCCGCGTAGTCGTCGCGGGTGGCGTAGGCGATGCGGCCGTCGCCCGCGCTGGCGACGACCGCGCCGTGCGCGAGGACCGGGGCGAGGTTCTCGGTCTGGTTCTCCGTGTACCAGCCGTTGCGCAGGAAGGTGTACGGCAGGCCGGAGTCCAGGATCAGCTGCTCGGTCGCCCGGTGCTCGTCGGCCAGGGTGAAGTCGGCGTCGGGCCCGCCGAGTATCCCGGTGTACGCGAGCTGGGCGACGCCCGCCGCCCTGGCCGCGTCGATGACCGCGGCGTGCTGGGCGACGCGGCTGCCGACCTGGTTGCCGGAGATGAGGAGGACCCGGTCGCCGGGGCGGAAGGCGTCGGCCAGGGTCTCGGGGCGGTCGTAGTCGGCGATGCGCAGCTCGACGCCCCGGGCGGCGAGGCCGGCGGCCTTCTCCTTGTCGCGGACCACGGCGACGACCTCGGCGGCGGGGACGGCGGTCAGCAGGTGGTCCACGACGAGCCGGCCGAGTGCTCCGGTGGCTCCGGTGACGACGATGCTCATGGGGTTTTCTCCTCGTTCGGTCGCTTCGTTCTCACACCACCTTACGGAATGCGCTAACTAAAAGAAAGCGTATGGGCCCGGACATGCGAGAGCGCGCCGGTCCCGCCCGAGAGGGGCAGGTCCGGCGCGCTCGCGCGTATCGGGGGACCGGCGTCAGCCGACCACCGTCCAGTTGTCGTTCCCGGCGAGCAGTGCGGCCAGGTCGCCCTTGCCGTGCCGCTCCACGGCCGTGTCCAGTTGCTCGGCCATCGCCGTGTCGTACACCGGCCGCTCCACGCTGCGCAGCACCCCGATCGGGGTGTGGTGCAGGGTGTCCGCGTCGGCGAGCCGGGACAGCGCGAACGCCGTCGTCGGGCTCGGGGCGTGCGCGTCGTGGACGAGGATCCGCGACGCGTTCTCCTCGGTGACCGCGACGACCTGGAGGTCGCCGGTCAGCGGGTCCCGTACGACGCCCTTCGAGCCATCCGCGCCGAAGACGATCGGCTGCCCGTGCTCCAGGCGGATCACCGCCTCCTGCGCCTGGTCCTTGTCCTTCAGGACCTCGAACGCGCCGTCGTTGAAGATGTTGCAGTTCTGGTAGATCTCCACCAGCGCCGTGCCGGGGTGGTCGGCGGCGGCCCGCAGCACGCTCGTGAGGTGCTTGCGGTCCGAGTCGACGGTCCGGGCGACGAACGACGCCTCCGCACCGATCGCCAGCGACACCGGGTTGAACGGGGCGTCCAGCGAGCCCATCGGCGTCGACTTGGTGATCTTGCCCAGCTCGGAGGTGGGGGAGTACTGGCCCTTGGTCAGCCCGTAGATCCGGTTGTTGAACAGCAGGATCTTGAGGTTCACGTTGCGGCGCAGCGCGTGGATCAGGTGGTTGCCGCCGATGGACAGCGCGTCGCCGTCCCCGGTGACGACCCACACCGACAGGTCCCGCCGCGAGGTGGCCAGACCGGTCGCGATCGACGGGGCGCGGCCGTGGATCGAGTGCATCCCGTACGTGTTCATGTAGTACGGGAAACGCGAGGAGCAGCCGATGCCGGAGATGAAGACGATGTTCTCCTTCGCCAGACCGAGGTCGGGCATGAAGCCCTGCACGGCGGCGAGGACCGCGTAGTCACCGCAGCCGGGGCACCAGCGCACTTCCTGGTCCGACTTGAAGTCCTTCATGGACTGCTTCGCCTCGGCCTTGGGCACGAGCTGGAGCAGTTCGTTCGTCTCAGGCATCGATGGCCTCCTCAAGAGCTGCCGCGAGCTGCTCGGCCTTGAACGGCATGCCGTTGACCTGGTTGTAACTGTGCGCGTCCACCAGGTACTTGGCGCGGATGAGCGTGGCCAGCTGACCGAGGTTCATCTCGGGCACGACCACCTTGTCGTAACGCTTCAGGACCTCGCCCAGATTCCGCGGGAACGGGTTGATGTGGCGCAGATGGGCCTGGGCGATGGAGCGCCCCGAGGCGCGCAGCCGGCGCACGGCCGCGGTGATGGGGCCGTACGTCGAGCCCCAGCCCAGCACCAGCGTGCGGGCCTCCGCGGGATCGTCCACCTCCACGTCCGGGACCTCGATGCCGTCCACCTTGGCCTGCCGGGTGCGGACCATGAAGTCGTGGTTGGCCGGGTCGTACGAGATGTTGCCGGTGCCGTCCTGCTTCTCGATGCCGCCGATGCGGTGTTCGAGGCCGGGCGTGCCCGGGACCGCCCACGGGCGCGCCAGCGTCTGCGGGTCGCGCTTGTACGGCCAGAACACCTCGGTGCCGTCGGCCAGTTCGTGGTTCGGGCCGCCCGCGAACCGGACGCGCAGGTCCGGGAGCTGGTCGAGCTCCGGGACGCGCCAGGGCTCGGAGCCGTTGGCCAGGTAGCCGTCGGAGAGCAGGAAGACCGGGGTGCGGTAGGTCAGGGCGATGCGGGCCGCGTCCAGCGCGGCGTCGAAGCAGTCGGCCGGGGTGCGCGGGGCCACGATCGGCACCGGGGCCTCGCCGTTGCGCCCGTACATCGCCTGGAGCAGGTCCGCCTGCTCGGTCTTGGTGGGCAGCCCGGTCGACGGGCCGCCGCGCTGGATGTCCACGATGAGCAGCGGCAGTTCGAGCGAGACGGCCAGCCCGATGGTCTCCGACTTCAACGCCACACCGGGCCCGGACGTCGTCGTCACGGCGAGCGAACCGCCGAACGCGGCGCCCAGCGCGGCACCGATGCCCGCGATCTCGTCCTCGGCCTGGAAGGTGCGCACGCCGAAGTTCTTGTGCCGGCTCAGCTCGTGCAGGATGTCCGAGGCCGGGGTGATCGGGTAGGAGCCGAGATAGACCGGCAGATCGGCCTGGCGGCCCGCGGCGATCAGCCCGTAGGCGAGGGCGAGGTTCCCCGAGATGTTCCGGTACGTGCCGGCGGGGAACGCCTGCGAGGCGGGCGCCACCTCGTAGCTGACGGCGAAGTCCTCCGTCGTCTCGCCGAAGTTCCACCCGGCCCGGTACGCGACCACGTTCGCCTCGGCGATCTGCGGCTTCTTGGCGAACTTCGCCCGCAGGAACGCCTCGGTGCCCTCGGTCGGCCGGTGGTACATCCAGGACAGCAGCCCGAGCGCGAACATGTTCTTCGAGCGCTCGGCCTCCTTGCGGGAGAGCCCGAACTCCTTCAGCGCCTCGATCGTGAGCGTGGTCAGCGGCACCGGATGGACGTTGTACGCCTCCAGCGAGCCGTCCTCCAGCGGATTGGTCTCGTACCCGACCTTCGCCATCGGCCGCTTCGTGAACTCATCGGTGTTCACGATGATCTCGGCCCCGCGCGGCACATCGGCGATGTTCGCCTTCAGCGCCGCCGGGTTCATCGCGACCAGCACGTTCGGCGCGTCACCCGGGGTCAGGATGTCGTGGTCGGCGAAGTGCAGCTGGAACGACGAGACCCCCGGCAGGGTGCCCGCGGGGGCGCGGATCTCGGCGGGGAAGTTCGGCAGCGTGGAGAGGTCGTTCCCGAAGGACGCCGTCTCCGAGGTGAACCGGTCACCCGTGAGCTGCATGCCGTCGCCCGAGTCACCCGCGAAGCGGATGATCACCCGGTCCAGACGGCGGACTTCCTTCTCACCGTTTCCCGCGGCTGCGGACTGGGGGGCACGCTGTCCCCCTACGAGCGCCTCACTGGCCTCGTCGGCCTGCTCGGCTGGGCTACTGACCTGGCTGGTCACTTACTGGACCTCCCTCGGCACGGCGGCTCGGAACCGTCCGGCCCGCCGGAGGTCCCCCGCCCACCCTACGTCCGTAAGGGTCGCCTTCCTCCGGCAGATCACATGATGGACGGCAATATGAGACGCATTTCGGCACGTTGGCGTAAGGGGGGACGCCGAGACGTTTCCGGGCGTTGCCGGTCATGATCCAGCAGCCGCCCGGCTCGCGCGGGCACGCGCGCGGGCCGGGCGCGCCGCGTCGGGGTCCGGAAGCGTCAGGAGTTCGGGTACGTCAGGAGCTTGGACACGTCAGGAGTTCAGATACGTCAGTACCGCCAGCACCCGGCGGTGGTCGCCCTCGCTCGGGGCCAGGCCCAGCTTCTGGAAGATGTTGCTGACGTGCTTCTCGACCGCCCCGTCGCTCACCACCAGCTGCTTGGCCACCGCGGAGTTCGTACGCCCCTCCGCCATCAGGCCCAGCACCTCACGCTCACGCGGCGTCAGCCCGGCCAGCACGTCCTGCTTGCGGCTGCGGCCCAGCAGCTGTGCCACCACCTCGGGGTCCAGCGCGGTACCGCCCTGCGCCACCCGGACCACCGCGTCCACGAACTCCCGGACCTCGGCGACCCGGTCCTTCAGCAGATACCCGACGCCCCGGCTGGACCCGGCCAGCAGCTCGGTGGCGTACTGCTCCTCCACGTACTGCGACAGGACGAGCACCCCGATCCCCGGGTAGTCCCGGCGCAGCCGCACCGCCGCCCGGACGCCCTCGTCGGTGTGGGTCGGCGGCATCCGCACGTCCGCGACCACCACGTCCGGCAGCGCGCCCTGCCCGGCGAGGTCCCCGATCGTCTTGATCAGCGCCTCCGCGTCCCCGACGCCCGCGACGACGTCATGCCCCAGATCGGTCAGCAATCGGGTCAGTCCCTCCCGGAGCAGTACCGAATCCTCGGCGATGACCACGCGCACCCTGTCCTCCACGACGCTGTTTCCCCCACTGCTCGCTCGCCGGCACGGCCTGTACGCCGTCCAGCATCCCAGTAACGGCATGGACGTCGCGAGCGTGCGGGGGGTTGACCTCGAAGGTGCCGTGCCGTGGATCCGCGGTCAGCCGCGCCAGGGCAGCTCCGCGGTGACCTTCGTCGGGCCGCCCACCGGGGAGTCGACCACCAGGACGCCGTCGACGGCGTCCAGCCGCTCGGTGAGCCCGGCGAGCCCGCTGCCCGAGGCCGGGTCGGCGCCGCCGCGCCCGTCGTCGGTCACCTGGAGCAGGAGCCGGTCCTCGGTGCGCCACACGTCGACGGACGCGGTCCGGGCCCCGCTGTGCTTGCTGACGTTCTGGAGGAGTTCGGAGACGGTGAAGTACGCGATGCCCTCGATGGCCTGCGCGGGCCGGGACGGCAGGTCCACCTCCACGGTGACGGGGACGGTGCAGCGCGAGGCGATCGCGGAGAGGGCGGCGTCGAGGCCGCGGTCGGTGAGGACGGCGGGGTGGATGCCCCGGGCGAGGTCGCGGAGCTCCTGGAGGGCGACCTTCACCTCGCCGTGCGCCTCGTCCACCATGCGGGCGGCGGCCTCCGGGTCGTCGGTCAGCTTCTCCTTGGCGAGGCCGAGGTCCATGGCGAGGGCGACGAGGCGGGCCTGTGCCCCGTCGTGGAGGTCGCGCTCGATGCGGCGCAGGTCCGCGGCGGCCGTGTCCACGACGACACCGCGGTCGGACTCCAGCTCCGTGACGCGCTCCGCCAGCCGGGACGGGCTCAGCAGCCCCGCCACCAGCAGCCGGTCCACGGTCGCCAGGCCCCGGATCACCCAGGGGGTCAGGAGGACGACGCCCAGGCCGAGGCCGGCGGTCAGCGCGAGATCGAAGCCCGAGTCGAGGTAGACCTCGTGTTGGGCGTCCCCGTACAGCTGGATGCCCGAGACGCCGGTGTGCGAGGGCACGAACCAGTGCCACAGCGGGTAGGTGAGCGCCGCCCAGCCCCACGCCTGGAACGTCAGCGCCACGCAGAACGCGAAGACCGCCCACGGGAAGTGCAGCAGCGCGTACAGCAGGTGGCGCCAGGACACCCCGCTCTTCAGGACCGCGCCGACCCAGGACATCAGCCCGCCCTTGCGGCCGCGCACCGGCGCCGGATCGGCCACGTCCAGCCGCAGCAGCGCCCGCGCCCGGGTCCGCTCCAGCATCCCGAAGCCCCGGCACATGACCAGGCCCGCGGCCAGCACCGGAATGCCCAGGAAGGTGACGAGCAGGCCCGCGCCCAGCGAGACCATGGTGATCGCGAAGACGAACAGCACGATGCTGATCGGCAGGCTCAGCATGAGATAGAGGAACTCGCGCCAGGTCCTGCCCTCCAGCGGCGCCCGCAGCGCGGCCGGCAGGACGTGCCGCCGCGCGGGACGGTTCCCGAGGCCGCTTCCCGACCGCTGAGGGTCCCGTGTGTCCGGTCCGTATGCCGTGGCCATGGGGTTCCGTCCGTTTCTTGTGGCGCGTGGGTGAAGGTGCGTGCGTTCTGTACTTCAAGGGTGCTGGGTGGTGGGCCGCCGCACCATGAGGACGGTCGCCGTCTCGGAGCGGGGGTTTTCCCTACCCCTTGACGCGCTGTGCGCTTTTCTCGGCTCCCCGGTCGCGCCACGGCAGCTCCGCCGTGACGGTCGTCGGGCCGCCGGCGGGCGATTCGAGTACGAAGACCCCGTCCACGGCGTCCAGCCGCTCGGCCAGCCCCGCCATGCCCGTGCCGCCGTCCATGGAGGCCCCGCCCCGCCCGTCGTCGCCGACCTGGATGAGCAGCCGGTCGCCGGAGCGCCACACGTCGACGGACGCGGTCCGGGCCCCGCTGTGCTTGCTGACGTTCTGGAGGAGTTCGGAGACGGTGAAGTACGCGATGCCCTCGATGGCCTGCGCCGGGCGCCCCGGAAGCTCCACCCGCACGGTGACGGGCACGGTGCAGCGCGAGGCGATCGCGGAGAGGGCGGCGTCGAGGCCGCGGTCGGTGAGGACGGCGGGGTGGATGCCCCGGGCGAGGTCGCGCAGTTCCTGGAGGGCGACCTTCACCTCGCCGTGCGCCTCGTCCACCATGCGGGCGGCGGCCTCCGGGTCGTCCGTCAGCTTCTCCTTGGCCAGGCCGAGCCCCATCGCGAGGGCGACGAGCCGGGCCTGCGCCCCGTCGTGGAGGTCGCGCTCGATGCGGCGCAGGTCCGCGGCGGCCGTGTCGACCACCACGCCCCGGTCCGACTCCAGCTCCGCGATACGGCGCTCCAGGTCGTCGGAGGGGGAGAGCAGCCCGCGCACCATGGCCCGGTCCGCGTTGCCCATCAGGCGGGCCGTATAGGGGAGCGCCGGCCACACGACGAGGCAGACGAGCGTCACGACGAAGGTGAGGATGCCCCACGGGAGCCGTATGAACGAGTACAGCGCCGCCCGCCAGGCGACCGGGTCGCGCAGGCCGGTCCACAGCCACGCGAAGAACCCGTCGTCCTCGCGGCCCCGGGCAAGCGGGCTCGGCTCCTCGATCCGGACGCCCAGCAGCCGGCGGGCGCGGGCGCGCTCGGCGCGCCCGATCAGCCGGGAGCCCTGGAGCCCGGCGGCCAGCAGCGGCAGACCGACGACGGTGACCGCGAGGCCCACGCCGATCGCGATCATCAACACCGTGTAAACGAATCCGATGATCGCCATCGGCAGGTTGGCGAGGAGGTGCGCGACCTCCTTCCACGTCCACCGGCCGAAGGCGAAGCGGACGGGAGGCGGCCCGTCGTGGGCGGGCACCTGGGGGCTCATGGTCATATCCCCAGCCTGCCGGGCGCGTGAGGCGGATGCCATGGGGCTCGTGGGTGAGGTGAAGTAGGGATATCCCTACCCGTGCGCCCCACCCGTACCTCTCCCGGTCCTCGACCGTAGCCGGACGCAACTGCTTACCCGTCCTTTACAGGGCCTAGACTCCCGTGCGTACAGATCGTGGACGGGGCTTCGGACGGGGCTTCGGACGGGGCCAGGGAGCGAGGGGCGGACGTGACGGGTCTTCCCGGTGCGGCATCGACACCGGCGCGGACGGTGCTCGCGTCGTCGGACTACTTCCACAGCTACTCGGTGGTCGGACTGCTCGCCCTGGTCGGCGTCCTGTTCGTCGCCGTCGCGTTCGGCGCGGGCCGGCTGCTGCGGCCCGTGGTCCCGACGCCGGAGAAGCTGCTGACGTACGAGTGCGGCGTGGACCCGGTGGGGGAGGGCTGGGCGCACACCCAGGTCCGCTACTACGTGTACGCCTTCCTGTACGTGATCTTCGCCGTCGACTCGATCTTCCTCTTCCCCTGGGCGACGGTCTTCGCGGCGCCGGGCTACGGCGCGACCACGCTGGTGGAAATGTTCATCTTCCTCGGTTTCCTGGCCGTGGGACTGCTCTACGCATGGAAGAAGGGCGTCCTCGAATGGACGTGACGAGCCCGTCGTCGGCCGGGGCGGCGGACGAACCCGCCGCCGTACCCACGTTCCTCCCGGAACCCAAGCGCCTGGGCGTCCTGTCCCGGCTCGCACCGGAACCGATGAAGGTGGTCCTCAACTGGGGCCGCCGCTACAGCCTCTGGGTCTTCAACTTCGGACTCGCCTGCTGCGCCATCGAATTCATCGCCGCCTCCATGGCGCGTCACGACTTCATCCGGCTCGGCGTGATCCCCTTCGCGCCGGGCCCGCGCCAGGCCGACCTCATGATCGTCTCCGGCACGGTGACGGACAAGATGGCCCCGGCGGTCAAACGCCTGTACGAGCAGATGCCCGAGCCCAAGTACGTCATCTCCTTCGGCGCCTGCTCCAACTGCGGCGGCCCGTACTGGGACTCGTACTCCGTGACCAAGGGCGTCGACCAGATCATCCCCGTCGACGTCTACGTCCCCGGCTGCCCGCCCCGGCCCGAGGCGCTGCTCCAGGGCATCCTGAAGCTCCAGGAGAAGATCGCGCGCGAGTCGCTGGGCGAGCGTTACGCGGATGCCGTCGGCGGCCGCCCGTCGACGGAGGCGCTGCGCAGCGGCCTGGTGAAGGGGGACGGGAAGTGACCCTCTTCGACCGCCTCCCGGACGCGGTGACCGAGGTCTTCGGCGAGGACGCCACCGCCGAACAGGCGTACGACCTGCTGACGGTCGACGTCCCGCCCGCCGCGTGGATCACCGCACTCGAAACCGCCCGGTCCACCCTCGGCTGCACGTACTTCGACTGGCTGAGCGCGGTGGACGAACCGGGCACGGGCTTCCGGGTGTGCGCGCACGTGGCGGCGCTGCCGTCCGCCGGGTGCGGTGTACGGCGGTTGCTGCTCAGGACCACGGTGCCGCACGAGGCCCCGGTCCTGCCGACGGCGATCGGTGTGTACGCGGGGGCCGCCTGGCACGAACGCGAGACGCACGAGATGTTCGGCGTCGTCTTCGAGGACCACCCCAACCTGGTCCCCCTCCTCCTCCCCGAGAACTTCGAGGGCCACCCCCTCCGCAAGGACTTCGTCCTGGCCGCCCGCGTCGCGAAGGCATGGCCGGGCGCGAAGGAACCGGGCGAGTCGGACCACGGCGGCCCGAAGCGCCGCACCATGCTCCCGCCGGGCGTCCCGGACCCGAACGAGTGGGGCCCCCTCAAGGGCCAGCTCCCGCCGGCCCCGTCCCGCCCGGCGAGGCGCACCCGCACGGCGGGCGACGCGACGCCCGGCTCCGCGCCGGAGGCACCCGCCCCCCGCCCGCGCCGCAGCCGCAGCGCGTCCCAGGGCTCGGCGAGCCAGCGTGAGCCGGGGGCGCGGGAGACGCGGGACGCCCCGTGGCACAACGCGCAGGAGACCCGGCCCCCGGCCCGACCCGACAACCCCACCCCCGACAACGGAGGCGATCAA
Source organism: Streptomyces sp. DT224 (assembly GCF_049844595.1). Classification (NCBI taxonomy): domain Bacteria; kingdom Bacillati; phylum Actinomycetota; class Actinomycetes; order Kitasatosporales; family Streptomycetaceae; genus Streptomyces; species Streptomyces sp. DT224. Next base: position 347,860 of record NZ_JBNCLI010000009.1, read on the forward strand.
GAGTGACCGACGCCCTGGACGTCGCCCTCCGCATCGTCATCGTCTTCGCCGTCTTCATGGTCCTCCCCCTCGTCGTGGGCCAGACCGAACACAAGGTCATGGCCCACATGCAGGGGCGCCTGGGCCCCATGTACGCGGGCGGCTTCCACGGCTGGGCCCAGCTCGTCGCCGACGGCGTCAAGTTCGCCCAGAAGGAGGACATCGTCCCCGCCGGCGCCGACCGCAGGGTCTTCCGCCTGGCGCCGGCCGTAGCCCTCCTCCCGTACCTGCTCGTCCTGGTCGCGATCCCGATCGGCCCCGGCGAGGGCGCGGTCGGCCAGGCCGTCGACGCGGGCATCTTCTTCGTGCTCGCCGTCATGGGTGTGGGCGTACTCGGTTCGCTGATGGCCGGCTGGGCGTCGGCCAACAAGTTCTCCCTGCTCGGCGGCCTCCGCACCGCCGCGCAACTCCTCGCGTACGAGCTGCCGATGCTGCTCGCCGCCGCCTCGGTGGCGATGGCGGCGGGTACGGTCTCGCTGCCCGGCATCCTCGACGCGTTCGCGTGGTGGTGGCTGCCGTGGCAGATCATCGGCGCCCTGGTCTTCTTCGTGGCCGGACTCGCCGAACTCCAGCGCCCCCCGTTCGACATGCCGGTCGCCGACTCGGAGATCATCTTCGGCGCGTACACCGAGTACACCGGCCTCCGCTTCGCGCTGTTCCTGCTCGCGGAGTACGCCGGCATCGTCGTGCTGTGCGGGCTGACCACGGTCCTGTTCCTCGGCGGCTGGCACGGCCCGCTGGGCGCCGACGGACTCGGCTGGGTCTGGACCCTGCTGAAGACCGGCATCCTCGCGTTCGTCGTGATCTGGCTGCGCGTGAGCTACCCGCGCCTGCGCGAGGACCAGCTGCAGAAGCTCGCCTGGACGACCCTCATCCCGCTCGCTCTCGCGCAGATCGCGCTCACCGGCATCGTGAAGGTGGCGATCAACTAGTGCCCCCGATCCCCGGCTCAGGTCTGGCCAAGGGCCTCGCCGTCACCCTGCGGACGATGACGAGGAAGACCGTCACCGCCCAGTACCCCGACGTGCAGCCCGAACTGCCGCCCCGCTCGCGCGGCGTGATCGCGCTGTTCGAGGAGAACTGCACGGTCTGCATGCTGTGCGCCCGCGAGTGCCCCGACTGGTGCATCTACATCGACTCCCACAAGGAGACGGTGCCGGCCGCGGCCCCGGGCGGCCGCGAACGCAGCCGCAACGTGCTCGACCGCTTCGCGATCGACTTCTCGCTCTGCATGTACTGCGGCATCTGCATCGAGGTGTGCCCGTTCGACGCGCTGTTCTGGTCGCCGGAGTTCGAGTACGCGGAGACGGACATCCTGGACCTCACCCATGAGCGCGACAAGCTGCGCGACTGGATGTGGACGGTCCCGGAACCGCCCGCGCTCGACCCGCGCGCCGAGGAACCGAAGGAGCTCGCAGCGGCCCGCAAGACGGCCGACAAGCTCCGGGCCCAGCAGGAGGCGGAAGCGGCGCAGCAGGCACAGGACGACACGACGCGGGAGGGCAACGAGTGATCACCGCCCTCGCGGCCGCCTCGGCGGCCCCCGGCTTCCTCTCCCCGACCGGCGTGGAGATCGCCTTCGTCCTCGTCGGCATCGCCACCCTCGGCGCCGCCCTGGTGACCGTCACGACCAGGCAGCTGGTGCACGCCGCCCTCTGGCTGATCGTGGCGCTCGGCGGCCTCGCCGTCGAGTACCTCCTGCTCACGGCGGAGTTCATCGCCTGGGTGCAGGTACTGATCTACGTGGGTTCCGTCGTCGTCCTCCTCCTGTTCGGCCTGATGCTCACCAGGGCCCCCATCGGCCGCTCCCCGGACGCCGACTCGGAGAACCGCTGGGCCGCGCTCACGGTGGCCGCCGCCTCCGCCGGCACCCTGGTCTGGGTCGTCGTGGACGCCTTCCGGACGACCTGGATCGAGCTGGACGGGCCCGCCCAGGGCTCCACGAAGGCCACCGGCTCCTTCCTCTTCCGCAACTGGGTGCTGCCCTTCGAAGCGCTCTCCGTCCTGCTGCTCGCCGCCCTGGTCGGCGCGATCGTCCTCTCCCGCAAGGGCGGCCGGGCAGCGGACCGGGCCGGCGCCACCCCGCCCCGAGAGGACGCGCGCTGATGCACCTCGCCTATCCCGCGGTGCTCGCCGCCCTCCTCTTCTGCACCGGGCTGTACGGAGTCCTCGCCCGTCGCAACGCGATCCTCGTCCTGATGTCCGTCGAGCTGATGCTCAACGCCGTCAACCTCAACCTGGTCGCGTTCGACGTCTGGCTCCGCGACCGCCTCCACTCCGGCCAGGCCCTCACGCTGTTCACCATCGCCATCGCGGCGGCGGAGATCGGCATCGGCCTGGCGATCGTCCTCGCCGTGTACCGCAACCGGGGCAGCTCCGAGGTCGACCGCCTCCGCGACACCGCGGAGACCGACGAGGCCGAGACCGTCCCGGCAGGCGACGACGAGGGCGACGCCCCCGCCGACGCCCTCACCGACCCCGAAGACCAGGCCACTGCTGCGGCAGGGAAGGCAAAGAAGGCTGAGGCCACCCCGTGACCACCACGACCCTCGCCGTCCTCGTCCCCCTCCTCCCGTTCCTGGGCGCCGCCGCCGGTCTGCTCATCGGCCGCACCGCGCCCGAGTACGTGCGCCCGCTCGCCGTACTGCCCTCCCTCGTCTCGCTCGTCCTCGCCGCCACCGTCGCCGCGCGCCAGGGCGGCGGCCGGGCCATCGACGCGGCGACCCAGCTCACCCCCACCGGCTCCGTCCCCATCGACCTCGCGCTGCACCTCGACGGCTTCGCCGTCCTCGTCGCCGTGCTGGTCGCCCTCGTCGCGAGCTGCGTGCAGATCTACTCGACCGCGTACCTCCGCGACGACCCGCGCTACCCCTCGTACGCGGCGCTGGTCTCCCTCTTCACCTCCGCGATGCTGCTCGTCGTCTACTCCGGCGACCTGATGGTGCTGCTGGTCGGCTGGGAGGTCATGGGCATCTGCTCGTACTTCCTGGTCGGCCACTACTGGGAGACGCCCGAGGCGCGCGCCGCGTCCCTGAAGGCGTTCCTGGTCACCAAGCTGGGCGACGTCCCCTTCCTCATCGGCCTGTTCGCGCTCGCCGCCGACACCGGCTCCTTCCGTATCACCCGCGTCCTGGGGGCCGTCGCCCACGGCGGCCTCGATCACCCGACGCTCATCGCGCTCCTCCTCCTGGCCGGGGTCGCGGGCAAGTCCGCGCAGTTCCCCCTGCACACCTGGCTGCCCGACGCCATGGCCGGCCCCACCCCCGTCTCGGCGCTGATCCACGCGGCGACGATGGTCGCCGCCGGCGTCTACTTCGTCGCCCGCCTCCTCCCCGTCTTCGCCGAATCCGGCGCGGCCCTGGTGGTCCTCGCCGTGATGGCGGCCGTCACGATGATCGGGTCCGGGCTCGCCGCGCTCGCCCAGGACGACATCAAGCGCGTCCTCGCCTACTCGACCATCGGGCAGCTCGGCTACATGTCGGGCGCCCTGGCCGTCGGCGACCGGGGGGCCGCCGTCTTCCACCTCGTCTCGCACGGTGCCTTCAAGGCGGTCCTCTTCCTCGCGGCCGGCGTCGTCATCCACGCCGCCGGCACCAACTCACTGGCCGCCATGTCCCGGATGGGCGGCCTCGCCCGCCGCGTCCCGGACGCCTACTGGACGATGACCGTCGCGCTGCTCGCGCTCGCCGCCATCCCCCCGTTCGCCGGCTTCTTCTCCAAGGAAGCCGTCCTCGTCGCCGCCGAGCACACCGCGCTCGGCGACCGGCACGTCGCCCCGGCCGCCGCCGGCTGGACGGTCCTCGTCGCCGGGCTGCTGGCCGCCCTGCTCACCGCCGCCTACGCCACCCGGCTCTGGCTCCTCGCCTTCCGGGGCCGGGGTGCCGAGGCCCCCGACCACGGCAGGCAGCCCGCCGCCATGACGGCCGTCCTCTGGGTGCTGGCCGTCCCGACCATCGCCCTCGGGCTGAGCGTCGGCGTCATCGGCGACTGGTTCGACGGACACCGCCTCGTCCCCTCGCTGACCACCGCCGTCCTGTCCACCGGCGTCGGCCTCGTCGGCGGACTGGTCACCTACGGGGCCTGGCGCCACACCACCGCGCTCGCCGCCCGCGTCCCCATGGGCTCGGTCGTCGCCCACCCGGACGCGGAGCCGGCCCTCGTGGAGATCGAGGCCATCGAGGCCCGCACCGCCGCCTACGGCCCGGCCGGGGACGCCCCCGACCCCGCCGACCCCGGACGCCTGCTGCTCGGCCCCCTCCACCGCCACGCGGCCACCGGCTTCCACCTCGACGCCCTGTACGCGGCGCTGTTCGTCCGCCCCGTCCAGGCCGCGGCCCGCCTCGTCCGCTTCCTGGACCGCGAGGTCGTCGAGACCTACGTACGCGGCTCCGCCACCGGCGCACGCTGGCTCGGCACGGCCGTCCGCCGCGCCCAGACCGGCAACGTGCAGACCTACCTCAGCGCGACTCTGGCCGGTTCCCTGGTTCTGGCGGTCGCCGCCGTCGTCTTCGCCAACGTCAACGCGGGGTCCTGAGCCGTGATCGATATCAGCCCATCCGTGATGCAGTTCCTTCTGGCGTTCGTCGTCGCCGGCCCGCTCATCGGCGCCGTCGCCGCCCTGCTCCCGGCCCCGCCCGGACTGAAGGGCCGCAGCCCCGACCAGGCCGTGCTCCGCCACGGCGTGACCGTCACCGGGGTCATCCTCCTGGCGACCCTGGTGCTGGCCGCCGGCTTCGACCACGACCACCCGTCGAAGATGCAGGCCACCACCGACATCAGCTGGATCCCGGCGCTGGACGTGCGCATCCACCTCGGCATCGACGGCATCTCGCTCCCCCTGCTCGTACTGACCGCGCTGCTGACCTTCCTCTGCGCGCTCTACAGCTACTTCAAGCTGCCCGAAGGCCCCTCCCCGAAGGCGTTCGTCGCGCTGGTCCTCCTCCTGGAGTCCGGCACCCTCGCCACCTTCGCCGTCCTCGACCTGCTCCTGTTCTTCCTGGCGTTCGAGATGGTGCTCATCCCGATGTACTTCCTGATCGCCCGATGGGGCGGTGCGGGGAGGCAGGCGGCCGCCTGGAAATTCATCCTCTACACACTGCTCGGCTCGGTCGTCATGCTGCTGGGCCTGCTCCTCATCGGACTGAAGAGCGGCACCTTCGACATGGTGGCACTCGCCACTGACAACGGCCGCGGGCTCACCTCGTCCGTGCAGGTCACCGCCGTTCTGGCGATCGGGATCGGGCTCGCCGTGAAGACCCCGATGTGGCCGCTGCACAGCTGGCTGCCCGACGCCCACACCGCCGCCCCGACCGTCGGCTCCGTGCTCCTCGCGGGCGTCCTGCTGAAGATGGGCACGTACGGCTTCGTCCGCATCCTGCTCCCGGTCGCCCCGGACGGGATGCACACCTTCGCCCCGTACCTCGCGGCCTTCGCCGTCGCCGGGATCGTCTACGGATCGCTCGCCTGCCTGGCCCTCGCCCGGCCCGGCGCCAAGGGCGACCTGAAGCGGCTCATCGCGTACTCCTCCGTCGGCCACATGGGCTTCGTGCTCCTCGGCATCGCGAGCATGACCCCCACCGGCGTCAACGGCGCGCTCTTCGCCAACATCGCCCACGGCCTCATCACCGGCCTGCTGTTCTTCCTGGTCGGCGCCGTCAAGGACCGGTACGGCACCGCCGACCTGGACACCCTCGCCGGAGCCACCGGCGCCGCACTCTACGGCCGCGCGCCCCGCCTCGGCGGCCTCCTCGCGTTCGCCGCGGTCGCCTCGCTCGGGCTGCCGGGGCTCGCCGGGTTCTGGGGCGAGATGCTCGCCCTGTTCGGCGCGTTCGACCCGGCGGAGGGGCTGAGCCGGCCCGCCTTCCTGACGTTCATGTCGATCGCCGCGTTCGGCACCCTGCTCACCGCCGCGTACCTCCTGATCGTCGTCCGCCGCGTCTGCATGGGCGCCACCGGCGACGAACCCCGGGCCATCGCCGACGTGCGGAGCTACGAATTCGCCGCCTGGACCCCTCTCGCGGCCCTCACCGTCCTCGCCGGCCTGTGGCCCGCCGTCCTCCTCGGCCTCACCGACCCGGCCGTGCAGAAGCTCCTCGCAGGAGGCAAGTCGTGACCACAGCGGCCGAGAGCGCCACCAGCCTCGTCCAGTCCGTCGACTGGCTCGCCATCGCGCCTCCGCTCACCGCCGCGGCCGTCGCCCTCGTCGTCCTGGTCGCCGACCTCTTCGTCACCGAGGCCCGCAGACCGCTCCTCGGCTACGGGGCCGTCGCCGGACTCGTCGCCGCGCTCGCCCTGATCATCCCGCTCCACGACGGCGACCGCTCCACCTTCTGCCTCACCACGGGCAGCCGCGCGTGCAGCTACACCGCCGACCACTTCACCCTCGTCATCCAGGCCCTGGTGCTCGGCGGCGCGCTGCTCACCGCGCTGCTCTCGATCGGCGACACCCGCAAGCTCCCGGCCGGCGAGTTCTGGTTCCTGCTGCTGTCGTCCGCCGCCGGCGCCGCGCTCCTGCCCGCCGCCCGGGACCTCGCCACGCTGGTCGTCGCCCTCGAAGTCGCCTCGCTGCCCGCGTTCGCCCTCGTCGGCATCAAGCGCGGTGACCGGCGCTCCTCCGAGGCCGCGCTGAAGTTCTTCCTGTCCTCCGTGACCGCCACCGCCGTGATGCTCCTCGGCGTCAGCTTCGTGTACGCGGCCACCGGCACGCTCCACCTCACGGACCTGGCCGGCCGCCTCGGCCACGTCGACCCCCGGCTCTCCACCCTCGCCGGGGCGGGCGTCGCGCTGACCCTCGTCGGCTTCGCCTTCAAGACGGCCGCCGCGCCCTTCCACTTCTGGGTGCCCGACACCTACGTCGGCGCGCCCCTGCCCATCGCCGCCTACCTGTCGGTCGTCGGCAAGGCGGTCGGCTTCACCGGCCTCATCCTCGTCACCGTGATCGCCTTCCCGGCGTACGCGGAGGTGTGGGGCCCCGCCCTCGCCGTCCTCGCCGCGCTCACGATGACCGTCGGCAACGTCGCCGCGCTGCGCCAGAGCGCTTCCCGCCCGCGCAGCGCCGTACGCCTGCTCGCCTGGTCCTCCGTCGCCCAGGCCGGGTACCTGCTCGTCCCCGTAGCCGCCGCCGCGTACGCCGGGGAGCGCAGGATCGGCTCCACCGTCGCCTACGCCCTGATGTACGCCGTGGTGAACCTCGGCGCGTTCGCGGTGGCCGCCCTGGTCGCCCGTACCCGCCCCGGCAACCGTCTCGACGACTACCGCGGCCTGTACGCCACCCGGCCCCTGGCCGCCCTCGCGCTGGCGTTCTTCCTGCTTTGCCTGGCCGGGCTGCCGCCGGGCATCATCGGGCTCTTCGCCAAGGTCACGGTGTTCTCCGCCGCCGTCGACGCGGGCCTGGGCTGGCTCGCCGTCGTGATGGCCGTCAACGTCGTCGTCGCGCTGTACTACTACCTCCAGTGGACGGCCGCCCTGTTCCGCGCGCCCGCGGACGGGGAAGAGGCCGCGCCCGCCGTACGGCACCGCGTCCCGGCGCCCCTCACCGCCGCGATCGTCCTCACCGCCGCCGCCGGAGTCGTCCTGTCGGGCGCTCCGCAGACCGTGCTGAGATTCGCCGCCGTCAACCTTTTCTGACGACGTTCACCTGTTCGACGGATGGCAAGATCGGTTTGCCCCCGGCCACCCGCACAGGGCAGGGTCGGTGCCTCGGAACGCGTACGACGTTCACCTCATCTGAAGGAGTCAGAGCAGTGCTGAGCGGGTTCAAGGACTTCATCCTGCGCGGGAACGTCATCTCCATGGCGGTCGGTCTCGCCGTCGGAGCCGCGTTCACCGCGGTCGTCACCGGGTTCAGCAACGCCTTCATCGTGCCGCTGATCGGCATCATCACGCGCGGCACCGGCGACTTCAGCCACGCCCACTTCACGGTCGACGGCGTGAAATTCCCGTACGGCCTCTTCATCGCCGCCGCGATCGCCTTCCTCATCACCGCCGCGGTCCTCTACTTCGGCGTCGTGATGCCGATGGCCAAGGTCCAGGACCGCTTCACCGCCAAGAAGGGCGACGAGCCGGTGGACATCAAGGCCGCCCTGCGCGACTGCCCCCGCTGCTACACCCAGATCCCGGCCATCGCCTCCCGCTGCGCCCACTGCACCAGCGAGGTCGAGCCCGACCCCGAGGCCCTGGAACTCGCGAAGCTTCCCGCCCAGCGCTGAGCCCCGCCGCACACCTCCACCCGGACGGCCCAGAGCCGGGCCCCACGCGTACAGCGGGGCCCGCCTGGGCCGTCGGGCCGTCCGCACCGGGGAACTCGCTCCCGTCGCCTGGCGTTGACCAGTACAGGAGGCTCCACTGAGCGGTGGGGCCCCACTCGCCAAGGGCTCCCCTGCCGCACGATTTGGAGGGCGTACCGTGCACCGTCGGCACAACGGGCTGAGAACCGCCGTACTCCTCGGGGGCCTGTCCGCACTCATCATCGTCATCGGCAGCTTCTTCGGACGTACGGGCCTGATCGTCGCCCTCCTGGTGGCGATCGGCACCAACGCGTACGCGTACTGGAACAGCGACAAGCTGGCGCTACGGGCCATGCGGGCCCGCCCCGTCAGCGAATTCGAGGCGCCCCAGCTCTACCGCATGGTCCGCGAGCTCTCCACATCGGCGCGCCAGCCCATGCCCCGGCTCTACATCTCCCCGACCCAGGCCCCCAACGCCTTCGCGACCGGCCGCAACCCGCGCAACGCGGCGGTCTGCTGCACCGAGGGCATCCTGCGCCTCCTGGACGAGCGGGAACTGCGCGGCGTCCTCGGCCACGAGCTGAGCCACGTCTACAACCGGGACATCCTCATCTCGTCCGTCGCCGGAGCGCTGGCCTCCGTCGTGATGTTCCTGGTCAACTTCGCCTGGCTGATACCGGTCGGCCGCTCCAACGACGACGAGGGCCCGGGCCTCCTCGGCATGCTGCTGATCATGATCCTGGGTCCGCTCGCCGCGTCCGTGATCCAGCTGGCCGTCAGCCGTTCCCGGGAGTACGAGGCGGACGCCTCGGGCGCCCGGCTCACCGGCGACCCGCTGGCCCTCGCCGGCGCCCTGCGGAAGCTGGAGGCCGGGACGCAGCAGCTCCCGCTGCCCCCGGAGCCCAGGATCGAGACCGCGAGCCACATGATGATCGCCAACCCCTTCCGCGCGGGGCAGGGGATGTCCAAGATGTTCTCGACCCACCCGCCGATGGCAGAGCGCATCGCCCGACTCGAGCAGATGGCAGGTCCTCGCCCGTGAAAACCATTCTGAATGTCATTTGGCTGGTCCTCTGCGGATTCTGGATGTTCCTCGGCTACCTGCTCGCGGGACTCCTGCTCTGCATCACGATCATCGGCATCCCCTTCGGCCTGGCCGCCTTCCGGATCGGCGTCTACGCCCTGTGGCCCTTCGGGCACCGGGTGGTCGACCGCCGGGACGCGGGCGGCCCGTCCTGCGTGGGCAACGTGCTCTGGCTGATCCTCGCCGGCTGGTGGCTGGCGCTCGGTCACATCACCACGGGCATCGCCCTGTGCATCACGATCATCGGAATCCCGCTGGGCATCGCCAACTTCAAGCTCATCCCGGTCTCGCTCATGCCCTTCGGCAAGGAGATCGTGCGCACCGACGAGCAGTTCGCCGGCTGGTAGGCCCGCAGGCCCGCAGGCCCGCAGGCCCGCGCACGCAACCACCCGCCCGTCCCCGGCGTCTTGGGTTCCAGGACAGAGGGACGGGTAGGTTCGCACGCATGACCATTATCGGCTGGATCATTCTCGGGCTCATCGCGGGCGTCATCGCCAAGATCCTGCTGCCGGGGCGGGACCCCGGCGGCCTGGTGGGCACGACGCTCATAGGGATCGTGGGCGCGTTCCTCGGTGGCTGGATATCGTCGCGCTTCCTGGACCGCGAGATCACCAAGGACTTCTTCGACCCGGCGACCTGGGTCGCGGCCATCGGCGGCTCCCTGGTCCTGCTGATCGCCTACAGGCTGCTCTTCGGCAACTCCCGCGAACGCCGCTGACCCCGGTCACGTCCGGAAATCGACGAGGGTCGGCCGACGTCCAACTGGCCGCCGGCCGACCTCCATGCTCCAGATTTCGGCGGGGCAAGACAGGTACTACCACCCCTCTCGGAGGGGCCTCCCTGGTGCCATGCTGAGCGCAGACATCGCAGCGACTACTGGGGGCTGGCGTGAGCGCAGGACGTGCCGACACGACTCGGGTGAAGAAGTAAGGGCTGGGGGCGGTCGGCGGAGGCATGGCCCTGACCGGCCTCGCGGTGACCGAGGCGTTACTCGCCCTGTGGGTGGCGCTCGTGGTGCTGCTCACCGTTGTGGGCATCGGCATCCTCCTGCTGCCCGGAGCCCTCAACGCGGTCCGGGCCGACGCCCGCAGGCAGCGCAGGCTGGCGCTGCGCTGGTCGGGCATCGAGGTCGACGACCCCTACCTCACCACTGCGGGGGGAGGCTCTCGGGCCACCGGCTGGCGGCACGCCCTCCGGCTGCTCGGTGACAGTGCGACCTGGCGAGACCTGTTGTGGCTGCTGGTCAACCCGTTCGTCGGCCCGATCACGTTCCTGCCGGCTCTGGCCGTCGTTCACGGACTCGCGGGGCTGTCCCTTCCCTTCCTGTGGAAGACGATCACCGAGTCCTGGGAGAACACCTGGTACGAGTTCATCCCGATCGAGGGACAGTTCACCGCGAACCTCGCGGCGGGCCTCGGCCTGGTGGAGATCCTTTTCGGCCTGCTCGTGCTTCCCCGGCTCGTCCTGCCGCTGCACGGCAAGTGGGTGCGTTTCATGCTGGGCCGCTCCAGCAGGGCCGTGCTGACCAGCAGGGTCGACCACCTCACCCACACCCGCTCGGACACGATGGACATGCAGGCGAGCGAGCTGCGCCGGATCGAGCGCGACCTGCACGACGGTGCCCAGGTCCGGCTCGTCGCACTGGGCATGACCCTGTCCGCGGCGGAGTCGCTGATCAAGCACAACCCCGAGGCCGTCGCCGCCCTGCTGGCCGAGGCGAAGGACAACTCGGTGAAGGCCCTCAACGAACTTCGCGACCTGGTGCACGGGGTGCACCCCCCGCTGCTCGCCGACCGCGGCCTCGTCGACGCCGTCAAGACGCTGGCGCTCGAACTGCCGCTGCGGACCGAGGTCACGGGCTCGCTCCCGGGCCGGCTGCCCGCCCCGGTCGAGTCGGCCGCGTACTTCGCCATCGCCGAACTGCTCAACAACGCCGCCAAGCACGGTAAGGCCACCGAGGTCGGGATCGACATCCACTACACCGACGGGGTCCTCCGCGTGGTCGTCCACGACAACGGCGTGGGCGGCGCGGACAGCGCGGCCAAGAGCAGCAGCGGACTGCGGGGGATCGAACGCCGGCTGGCCGCCTTCGACGGGGTACTGGCCCTGACCAGCCCTGCCGGCGGGCCCACCACCGCGGCCTTCGACATCAGGTGCAGGCTCGACCGGCGAGCCTCGAAGGACTTCGCCGGCCGCTGAGACGCCGTCCGGGCCGACGACCTCACCGGAGTCCGGCGGCCCGGCGTGCCCACCACGGGCACCTCGACATACAGCCCTTCCACCCGTCGGCGACGCCGGCACCCGGTACTCCGGCGCCGTCGACGGGTTTGGCATGCCCCGGGACGGACGCACGAGCATCTCCGCGTGCGCGCCCGCCACTTCCTCCAGCGACAGAGAGATATGGGATCACAGTGAAAAAGACGCATGTCGCGGCCCGTGTGGGCAGGTGGAGCGCCCTTCATCTCGCCGGACCGGTCCGCCTGTACTCCGCCAGCGTGCCGAGCAACGCGGTGCAGGGCAGTCCGGCCGGGGCCCGGCGGGTGCGGTCCGCGGGAGCGGGAAGCGGCCACGCCTCGTCGATCCCCGCACCGGCCGGCGCGCGATCCTCATCTGGCTGACCCTGATACGAACCCGCCCTCGGCGATCTCTCGGTGTGCTGGTTCGGGCAGCCGTCGGCGGTGTGAGGCCCCGGTGTGCGGGAAGGGCGATCCCCCCGCAGCGACCCGGCACACCGGACCGGCCTGACGCCGCGCCCCGAACCCGGCGCGGTGTCAGGCCGAATTGAGGTAGGCCAGCACGGCCAGCACCCGTCGGTTTCCGTCCTTCGACGGCGGCAGGTCCAACTTGGCGAGAATATTGTTGATGTGATTGGCCACCGCCTTCTCGGTAATGACGAGATGGGTGGCGATGGCGGCATTCGAATGGCCCTCGGCCATGCGGCCCAGTACCTGGTGCTCCCTTTCGGTCAGCCGGGCCAATTGCTCGTTGTGCGCGTTGTGGCTGAGCATTCGGGAGACGACGTCCGGATCCATGACGGTGCCGCCCCCCGCGACCGTGTGCAGCGCCGTGACGAACTGTTCCGTGTTGAACACCCGGTCCTTCAGCAAATACCCGACTCCGCCGGCGCCGTCCGCGAGCAGTTCCTGTGCGTAGAGCTGATCCACGTACTGCGACAGCATGAGCGCGGGCCTGCCCGGTTTCCTGCGCCGGGCGTGCAGCACCGCACGCAGACCCTCGTCGGTGTGCGTAGGCGGCATTCTGATGTCGACGAGCGCCACGTCGGGCTCGTGCTCCGTGAGGGCCTCGATCAGTTCGGGACCCGTTCCGACTGCTGCGACGACCTCGAACCCGTAGGCGGCGAGCAGTCGCGTGATTCCCTCGCGGAGCAGGAACTGGTCTTCCGCGAGCACCAACCGCATCTGTAACTCCCCCTGAGCACCGCTCCGTCGGCGCCGGCCCGCCGTCAGCGGGGGCCGGCCTGCGGCCCGATCTAACAGTCTCCCGACACGTCCGGCAAGCCGTGCCGATCGGTCAGCGTTCCGTCAACTGAATGTCAGCGCGGCTTGGCAGAATGAGTTGCGGGGCCGACGGAAAGCAGTCAGTGACTTTGTGCGGCCGGGAACCCGGGCACGGGGGTCGGCACAAGCAAAAGAAGCGGACGCCTGGCTCACCGGGCTCTGCTCTTCTCACGTCGGACGTGCCTGTGCGCTTTGGGATGCCGGGCGTCATCAACTCCGGACCAACTAGGGGGACGGGCGCCATTCACGTCATCTCCGCTCCCTACGAATTCAATACCGATGACGTCTTCGTCGATCTCGAGCCGGCCATCGGTCAACGGCTGATGCTCAAATGCGAGGGATTCAATTTCGCGGGCTCGATCAAACTCAAGGCCGCCCGCGCGATGGTGGAGGACGCCGAGCGGGAGGGCCGTCTGCGCCCCGGCTCCATGATCGTGGAGAGCTCGTCGGGAAACCTCGGCGTAGCCCTCAGTCTGGTGGCGGCCGCGCCCGCGGCCCCGTCCGGCCCCGTGCCGGAACACGACGACGAAGCCTTCCGACGCGATGCCGTCGCCGCGAAGAACCGTCTCGCGCGAACGCTCGGCGATCCGGTGGGACACCGGGACAGAATCCTCGCCGAACTGGTGCGGGAGACGGCGGGCACCGCGTTCGGCACGGGCCACGCCATGTCCCGCGTCCGCACGATCGACGACTACCGTGCCGCTGTGCCCCTGCGCACCTACCAGGAGTACGAACCCTGGATCGCACGGTCGGCCGCGGGCGAGAGCAGGGTCCTCACCCAGGAGGACCCCGGCTCTTCTTCACCACCAGCGGCAGCACCGGAGCCCGCAAACGGATCCCGGTCACCCGGAACTTCCTCGACCAGGTGTATCTGCCGTTCTTCCGGGCGGCCATGGGCGTGCCCGCTCAGTACTTCCCCGACGCCTTCTCCCTCGGTGCGGCGACCCTGAATCTCCGTCACGACCGGCTCGCCCGCCCCGCCACCACCGGGTCCGGCCGCCCGAGCCTCGGCCCGAGTCAGGCCGATCTCAGCGGCGGCTTCGGCGTCAGCCTCAAGGAACCGGGCAGCGAGGCACCGTGGGCGAGCCTTCCCGTGGACATCGACGAGCAGAACTACCTCGACAAGCTCTACATACGCGTCCGCATGGCCGCCCAGCACGACGTCCGCTGCGTGATCGGGCACAATCCCGCGATGCTCGCGATGCTCCCCGAGCTGCTCACCCTGTGGTGGCCGACGCTCCTGCGCGACCTGCACGACGGCACCTACCTTGGCCGGCCCGGTGCGGTACCCGACCCGGGCCGGGCCGTGGAGCTGGAACGCCGGGCAGCGGCACAGAACGGGGTCCGGCCCTCCGTCCTGTGGCCCCGCATCCAGCTCCTCTACTGCTGGACCAGCGGGATCGCCTCGCTCTACCTGCCCCGGCTGAAGGAGCTGTACGGCACAGGGGTCACCGTGCTGCCCACGCCTCCCGCGGCCTCGGAGGGGCCGGTCGGTGTCCCCGTGGACCCGCACCCGAGCGCGGGCCCGCCGGCCCTCTCCACGGTCCTGTACGCATTCGTGGAGGCGGACAAGGACATCCGCTCCGACAGCCCGACCCTGCTCTGCGAGGACCTCGAACCGGGGCGCCGCTACCACGTGGTCCTCTCCCACGTGGGCCGTCTGTACCGCTATGTGCTGGGCGACGTGGCACACGTGGTCGACAGGATCGGTGCCGTCCCCCGGGTCGAGTACGCGGGCAGGTCCGCACCCTGCGACGTGGCGGGTGAACGCCTCCGCGAGTTCCATGTGGTCGACGCGGTACGCGAGGCGGCGCGGCGGACCGGCGTGGCGGTGGACCGGATGACCTGCCGCCCGGACGGTGACGGCGGAACACCGCGGTACCGCATGGTGGTCGCCCCGCACGGCCCCGCCGGGGACGGGCACGCCGACGACCTGGGCGGGGAGGTGGAGCGCGCCCTGTGCGCCGGCGCCCCCGGCTACCGCCGCGCCCGTGCGGCCGGGCGGCTCGGTCCGGTCGAGGTCCGGACGGTTCCGCGCGCCGCCTTCACCGCGCACTGGCACCGCCGGGTGACCGACGGCATGCGGCCCCCTGAGGTGAAGGACCAGGTGTTCCTGCACGACGGGACCGCCTGGGCCCGGCTGACGGGGAGCTGGCGGCCGCGCCCCGGGCGGGTTCTGCACGACGGGACCGCCCGGGCCCGCCCGGCAGGCAGAAGCCCGTCCATCAGCGGTCGCCCGTCAACGCTCCGCCAGGGCCCCTTCGAGCCCCAGCAGCCGTTCCTTGCGCTCCAGCCCGCCCGCGTACCCGCGCAGCGCGCCGTCCGCGCCGATCACGCGGTGGCACGGCCGCACGACCAGCAGCGGATTGCGCCCGATCGCCGTGCCCACGGCCCGCACCCCGGCGCCGCTCGCGCCGACGCGCGCGGCGATCTGCCCGTACGAGACCGTCTCGCCGTACGGAACGGCGTCCAGCGCGGCCCAGACCCGCCGCTGGAACTCGGTGCCCCGTCCCTCCGCGTACACCAGGTCGAAGCGCGTCCGGCGCCCCTCGAAGTACTCGCGCAGCTGGGCGGCGGCCCCCGCGAACGCCTCCGGCGCGTACACCCAGCCGTCCTGGACGACGGTGCCGCCCTTCTGACCCGGTACGGAGAGCGAGACGAGCGCGGTACCCGCCGCTCCGGGGGCCTCTTCCCCGACCAGCAGCAGTTCGCCCAGCGGGCTGTCGACCGTCGCGTACATGGTCATGACCGGTCCCTCTCCTCGTCCGCACGGCCAGCCGGAACGCCGGCCGCCACGGACCAGTCTGCTGCGCCCGAACCGCCGGGACCGGCGGTATTCGGACATGCAGTCCGGGCGCGGAGCGAGAGGTTCCGCGCCCGGGCCGCTACGTTCTAGCGGTAGTTCGCGAACTGCACGTCGAAGTCGAAGTCCTGGGCCTTCAGCAGCGCCTGCACGGCCTGAAGGTCGTCCCGGCTCTTCGAGGTGACCCGCAGCTCCTCGCCCTGGACCTGGGCCTTGACCCCCTTGGGGCCCTCGTCGCGGATGATCTTCGCGACCTTCTTGGCGTTCTCCTGGGAGATGCCCTCCTGGATCGAGGCGAACAGCTTGTACTCCTTGCCGGACAGCTGCGGCTCACCGGCGTCCAGCGACTTCAGCGAGATCCCGCGCTTGATCAGCTTGGACTGGAAGATGTCGAGGATGGCCTTGACCCGCTCCTCGCCGTTCGCCTGCATCAGGATCTTCTCGCCGGACCACGCGATCGACGCGTCCGTGCCCTTGAAGTCGTAACGGGTGGAGATCTCCTTGGCGGCCTGGTTGAGGGCGTTGTCGACCTCCTGCCGCTCGACCTTCGAGACGATGTCGAAACTGGAGTCGGCCATGACGTGTGGCTCCTTGGATCGGGGGTGCTGGAAAGTGCGTACCTGGCGCAGCGGCCGCGTAAAGCCTAAGGGCTGTCCCGTGATCCCTGGCGGGCGCACGACGACAGCCACGGCGCCTCGCCGCGTTGTCGGAACGCCCGAATACGTCCAGTATGCGGGCGCCCCTCCGCCTTGCGGTGCACCGCATCCGACGCCGCGCGCTGATCCACCAGGGATGACGGGACGGCCCTTGGCCACCCGAGACCCCACGGACCTCCGGACAATCCGGTGGCGTAGCACCCTCGGTCATCAGGTATTGTTTACGTCGTTGCCAGAGAGCGCCGCGGGAAACCGGGACTCGACGGCGGCATCCCTTGGCGGTGTGCCCGAGTGGCCAAAGGGAGCAGACTGTAAATCTGCCGGCTCAGCCTACCCAGGTTCGAACCCTGGCGCCGCCACAAGCAAGGCCCCCGTTCTTCGAACGGGGGCCTTCTTCGTCGTCCGGGTCAGTTGCCCGCGATGTCCTTCACCGCGACCGCCAACGGCACGTTGCCCGAGATCAGCTCCAGGGTCAGGCCCGCCGTGGCCGGGGTGTCCAGCAGCTCCACGAGCGCCGCCGCCACGTCGTCGCGGGGGACCGGGCCCCGGCCCGTGGACGCGGCGAGGAGGACCTGGCCGGTGCCGGCGTCGTTGGTGAGCATCCCGGGGCGCAGGATCGTCCAGTCCAGGGCGGAGCGGGAGCGTACGTCGGCGTCCGCCGCGCCCTTGGCCCGCAGGTACACGTCGAACACCTCGTCCCCGGCGTGGTCCGGGTCGGCGCCCATGGACGAGACCACGACGTAACGCCGCACCCCCGCCCGTTCCGCCGCGTCCGCGAAGAGCACGGCCGCGCCCCGGTCCACGGTGTCCTTGCGGGCCGTGCCGCTGTCGGGGCCCGCGCCGGCGGCGAAGACCGCCGCGTCGGCGCCGCGCAGCACCTCGGCGACCTCGTCGACCGTGGCCGATTCCAGGTCCAGCACCACGGGCTCGGCGCCCACCGCCCTGAGGTCGTCGCTCTGTCCGGGGTTGCGGATGATGCCGGCCGCCTCATCCCCGCGCGCGGCGAGCAGGCGCTCCAGCCGCAGCGCGATCTGACCATGTCCACCTGCGATGACAATGCGCATACGACCGACGGTACGCCGGAGCGCGCCGCGACGCTCACGGCCCGCCGGTGGATTCCGGCCGTCCCTGGCGGGGAAGCCCGGGCCCGCCGCCGGCCTCCGGGTCGCCGTACTCGCGCACCGCGCTGGTCCGGGCCACCACCCGCCCTTGGTGGATCACGATCCGGCTGTAGGCCATCGACAGCGCCCCGGCCAGCCCTTCCCCGCGTACGGCGAGCAGCTCGGCCGGGAATCCCGCCTCGACGCGGAGTCCGGGGAGCCCCATGACGTGCCGGGCCTCGGCGGACACCGCCGCGTAGGCGTGCTCGGCGCTCAGGCCGCCCTGCGAGGACAGCAGGAACGCCGCCTCCAGCGGGTCGCCGCGCCCCACCGGATTCGCCGGATCACGCAGGGCCCCGCTGCCCGCCGCGACCCGGACCCCGGCCTCGCGCAGCAGCCGAACGGGGGCGGCGCCCCGGTGTTCCGTACCGCAGCAGCCGCCCTGGGGGAGGCAGGTGACGCCCACCCCGGCGTCCGCCAGCCGGCCGGCCGCCCGGGCGGCGACGTCGGCGGAGAGGCGGGCGAGCCCGGCGCACGGGCCGATGGTGACCTCCTGGCGCATTCCGCCCGCCAACGCGGCGAACCGGGCCAGCCGGGCGGGGTCGTCGCCGTCCGTGTGCAGGTCCACGGGGCAGCCGTGCTCGGCGGCGACCTCCAGGACGGCCTCGACGTATCCGGACGGGTCCGGGTCGAGGTCGGGGCGGCCGCCGACCGCCCCGGCGCCCATCTTCACGGCGTCGCGCAGCATCGCCAGGTTGCCCGCCCCGGCGACGCCGGTGAGCAGCCGGGGGACGGCGACCGGGGTCAGGTCGGCCAGGCCGCGCAGCGAGCGCCGGGCCTGGAGGACGGCTTCGAGCGCCGCCAGGCCCCGTGGGCCGCCGATCCGCACGTGTGAGCGCAGGGCCGTCGCGCCGTGGCCGAGCTGGATCAGCGCGGCCTCCGTGGCGCGCCGCCGGATGTCCTCGGGCCGTTCGGACGCGGGCCCGGCACCGTCCGCGGTGAGGGCGGTGTCGCTGTGGGCGTGCGGTTCGGCGGGTGCGGGGAGGAGGAGGTGGCCGCGCAGGTCGAGGCGGGGGCCGGGGGCGGTGAGGCTGCCCGCGGTGCCGACGGCCTCGATGCGGCCGCCGCAGACGCGGACGTCCACGACGCGGCCGTCGGTGAGGCGGGCGCCGCAGAGCGTCAGGGCGGAGGGCTCCGGGCCGCCGGTGGTGTCGGCCGCGTGGTCGTCGGGCCGCCGCGGCTGGCTGTCGGGCATCGCGCTCCTGGGAAGGGGTCAAGATCACGCAGAGTGAGTAGAGCCTAGGGGCGGGCGCGGCCCGGCCGGAGAAGGAGCGCAATAGTCATACCGGTGCGGCCTTGCTGATCAGCGGTGTGAGGACGCCCGGAGCGGGGTACAGGCCCGGGTTGGCCGGGCGCCGGGAAACGGATTTGGGCGATCGGCGACCGAGCGTGTAATGTCTTCATCGCTCGCCCCAATAGCTCAGTCGGTAGAGCGTCTCCATGGTAAGGAGAAGGTCTGCGGTTCGATTCCGCATTGGGGCTCTGGTGATCGGAAACCCCGCTTCGGCGGGGGGCCCAGTCATCAAAGCGGTGTAGCTCAGTCGGTAGAGCAAGCGGCTCATAATCGCTGTGTCACCGGTTCAAGTCCGGTCACCGCTACTAAAAGTAGCCGATTGTGGGGTCGGTCCTTCGATCGGCTACTCTTTTTTGCGTTCATCCGTTCATCGTCCGTCCAAGGAGCACTCACGTGGCTGCCACCGACGTCCGCCCGAAGATCACGCTGGCCTGCGTGGAGTGCAAGGAGCGGAACTACATCACCAAGAAGAACCGGCGTAACAACCCGGACCGTCTTGAGATGAAGAAGCACTGCCCGCGCTGCAACTCGCACACCGCGCACCGCGAAACGCGCTGAATCAGGCTCGTACACGAGGCCGTTCCCTTCGGGGGGCGGCCTCGTGTCGTTGTGCGGCGGGTGTGGCGTTGAATGGTGCCGGACGCCGCTGCAGGCCGGCCCAGACGATCTTTCATCAGGAGGTTGCGAGTTCATGGCGCTCGACCAGTCCTTCGTGGGACGGACCTATCCGCCCACCGCGCCGTACGAGGTCGGACGGGAGAAGATCCGCGAGTTCGCCGAGGCCGTGGGCGACGCCCACCCCGCGTACACCGATCCCGAGGCCGCCGCGGCGCTCGGCCACGCCGATGTGATCGCGCCGCCGACCTTCGTGTTCTCGATCACCTTCAAGGCCGCCGGCCAGGTCATCGAGGACCCGCAGCTCGGTCTGGACTACAGCCGGGTCGTGCACGGCGACCAGAAATTCGTCTACGTCCGCCCCGTGCGGGCCGGCGACCGGTTGTCGGTCGTCTCGACCATCGAGGCCGTGAAGTCGATGGCGGGCAACGACATCCTGGACGTCCGCGGTGACGTGCACGACGAGTCCGGTGAGCTGGTCGTGACCGCCTGGACGAAGCTGGTGGCGCGCGCCGCCGAGGAGGCGTGATGACGGCGAAGGTGAGTTACGAGTCGGTCGAGGTCGGTACGGAGCTGCCGGCGCGGTCCTTCGCCGTCACCCGGGCGACGCTCGTGCGGTACGCGGGTGCCTCGGGCGACTTCAACCCGATCCACTGGAACGAGCGCTTCGCGCGCGAGGTCGGGCTGCCCGACGTGATCGCGCACGGCATGTTCACCATGGCCGAGGCGATCCGCGTGGTCACGGACTGGACCGGCGACCCGGGCGCGGTGGTCGAGTACGGGGTGCGCTTCACCAAGCCCGTCGTGGTCCCGGACGACGACAAGGGTGCCCGGATCGAGGTCAGCGGCAAGGTGGGCGCGCTGCTGGACGACCGGCGGGTGCGGGTCGACCTGACGGTCATGAGCGACGGCAAGAAGGTCCTGGGCATGTCCCGGGCCGTGGTGCGGCTCGCCTAGAGGTGACGCGACGTGAGGTAAGGGGCACGGTCCATGGGCCGTGCCCCTTACGCGTACGTCGCCCGCGACTCCGTCCGATGCCCGCCCTTGACGAAGTTAGTGATTGAGTACTAACTTAAGAGCATGGCAAGGATGAGTGCAGATGAGCGACGCGAGAGCGTCATCCGTGCGGCGATCACCGAGTTCGCCCGTGGTGGATACAGAGCCACCTCGACGGAGGCGATCGCCAAGCGGGTCGGTGTCTCGCAGCCGTACCTCTTCCGGCTCTTCCCCAATAAGCAGGCGATGTTCCTCGCGGCCTCCGGGCGCTGCTTCGCGGAGATCCGGCGGGTCTTCGTGGAGGCGGCCGAAGGGCTGGAAGGCGAGGAGGCGCTCCACGCCATGGCCAGGGCCTATCAGCTGCTGGTCGCCGACGACCCCGACAAGGTGCTCATGCAGATGCAGACATACGCCGCCGTCGCCGCGGCCGAAGCCGCCGGTGATCGCGAGTTCGGCGAATCGGCGCGGGCCGACTGGGTGGAGCTCTTCGACTCCGTCCACCTCGCGCTCGGTGCCGAGGTGGACGACACCACCACGTTCCTCGCGTACGGCATGCTCGCCAACACGCTGACCTCGCTCGGCTTTCCGGCCGGACACCGGCTCTGGTCCGGTTTCTACGCCTCCGCCCAGCCGGTCTCCTGAGCGCGTCCCACCCCGGGTTCCGCCCGGTTTTCTGCCCGGAAAAGTTAGTAATCAATAACTAACCCTCAGGGGGAGCAGTGAACCAGCAATCGAAAGGCCGCGCGGGAGCGGCCTGGGCCCTCGTCATCACCAGCGTCGCCGGCTTCATGGCGGCCCTCGACAACCTCGTCGTCACCACCGCCCTGCCGTCCATTCGCGAAAGCCTCGGCGGGGAGATGGAGGAGTTGGAGTGGACGGTCAACGCCTACACGCTCACCTTCGCCGTCCTGCTGATGTTCGGCGCCGCCCTCGGTGACCGCTTCGGCCGCCGACGGCTCTTCCTCACCGGCCTCACCGTCTTCACCGGCGCGTCCGCCGCGGCAGCCCTCTCGCCCGGCATCAGCGAACTCATCGCCTTCCGCGCCGTCCAGGGCGTCGGCGCCGCGATCATGATGCCGCTCACGCTCACCCTGCTCACGGCCGCCGTGGCGCCCGCCCGCCGGGGCATGGCGCTCGGCATCTTCAGCGCCGTGACCGGCCTCGCCGTGGCCAGCGGACCCCTGATCGGCGGCAGCCTCACCGAGCACATCTCCTGGCAGTGGATCTTCTGGCTCAACGTCCCGATCGGCCTGCTCCTGCTGCCGCTCGCCCGCTTCCGCCTCGCGGAGTCGCACGCCCCCGGCGCCCGCCTCGACGTCCCCGGCACCCTCCTCGTCAGCGGCGGCCTCTTCGGCATCGTCTACGGCCTCGTCAACGCCAACGCCGACGGCTGGACCAGCCCGACCGTCCTGACCTCCCTCATCGCAGGCACCGCGCTCATCGGCGCCTTCGTCCGCCACGGCTTCCGGGGCCGCAAGCCCATGCTCCCCATGCGGCTCTTCCGGGACCGCGGCTTCTTCGGCATCAACGTCGCCAGCATGCTGATGTACCTGGGGATGTTCGGCGCGATCTTCCTGCTCAGCCAGTACTTCCAGGGCGTCCTGGGCTACTCGCCCGCCGAGGCCGGGCTGCGGATGCTGCCCTGGACCGGCATGCCGATGCTCGTCGCCCCCATCGCCGGAATGCTCTCCGACCGGTTCGGCGGACGCCCGGTGGTCGTGACCGGACTCGCCCTCCAAGCGCTCGGCCTCGCACTGTTCGCCCTGGTCATCGCCCCGGACGCCTCCTACGTCTCGCAGCTGCCCGGCCTGATCATCGGCGGCATCGGGATGGCCCTGTACTTCGCGCCGGCCGCCGGCCTGGTGATGTCCAGCGTCCGCCCCGGTGAGCAGGGCATCGCGTCCGGCGCCAACAACGCCCTGCGCGAGGTCGGCGGCGCCCTCGGGGTCGCCGTGCTCACCACCGTCTTCACGGCGCAGGGCGGCCTCGGCTCCGCGCAGTCCTTCACCGACGGGACCGTGCCGGCCGTCTGGATCGGCGCCGGAGTCGTCGCCCTGGCCGCGCTCGTCGCCCTGATGATCCCCGGCCGCCGCGTCACCGGTGCGCAGGAGCCCGCCGTCGGGACGGCCGGGACCGAGACCCGCACCGAGGAACCGGTCTCCGTACCCGCCTGACGCATCCCGCACACGCCACGCGGTCCGTGGCCCCGCCCGGACGGCGGGGCCACGGACCGTACCCTTGTCCCCGTGCAGGAACTCCACGACGCCCCCCTCGCCCCCCTGACCACCTTCCGGCTCGGCGGCCCCGCCACCCGGCTCCTCACGGCCACCACGGACACCGAGGTGATCGACGCCGTGCGCGAGGCCGACGACAGCGGCACCCCGCTCCTGATCATCGGCGGCGGCAGCAACCTGGTCATCGGCGACAAGGGCTTCGAGGGCACCGCCCTGCGCATCGCCACCAAGGGCTTCGTCCTCGACGGCGGCTCCCTGGAACTGGCCGCCGGCGAGGTCTGGACCGACGCCGTGACCCGGACCGTGGAGGCCGGCCTCGCGGGCCTCGAATGCCTGGCCGGCATCCCCGGCTCGGCCGGTGCAACGCCGATCCAGAACGTCGGGGCGTACGGACAGGAGGTGTCCTCCACCATCACGGAGGTCGTCGCCTACGACCGGCGCACCCGGGAAACCGTCGTCCTGCCCAACTCCGAGTGCGCCTTCTCCTACCGGCACAGCCGCTTCAAGGCCGAGCCCGACCGGTATGTGGTGCTGCGCGTCCGCTTCGGTCTGGAGGAGGCCGGCGGGCTCTCGGCGCCCCTGAAGTACCCGGAGACCGCGCGGACCATGGGCGTCCAGGAAGGGGACCGCGTTCCCGCCGCCGAGGCCCGCGAAACCGTGCTCCGCCTGCGCGCCGGCAAGGGCATGGTGCTGGACCCCGAGGACCACGACACCTGGTCGGCCGGGTCCTTCTTCACCAACCCGGTCCTGGAACAGGCCGACTTCGACGCGTTCCTGGCCCGGGTCGCCGACCGGCTCGGCCCCGATGTGACGCCCCCCGCCTTCCCCGCCGGTGAGGGGCGCACCAAGACCTCCGCCGCCTGGCTCATCGACCGGGCCGGCTTCACCAAGGGCTACGGCACCGGACCCGCCCGCATCTCCACCAAGCACACGCTCGCCCTCACCAACCGGGGCGCGGCGACCACGGAGGACCTGCTCGCCCTGGCGCGCGAGGTCGTGGCCGGGGTGCACGCGGCCTTCGGCGTCACCCTGGTCAACGAACCGGTGACGGTGGGCGTCAGCCTGTAGCGCGACCCGGGGCCCCGGGCCGCCCGGCCCTCGGGCCACCGGGCCTCAGTACGCCACGCCCACGCCCTGCTTCACCGACGCCGGGTCGTCGGTCAGCGCCAGCATCGCGTGGGCCACGTCGGCCCGGGAGATGGACCGGCCGCTGCGCGGGTTGCCGCCGACCACCGTCCGGTAGGTGCCCGTCAGGGGCCCGTTCGTCAGCTTGGGGGGCCGCACCGACGTCCAGTCCGTGAACGAGGCCGCCAGGGCGGCCTCCATCGCGGTGAGATCCGCGTACACCTCCTTGAGGACCGTGCCGATCAGCGAGAGCATCATCCGGTCGAGCAGCGGCTCGCCGGCGGGCGTGGGGGCGACCGGGGCGGCGCTGACCACCAGCAGCCGCCGGGTGCCCTCCGCCTCCATGGCCGTCAGCACGGCACGGGTCAGCCGCTCGGCGATCCCGTCGGCCTTGCGGCCCCTGGACTCGAGGCCGGAGAGGACCGCGTCCCGGCCCGCCACCGCCTCCCGCAGCGCCTCCGGGTCGTCCACCCGGGCGGCGGTGTGCACCGTGACGTCCGAGAGCGGGACCGGGAGCCGGGCGGGGTCGCGGACCACCGCCGTCACCTCGTGCCCCGCCGCCACCGCCTGGCGGACGATCTCCTGCCCGATACCGCCGGTCGCACCGAAAACCGTGAGCTTCATGGCACACCCCTTCGAGGTGGGTAAGTGTTCACTCACCTCTAGAGTGGGTGGGTAATCACTCACCCGTCAAGCCTTATCGGAGTGCCCATGGAGCAGAAGCCGGCCCGCGTCCGCCTCGTCGACGCCGCCCACCAGCTCATGCTCACCAAGGGCCTGGCCCGGACCACCACCAAGGAGATCGCCAAGGCCGCCGGCTGCTCGGAGGCCGCGCTCTACAAGCACTTCCTCAGCAAGGAGGAGCTGTTCGTGACGGTCCTCCAGGAACGGCTGCCCAAGGTCGACCTGCGTGACCTCATCGCGGACCCCGGCGCGGGGGAGCGGTCGGTCGAGGAGAACCTCACCGGCATCGCCCGCCAGGCCGCCCTGTTCTACGAGCAGAGCTTCCCGATCGCCGCCTCCCTGTACGCCGAACCGAGGCTCAAGGAGCGCCACGACGCGGCCATGCGCGAGCTGGGCACCGGCCCCCACCTGCCCATACGCGGCGTCGCCACGTATCTGCGGGCCGAACAGGCCGCCGGCCGCGTCCGGCCCGACGCCGACACCTACGCGGCCGCCTCGCTGCTCCTCGGCGCCTGCGCCCAGCGCGCGTTCGCCTACGACGCCACGGACACCGGCGAACCGCCCCAGCCGCTGGACGACTTCGCGGCGTCCCTGGCCCGCACCCTGCTCAACGGCCTCGCCGGCTGAGACTCAGTCCACCGGCCCCGCCAGCCACGCGTCGACCCCCGCCAGCAACTCCGCCCGCACCGGCTCCGGCGCCGTGGAACCGCGCACCGACTGGCGGGCCAGCTCGGCCAGCTCCTCGTCGCTGAACGCGTGGTGGCGGCGTACCAGGTCGTACTGCGCGGCCAGCCGGGAGCCGAACAGCAGCGGGTCGTCCGCGCCGAGGGCCAGCGGCACCCCGGCGTCGAACAGCGTGCGCAGGGGGACGTCCGCGGGCTTCTCGTAGACGCCGAGCGCCACATTGGACGCGGGGCACACCTCGCAGGTGACCCCCGCCTCCGCGAGCCGGCGCAGCAGCCGGGGGTCCTCGGCGGCGCGCACGCCGTGCCCCACGCGGGCCGCGTCGAGGTCGTCCAGGCAGTCGCGGACACTGGACGGGCCCGACAGCTCACCGCCGTGCGGGGCGGCCAGCAGACCGCCCTCCCGGGCGATGGCGAACGCCCGGTCGAAGTCACGGGCCATGCCGCGCCGTTCGTCGTTGGAGAGGCCGAAGCCGACGACGCCCCGGTCCGCGTACCGCACGGCGAGGCGCGCGAGGGTCCTGGCGTCCAGCGGGTGCTTCATCCGGTTCGCCGCGATGACCACGCGGATCGGCAGCCCGGTCTCGCGCGAGGCGGCGTCCACCGCGTCCAGGATGATCTCGATCGCCGGGATCAGCCCGCCGAGCAGGGGCGCGTACGAGGTGGGGTCGACCTGGATCTCCAGCCAGCCGGAGCCGTCCGCTACGTCCTCCTGGGCGGCCTCGCGCACCAGGCGCTGGATGTCCTCGGGGGCCCGCAGGCACGACCGGGCGATGTCGTACAGCCGCTGGAAGCGGAACCAGCCGCGTTCGTCCGTGGCGCGCAGCTTGGGCGGCTCGCCGCCGGTCAGGGCCTCGGGCAGCCGCACCCCGTACTTGTCGGCGAGCTCCAGCAGCGTCGTGGGCCGCATCGACCCGGTGAAGTGCAGGTGCAGGTGGGCCTTGGGCAGCAGCCGTACATCACGTTCCATTGCAAGATCCTGCCGCACAGAGGGGGCGGCGCGGTAGCCGCTTTCCCCATCGGGTGCCCCCTCGAACGCGAAAGCGACCCCCGGTCCGGGAACCGGGGGTCGCTTTCCGCAGGAGGAGGGCGGTGGTTACGCCTTCGCCTCGCCCAGCAGCTTCTGGAGCCGCGAGACGCCCTCGACCAGGTCGTCGTCGCCCAGCGCGTACGACAGGCGGAGGTAGCCCGGCGTGCCGAACGCCTCGCCCGGGACGACCGCCACCTCGGCCTCGTCCAGGATCAGCGCGGCCAGCTCCACCGAGGTCTGCGGGCGCTTGCCGCGGATCTCCCTGCCGAGCAGCTCCTTGACCGACGGGTACGCGTAGAAGGCGCCCTCGGGCTCCGGGCAGAACACGCCGTCGATGTCGTTGAGCATCCGCACGATGGTCTTGCGGCGCCGGTCGAAGGCGGTGCGCATCTCGGCGACCGCGTCCAGGTTGCCCGAGATGGCGGCGAGGGCGGCGGCCTGCGAGACGTTGGCGACGTTGGAGGTGGCGTGCGACTGGAGGTTGGTCGCGGCCTTCACGACGTCCTTGGGGCCGACGATCCACCCGACGCGCCAGCCGGTCATCGCGTACGTCTTGGCGACGCCGTTGACCACGATGCACTTGTCGCGCAGCTCGGGCACGACGGCCGGCATCGAGGTGAACTTGGCGTCCCCGTAGACCAGGTGCTCGTAGATCTCGTCGGTCAGCACCCACAGGCCGTGCTCGACGGCCCAGCGGCCGATCGCCTCGGTGTCCGCCTCGCTGTACACCGCGCCGGTCGGGTTGGACGGGGAGACGAACAGGACGACCTTCGTACGCTCCGTACGGGCCGCCTCCAGCTGCTCCACGGAGACCCGGTAACCGGTGGTCTCGTCGGCCACGACCTCCACCGGGACACCGCCGGCCAGCCGGATCGACTCGGGGTAGGTGGTCCAGTACGGGGCCGGGACGATGACCTCGTCGCCCGGGTCGAGGATCGCGGCGAACGCCTCGTAGATCGCCTGCTTGCCGCCGTTGGTCACCAAGACCTGGGAGGCGTCGACCTCGTAACCGGAGTCGCGCAGCGTCTTCTCCGCGATGGCGGCCTTGAGCTCGGGGAGCCCGCCCGCCGGGGTGTAGCGGTGGTACTTCGGGGTGCGGCACGCCTCGACGGCGGCGTCCACGATGTAGCCGGGCGTCGGGAAGTCGGGCTCGCCGGCACCGAAGCCGATCACCGGGCGGCCGGCGGCCTTGAGGGCCTTGGCCTTGGCGTCGACGGCGAGGGTGGCGGACTCGGAGATGGCACCGATGCGGGCGGAGACCCGGCTCTCGGACGGAGAAGTAGCAGCGCTCATGGCCCCCATGCTCGCAGACCGTTTTCCGCGTCGGCACAGGGGTTTCAGGGACCGGACAGCACTCGGACAGCATGCGGACACGAAGCGACCAGGAGCGATCAGCAGCTTTCTGTTCGACGCGGGGCCGCTGAGCACGTACACTCTCCTGTCGTTGGCCTTCATCAGCCGCACCGTTCCTGCACTCGGGTCATCCGGGAACATGCGGTAGGTTGGTGGAATCCACAAAGGGTCGTAGCTCAATTGGTAGAGCACTGGTCTCCAAAACCAGCGGTTGGGGGTTCAAGTCCCTCCGGCCCTGCTACACACTCCTTCGCCAGGATGTGTGCGCATGTACGTACTTCAATGCACCGCCGTGCGGCTCCACCGGGCGCGGCACGGCCATGACCCGGAATCAGGTGAGAAGCGTGACGGACGCCGTGGGCTCCATCGACAAGCCTGATGCCGAGGACGAGGCCCCCGAGTCCAAGAAGACCCGGAAGGGCGGCAAGCGCGGCAAGAAGGGCCCTCTGGGCCGTCTCGCGCTCTTCTACCGCCAGATCGTCGCGGAGCTCCGCAAGGTCGTCTGGCCGACGCGCAACCAGCTGACGACGTACACCAGTGTGGTGATTGCGTTCGTCGTCGTCATGATCGGCCTCGTAACCGTGATTGACTTCGGTTTCGCGCGGGTCGTCAAGTACGTCTTCGGCTGATCCACGCGAAGGGCGCCTGATGGGCGCCCCTTTCGCATGTTCCACCCATATGTATCCAGGAAGAAGCCACCGTGTCTGACCCGAACCTGAACGACGCCGTCGAGCCGACGGCGGGCGCCTTCGAGTCCGCCGAGGACGAGCTCGACATCGTCGAGGCGGCGGACGCCGAGGAGTCGGACCAGGCCGAGGCCGGCGCCGACGAGGCCCCCGAGGCCGGCGACGACGCGTCCGAGGACACCGCCGAGGAGACCGCGGACGCGGCCGACGAGGAGGAGGCCGAGCCGGCCGAGCCCGTCGACCCCGTCACGGCCCTGCGCGAGGAGCTCCGCGGGCTGCCGGGCGAGTGGTACGTCATCCACACGTACGCCGGTTACGAGAAGCGTGTGAAGGCCAACCTGGAGCAGCGCGCCGTCTCGCTGAACGTGGAGGAGTTCATCTATCAGGCCGAGGTGCCTGAGGAGGAAATCGTCCAGATCAAGAACGGTGAGCGCAAGAACGTCCGCCAGAACAAGCTCCCGGGCTACGTCCTGGTGCGCATGGACCTGACGAACGAGTCCTGGGGCGTCGTCCGCAACACCCCCGGCGTCACCGGCTTCGTGGGCAACGCCTACGACCCGTACCCGCTGACGCTGGACGAGATCGTCAAGATGCTCGCCCCCGAGGCCGAGGAGAAGGCCGCCCGCGAGGCCGCAGAGGCCGAGGGCAAGCCGGCTCCGGCCCGCAAGGTCACCGTCGAGGTCCTCGACTTCGAGGTCGGCGACTCGGTCACCGTCACCGACGGCCCGTTCGCGACGCTGCAGGCGACGATCAACGAGATCAACGCCGACTCGAAGAAGGTCAAGGGCCTTGTCGAGATCTTCGGTCGCGAGACCCCGGTCGAGCTGAGCTTCGACCAGATCCAGAAGAACTGAGCTTTCCGCCCGCTTCTGGACACATGCCTACCGAGCAGGTCAGACAGGCTCTCGCAGCCGGTCTGACCTGCTCGGTTTTTGGTCGCGCAGCTATACCCGTTATCGTTGTGCGGTATGCCTGCATCCGGATGACCGGATGACGGCGAAAACTCTCACTAGGACCCGGAGAGAGCACATGCCTCCCAAGAAGAAGAAGGTCACGGGGCTTATCAAGCTCCAGATCAACGCCGGTGCGGCCAACCCGGCCCCGCCGGTCGGCCCCGCGCTGGGTCAGCACGGCGTCAACATCATGGAGTTCTGCAAGGCCTACAACGCCGCGACCGAGTCGCAGCGTGGCATGGTCGTGCCGGTGGAGATCACGGTCTACGAGGACCGCTCCTTCACCTTCATCACCAAGACTCCGCCGGCCGCCAAGCTGATCCTCAAGGCCGCGGGTGTGGAGAAGGGCTCCGGCGAGCCGCACAAGACCAAGGTCGCCAAGCTGACGGCCGCCCAGGTCCGCGAGATCGCCACGACGAAGCTCCCCGACCTGAACGCCAACGACCTCGACGCCGCGTCGAAGATCATCGCTGGCACCGCCCGTTCCATGGGCATCACGGTCGAAGGCTGATTCAGCCCCACTCCCTCAGTGGTAGGACCGGCGCTGGTCCGCACCACGACTCCACACTCTGAAAACCACAGGAGTAGAAGTGAAGCGCAGCAAGAACCTCCGCGCTGCGGACGCCAAGATCGACCGGGAGCGCCTGTACGCCCCGCTCGAGGCCGTCCGTCTCGCCAAGGAGACCGCCACCACGAAGTTCGACGGCACCGTCGAGGTCGCCTTCCGCCTGGGTGTTGACCCGCGCAAGGCCGACCAGATGGTC
The DNA here is from genome assembly GCF_049844595.1 of Streptomyces sp. DT224. NCBI lineage: Bacteria > Bacillati > Actinomycetota > Actinomycetes > Kitasatosporales > Streptomycetaceae > Streptomyces > Streptomyces sp. DT224. The sequence continues at coordinate 377,762 of NZ_JBNCLI010000009.1, forward strand.
CGCGGCACCGTGAACCTCCCGCACGGCACCGGCAAGACCGCCCGGGTCCTGGTCTTCGCGACCGGTGACCGTGCTGCGGCCGCGGAAGCCGCCGGCGCCGACATCGTCGGCTCCGACGAGCTCATCGACGAGGTGGCGAAGGGCCGTCTGGACTTCGACGCCGTCGTCGCGACCCCGGACCTCATGGGCAAGGTCGGCCGCCTCGGCCGAGTGCTCGGTCCGCGTGGTCTGATGCCGAACCCGAAGACCGGTACGGTCACCCCCGATGTCGCGAAGGCTGTCAACGACATCAAGGGCGGCAAGATCGAGTTCCGCGTCGACAAGCACTCGAACCTGCACTTCATCATCGGCAAGGTCTCCTTCGACGAGACCAAGCTGGTGGAGAACTACGCAGCGGCGCTGGAAGAGGTCCTCCGCCTCAAGCCGTCCGCGGCGAAGGGCCGTTACATCAAGAAGGCCGCCCTGGCGACCACGATGGGCCCCGGCATCCCGCTGGACTCCAACCGCACCCGTAACCTCCTCGTCGAGGAGGACCCGGCCGCCGTCTGAGCCTCCGCGCTCGTACGACCGTCGCGTCACGTGTGACATGGGACGGGCCCCGCAACCTTTCGAGGTGCGGGGCTCGTCCTCATTCGTACGTGGACATGACTGTCGGAGCCCTGCGTTGGCGTGGGTGCCCGAGAGTCGGACGAGGGGTGGAGTCGAAGATGTTGACCAATACCGTACGGCGCGTGGGTCTGTCCGTCGCTGTAGTGGCGGCGCTGACCTCGGTGGCGGCCTGTGGCGGATCGGACGACGGGGGTACGAGCAAGGGCTCCGGCAAGAGCGGGAGCCGCGGCGGTTCCGTGGTGAAGGTCGATCCGATCGCCGCGCTGGTCGCCGTACAGAAGAAGACCGGCCAGGCGCACTCCGCGCGGATCGACGGCACGACGACCATGGGCAGCGCGATGTCCGCCAAGCAGCAGGGCGCCATCGACTGGTCCGACGGCATCACCGGCACGCTGAAGATCACCTCCACCGGCGGCGCCATGGCCGACAGCATGAAGCAGCTCGGCAGCGACGGCTCGATGGAGGCCCGTTACCTCAAGGACGGGTACGTGGTGGACATGGGCGACGCCATGGCCCGGCAGACCGGCGGCAAGCGCTGGATCAGCTACAGCTACGACGACATGGCCAAGCTCTCCGGCGCAGCGGGCGCCGCGATGAAGGACCAGATGCAGAACAGCACCCCGGAGCAGGGGGTGAAGTCCCTGCTGGCCTCCGGAGACGTGAAGAAGGTCGGCCAGGAGGACGTGCGCGGCGTCCGCGCCACGCACTACTCGGGCACGGTCGACGTCGCCGAGCTGACCGCCAAGAACAGCAGCCTGGACGCCGACGAGATCGCGCAGCTCAAGGAGCAGCTGGCCACGTCCGGGATCACCACCGAGAAGATCGACATCTGGGTGGACGAGAACGATCTGCTGGTGAAGAAGACCGAGCGCGGCGAGATGCAGACCGGCGAGCTCAACTCCACGGTGTACTACAGCGACTACGGCGTGAAGGTGTCCGTCGAGGCCCCGCCGGCCGCCCAGACCGTCGACTTCACGGAGCTCATGAAGCAGCAGCAGGGAGCCGCTTCGTAACCCGGTGCTGGGAGTTCAAACCTCCCGGCACCCGTCGAAACGGGACGGATTTGTGTTGCGCGACTCAGGTCGCGTACTCTCCTTGAGAAGCCAAAGACCGCTGGTCGTTGTTCTGAATCCATCAGGGTTCGGGCAACCGAAGGCTCCGTTGATGCGGACGACCTGCGCAGGTGACTATGGAGAGCTCCCGGACTTCGTTCGGTCGAGCTACGCCCTGGCGCCTGCGCCGGGGCGTTTCGTCTTTCCGGTCCCTTTCGAGCGGTCCTCATCACCCGGAAGGAGGCCGACGCTATGGCTAGGCCCGACAAGGCTGCTGCGGTAGCCGAGCTCGCGGACCAGTTCCGCAGCTCGAACGCCGCCGTGCTGACCGAGTACCGGGGTCTCACCGTGGCACAGCTCAAGCAGCTGCGCCGTTCGCTCGGTGAGAACGCCCAGTACGCCGTGGTGAAGAACACGCTGACCAAGATTGCGGCCAACGAGGCCGGGATCGACACGCTGGACGACCTGTTCGCAGGTCCGACGGCGGTTGCCTTCGTCACCGGTGACCCGGTGGAGTCGGCGAAGGGTCTTCGTGACTTCGCCAAGGACAACCCGAACCTGATCATCAAGGGCGGTGTCCTTGACGGCAAGGCGCTGTCCGCCGATGACATCAAGCAGCTCGCGGACCTCGAGTCCCGCGAGGTTCTGCTCGCCAAGCTGGCCGGTGCCATGAAGGGCAAGCAGACTCAGGCTGCGCAGCTCTTCCAGGCGCTGCCGTCGAAGTTCGTCCGCACCGCGGAAGCGCTTCGCGTCAAGCTGGAGGAGCAGGGCGGTGCCGGTACGCCGGCTCCCGCCGAGGCCGCCGAGTAATCACGCTCAGCGGTCCAGCGGGCACCGTGTACGCCCGCCGACACATACATCCGGCACCTGCCGAATAGTGGAAGGACGCCTGTCATGGCGAAGCTGTCCCAGGAAGACCTGCTCGCTCAGTTCGAGGAGCTCACCCTCATCGAGCTCGCCGAGTTCGTGAAGGCCTTCGAGGAGAAGTTCGACGTCACCGCCGCCGCGGCCGTCGCCGTCGCGGGCCCGGCCCAGGGTGGCCCGGCTGCCCCGGCCGAGGAGGAGAAGGACGAGTTCGACGTCATCCTCACCGCCGCCGGTGACAAGAAGATCCAGGTCATCAAGGTCGTGCGTGAGCTGACCTCCCTCGGCCTGAAGGAGGCCAAGGACCTCGTCGACGGCGCCCCGAAGCCCGTCCTCGAGAAGGTCGCGAAGGACGCCGCGGACAAGGCTGCCGAGTCCCTCAAGGGCGCCGGCGCCTCCGTCGAGGTCAAGTGACCCAGGGAGTCGTCTGACTCCTCAGGACCCCCGTGCCGCGAGGCGCGGAGTCACATCGCGAAAGGCGATCACCCGTTCGGGTGGTCGCCTTTCGGCGTTCCGGAGGCGGGTGCCTTGCCCTTCCCGCGTCGACGAGTATGGTGATCTTCGCCGTGCGCCTCTCGCGGGTGTGCGGGCGGTGGTCCGCGGGCCCGAGGGCGAGCGAGACCGGGAGGGCCCTTGACGAACCGCACGCGGCGCGCAATTCTCAAGGCGCGGCGCCGAATCGATCCGAATCCGAGGCATGGATCGATGGCGGAGCGGGCAGTAAAGAAGAGCGCACCTCGCGCATGGCTGGACATAGGTGTTGAGAAGAGCTGTTGAGAGCAACGTGGGTCTCTGAAAACCCCGACTGGACATCAGTGTGGCACTTGGCTACACTGACCCTTTGCGCTGCCTGTTAGCTGCCTCCTGCCCGTCACCAGGGGCATACCCATCTTGAGCATCGTGGACCGAACATCCCTGATCTGGGATTTTCTGCCCTCATGTCCAGTTTGGGACCGGTACGCGCGTAGTGAGTCCGAGCCCTCGGAAGGACCCCCTCTTGGCCGCCTCGCGCAACGCCTCGACCGCGAATACGAACAACGGCGCCAGCACCGCCCCGCTGCGCATCTCTTTTGCAAAGATCAAGGAGCCCCTCGAGGTTCCGAACCTCCTCGCGCTGCAGACCGAGAGCTTTGACTGGCTCCTCGGCAACGCCGCCTGGAAGGCTCGCGTCGAGGCTGCTCTGGACAGTGGACAAGACGTCCCCACCAAGTCCGGCCTGGAGGAGATCTTCGAGGAGATCTCCCCGATCGAGGACTTCTCCGGGTCGATGTCGCTCACGTTCCGCGACCACCGCTTCGAGCCCCCGAAGAACTCGATCGACGAGTGCAAGGAGCGCGACTTCACGTACGCCGCCCCGCTCTTCGTCACGGCCGAGTTCACCAACAACGAGACCGGCGAGATCAAGTCCCAGACGGTCTTCATGGGCGACTTCCCGCTCATGACCAACAAGGGCACCTTCGTCATCAACGGCACCGAGCGTGTCGTGGTGTCGCAGCTGGTCCGCTCGCCGGGTGTCTACTTCGACTCGTCGATCGACAAGACGTCCGACAAGGACATCTTCTCCGCCAAGATCATCCCCTCCCGGGGTGCCTGGCTGGAGATGGAGATCGACAAGCGCGACATGGTCGGTGTCCGCATCGACCGCAAGCGCAAGCAGTCGGTCACCGTCCTCCTGAAGGCGCTCGGCTGGAGCACCGAGCAGATCCTCGAGGAGTTCGGCGAGTACGAGTCCATGCGCGCCACCCTGGAGAAGGACCACACCCAGGGCCAGGACGACGCGCTGCTCGACATCTACCGCAAGCTCCGCCCGGGCGAGCCGCCCACCCGCGAGGCCGCTCAGACGCTGCTCGAGAACCTCTACTTCAACCCGAAGCGCTACGACCTCGCGAAGGTCGGCCGCTACAAGGTGAACAAGAAGCTCGGCGCGGACGAGCCGCTGGACGCCGGCGTGCTCACTACCGACGACGTCATCGCGACCATCAAGTACCTGGTCAAGCTGCACGCCGGTGAGACCGAGACGGTCGGCGAGTCCGGCCGGACGATCGTCGTCGAGACCGACGACATCGACCACTTCGGCAACCGCCGCCTGCGCAACGTCGGCGAGCTCATCCAGAACCAGGTCCGTACGGGTCTCGCCCGTATGGAGCGCGTCGTGCGCGAGCGCATGACGACCCAGGACGTCGAGGCGATCACGCCGCAGACCCTGATCAACATCCGGCCGGTCGTCGCCTCCATCAAGGAGTTCTTCGGCACCAGCCAGCTGTCGCAGTTCATGGACCAGAACAACCCGCTGTCGGGGCTCACCCACAAGCGCCGTCTGTCGGCTCTTGGCCCGGGTGGTCTCTCCCGTGAGCGGGCGGGCTTCGAGGTCCGAGACGTGCACCCGTCCCACTACGGACGCATGTGCCCGATCGAGACCCCCGAAGGCCCGAACATCGGTCTGATCGGTTCGCTCGCCTCGTACGGCCGCGTCAACGCGTTCGGCTTCATCGAGACGCCGTACCGCAAGGTCGTCGACGGCCAGGTCACCGACGAGGTCGACTACGTCACCGCCGACGAGGAAGACCGTTTCGTCATCGCCCAGGCGAACGCGACGCTCTCCGATGACCTGCGCTTCACCGAGCCCCGCGTCCTGGTCCGCCGCCGTGGCGGCGAGGTCGACTACGTCCCCGGTGACGAGGTCGACTACATGGACGTCTCGCCGCGCCAGATGGTGTCCGTCGCGACCGCGATGATCCCCTTCCTGGAGCACGACGACGCCAACCGTGCCCTCATGGGCGCGAACATGATGCGCCAGGCCGTCCCGCTCATCAAGAGCGAGGCGCCGCTCGTCGGCACCGGCATGGAGTACCGCTGCGCCACCGACGCCGGTGACGTCCTGAAGGCCGAGAAGGACGGTGTGGTCCAGGAGGTCTCCGCGGACTACATCACCGTCACGAACGACGACGGCACGTACACCACGTACCGCATCGCCAAGTTCATGCGCTCCAACCAGGGCACCTCGGTCAACCAGAAGGTCGTCGTCTCCGAGGGCGACCGCGTCATCGAGGGCCAGGTCCTCGCCGACGGCCCGGCCACCGAGTTCGGTGAGATGGCGCTCGGCAAGAACCTGCTCGTGGCCTTCATGCCGTGGGAGGGTCACAACTACGAGGACGCGATCATCCTGTCGCAGCGCCTCGTGCAGGACGACGTCCTCTCCTCGATCCACATCGAGGAGCACGAGGTCGACGCCCGTGACACCAAGCTCGGCCCCGAGGAGATCACCCGGGACATCCCGAACGTCTCCGAGGAGGTCCTCGCCGACCTGGACGAGCGCGGCATCATCCGTATCGGTGCCGAGGTCGTCGCCGGCGACATCCTCGTCGGCAAGGTCACGCCCAAGGGTGAGACCGAGCTGACCCCCGAGGAGCGCCTGCTCCGCGCGATCTTCGGTGAGAAGGCGCGCGAGGTCCGCGACACCTCGCTGAAGGTGCCGCACGGTGAGATCGGCAAGGTCATCGGCGTCCGCGTCTTCGACCGCGAAGAGGGCGACGAGCTGCCGCCGGGCGTGAACCAGCTGGTCCGCGTCTACGTCGCGCAGAAGCGCAAGATCACCGACGGTGACAAGCTCGCCGGCCGTCACGGCAACAAGGGCGTCATCTCGAAGATCCTGCCGATCGAGGACATGCCGTTCCTGGAGGACGGCACCCCGGTCGACATCATCCTCAACCCGCTGGGTGTCCCGTCCCGAATGAACCCGGGACAGGTCCTGGAGATCCACCTCGGCTGGCTCGCCAGCCGCGGCTGGGACGTCTCCGGCCTCGGTGACGAGTGGGCCAAGCGCCTGCAGGCCATCGGCGCCGACCAGGTCGCCCCCGGCACCAACGTCGCCACGCCCGTCTTCGACGGTGCGCGCGAGGACGAGATCTCCGGCCTCTTCGAGGCCACGATCCCGAACCGCGACGGCATGCGTCTGGTGCAGCCCTCCGGCAAGGCCAAGCTGTTCGACGGCCGCTCCGGCGAGCCGTTCCCGGACCCGGTCTCGGTCGGCTACATGTACATCCTCAAGCTGCACCACCTGGTCGACGACAAGCTCCACGCCCGCTCGACCGGCCCGTACTCCATGATCACGCAGCAGCCGCTGGGTGGTAAGGCGCAGTTCGGTGGGCAGCGATTCGGTGAGATGGAGGTGTGGGCCCTTGAGGCTTACGGCGCCGCTTACGCCCTCCAGGAACTGCTGACGATCAAGTCCGACGACGTCACCGGCCGCGTGAAGGTCTACGAGGCGATCGTCAAGGGCGAGAACATCCCCGAGCCGGGCATTCCCGAGTCCTTCAAGGTGCTCATCAAGGAAATGCAGTCGCTCTGCCTCAACGTGGAGGTGCTGTCCTCGGACGGCATGTCCATCGAGATGCGCGACACGGACGAGGACGTCTTCCGCGCGGCGGAGGAGCTCGGTATCGACCTGTCCCGGCGCGAGCCGAGCAGCGTCGAAGAGGTCTGACGGGTTGGCCGGCCGGATCCCCGTGATCCGGCCGGCTCTCCCCGGACCCGTTCAGACCATTGCTGAAGTGCCCCGATTTTCTCGCGTGACGCGAGAGGGCTCGAACCCCCGAAAGAGGGATTGACGACAAGTGCTCGACGTCAACTTCTTCGACGAGCTGCGGATCGGCCTTGCCACCGCGGACGACATCCGTACCTGGTCCCACGGCGAGGTCAAGAAGCCGGAGACCATCAACTACCGCACCCTCAAGCCCGAAAAGGACGGACTCTTCTGCGAGAAGATCTTCGGTCCGACCCGGGACTGGGAGTGCTACTGCGGCAAGTACAAGCGTGTCCGCTTCAAGGGCATCATCTGTGAGCGCTGTGGCGTCGAGGTCACGCGCGCCAAGGTGCGCCGTGAGCGCATGGGCCACATCGAGCTCGCCGCTCCCGTCACCCACATCTGGTACTTCAAGGGCGTCCCGTCGCGCCTGGGCTACCTGCTGGACCTCGCGCCGAAGGACCTCGAGAAGGTCATCTACTTCGCCGCGTACATGATCACGTTCGTGGACGAGGAGCGCCGCACCCGCGACCTCCCCTCCCTGGAGGCCCACGTCTCCGTCGAGCGCCAGCAGATCGAGAACCGCCGCGACTCCGACCTGGAGAACCGCGCCAAGAAGCTCGAGACCGACCTGGCCGAGCTGGAGGCCGAGGGCGCCAAGGCCGACGTGCGCCGCAAGGTGCGCGAAGGTGCCGAGCGCGAGATGAAGCAGCTGCGCGACCGTGCGCAGCGCGAGATCGACCGCCTCGACGAGGTGTGGAGCCGCTTCAAGAACCTCAAGGTCCAGGACCTGGAGGGCGACGAGCTGCTCTACCGCGAGCTGCGTGACCGCTTCGGCACGTACTTCGACGGCTGCATGGGCGCCGCCGCGCTGCAGAAGCGCCTGGAGTCCTTCGACCTCGACGAGGAGGCCGAGCGCCTCCGCGAGATCATCCGTACCGGCAAGGGCCAGAAGAAGACCCGTGCGCTCAAGCGCCTCAAGGTCGTCTCCGCGTTCCTGCAGACCAGCAACAAGCCCAAGGGCATGGTGCTCGACTGCGTGCCGGTCATCCCGCCGGACCTGCGTCCGATGGTGCAGCTGGACGGTGGCCGCTTCGCGACCTCCGACCTGAACGACCTGTACCGCCGCGTGATCAACCGCAACAACCGCCTGAAGCGGCTTCTCGACCTCGGCGCGCCCGAGATCATCGTGAACAACGAGAAGCGCATGCTCCAGGAGGCCGTGGACGCCCTCTTCGACAACGGTCGTCGTGGCCGCCCGGTCACCGGACCCGGCAACCGCCCGCTGAAGTCCCTCAGCGACATGCTGAAGGGCAAGCAGGGCCGCTTCCGTCAGAACCTGCTCGGTAAGCGTGTGGACTACTCCGCGCGTTCCGTGATCGTCGTCGGTCCGCAGCTGAAGCTGCACCAGTGCGGTCTGCCGAAGGCGATGGCGCTGGAGCTGTTCAAGCCGTTCGTGATGAAGCGCCTGGTCGACCTGAACCACGCGCAGAACATCAAGTCGGCCAAGCGCATGGTCGAGCGCGGCCGCACCGTGGTGTACGACGTCCTCGAAGAGGTCATCGCCGAGCACCCGGTGCTGCTGAACCGTGCGCCCACGCTGCACCGCCTCGGCATCCAGGCGTTCGAGCCGCAGCTGGTCGAGGGCAAGGCCATCCAGATCCACCCGCTCGTCTGCACCGCGTTCAACGCGGACTTCGACGGTGACCAGATGGCCGTGCACCTGCCGCTGTCCGCGGAGGCGCAGGCCGAGGCCCGCATCCTGATGCTGTCCTCGAACAACATCCTCAAGCCGGCCGACGGCCGCCCGGTCACGATGCCGACCCAGGACATGGTGCTGGGTCTGTTCTTCCTGACCACCGACGGCGAGCTGCGTGACACCAAGGGCGAGGGCCGCGCGTTCGGCTCCACGGCCGAGGCGATCATGGCGTTCGACGCCGGCGAGCTGGCGCTCCAGTCGTCCGTCGACATCCGCTTCCCGGTGGGCACCATCCCGCCGCGTGGCTGGGTGCCGCCGGTCGCCGAGGAGGGCGAGCCCGAGTACCAGCCGGGTGACACCTTCCGGCTGCGGACGAGCCTGGGCCGCGCGCTCTTCAACGAGCTGCTGCCCGAGGACTACCCGTTCGTCGACTACTCGGTCGGCAAGAAGCAGCTCTCCGAGATCGTCAACGACCTCGCCGAGCGCTACCCCAAGGTCATCGTGGCGGCGACGCTCGACAACCTGAAGGCGGCCGGCTTCCACTGGGCGACCCGTTCGGGCGTCACCGTGGCCATCTCCGACGTCGTCGTGCCCGAGGCCAAGAAGGCCATCGTCAAGGGCTACGAGGAGCAGGACGAGAAGGTCCAGAAGCAGTACGAGCGCGGTCTGATCACCAAGGACGAGCGCACGCAGGAGCTCATCGCGATCTGGACCAAGGCGACCAACGAGGTTGCCGAGGCCATGAACGAGAACTTCCCCAAGACGAACCCCATCTTCATGATGGTTGACTCGGGTGCCCGAGGAAACATGATGCAGATGCGTCAGATCGCCGGTATGCGTGGTCTGGTGTCCAACGCCAAGAACGAGACGATCCCGCGTCCCATCAAGGCGTCCTTCCGTGAGGGCCTCACCGTTCTGGAGTACTTCATCTCCACGCACGGTGCCCGTAAGGGTCTGGCGGACACCGCCCTGCGTACCGCCGACTCGGGTTACCTGACCCGTCGTCTGGTGGACGTCTCGCAGGACGTGATCATCCGCGAGGAGGACTGCGGCACCGACCGCGGCCTCAAGCTGAAGATCGCCGTCAAGGGTGCCGACGGCGTCCTCCGCAAGACGGACGACGTCGAGACCTCGGTCTACGCCCGCATGCTCGCCGAGGACGTCGTGGTGGACGGCAAGGTCATCGCGCCTGCCAACGTCGACCTCGGTGACGTCCTGATCGACGCCCTGGTGGGCGCCGGCGTCGAGGAGGTCAAGACCCGCTCGGTCCTGACCTGTGAGTCCGCGGTCGGCACCTGTGCCTTCTGCTACGGACGCTCGCTCGCCACCGGCAAGCTGGTCGACATCGGTGAGGCGGTCGGCATCATCGCTGCCCAGTCCATCGGTGAGCCCGGTACCCAGCTGACGATGCGTACCTTCCACACCGGTGGTGTGGCCGGTGACGACATCACCCAGGGTCTGCCGCGTGTCGTCGAGCTCTTCGAGGCGCGTACGCCCAAGGGTGTCGCCCCGATCTCCGAGTCCGCGGGCCGTGTCCGCATCGAGGAGACCGAGAAGACCAAGAAGATCGTCGTCACCCCGGACGACGGCAGCGACGAGATCGCCTTCCCGATCTCCAAGCGCGCCCGTCTCCTGGTCGGCGAGGGCGACCACGTCGAGGTGGGCCAGAAGCTCACCGTGGGTGCCACCAACCCGCACGACGTGCTCCGGATCCTCGGTCAGCGCGCGGTCCAGGTCCACCTGGTCGGCGAGGTCCAGAAGGTCTACAACTCGCAGGGCGTGTCGATCCACGACAAGCACATCGAGATCATCATCCGGCAGATGCTCCGCCGCGTGACGATCATCGAGTCCGGCGACGCGGAGCTGCTGCCGGGCGAGCTCGTCGAGCGCTCGAAGTTCGAGACCGAGAACCGTCGCGTGGTCACCGAGGGCGGTCACCCCGCCTCCGGCCGTCCGCAGCTGATGGGTATCACCAAGGCGTCGCTGGCGACGGAGTCGTGGCTGTCCGCGGCCTCCTTCCAGGAGACGACCAGGGTCCTGACGGACGCGGCGATCAACGCCAAGTCCGACTCCCTGATCGGCCTCAAGGAGAACGTCATCATCGGTAAGCTCATCCCGGCCGGTACGGGCCTGTCCCGCTACCGCAACATCCGGGTCGAGCCGACCGAGGAGGCCAAGGCCGCGATGTACTCGGCCGTCGGCTACGACGACATCGACTACTCGCCGTTCGGCACGGGCTCCGGCCAGGCCGTTCCGCTGGAGGACTACGACTACGGTCCGTACAACCAGTAAGCGAGTCGCTTGATACGACCGGAGGGCGGTCATCCCGTACGCGGGGTGGCCGCCCTTCGGCGTGTGATGCGTCATAGCGTCGCACCGGGGCGGGCGGGGCCCGGGGCCCCGGCGGGGCTCGTACGGGCCTCAGAGGCGCCCTCAGGGGGCCGTGAGGCATCCGTACGGGTCGGGACAAGCCGGGCGCACGGGACGGGCCCCCGCGCTGGACGCCATTTGTTTTGACCCAGGTCCGTGAGGTAGGTACGCTCAGACCTTGTGCCTGGGGTGTGCCTGGGTTCGTGTGCGTGTCCTCAACCGCATGGCGAGCCTGTCTTCGGCCACCGTGATCCGTGCTCCTCATGCCGTTCCGGTACGGGCTCGCAGGATTCGACACACCCGACCGCGTGGGTCGGCGACGTTCCAGGTTAGTTTCACCGACGGCACACAGAAACCGGAGAAGTAGTGCCTACGATCCAGCAGCTGGTCCGGAAGGGCCGGCAGGACAAGGTCGAGAAGAACAAGACGCCCGCACTCGAGGGTTCGCCCCAGCGCCGCGGCGTCTGCACGCGTGTGTTCACGACCACCCCGAAGAAGCCGAACTCCGCGCTCCGGAAGGTCGCACGTGTGCGTCTGACCTCGGGCATCGAGGTCACGGCCTACATCCCGGGTGAGGGACACAACCTGCAGGAGCACTCCATCGTGCTCGTGCGTGGTGGCCGTGTGAAGGACCTGCCGGGTGTTCGTTACAAGATCATCCGCGGCTCGCTCGACACCCAGGGTGTCAAGAACCGCAAGCAGGCCCGCAGCCGCTACGGCGCCAAGAAGGAGAAGTAAGAATGCCTCGTAAGGGCCCCGCCCCGAAGCGCCCGGTCATCATCGACCCGGTCTACAACTCTCCTCTTGTCACGTCGCTGATCAACAAGATCCTGCTCGACGGCAAGCGTTCCACCGCCGAGCGGATCGTGTACGGCGCCATGGAGGGTCTTCGTGAGAAGACCGGCGCCGACCCGGTCATCACGCTGAAGCGCGCGCTGGAGAACGTCAAGCCCTCGCTCGAGGTCAAGTCCCGCCGTGTCGGTGGCGCCACCTACCAGGTGCCGATCGAGGTCAAGCCCGGTCGTGCCGCCACCCTGGCGCTCCGCTGGGTCGTGGGTTACTCCCGCGCCCGCCGCGAGAAGACGATGACCGAGCGGCTCATGAACGAGCTGCTCGACGCCTCGAACGGTCTTGGCGCTGCCGTCAAGAAGCGTGAGGACACCCACAAGATGGCCGAGTCCAACAAGGCCTTCGCGCACTACCGCTGGTAGTCGCTACCCCCATCGAGACCGAGAGAAGACTGAGCCTTATGGCCACCACTTCGCTTGACCTGGCCAAGGTCCGCAACATTGGGATCATGGCCCACATCGACGCGGGCAAGACGACCACCACTGAGCGGATCCTGTTCTACACCGGCGTTTCGTACAAGATCGGTGAGGTCCACGACGGCGCTGCCACGATGGACTGGATGGAGCAGGAGCAGGAGCGCGGCATCACCATCACGTCCGCCGCGACGACCTGCCACTGGCCGCTCAACGATGTTGACCACACCATCAACATCATCGACACCCCGGGTCACGTCGACTTCACCGTCGAGGTGGAGCGTTCGCTCCGCGTCCTCGACGGCGCCGTCACCGTGTTCGACGGTGTGGCCGGCGTCGAGCCGCAGTCCGAGACCGTCTGGCGTCAGGCGGACCGCTACGGCGTGCCGCGTATCTGCTTCGTCAACAAGCTCGACCGCACCGGCGCCGACTTCCTGCGCTGCGTCAGCATGATCGTGGACCGCCTCGGCGCGACCCCGATCGTCATGCAGCTGCCGATCGGTGCCGAGGCGGACTTCACGGGCGTCGTCGACCTGGTGTCGATGAAGGCGTTCGTGTACCCCGAAGAGGCCGCCAAGGGCGAGATGTACAACGTCGTTGACATCCCGGCCGAGCTCCAGGAGCAGGCGGACGAGTGGCGCGGCAAGCTGCTCGAGGCCGTGGCCGAGAACGACGACGCCATGATGGAGCTGTACCTGGAGGGCACCGAGCCCACCCAGGAGCAGCTGCACGAGGCGATCCGTCGCATCACCCTGGCCTCCAAGGGCGGCGCCGACTCCGTCACCGTCACCCCGGTGTTCTGTGGCACCGCGTTCAAGAACAAGGGCGTCCAGCCCCTGCTCGACGCGGTCGTCCGCTACCTGCCTTCCCCCCTGGACGTCGAGGCCATCGAGGGCCACGACCCCAAGGACCCCGAGACGGTCGTCAAGCGCAAGCCTTCGGACGACGAGCCGCTGTCGGCTCTGGCGTTCAAGATCGCGAGCGACCCGCACCTCGGCAAGCTCACCTTCGTCCGGATCTACTCCGGTCGCTTGGACGCCGGCACCGCGGTGCTGAACTCCGTCAAGGGCAAGAAGGAGCGCATCGGCAAGATCTACCGCATGCACGCGAACAAGCGTGAGGAGATCGACTCGGTGGGCGCCGGCGACATCATCGCCGTCATGGGCCTGAAGCAGACCACCACCGGTGAGACGCTGTGCGACGACAAGAACCCGGTCATCCTGGAGTCCATGGACTTCCCGGCGCCGGTGATCCAGGTCGCCATCGAGCCCAAGTCCAAGGGTGACCAGGAGAAGCTGGGTGTCGCCATCCAGCGCCTCTCCGAGGAGGACCCGTCCTTCCAGGTGCACTCCGACGAGGAGACCGGCCAGACCATCATCGGTGGTATGGGCGAGCTTCACCTCGAGGTGCTCGTCGACCGCATGAAGCGCGAGTTCCGCGTCGAGGCGAACGTCGGCAAGCCGCAGGTCGCGTACCGCGAGACGATCCGCAAGGCCGTCGAGCGCATCGACTACACGCACAAGAAGCAGACTGGTGGTACCGGCCAGTTCGCGAAGGTGCAGATCGCCATCGAGCCCCTCGAGGGCGGCGACGCGTCGTACGAGTTCGTCAACAAGGTCACCGGTGGCCGCATCCCCCGTGAGTACATCCCCTCGGTGGACGCGGGTGCCCAGGAAGCCATGCAGTTCGGCGTCCTGGCCGGTTACGAGATGGTGGGCGTCCGCGTCACCCTGATCGACGGTGGTTACCACGAGGTCGACTCCTCGGAACTCGCCTTCAAGATCGCCGGTTCGCAGGCGTTCAAGGAGGGTGCCCGCAAGGCGTCCCCCGTGCTCCTCGAGCCGATGATGGCCGTCGAGGTCACCACGCCCGAGGACTACATGGGCGATGTCATCGGCGACCTCAACTCCCGCCGTGGCCAGATCCAGGCCATGGAGGAGCGCAGCGGCGCTCGCGTCGTGAAGGGCCTCGTGCCCCTCTCGGAGATGTTCGGCTACGTCGGAGACCTCCGCAGCAAGACCTCGGGTCGCGCAAGCTACTCGATGCAGTTCGACTCCTACGCCGAGGTTCCGCGGAACGTCGCCGAGGAGATCATCGCGAAGGCCAAGGGCGAGTAACTCTTCGGAGCACACGCTTTAGGCTTATCACCGGAGCCCGGTCGGGCATTCGTCGCAGCGCGTAAGCAGCGTGGCGAATGCCCCCGGCACCGGCATCCCAGCAAAGATCACCTGGCGCCGATGAAGCAAGGCGTACAGAACCACTCAGGAGGACCCCAGTGGCGAAGGCAAAGTTCGAGCGGACTAAGCCGCACGTCAACATCGGCACCATCGGTCACATCGACCACGGTAAGACGACCCTCACGGCCGCCATTACCAAGGTGCTGCACGACGCGTACCCGGACCTGAACGAGGCCTCGGCCTTCGACCAGATCGACAAGGCTCCCGAGGAGCGCCAGCGCGGTATCACCATCTCGATCGCGCACGTCGAGTACCAGACGGAGTCGCGTCACTACGCGCACGTCGACTGCCCGGGTCACGCGGACTACATCAAGAACATGATCACCGGTGCCGCGCAGATGGACGGCGCCATCCTCGTGGTCGCCGCCACCGACGGCCCGATGCCGCAGACCAAGGAGCACGTGCTCCTGGCCCGCCAGGTCGGCGTCCCGTACATCGTCGTCGCCCTGAACAAGGCCGACATGGTGGACGACGAGGAGATCCTGGAGCTCGTAGAGCTCGAGGTCCGCGAGCTGCTCTCCGAGTACGAGTTCCCGGGCGACGACCTTCCGGTCGTCAAGGTCTCGGCGCTCAAGGCCCTCGAGGGCGACAAGGAGTGGGGCAACACCGTCCTCGAGCTCATGAAGGCCGTGGACGAGAACATCCCGCAGCCCGAGCGCGACGTCGACAAGCCGTTCCTGATGCCGATCGAGGACGTCTTCACGATCACCGGTCGTGGCACCGTCGTCACCGGTCGTATCGAGCGTGGTGTCCTCAAGGTCAACGAGACCGTTGACATCGTGGGCATCAAGCAGGAGAAGACCACCACCACGGTCACCGGCATCGAGATGTTCCGCAAGCTGCTCGACGAGGGCCAGGCCGGTGAGAACGTCGGTCTGCTCCTCCGTGGCATCAAGCGCGAGGACGTCGAGCGCGGCCAGGTCATCATCAAGCCCGGTTCGGTCACGCCGCACACCGAGTTCGAGGCCCAGGCCTACATCCTGTCGAAGGACGAGGGTGGCCGTCACACCCCCTTCTTCAACAACTACCGCCCGCAGTTCTACTTCCGTACCACGGACGTGACCGGCGTCGTGACCCTCCCCGAGGGCACCGAGATGGTCATGCCGGGCGACAACACCGTCATGTCGGTCCAGCTGATCCAGCCGGTCGCCATGGAGGAGGGCCTGAAGTTCGCCATCCGTGAGGGTGGCCGGACCGTGGGCGCCGGCCAGGTCACCAAGATCAACAAGTAAGTCCTTGTTGGTTTGACCTGGTAGCTCCGCACAGAGCACCAAGAAGGGCCCCGTCCCACCGTTCACGCGGTGGGGCGGGGCCCTTCGGGTTCTACGGGCTTACGCGGCAGCCCCGGGCCGCCGGATCATGAACACGTCCACCGGATCCTCCCGCTCGGTCACGAAGCCGTGCCGCTCGTACAGCCGCCGCGCGGCGCTGCCCTGGAGCACGTTGAGCCGCACGGGCGCCCCTTCGGCGTCCGTACGCGCCAGCAGGCGCCGCAGTACGCCGGAGCCGATGCCCCGTCCCTGGAGCGCCTCGTCCAGGAAGAAGCTCTCCAGGCACCACCCGTCCTCGTACGGCCGCAGCGTCACGCTCCCAGCGAACCGGCCGTCCACGACGATGACCGAGGTGTGCTCGGGGACGTACGAGTCGCGCATCCGCTGCCGCACCCGGTGCTCGTCGTAGCGGCCGAGGCGGACCAGGTCGGGGCGCATCACGACGGCCCGGAGCTCGACTATGTCGTCCAGGTCGCCGGGGGCGGCGGGGCGCAGGTCCCAGGCTTGAGTGGTACGTACATGCATGGCGGGAGTCTGTCAGAGGGCGGGCGGCCCGGCGATCCGGTAGCCCACCCCTGGGGTGGTGGTGATGACTCCGGGGGCGCCGAGCTTGCGGCGCAGGCGGCTGATGGTCACGGCGACCGTGTTGGTGAACGGGTCGGCGTGCTCGTCCCAGACTTGTTCGAGCAAGTCCTCCGCGCTCAGGAAGGCGGGGCTCGCGGCCAGGAGCGCTTCGAGGACCGCGAACTCCTTGACCGAGAGGTCGAGCCGGCGGCCGTCGCGCCCGGCGGTCCGGAGCGTCGGGTCGAGCTCGATGCCCGCCGCGCTCAGGGTGCGGGGGCGGGCGGCGGGGCGGCGGCGGGCCAGGGCGCGGATGCGGAGGACGAGCTCGGGGAAGTGGAACGGCTTGCCCAGATAGTCGTCGGCGCCCAGAGTCAGGCCGCTGACCCGGTCCCCGGGGGAGCCGGCGGCGGTCAGCATCAGGACCATCGCGCGGCCGTCCCGCTCGGTGATCATCCGGCAGAGGGTGTCGCCGTGGATGCCCGGCAGGTCCCGGTCGAGCACGACGACGTCGTACGCGGTGGCGTCCAGCTTGGCCGCGGCGTCGAGCCCGTCGTGCGCCACGTCCACGGCCATGCCCTGGTCGCGCAGCCCCTCGGCGACGACCTCGGCGAGGGTGTGGGCGTCTTCGACCACCAGGACTCTCACGGTGCCACCTCCGTGTCCGCGACGGGCAGGGTGAGCGTGACGCGCAGTCCGCCTTCGGCGCGGGCGCACAGGTCCAGGGTGCCGCCGTGGGCGCGGGTGATCGCCGCGACGATGGAGAGCCCGAGGCCGCTGCCCCGGCCGGTGGCGGTCCGGTCGCCGCCCAGGCGCCGGAAGGGCTGGACGAGGTCCGCCACCCGCCCCTGGTCGAGCACCGGTCCGCCCGACTCCACGGCCAGCGACACCGCGCCTTCCTCGGCCCGGACCGCGACACCGATCCAGCCGCCGGGGCCGTTGTGCACGATGGCGTTGTCGACCACGTTGTCCACGGCGCGGCGCAGGAGCGTCGGGCTGCCGGACACCCACGCGGTCCCGTCGGTCCGGTCCTCGCGCACGGTCAGGCCGCCGGCCGCGATGTCGTCCGCGCGGTCCGCCAGCGCGGCCCGGACGAGCGGGGCGAGGGCGAGACGCGTCGTGTCGGTGAACTCGCCCCGGCGGCCGCGGGCCAGGACGAGGAAGTTCTCCAGCAGCCGGTCCACCTGGTCGAGCTCGGCGCGCATCCGGGCGGCCAGCGTGGCCGTGGCCTCGGGGACCGGCCCCGGCTTGGCCAGGGCCACGTCCAGCGAGGCCCGCATCGTGGTGAGCGGGGTGCGCAGTTCGTGGGAGGCGTTCGCGACGAAGAGGCGCTGGCCCTCGAAGGAGCTCTCCAGGCGGCCGAGGAGATCGTCGATCGTGTCGGCGAGCTCCTTCACCTCGTCGCCGGGCCCGTCCATGGCCAGGCGTTCGTGCAGGCCGTCGGCGGTGATCCGGCGGGTGGCCGCCGTCATGACGCGCAGCGGGCGCAGCACCCGGCCCGCGACGAACCAGCCGAGTCCGGCCGAGGCGACCACCATGACGCCGAGGGCGATGGCGCAGCCGAGCAGGATCTGCTGGGTCTGGGTGTCGTGCGCCTGGGCCAGTTGCTGCTCCAGGTCGTCAATGAGGCCCTGGGCCTGTGCCGCCGTCGCGGGTGTGCCGCCACCGGGGGCGGTCCGGCTGTCCCGCGATCCGCCGGAGGCCACCAGGGCCGCGATGGCGAGCAGTGCCGTTCCCGACAGCAGGAACAGCGTCACGTACAGGGCGGTGAAACGGGTGCGGGCGGTGGTGCGGCGCAGGCCCGTGAGCCGTCGGGGAGGACCCCATGTCATGCGCGTGCTCCCCTCTCGCCACGGCCGGTACGGGTCAGGCTAGGCCGAGGCGCCTAACAGCGGGATGACAGCGGCCGTTCGGCTCCTGTGACGCCTCCCCTTCCAGGGTGGGGCCATGAGTGATGAGAGTACGAGCGCGACGATCGAGGTCATCGGTCTCCGCAAACGCTTCGGGCCCCGACTGGCTTTGGACGGCATGACGTTCACCGTGCGCCCCGGCCGGGTGACCGGCTTCGTCGGCCCGAACGGCGCGGGCAAGTCCACCACCATGCGCGTCATCCTGGGCCTCGACGCGGCCGAGGAGGGGAAGGCCCTGGTCGGCGGGGTGCCGTACCGCACCCTGCGCCGGCCGCTCCGGCATCTGGGGGCTCTGCTCGACGCCTCCGCGGTGCAGCCGAGCCGTACCGCCCGTAACCACCTGCTGTGGCTGGCCCACTCCCAGGGTGTGCCGGCCCGGCGCGTGGACGAGGTCATCGAACAGGCCGGACTGGGCCCGGCGGCCCGGCGCAGGGCGGGCGGCTTCTCGCTGGGGATGCGCCAGCGCCTGGGCATCGCGGCGGCGCTCCTCGGCGACCCGCCGGTGATCATGCTGGACGAACCGTTCAACGGCCTCGATCCCGACGGCATCGTGTGGATGCGCGGCTTCCTGTCGTCGCTGGCCCGGGGCGGGCGTGCCGTCCTGGTCTCCAGCCACCTGATGGGCGAACTGGAGGACACCGCCGACCACCTCGTCGTGATCGGGCGCGGCCGGGTCCTCGCGGACACCAGCGTCGCCGGCCTGCTCGCCGAGGCGTCCGGCGACCGGGTCGTCCTGCGCACCTCCGCGCCGGAGCGCGCCGCCGAGGTCCTGCGTGGCGCGGGCGCCGCCGTGCTCGCGACCGGCCCCGGCACCCTCGGCGTCACGGGCCTGGCCGACGAGGCGGTCGTGGCCCTGCTCGCCCGGACCGGGGTGCCGTTCTCGCAGGTGTCCGCGCACCGGGCGACGCTGGAGGAGGCGTACATGGAGCTGACCCGGGACGCGGTGGAGTACCGGGGCGTTCCGGCGGGGGAGGGCACGCGATGAGCGGCTTCCGCACGGGGCGCACCGGCTTCCTCGCGACGCTGCACGCTGAGTGGACGAAGTTCCGTACGGTACGGGGCTGGGTCCTCACCATGGCCGGGGCGTTCCTGGCGACGATCGTGGTCGGCCTGCTCGGAACGGCCGCCCCCGCTCCCGGTGGCGGCGGCTCCTCCTCGTATCCGCGTGGCCCGGGCGGAGAGGCCGTCAACGACAGCTTCTCCTTCGTGCACCGGACCCTCACCGGCGATGGCGCCCTCACCGTCGAACTGCGCTCCCTGACCGGTGTGGCCGACGCCGGAACCGGCGGGACCGCTCGCGGCGTCCAGCCCTGGGCGAAGGCCGGGATCATCGTGAAGGAGAGCCTCGCCCAGGGATCGCCGTACGCGGCGCTCATGGCCACCGGTGCTCACGGCGTCCGCATGCAGTACGACTACACGCACGACACGGCGGGCCCCGGGGCGCCGCAGGGGTGGCTGCGCCTGGTCCGCTCCGGCGACCGTCTCACCGGTTACGCCTCCGCCGACGGCTCCCGCTGGACCGAGGTCGGCCGGGCGAGGCTGTCCGGGCTCGGGCGCACTGTGCGGGCCGGGCTCTTCGCCACGTCGCCGCAGGCGAAGCGGGGCACCGGGGCGGGCGCGGGCTTCGTTCCCGCCGTGGCCACCGGCACCTTCGGCCGCCCCGCCCTCACCGGCGACTGGTCGCGGGCCCCGTGGAGCGGCACGCAAGTGGGCGGCGACGCGGGCACCTCCGGCAGCTACACGAACACCCTCAAGGGCGGCTTCACCCGGACCGGCGACGGGTTCACCGTGACCGGGGCCGGTGACATCGCACCGGTCGTCGGCGGGCCCGTGATGGGCGTCGGCTTCTCCGTCGAGGACTTCCTCGTCGGCACCTTCGCCGGGCTGATCGCCGTGATCGCCGTAGGCGCGGTCTCCATCACCGGCGAGTACCGGCGGGGTCTGCTGCGTACGACCATGACGGCGACGCCTTTGCGAGGCAGGGTGCTCGGCGCCAAGGCGCTGGTGGCCGGGGGCGTCGCGGGCGCTGTCGGCCTGGTGGCCGCGGCGGTCGTGCTTCCCCTCGGTGCGAGCGGTGCGCGCGGCAGGGGCTTCCTCGTCCTCCCCGTCACGGCGGCGACCGAACTGCGGGTCGTGGCCGGGACCGGCCTGCTCTGCGCGGCCGCCGCCGTCTTCGCGCTCGGGGCCGGTGCGCTGCTGCGGCGCAGCGGCACGGCGGTCGCGCTGGTCGTCGCGTCGCTGGTGCTGCCGTTCCTGCTCGCCGCCTCCGGCGCGCTGCCCGCGGGCGTCTCGGAGTGGCTGCTGCGGGTGACCCCGGCCGCGGGCTTCGCCGTGCAGCAGACGCTGCCGCGGTACGCGCAGGTGCTCAGCGTGTACGAGCCGTCGACCGGGTACTTCCCGCTCGCGCCGTGGGCGGGGCTCGCCGTGCTGTGCGGGTACGCGGCGCTCGCTCACGGGCTGGCCGTGGTGCGGCTGCGCGGGAGGGACGTATGAGCGCCCTTCGCGCGGAGTGGACGAAGCTGCGCACGGCGGGGGACCTGGGCAGGCTGCTCCTGCTCGCCGTCGCGATGACCGTGGCGGTCGGCTGCGGCACGGCCGAGGCCGTGAAGTGCCCGGACACGGGATGCGGCGAGGACGCCGTGCGGGTCGCCCTGACCGGGGTCACCGTCGGCCAGGCCGTCGTGGCCGTCCTCGCGGTGCTGGCCGTCAGCGGGGAGTACGGGACCGGCATGATCCGTACGACGCTCACGGCGATGCCGGACCGGATGGCCGTGTTCGCGGCCAAGGCGACGGTCCTCACGGCGGTCGTCCTGGCCTCCGGAACGGCGGCTGTCCTGGCCTCGCTCCTCGGCGGGCGCCTCATCCTGCCCGGCAGCGGATTCACCGAGGCGCACGGCTACGCCCCGTTGACCCTGGCCGACGGCCCGACCCTGCGCGCGGCCGTGGGCTCGGTGCTCTACCTCGCCCTTGTCGCCCTGCTCGGCCTCGGTGTGGCGACCGCCGTACGGGAGGCGGCGCCCGCCATCGGGATCGTGCTCGGGCTGCTCTACGTGTTCCCGGTCGTGATCGGGGTGGTCCAGGACCCGGAGTGGCAGCGCCACCTCCAACAGGTCTCACCCATGCCCGCCGGCCTCGCGGTGCAGGCCACGGTCCATCTGGACGCGCTGCCCATCGGCCCCTGGGCCGGACTGGGCGTGCTCGGGGCATGGGCGGCGGCCGCGCTGCTGGCGGGCGGTCTGCTGCTGCGCGGGCGCGACGCGTAGGCGCTGACATATATGGCAAAGTGCCGCATATGTGCCACTACTGCGGCTGCCGGGAGATCCCGCTGATCAAGGAGTTCATCGCGGAGCACGAGTCCGTCACGGACACGGCGGGCGCGGCCCTGCGCGCGCTGGACGACGGGGACCGGGCCCTCGTCCCGGGTCTGGTCGCCCGCATGGAGCGCGAGCTCGTGGCGCACTGGCGGGGCGAGGAGCAGGGGCTCTTCGCGGTGATGAGCGCCGATCCGGAGTACGCGGACTACATCGACGCGCTCGTACGCGAGCACCGCGAACTCGGCGCGTTCCTGCGGGGGATCGACCTGAGCCGCGAGGAGGACGTCGTCCGGCTGCGCGAGGCGGTGGACGAGCTGCACCACCACATCGCCAAGGAGGAGGACGGCCTGTTCCCGGCGTCGCTCACGGCGCTGACGGGGGAGGAGTGGGACCGGTCCATGGGGGCCTGGCGGGAGGCGCATCCGGCGTAGGGGCCCCCATGTGGCTGCGCCCTGCGGGCGAGGGGCGGTGGGGGCGGTGCTCAATGGAAGGGCCGGGGACGAGGAGGCACACATGGGCGAGGCGATCGGAGCGATGCTCACCTCGGCGGTGGGCATCGCGATCAGCCCGCTGCCGCTGATCGCGGTGATCCTGATGCTGGCCACCCCCAAGGGGCGGACGAACGGCATCGCGTTCACCGCGGGCTGGGTGGCGGGCCTGGCGGCCGTCGTCGCCGTCGTCGTGGCGGCGGGCAGCGGGCTGCACACCGAGGGGGAGAAGCCCTCCTGGGCGTACTGGCTCAAGCTGGCCCTGGGCGTGCTCTTCGTACTGATGGCGTACAAGCAGTGGCGCGGCCGGCCACGCGAGGGGCACGAGGCCGCGGCGCCGAAGTGGATGCGGGCCCTGGACCGGTTCACCCCGGCCAAGGCGGCCGGGCTCGCGGTCGCGCTGGTGGCGGCCAACCCCAAGAACCTGGCCCTGGGCGTCGGCGGTGCCGTCTCGATCGCGACCGCCGACGCGTCGGGTGCGGGCAAGACGGTGGCCGCCGTGCTGATGGTGCTCATCGGCTCCCTGTGCACGCTGCTGCCACTCGGTGTCTACCTGCTGGGCGGCAGTCGCTCGGCCCGGGTGCTGGGCGGGTGGAAGGAGTGGATGTCCGCCCACAATGCGGCGATCATGGCCACCGTCCTCGTGGTGCTCGGCGTCAAGTACATCGGTGACGCGATCACCGGCCTCTCGTGAAGCAGGCGGCCACGAGCCGGGTCCGTCGTGCGCTCGCCGGACTGGGCCGGCCGAAGGCTTCGGACGCGGCCTCCGGGGCGGTGACCGGTCTGTTCTCCATCCCCGAGGGGATGGCGTACGCCTCGATCGCCGGGTTCAACCCGGTCGCCGGGCTTTACGCGGGCGTCGTGCCCGCGATCGTGGGCTCGCTGACCTCCCGTACCGTCCTCATGGTCACCACGCTGACCAGCGCCATCGCCCTGACCTCGAAGAGTGTCCTGTCGGACGCGGGGCTCGACCCCAAGGACGCCGGGAATGTGGCCGTGCTGACCGTGATGGTCGGCGCGGCGATGCTGCTCCTGGGCGTCCTGCGGCTGGGCGCGGTCATGAGCTTCGTGTCGAACGCGGTGATGACCGGCTTCTCCACCGGCATCGCCCTGCAGATCATGACGGGCGTACTGAAGGACGCCACCGCCTATACGCCGCAGGGGCACAACAAGCTCTACCAGCTCGTCGACTGGCTGGTGCACGTCGGGAGCTGGCAGGGCGCGGCGACCGCCACCGCCGCCGTCACGATCGCGATCTGGGCGGCGGCCCGAGCCGTCAAACGCCTCGAACCCGTCGCCCTGCTGATCGCGATGGTCGTGACCAGCATCGGGGCGGCGCTCCTCTCCACCGACGTGGAGCTGGTCAAGGACATCGCCGCCATCCCCACGGCCCTGCCGTCCTTCACCGCGCCGGACCTGTCCGCCGTGCCGCACCTGATCGGCGGGGCGTTCTCGGTGGCGCTGGTCGGCCTCGCCCAGGCCGCGGGGATCGCGCCGTCGATGCCGAACCCGGACGGCGCCCGCTCCGACGTCAACGGTGACTTCCGCTCACAGGGTTACGCCAACCTCGCGGGCGGCCTGTTCCAGGCGATGCCCTCGGGCGGTTCGCTCTCGCGTACCGGCGTCGCCGTCTCGGCCGGGGCCCGCACCCGCTGGGCCGGAGTCGTCTCCGGCGTCTTCCTCGCCCTGGTCGTCCTGGTGGCCGGTTCGCTCGCCGAGCGCATCCCGATGCCCGTGATCGGCGGGCTGATCCTGGTCGTCGGCGGCGAACTCATCTGGGGCAAGCGCCACGACATCCTCCTCGTCCTGCGCACCTCACGGATGTCGTCGGCGGCGATGATCCTCACCTTCCTGGCCACCACCCAGATCCCCCTCCAGCAGGCCATCGTCCTGGGCGCCGTGCTCTCGCTCCTGCTGTACTGCGCCCAGGCCGCGCGGCAGGCGAAGCTCCTGGCCCTGCGCCGCACCCCGGACGGAGCCGATGGCCCCGGACACT
Source organism: Streptomyces sp. DT224 (assembly GCF_049844595.1). Taxonomy (NCBI): domain Bacteria; kingdom Bacillati; phylum Actinomycetota; class Actinomycetes; order Kitasatosporales; family Streptomycetaceae; genus Streptomyces; species Streptomyces sp. DT224. Next base: position 401,917 of record NZ_JBNCLI010000009.1, read on the forward strand.
GGGAGACCACCGAACCGCCGACCGCCCTCGCACCAGGAACGGTCACCGTCCTGGAGTACGCGGGCTCCTCCTTCTTCGCCGAGCTGCCCAGGATCGAGAACCAGCTGCCCGCGGTGGACGGGGCGCGCGGGGCGGTCCTGGTCCTGACCGTCCGCGCCCTGCCCGACGTGCCCTCCTCGGCGATGCTCAAGCTCCTCGACCGCTACGCCGCCCGCCTGGAGGACCAGGGCGGCCGGCTGATCCTGTGCGGCGTCGAGCCCGCCCTGCTCCGGCTCCTGGAACGCTCGGGCATCGCCGCCCGGCTCGGCCCCGGCGGCGTCGTCCCCGCCGCACCGCGGATCTTCGGCCCGCTGGAGACCGCGTACGCCGATGCGGACCGCTGGGCGTCTGCCCCACGGGCCGACAGGGCTTAGACCGTGTCCTATGTGGCGTGTCGGGCGAGTCGTTTGTAGCAGCAGAGTGCTGCGGCGAGGCCGAGAAAGGCCAGGTAGTTGCGGGGTTGGCGTTCGTAGCGGTGGTTGAGCCTGCGGTAGCCGGCCAGCCAGGACATCGTCCGCTCGATGACCCAACGGCGGCGGCCTAACCGTTCGCTGGATTCGACTCCCTTGCGGGCGATGCGTACGCCGATGTGCTTGCCCCATAGCCATCGCCGCAGGTGAGGGACGTCGTATGCCTTGTCCGCGTGGAGGCGCTGGGGCTTGAAGTAGCGGCCACGGTGGGGGTCGTGTCTCGTTTGGTGACCTGTGATCATGGGCTTCAGGGCGAGGCTGTCGTGGGTGTTGGCCGCGGAGAGGCCGACGAGTAGGGGCAGTCCGTTCGCGTCCGACAGGACGTGCATCTTGGAACCCGGCTTGCCCCGGTCCACGGGGCTCGGACCTGTGAGTTCGCCCCTTTTTTAGCCCTCACGTGGGCGGAGTCGAGCACGGCCCGGGAGAGGTCGAGCAGGCCGGCGTCGTCCAGGCGGTGCAGGATCTCTTCGTGCAGCCGGCCCCAGACACCGGCTCTCGACCAGATCAGGAACCTGCGGTGGGCCGTCGACTTCGATATCCCGAAGCACGGTGGCAGCGCCCGCCAAGCACATCCGCTGACCAGAACGTAGATGATCGCGGCGAACAGCGTCTCATCAGGCGTGTCCTGCGTCCCACCGCCCTGCGGCCGCACCTTCGACGGCGGGATCAGCGGCTCCGCGATCTCCCACAACCCGTCCGGAACAATCCAACTCCACGTACCCCGACCCATGACGAGCTCAACGAGCCAACCCCCACATAGGACACGGTCTAAGAAGTCATCTCGATTGGGACTTCACTTCCTGTCGACGACTCTCAACAGGAGTGCACATACGAGGCCCGCGTTCCTTGACATACGATGCCGAGATGCACTCAGACAGCCCTTGGAACGCGCAGGCTCTCTTGGTCAACGGCACTGTGGGTGTGGGTAAGACCACCGTGGCCGAGGCGGTGGGCGACCTTCTTGCCGACGCCGGGGTATCTCATGCCGTGCTCGACCTCGACTGGCTGAGGAAGTCGTGGCCCGCGCCTCCCGGCGACCGCTTCAATTCCGGCATGCTGCTGCGAAACCTGCGGAGCATTGCTGGCAACTACCTCGATGCGGGAGCAACGCGCCTCGTACTCGCCGGCGTGGTCGAGCACCAGAACGAGCGGAAGAAAATGGCCGATGCCGTAGGCGTCGATCTCACGGTGTGCTGGTTGCGGGCCGAACTGCCAGTCATCCACCGGCGTCTGGCTCAGCGCCACGACAAGGAGCCCGAAGCGCTGCAATGGCACCTGGACCGGTCCGCTGAACTGGACGCAATCCTCAGCCGGGCCGCAGTCGACGACTTCACCATAGACACCACCACCGCGTCCGTCCCCGACGCCGCCGTGTCCGTAATCAAGGCAGCCAACTGGCAGTGACCACCGGACAACTGGACCATTCCATCGCTGGTCAGATCGCGAGTCTGCGGTGTCAGATCAGGGTGGCGGCGATCCCGGCGAAGGCCAGGAAGTGTTCGGCCTTGCGTTCGTAGCGCCGGCGCAGGCGGCGGCACCCGGCCAGCCATGCCACGGTACGCTCTATGGTCCACCGGTGGCGGCCAAGCCGCTGGGAGGATTCGATTCCCCTGCGGGCGATGCGCGGGACAATGTTCCGGTTGCGGAGCCATTTGCGCAGTTCGTCGTAGTCGTAGCCCTTGTCGGCGTGGAGTCTGGCGGGCCGTCGCCGGCGGGGCCCGCGCCGGGAGCGGATCGGTGGGATGCCGCGCACCAGGGGTTCAAGGCCCTGGCTGTCGTGGGTGTTCGCGGCGGAGATGCCGATGGAGAGGGGCAGACCGGTCCGCTCGGTGATCAAGTGGATCTTTGAGCCCTTCTTGCCGCGATCTACGGGATTCGGACCCGTCAGGTCCCCCCCTTCCGTCGCCCGCATGTTCACCGAGTCGATCGCGCACCGCGACCAGTCCAGCTCGCCCCGGGCGCCGAGTTCGTCCAGGACCAGGCGGTGGAGCTTGCCCCAGACACGTGCCCGGGCCCACTCGGTGAAGCGGTGATGTGCAGTGGGCTCAGACGGGCCGAAGCCCGGAAGCAGTTGGCGCCACGGCAGCCTGTCGTGGCCACCAACACGATGGCCGCGAGCACCTGCCGGTCCCCGTATCGACGTCGGCCCCCACCTTGGGGCCGTACCGGAGGAGCCGGTACCACCCGCTGAAACAATTCCCACAACCCATCCGGGATCAGACGTTCCACCATCGTCATCACCCAGTCAGCCTACTAATCAGGCCAGTTGAGACGATCTCTAAGACCGTGTCCTATGTGGGGGTTGGCTCGTTGAGCTCGTCATGGGTCGGGGTACGTGGAGTTGGATTGTTCC